>NZ_MLYO01000023.1 GCF_001866665.1 Streptomyces monashensis | reverse complement strand
GCACTCGCGCTGGCGCAGTGCCGTGACGGCCAGGTGCAGTGCCACGAGCGACGACGAACACGCCGTGTCCACCGTCACCGCCGGACCCCGCAACCCCAGCGCGTACGACACCCGACCCGACAACACACTGCTCGCCCTGCCCGTGTTGACGTATCCGTCGTGATCCTCGAGGCCGTGCCCCAGACTGCCGTAGTCGCCGTTCATCGTGCCGAGGTACACACCTGTGTTGCCGCCCTCAAGGATCTCGGGGCGGATTCCGGCGCGTTCGAGGGCCTCCCAGGAGGTTTCCAGGACGAGCCGTTGCTGCGGGTCCATCGCCTGTGCCTCGCGCGGCGGAATCCCGAAGAACGCCGCGTCGAACTTCTCCACGTCGTGCAGGAATCCGCCTTCCCGCACGTAACTCTTGCCCACGGCCTCCGGGTCCGGGTCGTACACGTCCCAGCCGTCCCACCGCGACGGGAACCCCTCGATCGCGTCCCCGCCCGAGGACAGCAGCTCCCAGAACTCCTCCGGCGTCCCCACCCCGCCCGGCAGCCGGCACGCCATCGACACGATCGCGACCGGTTCGGTCAGTTGCGCCTCCAGATCGGTCGCACGCCGCTTGAGTTCCCTGATCGCGGGCAGGGCGAGTTCCAACCGATTCTGTTCGGACATCAGGAGTTCCTTCCAGCGAAGGCAGAGGGTGGGGGGCGGACTTCTACAGTTCGAGCAGCGCTTCGAGCTCGGCGCCGATCTCGGCGACCGATCGGGCCGGCGTCGGTGCATCCGGATCCGGCGACAGCCCCGCCGCCGGTGCCGTCGCGGATTCCGGGGGCAGGATCCCCAGGCGCCGCATCAGCAGGTCCGCGATGTCGGCCGGGGTCGGGTGGTCGAAGGCGAGGCTCGCGGGCAGCGGGACATCGGTGGCGTCCGCCAGCCTGCGCCGCAGCTCCACGGCCATCAGCGAATCGAGGCCGAGGTTCTTCAGCACGGCCTTGCTTCTGAGTGATCCGGGGCCGGGCAGCCCCAGCACGACGGCGGCCTCCTGAAGCACCAGCCTGGTGACCGAGGCGGCCTGCTCGTCGGGTGTCTGTCCGTTCAGGCGCTCTCGCAGGGCACCCGGCGTGAGGTTGTGGCCGGCGCGTCGGAGCGGCGGCCGGACGAGGCCGCGCAGCAGCGCCGTGGGTTCACCGTCCAGGGCGGCGAGGTCGAGCCTGACCGGGACGAGGTTGCCCTCCGGTGAGCGCAGCGCGCGGTCCAGCAGCCGCAGGGCCTTGTCGACGGGCAGCGGGGCGATTCCCTGCCTGCGCAGCCGGCCCAGTTCCGCCTCTGTGAGGTGTGCGGTCATTCCTGAGCCCGTCTGCTCCCACAGGCCCCAGGCCAGACTGGTCCCGCCGTAGCGGGCGGCGAGGGCGTCCAGGTAGGCGTTGGCCGCCGCATAGGCGCCCTGCCCAGCGGAACCGAGGGTTCCGGAGACCGAGGAGAACAGGACGAACGCCGACAGGCCCAGATCGCGGGTGAGTTCCGCCAGGTGTGCGGCCCCGTCCAGCTTCGGGGCCAGCACCGAGCGCAGGCGCTGCCGGTCGTAGTCGAGCAGCAGCCCGTCGTCGAGTACGCCCGCGAGATGCAGTACCGCCGACCAGTTGTCCACCGTGGACAGGACGCCGGCCACCTGAGTCCGGTCGGTGACGTCGCAGGCCAGTACCCGGACGGACCGCGCACCGGCCTCGGTCAGTTCGGCGATCAGGTTGCCGGCTTCCGGGTTCTCGGGGCCGCTGCGCGAGGTCAGCACCAGGTCGCGGACCGCGTGCTCGGTCACCAGGTGCCTGGCGACCGCCCTGCCGAGTTCGCCGGTCCCGCCGGTGATCAGCACCGTTCCGTCGCCGACGGCGGCGGTGGGCGCACCGGGCGCACCCGCGGCGGTCAGCCGGGGCGCCAGGATCTCCCCGCCCCGGACGGCGAGTTCGGGTTCGCCGGTCACGGACAGCGCCGACAGCAGGGTCGCGGCGTCGATCCGGTCGCAGTCCACGGCCCGGACGGTCGCCTCGGGGTGTTCGCGCCGCGCCGCCCGCAGCAGGCCCCACAAGGGCGCATGTGCCAGGCCGCGCACACGGTCCTCGGCACGTACGGCGACGCTGTCCCTGGTGATCCACACGAGCTCGGTGTCCGTGCGGGGCAGCAGACGGCGCAGCGTTTCCAGCGCGTGCGCGGTGGACTCGTGGGCGGCGGCGACACCGTCGGAGTCGGCGGTGGCGTCGATCAGGATCCGGCGCGGGCCGTCCCCGGTGATCGTCTCTGCCGGTGCCACCCCGAGCACCTCGGACACCGGGCCCCGGCCCAGGACCCGCACCGGCTCCGGGATCGCGGGCACTTCCGGCACCGGCCGGAAGGCCACGCGGTAGAGATCGGGAACGGAGAGGGCGGCCCGCAGCCGGTCGGCGCCGACCGGACGCAGCCGCATCGCCCCGACGTACGCCACCGGTGCCCCGGCGGGGTCGGTGAGCCAGGCCCGGATCCCGTCGCCCCGCACGTCGACCCGGACGCGGAGCTCGGTCGCTCCCGTGGCGTACAGGCGGACATCGGTGAACTGGAAGGGAAGCCGGGCCTCCTCGGCGGCCGGGACCACCGCGCGCATCACCTGCAAGGCCGCGTCCAGCAGGGCCGGGTGGATGCCGAATCCGCCCGCCTCGGCGACCGGGAGCCGGACCACACCACAGGCGATGCCGTCCTGCCCGCGCACGTCACTCACGCCGCGAAAGGCAGGCCCGTAGTCGACGCCCTGCGCCGCGAAGCCCTCGTAGAAACCGGAGAGGTCCACGCCGGGCAGCGCGGGCATCGACCAGTCGGTGGGCTCCGGACCGAGCTCGTCCACCAGCACACCCTCGGCATGGGCATTCCAGACACCTGAGCCGACCACCGTGCTGTGCAGGGTCACCGGTCGCTGTCCCCGTTCGGCGGGGCCGATCCTGACCTGTATCTGTGTCGCTTCCTCCAGCACCATCGGCTGCGTCAGGGTCAGCTCGCCGACCCCGGCCGCGCCGGCCCGACCGGCCGCGGCCAGGACCAGGTCCAGCAGCGCGGTGCCGGGGACGACGACGGTGCCGAACACCACGTGATCGGCGAGCCAGGGCTGGGTCGACGCCGACACCCGGCCGGACAGCACCCGGCCGCCGTCGGCCAGTTCGATGTTCTCGGTCAGCCAGGGATGCCCGGTTCCGGGGGTCGGCCGGGGGTGTCCGGCGCCGGCGCCGTCCAGCCAGAACCGCTTGTGCCGGAAGGCGTAGGTGGGCAGGTCGACACGGCGGCGCCGTCCGCCGAACATCGAGAGCCAGTCGATCCCGGCACCCGCCGCGTGTGCTCTGGCGACCGCCAGGGTCAGCGCCTCGGGTCCGGGCCGGTCCGGCCGCTGGGCCGGGACCACGACGGCCGCGCGGTCCAGGCAGTCCTCGATCATGGCGGCAGGTGTTCCGTCGGGGCCGATGTCGAGGAACCTGGTGACGCCCTCGCCGAGTGCGGCGCGGATCCCGTCGGCGAAGCGGACCGGTTGCCTGACCTGCCGCACCCAGTGGCCGGGATCGCAGACGGTGACGAGCCGCCCCGTCAGGTTCGTCACCAGCGGAACGCGCGGCGGGTGGAAGGTGAGTCCTTCGGCCACGCTCCGGAACTCGTCGAGCATGCCGTCCATGTGTGCGCAGTGGAAGGCGTGCGACACGTCGAGTCGTTTGGTGCGGCGTCCGGTGAACCGCCCGGCCACCTCGTGCACGGCATCGGCGTCACCGGCGATCACCACGGACCGCGGCCCGTTGACCGCGGCGAGACCGACCCGCGCGCTCAGCAGCGGGGTGACCTCCGATTCGCCGGCCTGCAGGGCGAGCATCACGCCGGTGTCCGGCTGAGCCTGCATCAGCCGGCCCCGGGCGGTGACCAGCACGCAGGCGTCCTCCAGCGACAGCACCCCCGCCACGTGCGCGGCGGCGAGTTCGCCCACGGAGTGGCCGAGAACCAGATCGGGCGTGAGCCCCCAGCTCTCCAGGAGCCGGAACAGCGCCACCTCGAAGGCGAACAGCGCGGGCTGCGTGTACTCGGTACGGCGCAGCGCGTCCGGGTCGTCGACGACCTCGGCGATCGGACGGCGGAGGTGCCGGTCGAGCTCGGCGCAGATCTCCGCCCACGCGGCGGCGAACACCGGATACGCCTCGCGCAGATCGGCGCCCATGCCCGCACGCTGCGTTCCCTGCCCGGCGAAGACGAACGCCGTCGCGCCCTCGCCCGCCGAGCCCTCCACCACGGACGCCGAGGACTCTCCCTCGGTGATCGCACGCAGTCCCGCGAGCAGGTCGGTGGCGTCCCGGCCGATGACGACGGCCCGCTCCTGGAAGGACGTACGCGAGGTGGCCAGGGAGAACGCCAGATCGGCCGGGTCCGGCCCGGGGTGCGTCCCGATCCGGACGGCCAGCCGGGACGCCTGCTCGCGCAGGGCGTCCCGGCTGCGCGCGGACAGCACCCACGGCAGCGGCCCGGGACGGGAGACCGACACGGGTTCCTCGGCCTCGGCGGCCTGTTCGAGGATCAGATGGGCGTTGGTGCCGCTGATGCCGAAGGAGGAGACGCCGGCTCGCCGGGGACCGTCGCCGTCCCAGTCGACGGGGTCGACGGCCAGCCGCAGGGAGCTCTCGGACCAGTCGACGTGGCGGGAGGGGGTGTCGGCGTGCAGTGTGCGAGGCACCGTCGCGTTGTTGATGGCCAGCACCATCTTGATCACACCGGCCACGCCCGCCGCCGCCTGGGTGTGCCCGATGTTGGACTTCACGGAGCCCAGCCACACCCGGCGGCCGGAAGAGCCGTAGGTGGCCTGCAGGGCGCGCGCCTCGATGGGATCGCCCAGCGTCGTGCCGGTGCCATGGGCTTCCACGACGTCCACATCGGACGCCTCGAGCCCCGCTGCGGCGAGGGCCTTGCGGATGACCTGCTGCTGGGCGCGGCCGTTGGGCGCGGTGAGCCCGTTGGAGGTGCCGTCCTGGTTGACCGCCGAACCCCGGATCACGGCCAGGACCGGATGCCCGTTGCGCCGCGCGTCGGACAGTCTCTCCAGCAACAGCAGCCCGCTGCCCTCGGACAGTGCCGTGCCGGAGGCGCTGTCCGAGAAGGCGCGGCACCGTCCACCGGGGTCGAGACCGTGTTGCCGGCTGAACCCGACGAACAGTCCCGGCGTGGCCATCACGGTGGCGCCGCCCGCGACGGCCATCGCGCATTCCCCCTTCGCCAGGGCCTGTGCGGCGAGGTGAACGGCCACCAGCGAGGCCGAGCACGCGGTGTCCACCGTGACCGACGGCCCTTCCAGGCCGAGCACGTAGGAGATCCGGCCGGAGACCACGCTGGCGGCGCTGCCGGTGAGCCCGAATCCCTCGGACCCGTGGGGAGTTCCCAGCGACGCGTAGTCCTGGCCGTTGGTGCCGAGGTAGACGCCGGTGTCGCTGCCTCTGAGCGTGTCCGGCGCGATTCCGGCCCGCTCCAGCAGCTCCCAGGATCCTTCCAGCAGGAGCCGCTGCTGCGGATCCATGGTCAGCGCCTCGCGGGGACTGATGCCGAAGAACTCGGGGTCGAATGCGGCGGCGGTCACGAACCCGCCTTCGCGGACGTAGCTGGTTCCGGGGTGGTCCGGATCCGGGTGATACAGCGCGGAGAGGTCCCAGCCCCGGTCCTCGGGGAACGACGTGATGGCGTCTCCGCCGTCGGCGAGCAGCCGCCAGAAGCCCTCCGGATCGTCTACTCCGCCGGGGAACCGGCAGCTCATGGCGACGATGGCGATGGGCTCCGCCGAACTCCCGGGGGCGGCGAGCGGGGTGCTGACCGTGGTGTCGGCCGGGGCGAGTCCGGCGAGCAGGTGTGCGGCGACCTGCGCGGGCGTGGGGTGTTCGAAGATCAGGGTGGCGGGCAGCCGCAGCCCGGTGACCGCGCCCAGCCTGTTGCGCAGTTCGACCCCGAGGACCGAGTCGAAGGCGAGTTCCCTGAAGGTGCGCTCGACGTCCACGGCGTCGGGAGCCGCGTGACCGAGGACGAGGGCGGTCTGCGCCCTGACCTCGTCCAGTACGGCGCGCGCCCGGCTGCCCGGGGGGAGTTCGGCCAGCCGCCGCCCGAGCGCGGGCGCGTGGACGCCCGCGGTGTCCCGGCCGTCGGGCAGGTCGCTGAGCAGGGCGCTCGGACGCGTGGCCGTGAACGCCGTGCGGAACCGGTCCCAGTGCACGTCCGCCACGGTGACGCAGGGTTCGGGGCCCGCCACGGCCCGGCCGAGGGCCAGCAGCGCCAGGTCCGGCGCCATGGCGGGTACGCCGTGGCGGTCGAGGACCTCCTTCACCGGACCCCGCGCCATTCCGTCCCCGGACCACGGGCCCCAGGCCACCG
The DNA here is from genome assembly GCF_001866665.1 of Streptomyces monashensis. Classification (GTDB taxonomy): domain Bacteria; phylum Actinomycetota; class Actinomycetes; order Streptomycetales; family Streptomycetaceae; genus Streptomyces; species Streptomyces monashensis. The sequence continues at coordinate 142,161 of NZ_MLYO01000023.1, read as the reverse complement.
AGGTCGCGGGCAGTCCCTGGGCGCGGCGGAGCCTGGCCAGGCCGTCCAGGTACGCGTTGCCGGGCGCGTAGTTGCCCTGGCCAGGGACGCCGACGGTCCCGCCCCACGAGGAGAAGAGCACGAACGCGTCCAGATCGGTGGTGAGTTCGTGCAGGTTCCACGCGCCCCGCGCCTTCACCCGCAGCGCGGCGTCGACCTGGTCGAGGGTGAGGTCCTGGACGAGTCCGTCGTGCAGTGCTCCGGCGGCGTGCACCACCGCTCGGGGCCCGGTTCGCTCGATGAGTTCGCGGAGCGCCTCCCGGTCGGAGACGTCGCAGGCGACGATCTCGACCCCTGCCCCGAGCCGGCGGAGATCGGCGGTGAGGGAGTCCGCCCGAAGGGCGTCCGGCCCGCTCCGGCTGACCAGCACCAGACGTTCGGCGCCCTGACCGGCCAGCCGGCGCGCGACCTCGGCGCCGAGCGCGCCCGTTCCACCGGTGATCAGAACCGTTCCCCGGGGACTGAAGTCAGGGGCGGGAGCGGCTGCGGTGGCGCGGACCAGGCGGCGGCCGTACGGGACGGCATCCCGGATCGCCACCTGGTCCTCGCCGTGATCGCCGGTGAGCAACCCGGCCAGTACGGCGGTGTCACACGGGCGGGACACGTCGATCAGACCGCCCCAGCGCGCGGAGTGTTCCAGGGCGACGACCCTGCCCAGTCCCCACACCAGCTCCCCGTCCGGGTCGACCGGTTCGTCCGCGACCGCGACGGCGTCCAGCGTCACGCACCACAGCGGAGCGGTGACATCGGCGTCCCCCAACGCCTGTACGGCGGTCAGGGTCGCGGCGTAGCCGGCGGGGATCCCCGGATGTCCGGGGTGCGGACCGTCCGCTGCGGCCAGCAGACAGAGCACGCCGTCGCAGGTCGTGCCGCGCAGGCGCGCGGCCAGCGCGCCCCGGTCGAGGCCGGGTTCGATCTCCTCGACCGTGACGCGCAGTCCCTGTCCGCTCAGGTCCCCGGCCACCGAGCGCGCCCACGCGCTGCCGGTGGGCACGAGGGCCAGCCAGTCCCCCCGGCGGACCGTGGCGGGTGCGGGGATCTCCTTCCAGGCGACCCGGTACTCCCAGTTGTCCACGACGGACTCCGAGGTACGTCGCCTGCGCCAGGAGGCCAGCGCGGGCAGGACGGCGGCGAGGGCGTCCCGGTCGACACGCAGGGTCCGGGCCACCTCGTCGAGATCCTGTCGGCCCACCGCGTCCCAGAACGGCGCGTCCTGCGTTCCCGTGCCGCCCGTCGCCTCCGCGTCGATCCAGTACCTCTGGTGCTGGAAGGGGTACGTGGGCAGGTCCACGACGTTCGCCCGCTCGAAGGCCCGGCACCAGTCGACGTCCACCCCGCCGGCGTACGCCTCGGCCAGCGCCGTCAGGAACCGGTCGCCCTCCTGCCTGCGCAGCGTCCCGACGGTGTGCACGTCGGCGCTCTCCTCCACGCCCATGGTGAGCACGGGGTGCGGAGTGCATTCGATGAACACCCGGTGGCCTTCGGCGGCCAACTCGCGGACGCACGCGTCGAGTTCGACCGTGGAGCGCAGGTTCCGGTACCAGTAGCCCGCGTCCAGTGCCACGCTGTCGATCCGGCCGACGTCGACGGTGGAGAAGAAGCCCGCCGCCCCCGGACGCGGGCGGATCCCGGCCAGATCGGTGAGGATGTCCTCGCGGACCGCCTCCACCTGCGCCGAGTGCGAGGCGTAGTCCACCGGGATGCGCCTGGCCCGGATTCCCTCGGACCCGCACTCCTCCATCAGTTCCGCCAGCGCCTCGGGATCGCCGGAGACCACCGTGCTCCGGGGCCCGTTGACGGCGGCCACCGACAGCCGGCCCGGCCACCGCGTGATCAGCCGTCGCGCCTCGGACCGCGAGCACACCAGCGAGACCATGCCGCCCCGGCCGGCCAGACCACGGCGGATCGCCTGGCTGCGCAGCGCCACCACGGCCGCCGCGTCCCCGAGCGACAGCGCTCCGGACACACAGGCCGAGGCGATCTCGCCCTGGGAGTGCCCGAGCAGCACCTCCGGCTCGACGCCGAAGTGCTTCCACAGCCGTGCCAGTGAGACCATCACCGCCCACAGGGCGGGCTGTACGACGTCCACCCGTTCCAGGGCGTCCGCATCCCCGACCGCGTCGGTGAGCCTCCAGTCCACGAAAGGTCCCAGCGCTGCCTCGCACTCGGCGAAGGTCTCGCTGAAGACCGGGGAGGTCCGAAGCAACTCGGAGGCCATTCCCGCCCATTGGGTGCCCTGTCCGGCGAACATCAGCACCGGGCCGCGCCCCCGTCCGGATCCGACGACCAGGTTCGGTGCCTGGGCTCCCGACGCCAGCGCCTCCAGGCCGTCCAGGAAATCCGTGGTCTCCCACCCCAGCAGGACGGCCCGGTGCTCATGGTCGGCACGGGTGGTGGCCAGAGAGAAGCCGACGTCGGCGGGGGAGAGTCCGGGGTGCGCGGCAAGGTGAGCGCGCAGCCGGCGGGCCTGGTCCCGCAGGGCCGGTGCGGAGCGCGCCGACAGCACCCAGGGAACTCGCGTCCGCTCGGCGGGCTCCCGGACGCCGGCAGCTTCCGTCGGCGGCCCCGCGAGCGCGAGATGGGCGTTGGTACCGCCGTAGCCGAAGCTGCTCACTCCGGCCAGCCGCGGTCCCTGTGGCCACGGCAGGCGGCCGGTGACCACCGCCAGCTTCGCCGCGTCGAAGTCGATGTCCGGATTCGGGCGCCGGAAGTGCAGGCTGGCGGGCAGTTCGCCGTGGAAGAGCGCCAGGGAGGTCTTGAGCACACCGAGCACTCCGGCGGCCGGTTCGAGGTGGCCGAAGTTGGTCTTGACCGACCCTATCCGCAGCGGGTCCTTTCGCTCGGGGCCGAACACCTCGGCCAGTGCCGCCGCTTCGATCGGATCGCCCCGGCGGGTCCCCGTGCCGTGGGCCTCCACATAGGACACCAGGCTCGGGGAGACGCCGGCCTCCTGCCAGGCCGAGCGCAGCACCTCGGCCTGGGTCTCGAAACCCGGGGTGGCCAGGCCGTCGGTGGTGCCGTCGTTGTTCACGGCGCTGCCGCGGATCACCGCGTAGATCCGGTCGCCGTCGCGCCGGGCGTCCGCGAACCTGCGCAGCACCACCACGCCGCAACCCTCGCTCCGGACGTACCCGTTGGCGTCCGCGTCGAAGGCGCGGCACTGCCCGTCGGGGTTCAGCGTGCCGAACTTGGACATCGCCACGGTCGTATGGGGGTGGAGGATGAGACTGACCCCGCCCGCCAGGGCCAGATCCGATTCTCCCGACCGCAGGCTCCGGACCGCCTGATGAATGGCGACCAGGGAGGAACTGCAGCCGGTACCGATGGACATCACGGGGCCGCGCAGGCCGAGGGCGTAGGCGATGCGGGCCGGAATGATCGAGGTGTCCGTGCCGATGGCCGTGTGTGTGCGGATCTCGCCGGGAGACGCCCCGGTGGCGAGGTGGTACTCCTGCCACATGGTTCCGAAGAACACGGACGTGGCCGTCTCGGCGAGCCGGTCGGCCCGGATCCTGGCGTCCTCCACCGCCGCCCAGGCGACCTCGAGCGCCAGCCGCTGCTGCGGATCCATCTGACGGGCCTCGGTGGGCGAGATCCCGAAGAACTCGGCGTCGAACCCCGCGACGTCGTCCAGGAATCCACCCCGCCGGGTCGTCATCCTGCCCGGAGCCGAGGGGTCGGCGTCATGCCAGTCATCGGCCCGCCACCGCTGCGGGGGGACCTCGCCGACGGCGTCGATTCCGTCCAGCAGGCCCCGCCACAACGCCTCCGGGGTGTCGATTCCGCCGGGGAGACGGCAGCCGAGTCCGATGATGGCAATGTCGTCAGCGTTCATCACGCATCCTCACTTCGGGCAGGTGCAAGGCACGACGGTCCGCACGGACGAAGCCGGCTTCGGGAGCAGGTCCGAGGGAGACCTCTTGCACGGGTGTTCCGGTCGATCACGCTTCGACCACCCGGGTCACTCCGTGTTCCCGTCGACGCTGATCGCCTGGGAAGGGCAGAGCCGTACGCATTCCTCGACGCTGTCCCACAACTCCTGCGGCGGATGGGCGCAGAGCAGTACGACGGTCCCGTCCTCCGCGCACTGGTCGAACACGTGAGGCTGTGTCAGGGCGCACATGCCCGCACCACAGCACCTGGTCCGGTCGACAGCGACCCTCATCGCCGTCACCAGCCGACGGGAAGGCGCCGCACGCCGTACATCGACGCCAGGTGGGCCGTCTCGATCTCGTCGGGCGCCACGGCCAGCCGCAGTCCGGGGAACTCGCGGATCAACCGGCTGAAGGCCACGCGCATCTCGGTCCTGGCGAGCTGCTGCCCCACGCACTGGTGCACGCCGTAGCCGAAGGCGAGGTGCCGTCCGGCGTTGCGGCCCAGGTCGAGCACGTCCGGCTCCGGGAAGAACGCGGGATCCCGGTTGGCCGTGGACAGGGCCACCGTCACGACCTCGCCCTCCCGGATCAGCCGGCCGTCCAGCTCGACGTCCTCGGTGGCTCCGCGGATGATCCCGAACTGGACGATGCTCAGGTAGCGCAGCATCTCCTCGACCGCGCCGTTGATCAGCTCCGGCCTCTCCCGCAGCAGCGCCAGTTGCTCCGGGCGGGACAGCAGCAGATAGGTGCCGAGCCCCAGCATCTTCGCGGTGGTCTCGTGTCCCGCCGTGAGGACGAGCATCGCCGAACCCGCGGCCTCGGCATCCGTGAGATCGGATGCGGCCACCCTGCTCAGTAGGTCGTCCTCCGGCTTGCCGCGCTTGCGGCGGATCAGCCCGGTGAGGAACTCCGCCATCAGCGTGAACGCCTCCACGACCTCGTCCATCGTGCGCTCGTAGTCGAGCATGGTCTCCGAATGCCGCTGAAAGAACTCGTGATCCTCGTACGGAACACCCAGCAGCTCACAGATCACCAGTGAGGGAATGGGCATGGCGAATTCCCGCACCAGATCCACCGGAGGTCCTATATCCCGCATCGCCGCGATCCGGTCCGCGGTGATCCGCGCCACCTTCGGTTCCAGGTTCCTGGTCCGCCGTACGGTGAATTCTCCGGTGAACAGCTTCCGGAACCGCGTGTGCTCCGGCGGATCCATGAAGATGAAAACTCCCGGCCGTGTCGGCTGGGGGGCTCCCTCCCCGACCGCCGTCCTGCGGTGTTCACCGCGTGAGCTGAACCGCGGATCGTTCAGCACGGAACGCGCCGTGGCGTGCCCGGTGACCAGCCATCCCGTGGTGCCGTCGGGATAGGACAGCCTGCTCACCGGGTGCTCGTCCCGCAGCTCGGTCAGCCTCGGGGGAGGGCTGAAGGGGCAGGTGCGCTCGGTGGGAAACGACACCGGTTGCAGATCGGTCCTGGTCAAGTCGACTCCGTGGTTGTAAGGGCCTGTTCGTCCGGCCAGGCGGACCCTCCTGCTCGGAGGACGTCCGGTCACCCCCGGCTGCAGAAAGGAATTCCCATACCACTTCGGGAAAGCGGCGTGCGGATCGGCATGAATGGATCGTGCCAGACGACCCGGATCTCGATCTATTTATTCATGTCGTGCACAGCTTTCTCGAGATCGCGGCACCACCACGTCTTGAGCGTTCCCTTACCCGGGCCGGCCGGGCGGCTGCTCACCCGGTACCCACGGCAGCCCAGTCGACGTCGACGCCGTCGCACCACAGGCGTGCCACCAGGTTCTCCAGGCCCTGGAGCGGCGGCAGTTCCTGGTGGCACGTGGTCAGGGCCGCGGATCGGGCGTCCTGGAGGCCGGCCAGGGTCTGCTGGACGGAGTACTGGGCGACCGGGTGCGGGGAGACTTCGACGATGCGCAGGGTGTGCCGCCGTGCGAGGTGGCGTATCCCTTCTTCCAGCAGGGTGGGTTCGCACATGTTCCGCACCCAGTACGTCGCGTCGAGAGCAGCACCGTCGACGAAGCCGTGTGTGACCGTCGACCAGTACGGCACGGCCGGGCGCCGGGTGCGCAGATCGCACAGGGCACGGACGAGGTCGGGGCCGAGCGGGTCCAGGAGGGCGCTGTGTCCGGCGTAGTCGACGGGGATGCGCAGCGTACGGATCCCGCGAGCGGACAGCTCGCGTTCGGCCCCGGCGATGCCGTCCGTTGTCCCGGACAGGCACAACTGGCCGGGGGAGAGGTGGTTGGCGACGAAGACCTGCCCGCCGCTCGCGGCGCTGAGACGCTCGGCCTCGGCGTGGGTCAGGTCGCAGACGATCATCGTGCCGTGCCCCGAGGCACGCTCGGCCACGAGCCGGGACCAGGTGGCGATGAGCCGCGCCCCTTCCTCCAGCGGCAGCGCACCGGCGGCGACCGCCGCGGCGGCCTCGCCGATGCTGGCCCCGAGCACGATGTCGCCGTGCACTCCCCACGCGCGCAGTGTGCGGGCCAGGGCCGTCTGCACGGCGAACAGGACGGGTTGGACGACGTCCGTGCGGAGCAGGGAGCGGCCGTCGTCGGCGAGGAGCCGCTCGGTCACGGACCAGCCGGTGACGGCACGCACGGCGTGGTCGCACTCGGCCAGGGCATCGCGGAAGACGGGCTCGGCGAGCAGGGCGCGGCCCGTGCCGATCCACTGCGGTCCGCCGCCCGAGAAGAGGAGTGCCACGAGGGGCGGCTCGGCCGGGCGGGCCTGGGGCCGGTCGCGCAGCCGGCTGAGGAGGTCGTCCGCGAGGAGGTCCGGGTGGTCCGCCAGGGCGACGAGGCGGTGCGGTCCCGCGCCGTGCACGGGGTACGGGCGGGGCCGTACGCCGTCGGCGCGCACCCGTTCGGCGAGGTCGCGGACGGCTCGGTGCAGCCCCTCCTCGCTCTCGGCGGCGACGGGCACGACGATCCGCCGCCGACGGGCGGCCGACTCCCGCGCGCCATGGACGTGGGTGTCGCCGCGCCCGTCGGCACGGGGGTCGCCGGGACCGGAGTCCGGCCACCGGGCGCCCGCGGGCCGGTGGCTCGGTGCGGGTTCGCCGTCCCGGTACCGGGTGAGGGCGGATTCCCCGTGGCTGAGGGCGGTGCGGTTCATGGCTTGTCCTCGTCAGCGGTCGCGGTGGGCGATGAGCGTGGCCAGGGCGAGCAGGTCCTGGGTGGCGTCCGGGCCGAGGGAGGCGTGCGCGAGCTGGTCCATCGCCCGCTGCCAGGCGAGGGCGGCCTGGCGCTCGGCCCACGCGCGGCCGCCCGCGTCCTCGACCAGGCGGGCGGCACGCGCGACGTGGGCCTCGTCCAGGGGGCGGGGGAGCCGGTAGAGCTCGGCGAGACGGCGTCCCGCCTCGCTGCCGCCGTGCAGGGCCGCGACCACGGGCAGGGACTTCTTGTGCCGCCGTAGGTCGCCACCGGTGACCTTGCCGGTCGCCCGGGTGTCTCCCCAGATACCGAGCAGGTCGTCGACGAGCTGGAAGGCCATGCCCACCTGGTGCCCGAACTCCCGTAGCGCGGCGACCTGGTCCGCTGTGCCGTTCGCGGACAGCGCGCCGAGCGCACAGGCCGCGGCGAGCAGTGACGCGGTCTTGCCCGCCGCCATCGTCAGGCACTCCTGCGGGCTGACCTCCTGACGCTTCTCGAAGGCCAGGTCGGAGCCCTGGCCCGCGACCAGATGCAGCAGGGCCCGGCACATCTCCTGGGTCGCGGCGGAGTTCACGGGCGGCGGCGGTGCGCAGGCCAGCGTGTCGAGGGCAAGCGCCAGGAGGGCGTCACCCGCCAGTACGGCCTGGGCCTCGCCGAAGACGCTCCAGGCCGTGCGGCGCCCGCGCCGCATCCGGTCGCCGTCCATCAGGTCGTCGTGCAGCAGGGAGAAGTTGTGCACGAGCTCCACCGCCGTGGCACTGCTCAGCGCCTGGTCGGGCGGGCCGCCCACCGCCTGCGCGGCGGCCAGGACGAGGGCGCCGCGTACGCCTTTGCCCCAGCCGGCGTCGTCGGGGTCGCCGTGCTCGTCGCACCAGCCGAAGTGGTAGCGGGCGACCGTGCGGACGGGCTCGGTCAGACGTTCCACCGCGTGCCGCAGCCGCGGCCCGGTGAGCTGCTGGTAGCGCTCGAGCAGGGGCCATGCCGCCCGCGTGTCCGGTGCCAGGGCCGTCGGGGTCATCGCTCGGCTCCGGTGAGGGCCGGTTCCAGGTACTCGTCGGGCCGCTGCGCGGTGAGCTCCGTACGGGGCTGGTAGCGCCTGGTCCGCCTCGACCAGTCGAGGTTGCCGCGGATCCAGGTGCGCATGCCCGCGAGGTAGGGCGTGAGCACGGCGGCGTGGTCCAGGCGGGTCCGCAGCAGGTTGCGTTCGGCGCTCAGGAAGCGCTCGGTCTCCGCCGAGGTGGCCGCGCACACCTCGGCGACGGCCTGCTCCTGGCCGATGCCCCGGTGGTGCTGGACGACGTAGGCGAGGTTGTGCACTTCGCCGAGGGCGCGTTCCTTCTCCAGCGAGTAGACGTCGTTGGTCCAGCAGACCACGTTGCAGGCGGCGTCGAGGGCGGCGGTGAACTCCGGGCTGTCGTAGAGGTCTTCGGGCACGTCGATGTGCTCGACGATCTCGATGAGGTCCATGCAGACGTAGATGGCGCCGGTGTGCCGCCGCTTCTCGATGTACGTCTCCTCGTCGGGCACGCGGCCCCGGATGCGGTTGTCCGCCTCCCACACCGTCGCCGTGAGCAGGCAGCCCCGCAGGTGGCGCACGAACCTGCGGCGCCACTGGGGCGAGGCGTCGGCGGCGGTGCGTCGCCACAGGTCGGCGAGGGAGGAGACCGCCGGCGGCGCGTCCGTGGCGGGTGCGCGGCTCGCGCCGAAGTCGGCTGCCTCGAGCACCTCACGCATGCTGTCGACGAGCTGCCGCATCCGCTGCGGGCTGCGGCCGAAGCCGCCGTCGTCCAGCTGGTCGTCGACGAGGAAGAGCCAGGCGAACCAGTCGGCCGTCAGCTCCAGGTGCCGCGCGTTCGCGGTGGGGTGGACCAGGGACACGAACCAGCCGAAGTCCGCCTGGGCGAAGCGCTGTGCGGCGGATGCGCGGCGCACCAGGCCCGTCCTTCGTACCCAGCCGTCCAGATGGGCGCGAGCCTGGTCCGCGTGCGGGTTCACCTGGTAGGGGAAGGGGCAGTGGATCTCGGGTATGTGCGCGCCGCCGGTCCTCGTCAGTGCGCTCATGACCGCCGCTCCAGACGCAGGTGCACCCCGCCCTTGGGGTGGAGCGTGATCAGGGCGTCGGGAAGCACTTCGGGCGCTCCCTCGGGGGTGACCAGGCGGTGCCGGCGGGCGATGGTCGCGAGGGCCAGGCAGATCTCGGTGAGCGCGAAGTGCTTGCCGAGGCAGACCCGGGGGCCGCTGCCGAAGGGCACGTAGGCGTGCTTGGGGCGTCGGGCGATCTGGTCCGGGCTGAAGCGCTCGGGGTCGAAGCGCTCCGGGTCCTCCCAGAAGTCCGGGTGGCGGTGCAGCAGGTAGCTGTTGACGAGGACCTGGGTGCCGGCCGGTATGCGGTGGCCGTCGATGACGTCCTCCTCGCGGGTGTGCCGCATGAGCTGGTACGCGGGGGAGTAGACGCGCAGCACCTCGTCGATGATCATCCGGGTGTAGGGCAGTTTGGACAGGTCCTCGAAGTCCGGCACGGTGCGGTCGCCGAGTACCCGGTCGACCTCGGCGTGCAGCCTGCGCTCCACCTCAGGGTGCCGGGCCAGCAGGTAGAAGGCCCAGGCGAGGGTGTTGGTGGTGGTTTCGTATGCGCCGACGCAGATGTTGAGCACTTCGTGGTGCAACTGCTCGAGGTCCATTCCCTTTCCGTCGTCCTCGTCGACGGCGTGCAGGAACAAGGACAGCAGGTCCGGTTCCTGGTCGGGTGGCATCTCCTCGGTGACCCGCTTCTTGATGAAGTCGGAGATGAATCCGTCCATGTCGTCGATGGCCCGGCGCAGTCGAATTCGGCTGGGCGTCGGGAAGCTCAGCGGCGGGAACGGGAAGCTGAAGAATTTCCCGAGGACGGTATTGGCGGTCTGGAAGGCCCGCTCGAATGCCTGTGCCGCACGGCCGACGTCGGCGCTGAACAACGACCTGCTGACGATACGAAGGGCCAGCTGACCGAATTCGTCGGTGACGTCCAAAGGCGCGTCGAGGTCGGCGCGTGCCTCCCAGCGCTCCAGCATGCGCACCGTCTCGTCCGTCATGTTCCGGGCGAAGTTGCTCACCGTGCGCGGGGTGAAGTACGGGGCCATCATGCGGCGTTGGCGGCGCCACAGGTCCATGTCGGCGGTGGCGATCAGGCCATCGCGCAGCACGGGCCGGGCGATGCGGAAGATGGCGGCGTCCTTGTCGTACTGCTCGCTCTTGTCGACGAGGACGTGCCGAATGTAGTCCGGGTGATTGAGCATCACCATTTTCATGCCGAGCAGCCGGAAGCGGTAGATGTCCCCGTGCTGATCGAGTCCCCCCTGGAGGAAACCGAGCTGGTCCCGCCGGAATGCCCTGAGGCCGCCGAATCCGTCACGGGGGCGCAGGACGGGAATATTCCTGAGAGGTGAACTCCGATGATTTCGGGCGGACTTGTTCAGCGCGGTGGACATCGATATCTACCCCGTTGCGAATGGGAGGTGCAGGGCTCGTGGGAGAGGCAATCGGTCCGTCCTCGTGGCCGGAGGCGCTCCCGTTTCCTCGCACCGAGCATCAGCCCGCCGTCGCGGAAGGGTCAATCGAGATGGATCAGCCGACCTCGGTTTCTCGACCGGGGCTCGACCGCCGGGGCTTTCAGGACCGATGCCGAATTGTCATGGAATTCACCGCCCCCGGAGCGGGGCGGTCGGCCGGTCCCCGGGCTCTCGTGCCGGTCGGACACCTCAGGCGGTCGTCAGCGGGACGGCCTCGGCGGAGACCGAGTTCTCCAGCATGTAACCCCGCCCCCACACGGTCCGGATGGACAGGTCGATCGGCAGGAGCCGGCGGCGCAGCCGCATGATGTGCAGATCGAGGGAGTTCCTGTTCAGCGCGGGCGTCCGCAGGGCGGAGCACTGCATGAACTCGGTGCGGTGCACAACGTCGCCGAAGCGGTCGATGAGCAGCCGCATCAGCCCGGTCTGCGTGGTGGAGACGGTGATGGAGCGATGGCCGAAGCTCAGGGTCCCGCTCGAGTCGATCGTCGGCACCTGGTAGCTGTCGAATCGGTTCTGTAAGGCCTTGACCCTGGCCTCCAGGTCATCCCGGGACACCGGGGGGCGTACCCAGTCCTCGACCGGGTCGATGCTGACCGGCGGCTGCGCACCCGCCTCCACGACGAGCAGTCGCGGCACTCCCTCTTTCCGGCAGCGGGTCCTCAGGTCCGCCTGCGCCGGCCATCGGACGAAGACGACGTCGGAATTTCGACCGCCCACAGCACGTCCTCCTTGTACATCCCGCGTACGTCCCGGACGTCCCACGCAAGCCCATGGCGCTGTGGGCGCGGACGAGTCCCGCTCGAGTCGCGGCATCGAGGGCTCAGGACGTCGGCGTCGCCTCGCGCAGGCTCCGGGGCCGCATGTCGGTCCAGTTCTCCTCGACGTACGCGATGCTCTCCGTCCGCCCCGCCGGTCCGGCCACGACCCGCCAGCCGCCGGGCACGTCGGCGAACGTGGGCCACAGCGCATGCTGCTCCTCGTCGTTGACCACCACATAGAACGCGCCGTTCTCGTCGTCGAACGGGTTCACCGTCATGTCTCCTCCATCGCTTTCAGTGCCGTGTCGCCGTCGGTCCGGCGAGCGCGGCGCGGTCGATCTCGCCGCGATCGGTCATCGGCATGCGTGCGATGACCACGATGTCGCCCGGCACCATGTGGTCGGGCAGTTCGGCCGCCAGATCCTGCCGCAGCACCGCCGGCAGCTTCGAGACCCGGCGGGATGCCGCGGGCGTGTTGGCCAGCTGCCTGGCCCGGGTGTCCATGGGCCGGTACACGCCGCCGTAGCAGTGCGTGCCGCCCGCGGGCAGGAGCACCGCCTCGAACCAGCCGGGCGCCTCGGCCGACCAGGTGCACAGGACGGTGCAGCCGTGCTCCCCGCCCCAGGTCTCCAGCGCGTGCGGGTCGAGCGGCGTCCCTTCCGCTGCGGCGGGAACCCCGCACTCGGCCGCCTCGTCCACCAGCCTGGCGTTCGGTATCCGGGCCAGCCGGAGCCGGCCGCCGTGCCGGGCCAGCTCGGCCTCCAGGCCGGACAGCCGGTGCACGTCCGAGCCCCAGGTGAGCGTGCGGACGTCCGCGAGGTGCGTCGCCCGGCTCGACCGCTTGTGCAGGACGACTTCGTAGCGGTGGCGGGTGAGTTCGTTCCTGCTCGGGCCCGGCTTCAGCCGGATGTCCACGGCCACGACGTCGCGGCGGGCGTCGGCCCACTCGGTGAAGAAGCCCGGGTCGAGGACGAGTTCCGTCTGGCCGAGCACGGCGCGTTCGATCGCCGCCCGGACGGCGGACGGCTCGTCACCGGGGCGCTGGGCGTGGTGGACGGCCGTCAGGAACTCCCGCAGGGTGCCGTGGTTGCGGACGTCGCCGATGACGATCCGGCCGCCGGGGGCGAGCCGGTCGAGGGCCACGTCCAGGACGCCCGAGAGGTAGGCGGCGTCCGGGAAGTACTGCACGACCGAGTTGAGGACGACCGTGTCGAAGTACTCCGCCGGCACCCCGTCGGCGACGTCGGCGGGCTGGCACCGCAGCGTCACCCTGTCCTTCAGCCGTGGATCCGCGCCGACCTGGGCACGGAGGCGCTCGATGACCGGCTCCGAGAAGTCGGTGCCCCAGTAGGCCTCGGTCTCCAGGGCCAGCGGTCCGAGCAGGAGTCCGGAGCCGACCCCGATCTCCAGCACCCGGCGCGCCCGCAGACCGCGCACCCGCTCCACCGCGGACGCGCGCCACCGGAGCATCTCGGACAGGGGGATGGGTTCGCGCGTGTAGGAGCTGTTCCATCCGGTGAAATCGTCGCCGATCCCGGTGTCGTGCGGCGCGGTGTCGCCGTACATCGAGTCGTAGATCGCGCGCCACTTCTCGACGTGCTCGGACGCGTCCGCGTCCGGTACCTCGGGTACCACGTACGCCACCAGGCGCCGCTCCCCGTGCCCGTCCTCGCGGGCGACGACGGCCGCCTGCGCCACGCCGTCCCGTCTCCGCAGCGCGGCCTCGACCTCTGCGGGCTCGACGCGCAGGCCACGGAGCTTCACCTGGTCGTCGGCACGGCCCAGGAACTCCAGCTGTCCGTCATGGTTCCACCGGACCAGGTCGCCGGTGCGGTACATCCGGTCGCCCGGGCGTCCGAACGGGTCGGCGACGAACCGCTCGCTCGTCGCGCCGGGACGGTTCGCGTAGCCTCGGGCCACCCCGTCGCCGCCGATGTACAGCTCCCCCGCCACGCCCCGCGGCACCTGCCGCAGCCGGTCGTCGAGGACGAACAGACGGCTGTGCGCCATGGGTTCGCCGATCGGCAGCGGGTCCCTGCAGCGGTCCGGTGAGGCCATCGGGTACCGGGCCGCGAAGACGGTGGTCTCGGTGGGGCCGTACCCGTTCACGACGGTGGGCGTGCCGTCGCCGTCCAGCAGGCGGCGTACGGCGGCCGGCGACAGGACGTCGCCGCCGGCCCACACCGCGCGCACCCGGGCGAGGCTGCGGGGATGGTGCCGGGTGACGAGGTCGAACAGGCCCGAGCCGAGCCACAGCGCGGTCACCTCCCGCTCGGCCACGAGCGTCGCGAGACGGGCCGCGTCGAGGTTCCCGGGCGGTGCGAGCACGGCCGTCCCGCCCCGCAGCAGCGGCACCCACAGCTCGTACGCGGACGCGTCGAAGGTCTGCGGGGAGTGCACGAGGACCCGCTCGTGGGCGCCGTCGGTCCAGCACGGGTCGTCCACGAGGGCGAGCACGTTGCGGTGGGTGACCTCCACGCCGGCCGGTGTCCCGGTGGAGCCGGAGGTGTACATGACGTAGGCGAGGTGGCCGCCGTCGAGGCCGTCGAGGTCCGGCGGCGACGACGGGTCGCCGTCCAGGGCCTCCTCGGCCAGCCGTTCGTCGACGACGACGGCCGGGCCGAGGCTGGCGAGCAGGAGGTCGGTCCGTGCGCGCGGACCGGTGGGGTCGACCGGCACATAGCAGGCACCCGCCTTCAGCGTTCCCAGTACCGCCGCGACCATCAGCGGGGACCGCTCCATGAGCAGTGCCACCCGGCGGTGCGGGCCGGCGCCCCGCGCGCGAAGACGGTGGGCGATGCGGTTGGCCCAGCGGTCGAGTTCGCCGTACGTCCAGCTGCCGGCGCCGTCGGCCGCCACGAGCGCCACGGCGTCCGGTCGTTCGGCGGCGACGGCGGCGAAGCGGCCGGGGATCGTCCCGGTGACGCGGTCGGCGACGCGGCCGCGCCCCGGCCACGGGCGCAGCGCCGTCCGATCGTTGAGGAGGTCCAGCGCGCCGATCGGGGTGTCCGGGGCCGCGACCCACAGCCGCAGCGTGTGCCGCCAGCGCTCCACGAGTCCCGCGACCGTGTCCCGGTCGAGCAGGCCGGTGGCGTACTCGACGACCCCGTCGATGCGGTTCGTCCCGTCGGCGCCGGTCCGCTCGACGAGGTTCAGGAACAAATCGAAACGGGAGGCACCCATGTCGACCGGTTCGTCGCAGACCGTCAGGCCCGGCGGGTCGAAGGCCGGCCGCACGTCGTCCCGCAGGGCCAGGCGGACCTGGAACAGCAGCGCCTCGCCGGCCGGCGAGGCGCCCGGGACGCCGTCTCCGGCACCGAGCCCGCTGAGCAGCCCCGCGAGCCCCGCCTGAAGCACCGTCGAGACGGTGGCCCCGGCACGCAGAGCCAACTGCCGGACCTCTCCGGTCAGTTCCTCGTCGAGTTCCACGGGCAGCGCGTCGCGTTCGTCGCCGCGCGGGAGGTCGCGCTGCCGCAGGGTGTCTTCGGCGCACGGGACCGGGAGCGGGGCCCACGGGGGGCGCTGCGCGTCGCACCGCGCGGTGTACGCGGCGGTGAGGTCCTCGGCCAGGGGGCCCGGCGACCGGCCGTCGGCCGCGGTGCGGTGCAGGGGGAGAAGCAGCACCGCGTCCTGTTCGCCCAGGCGGAACAGCGCGGCGCGCACCGGTATCTCGTGCGCCGGGTCGAACTCCCGGCGGACCTCCGCACGCAGCCTGCCGGGCAGTTCGGCCTCGGTGACCTCGTGCTCCTGCCAGGGGATCTCCACCTGGTCCGGGTCGAGGACCCGCTGGTGCGGTACCCCGTCCACCTCGTCGACGAGGGTGCGCAGCGACGCGTGCCGGACGACGACGTCGCGCACGGCCTGGCGCAGGGCGTGCGGGTCCAGTCTGCCGCGCAGGCGCAGGGACAGCGGGGCGGTGCAGGACGCCGAAGGTCCTTCGAACCTGTTGATGGACCACGTGCGCTGGTGCGCGTGCGAGAGGGGCGCCATGCTCCTTGCCTTTCGGTCATCCTGCGCAGGGGTTCGCGGACGGAGGCCGAACCGCCCTCATGCGTGAGCCCACCCTAGGAACGGTTTCCCGAGTCGTCCGGCCGTCTGACAGATGTCGGCCAGACCCGGCCGGGGACGCCACCCAGGTATTACCGAACTCTGTCGGGAAACACCTGAGGGGCGCCGGAAGGATGAACGATGCAGTTCCACACGCCGGGCTACCGAGAGGGACGGACCGATGAGCCGGGTACGGACGCTGACCGCGGTCGAGGATCCCCTCGTCCGCCTGGTGTGCTTCCCGCACTCCGGGGGCTCGGCGACCGCCTTCCGCGGCTGGGCGGCCGCGCTGCCGCCCGGCGCGGAACTGGTGGCCGTCCAGTACCCCGGACGCGGCGACCGGTTCGCCGGGCCACTCGTGGACGACGTGGCCGAGACGGCCGGCCGCGCCGTAGCGGAACTGATCCGACTGCCCTCCCTCGACCAGGTGCTGTTCGGGCACGGACTGGGCGCCCTGGTGGCCTACGAGACCGCCATGCTGCTGCGGGCCGTGGGCCGGGAGCCGCTGCGGCTGTGCGTTTCCGCCTGCCTCCCCCCGGGACACCTGAAGGACCTGGACGTCCACCCGACGTTGCGCTCGGACCTCCGGGCCCACGCACGGTACCGGCCCGGTGCCGGGACCACGCCGCTGGCGTGCCCGTTGACCTGTTACCACGGCGCCGGCGACCCGCTGGTGGACGGGAAGCGGATGACCGGATGGGCCGGTGTCACCTCGGGTGCGTTCACGCCGGGCGTGCGGCCGGGCGGGCACATCCACGTGCCCACCGACGTCGCCGGACTGGTCTCGGACGTGCTGGACCGGGAGGCGCGCTGAACACCGTCACGCGACGGTACGGCCTCGCGCCGCTCACCGGCCGGCACACCGCGCGAGGTGCCGGCCGACGGGTGTGGGGCGGGCGGCGGGCCGGCGCCCGTGCTCAGGCGCAGGCCGCCAGGGCCTCGCGGATGGCCGCCGCCAGCTCTGCCGGACGGCTGCTCGGCAGGTCATGTCCGCCGGGCAGGGACACGACCCGGAACGGCCCGGTGGTGAGCGCCGACCAGGCGTCGATGTGGGCGGGTTCGACGGTGTGGTCGTCGTGGCCGAACACGGCCACCGTCGGAACCGGGACGGGTTCGCCGGCCCCGTTTTCGTACAGCTCCAGCTCGTAGGCGTCGACGAGTTCGTAGTCGGCGCGCAGGGCGGGCTCGATGATGTCGAGCAGTTCCTCGTTGGCGAGGAGCTGCGACGGGAGGTACCCGTCCGTCACGACCTGCTGGAGGAAGTCCGGCCGCGGCAACGCCCACGTGGGCTCGCGGCGGACGCTCCCCGGAGCCGGGTGCGAGGAGACGACCAGCGCCCGCACCCGGGCGGGGCCCAGGCGTCGTGCCACCTCGTAGGCGACCGCCGCGCCGGCGCAGTGCCCGTACAGCACCACCGGGCGCCCCTCGGCGTGGCGGAGCAGTTCGTCGGCGAGCTTGTCGGCGAGCTCGGGCATGACGGTCTCCACCGGATCCCCGAGCCGGGACTCCCGGCCCGGGAGGCGTACCCCGAAGGCGTCGAACGCGTCGGAGAGTTCGACGCACAGCTGACGCACCGTGGTCACGCCGGCGCCCGCATGCGGAAAGGCGTACAGCGCGCACTCCTTGGGGCCATCGTGAGGGACACCGACGAACCAGCGACTCTTCGTGTTTGTTCCCATGCACGCAAGGATGACCAGTGGCCGCGGCCCACGGGCGTCAACCCTGACTGACCTCTGAAAGATCCTCGGACAACGGCCGGCCGCCACGGCAAGACTGGCACCCGGCCGGAACCGGGCGACCGAGCCGCGGTCGGCGGCGGAGCCGTTGCCGGTAACAGGGCTGCAGTGAAAGCCAGTTGAAGACGCAGCGCACCGAGACGACGCAGGAGCGAGTGGTGAACAACTTCGGATCGGCCGGGGTGGCGAGCCCGGACCACGTCGGCCACGACGGCCCGGACCTCGAGCTGCTCCGCGCCCACGTGCGGGTGCAGTGGGCCGACGCACTGGAGCACGACCGTTTCGGCGACGACGACGACTTCTTCGAAGCCGGCGGCAATTCCCTGCTGATCGCCGGCATCATGGCCAGGCTCGGGTCCCTGGCCGGCACGCGCCTGTCGCTCCGGCTCTTCTTCGACCACCCGACGGTGAACGAACTGACCGGCGTGCTGGCGGCCCACGAGGCCTTCCGGGCGCCGGCCCGGTGAGCGTCCCGCCGGCGTCCGTGCCGGGCGCCCCCTGGAGCGGGTGGAACGAGACCGCGCGGCCGTTTCGCGACGACGCCACGATCCCCGGGCTGATCGCCGAGGCCGCCCTGAGGTACCCGGACCGCCCCGCGATCGTGACCTCCGACAAGCAGGTCCTCACCCATGGCGAACTGGACCGCCACGCCAACCGGCTGGCGCGGCTGCTGCGCGAGCTGGGACTGGGCCGGGGCGGCACCGTGGGCGTCTACGGCGAGCGCGACGCGTCGGCTCTCGTCGGACTGCTCGCGGTGCTCAAGTGCGGCGCCTCCTACGTCCCGCTCGACCCGTCGTGGCCCGCCGCCCGGGTGGTCGGGCTGCTCGACCAGCTCGATGTGGCGGCCGTTCTGACCGACCGCGTACACCTGCCCTCCGTACAGGAGTTCCGCTGGGAGGTGCCGTCGCTCCGCCACGTGCTGTGCCCCGACATCCCCGAGGAGTTCTCCTGGTCGGCCACGTTCCGGCGCGAGCAGGTCGCGGACCTCTTCGACTACGTGTCCGGCTCCGACGATCCGCTCGAAGCCGCCGGCTTCAACCTGCGCCGCGCGCAACGGCCGTTCGACGAGGACGACGTCCGGGGCTACCAGAACCACGTGGCGCGGTTCGTGCGGGCCGCGACGTCTGTCGAACGGCCCTCGGTCCTGGAGATCGGGTGCGGTTCCGGCCTGATCGTCGAGGCCCTGGCGCCGTGGGCGTCCCGCTACGTCGCCGTCGACCCCTCACCGGTGTCCGTGGCCCGGAGCCAGGAGACAGGGGCCCGGGCCGGGGGCGAGGTCGACGGCGTGGTGTGCTTCGCGCATGAGGCCGCCGAGCGGGTACGCGGCCCGTTCCACGTCGTCGTGCTCGCCAGTACGGTGCAGTTCCTGCCGGATCTCGACCACCTGACCGGCGTCCTCGACTCGCTTCTCGGGCTGCTCGCCGACGACGGCGTCATCGTCCTCGCCGACCTCGTCGACCCCGGGCTCGGCACCTGCTCCGGCCTTCGGGTCCCGCCCCGGTTCGTCGAGCGCCTCCCCGAACTCCTGCCCGGGGTGGCCCGCGCGAGCGTCCACCGCCGCCGGGCCGAGGAGTTCGGCGGCGAACTGGCCGAGCGGTACGACGCCGTCATCCGCGTGGAGCCGTCCCGTGAGCGCGCGGCGCCGGGCCGCGAGCCGCTGTGGACCGGCCATCACGTCGGCCTCCGCCCGGCCGCCCCCCTCGCCACCGGTCCGACGGCCGAGGACGTCTGCTACACCATCTTCACGTCCGGTTCGACCGGTGCGCCCAAGGGAGTCGTCGTCACCCACCGGTCGGCGGTGAACCTCATCGACTGGGTGAACCGCACCTACGGGATCGGGCCCGCCGACGAGATCCTGTTCGTCACGTCCTTCTGCTTCGACCTCTCGGTCTACGACGTCTTCGGCGTGCTGGCCGCCGGCGCGACCGTACGGCTGGCGTCGGCGGCGGAACTCGCCGAGCCGGACACCCTGGTGGACCTGCTCGAACAGGAGGCCATCACCATCTGGGACTCGGCGCCCGCCACCCTGGCCATGGTCATGCCCTTCGTCCAGGCCCGCGAGCCCGCCGGGCGCGACACGCTCCGCCTGGTCCTCCTCAGCGGCGACTGGATCCCGGTGCCGCTCCCGGACCGGATCCGGGCCGCGTTCCCGAAGGCCGAGGTGGTGGCGCTGGGCGGCGCCACGGAGTGCACCGTCTGGTCGAACCACTACCGGGTGGGCGACGTCGACCCCACGTGGCCGAGCATCCCCTACGGGAAACCGATGCAGAACGCCCGCTACTACGTGCTCGACGGCGACCTGCGCCCCTGCCCCCTCGGCGAGGAGGGCGATCTGTACATCGCCGGCACCTGCGTGGCCCTGGGCTACGCCGCGGCCGCCCGTCTCACCGCCGTCAAGTTCCTGCCCGATCCGGGAGCCCTGAGCCCCGGCGAGCGCATGTACCGCACCGGTGACCGCGCCCGCTGGCTGCCGAGCGGCGACCTGCAGTTCCTCGGCCGCCTCGACGACCAGGTCAAGGTGCGCGGCTACCGGATCGAACTGGGCGAGGTGCAGAGCGCCCTCCTCCAGTGCCCGGGTGTCCGGGCCGCGTCGGTGGTGGCGCCCACGGGGCCGGGCGGGCGGACGCTGGCCGCCTTCTACGTGCCGGCGGCCGATCCGCTCTCGAAGGCCGAGGTCGTACGCGCCCTGCGGACCATCCTGCCGTCGTACATGATCCCCACGCGCGTCGTCGCGCTCGACGAGCTGCCCCTGACCAGCACGGGCAAGGTCGACCGGGCGGCCCTGCTGCGCCGGCTGTGAACCGTTCCTGAACGCCGCGTCGCCGGTGCCCTCGGGGGATGGTGAGGGCGCCGGCGGCGGTTCGGTGCTTCGAGTGGGGCGGTGGAGAGTTCGGACGGGTGAGGCCCCGTCGTCGTGATGGGCGGCTACTTCGGGTCCTGGTTGAACGTGGAGGTGGACCAGCGGTAGCCGAGGACGGTGAGGCCGAGGCACCAGGCCAGGGCGATCCACCAGTTGTTGCCGATGTGGGTGCCGAGGAGGAGGCCGCGCAGGGTCTCGATGGCGGGGGTGAAGGGCTGGTAGTGGGCGATGGGCTGGAACCAGCCGGGCATGGAGTGCAGGGGGACGAAGGCGCTGGAGAGCAGGGGCAGCAGGATCAGCGGCATGGCGTTGTTGCTGGCGGCCTCCGCGGTCGGGCTGACCAGGCCCATGCCGACCGCGATCCAGGTGAGCGCGAGGGCGAACAGGACGATCAGCCCGAACGCCGCGAGCCAGTCCAGGACGGTGGCGTGGTGGGAGCGGAAGCCGATGGCCACGCCGACGGCGCCGACGAGGACCACGCTCATGACCGACTGGATGACGCTGCCGATGACGTGTCCGACGAGGATGGAGCCGCGGTGGATGGCCATGGTGCGGAAGCGGGCGATGATGCCTTCGCTCATGTCGGTGGAGACGGACACCGCGGTGCCGATCACGGTGGAGCCGATGGTCATCAGCAGGATGCCGGGCACGAGGTAGGCGATGTAGGCCGAGCGGCCCGCGCCGCCGCTCATCGCGTTGCCGAAGATGTAGACGAACAGCAACAGCAGCATGACCGGGGTGAGCAGCAGGTTCAGCGTGAGGGAGGGGTAGCGCCGGGCGTGCAGGAGGTTGCGGCGCAGCATGGTGTTCGAGTCGCGTACGGCGAGGGACAGGGAACTCATCGGACAGCCTCCTTGGGCTGGTTGGGGGTGCCGGTGCCGTCGGTGAGGGCGAAGAAGACGTCGTCCAGGTCGGGGGTGTGGACGGTGAGTTCGTCGGCCTCGATGCCGGCGGTGTCGAGGCGGTCGAGGATGAAGCGGAGGTTGTTCTGGGTGCCGTCGCTGGGGATCTGGAGGGAGAGGGTTTCGTCGTCGTGGGTGATGTCGGTGAGGGCGAGGGCGGCGGACCGGTAGGCGATGGGGTCGGTGAAGCGGAGGCGTACGTGTCCGCCGGGGATGAGGCGCTTGAGTTCTTCGGCGGTGCCTTCGGCGGCGATCTTGCCGTTGTTGAGGACGGCGATGCGGTCGGCGAGTTCGTCCGCTTCTTCGAGGTACTGGGTGGTGAGGAAGACGGTGGTGCCGGTGGCGACGAGTTCGCGGATGATCTGCCACATGGTGTGGCGGGAGCGGGGGTCGAGGCCGGTGGTGGGTTCGTCGAGGAAGATGATGCGGGGGTCGCCGACCAGGGTCATGGCGATGTCGAGGCGGCGCTTCATGCCGCCGGAGTAGGTGGACGCGGGCTTCTTCGCGGCTTCCACGAGGTCGAAGCGTTCGAGGAGCTCGGTGGTGACGCGGTGTCCCTCGGCCTTGGGGAGGTGGTGCAGGTCGGCCATGAGGAGCATGTTCTCCTCGCCGGTGATCAGTCCGTCGACGGCGGAGAACTGGCCGGTGACCCCGATCGTGGCGCGTACGGCCTGCGGGTCGGTGGTGAGGTCGTGGCCGGCGACGCGGGCCTGGCCGCCGTCGGGGGAGATGAGGGTGGACAGGATCTTGACGGCGGTGGTCTTGCCTGCGCCGTTGGGCCCGAGGAGGGAGAAGATGGTGCCTTCCGGGACGGTGATGTCGATGCCGTCGAGGACGGTCTTGTCGCCGTAGGACTTGCGCAGTGCGTGTGCCGCGATGGCGGGGTTCGTCATGGGGTGCTCCTTGTCAGAGGCTGCGGGCGGTGATGTCGCCGTAGGAGGTGGTGGCGCGGATGGTCAGGGCGGGGGTGGCGTCGGGGTTCCTGAGGGAGTTGTGGACGCGGCCGTGGCTGGTGCCGGCGTCGAGGGCGGCGGAGACTCCCTGGGCGGCGCCGACGGTGATGTCGCCTTTCGCGGTGCGCAGGTCGAGGGTGCCGGTGACGGCTTCGGTGATGTGGATGTCGCCGCGTTGGGTGTTGATCTCGGCGGGGCCGTTCAGGCGGCCGATGGAGACGTCGCCGTCGTGGACGGTGAGGTGGGTGGTTGCGGCTTCGTCGAGCTTGACCGAGCGGTAGGCGCCGTCGAAGGTGATGTTGCCGAGGCGTCCGACGCCGCGCAGTTCGGCGCCGGCGGTCGTGGCCTGGACGTGGGAGTCGGTGGGCAGTTGGACGGTGACCTCGACGGCTCCGGAGGGGCCGAGGAGCCGGTTCTTGGGTGCGGTGGTCTCGATGCGGAGGGTGCCGTCGGTGTGGGTGACGGTGATCTGTTCGGCTGCCTTGACGTCGCGGCTCTTGGCGGGGTCGGCGGGCAGGACCTCGACGGTGGTGTCGGTGCGGTCGGCGGCGATGAGGCGGACGAGTCCGCCGGGGATGTCCAGGACGGCCGTGAGGGGGGCCGGGCTGTCGAACTTCTGCGTCAAAGCCTGGTTCTTCTGCATCGTGGGCTCCTTGGCTCCGTTGTTTCCGATGCCAGAAACGCTACGTTGCATTCATCGATCCGGCAATGGAGTTGTTGCGCACTATCTAGATATCTGCAGGTCAAAGCATGGAAATCGTTGCAACGGTCCTGGGTGTAACGCAACGAATCCTCGGCAGGCCTGTTGCAATGGACTGAGAGTGAACGCTCTGCGGCGGCCTCGCGGCATCCACCGTCGACGGGGGCACTTGAGGAGTATTTGAAAGATGCTCGATCCGCGCCTCGAACACTGTCCATGCGGAGGACCGACGACGCCGAGGACGCCAAGGACACGGACGGAAGCGGAGGTTGCGAGCATGGCCGCTGAACGCGTGCTCCAGAGCCAGGAGTTCGCCGCCCTGTACGCGGAGGTGCAGCGGTTCTACGCGCACCAGATGCGGATCCTGGACGCGCACGACGCCGAGCGCTGGGCGGGCACCTTCACCGAGGACGCCGTCTTCGAACTTCCCTCCCTGTCCGGCCCGTTGCGTGCCCGCGCCGGGCTCGCGCGCTATGTGCGTGCCGGCGAGGCACGGCAGCGGCGGGTCGGCAACCGCCTCCATCACTGGATCGGCATGCTCGACGTACGACCCCAGGCGGACGGGTCGCTGCACACGCGCTGCTCGGCCCTCGTGTACGTCACGCCGCGCGGGGGCAGTTCCAGGGTCCTGTATGTGTGCGTCATGGAGGACGTCCTGGTCCGCATCCGTGGCAGGTGGCGCACCGCGCACCGCCGGGTGACCCGCGACGACCTGGCCTGAGCGCGTTCATGTGCGGCCGGCGGCGGTTCTGCCCGCGGTTGCCGGAAGACCGGTGAACGCGGCGAAGACGTCGTCGAGTTCATGTGTGTGCACGGTGAGCGCCTCGGCCGTGATCGCTGCCGTGTCGAGGACCGCGAGGACAGCCCGCAGTGACTCGATGCCGGCGTCACCGGCGATCTGGAGGGTGAGGGTGGCGGGGTCGCTCCGCACGTCGGCGAAGCCCAGGTCTGACAGCGAACCGAACGCGAGGTCGGCACGTTCGAGCGCGACCGCGTCGGCGAACCGCAGACGGATGAGACAGTCGGGGTGGCGGGGCTCAGGTACGGCGGGGCGGTGGCCGGCCGAGGCAGGAACCCAGGGTGTGTGTGTCACGGGGACTGGCCCAGCCTTGGCTCGGGTGTCGTCGTTCGGGCGCCGATGCCGCTGCTCGTTCATGGCAGGACCTCCGTCTCGCCCGGGTCCGGCACGACGACCCGGGCCGCGCCCACGCCGTTGCGCGGGACGAGGTTGCTGACCGGGCAATGGGCGCTCATAGGCACGACTCCTTCTGTGGAAGACCGCGGCCACGGGCCGGTCCCCGAATGACCGGGCATGCGCTTGAGTACGGTACAAAAACACTCGGCTGTGCCCCGGACCCCGTGCGGACGAATGCTTTCCGGCCCGAGCTGTGCTTGCCCGTCAATCATCGCGCGCGGCCGCGGGTCGACGAAAGCCGAATCCCGTCAACTTGGGCGACGGATATCAAGGGAAACGCCGGGCGGCGAATCACGCTCCGCCCGAAAGGGAATCAGGGGCGGCTGAATGAGAGAGTGGGTCCCGGCGCTGCGGCCACAGCGCCGGGACCCACCCCACGGTGTGCCGCCTCAGGCGGCCGAGGAGGAGACCTCCACCGGACGGCCCAGCTCCCGCTCGGTGTGCCGCAGCACGATCGAGTCGGCGATCTCGCCGCTGCGCACCGCGATGTTCGACAGCAGGGACGACGACAGACCGTGGCTGTGCTCGGTGCCGCCCTGGAGGTAGACGCCGCAGGTCAGTCCCGACGTGCTGACCAGGCGGTAGTCGCGTTCCACGCGGTGCCTGCCCGACGCGTCGCGCTCGAAGTGCCGGTCGAAGTCGCCGAGCAGGCGGGCCGGGTCCAGACCGTCGTAACCGGTGGCGAACACCAGCGCGTCGACGGCCAGTTCCTCCGTCCGCTCGTCGAGCAGCGAGCGCAGCACCACACGCGTCCCGCTCCCGGCGCGTTCGACCTCGGCGACCCGGGTGAGGTTGCGGAAGTGCAGCCGCTGGGCGCCGCGCACCTGCTCGTCGTACGAGCGCTGGTACAGGTCCCGGATGACGTCGGCGTCGACCACCGAGTAGTTGGTGTTGCGGTGATAGCGCCAGAACGCGTCCCGTCCCTGCTCGGTGCCGAAGTAGTACTGGTCGACCGCGCCGGGGTCGAAGACCTGGTTGGCGAAGGGGGTGTCGTCGGCGACGGAGTAGCCGTAGGACGGGATGACCGCGCAGACCTGGGCGTGCGGCAGGGCGTCGTGGAGGAAGCGGGTGATCTCGGCCGCGCTCTGGCCGGCGCCGACCACCGCCACGCTCCTGAGGTCCGCCGGGTCCTGTACGTTGAACCTGGTCAGGAACTCCGAGCTGTGCCACACGCGTTCGTCGGACGTCACGCCCTCCGGCAGCCGCGGCACCAGGCCCGTCGAGACGGCCACGTTGCGCGCGGTGACCACGCTGGTGGTGCCGTCGCCGTCGCGCACCTCGATCTCGAGGAGGTCGGGCGCAGGGGACCCGGCCGCGGTACCGGGCCGGATCGAGGTGACCTCGGCGCCGTAGGTGACCCGGTCGCCCAGGCCGGCGGCCGCCCACTCCAGGTACTGGTGGAACTCCTGCCGGGTCGGGAAGAAGTCCTGGTTGTTCACGAACTGCACCAGCCGGTTGGAGGCGTGCAGATACGAGACGAAGCTGAACCGGGACATCGGATTCCTGAAGGTCGCCAGGTCCTTGAGGAACGAGATCTGCATGGTCGTCGACGGCAGCAGCATGTTGCGGTGCCACCCGAACGTGGGTTGCCGCTCGAAGAACCGGGACCTGACCGGATGCTGCGGAGCGCTCGCCCCGTGTTCCTCCAAGGCGATCGCGAGCGACAGGTTGGACGGGCCGAACCCGATTCCGACCACGTCGTAGATCTCTTGGCTGCGCCTACCCGTTATGCCCATAGAAAATTCTCCCACTTGCGTCTGGAAAACTCGGCCGGTGGCTCGAGAGACCGTTCTGCAGTGTGCGCTGGAGAACGACTCGAGGGCAACTGGAACCGGGCGCGAAGGGCGCTCGATAGGACGTCAACGCAGCTTGAAATCTGCAGCCGTTGTCCCGTCGGCGGGACAACGGTAGGGTCGGCGCGCATTCTCGACAACGTGGCGTGGCGCGGCCGATGGTGTATGCGTCCGGCGTAATGCGATCAGTCATGCCCTGGGCCGGATTCATGCCCTGTGTCAGCGCCATGCCCTGAGCCCATTGCCGAAAGGGTGGATCCGGATGTTCGTGCCCCGCTTTTACCGCGCACCGGACAGTTCGTGGATAGTGGACCTGATCCGTGGCAATCCACTGGCGCTCGCGGTGGCGAACGGCAGTGCCGAGGACGGTCCGTTCGCCACGCATCTGCCGGTCATCTTCGACCCCGAGACGTCCGCCGACTGGTCCGGCGAGCTGCCGGGGGCCACGCTGCTCGGGCACATGAACCGGGCGAATCCGCACTGGGCGGCGCTGGAGACGGGCAGCGTCCTGCTCCTGACGTTCACGGGTCCGCATACGTATGTGTCGCCCACCGTGTACGAGGTGACCCCGGCCGCCCCGACCTGGAACTTCACGGCGGTGCATGTCCGGGGCGTGGTGGAGAGGATCGACTCGCTGGAGCAGACGCTGGGCGTGGTGCAGTCCACCGTGCGCGCCTTCGAGGGGGCGTTCGGCAACGGCTGGGACATGACCGAGTCGCTCGGCTACTTCCGCAGGATCGCGCCCGACGTGGGGGCCTTCCGGGTCACCGTCACCGGGGCCGAGGGCATGTTCAAGCTCAGCCAGGAACAGCCGGGCGAGGTGCGCGACCGGGTACAGGAGTCGTTCGGGCGGAGCGCGTGTACGTACAAGCGCGAGACCGCCGGGCTGATGAGCCGGCTGCCGTGACGTCCCGGAGGCCCCGGCGCCGGGGGCTCAGGCGCTGATGGCCACCGGCCGGGTCCGCTCGGCGCGGCCCTTGATGCCCTTGAGCCCGGAGATCTCCGTGTTCTCCGCCTGCGTGCCGAGGTCCTCCAGGGCGCTCGCGGCCGCGCTGTCCAGCGTGGTCATCACCCACTGCTCGAAGTCGACGCCGAGCTGCTCCGCGGCCTTGTGCCACCACTGAAGCCGGCTGTCGGGGACCTCCAGCGGGCGGCTCGGCTCGGTGGGAGTGCGTGGCCGTTCCTCCGGCCGGCGTTCGGCGCGGATGGCGCCGCGCAACTGCTTGGTGGTCCACTGCCGCTGCTCGGCGCGGTCGAGCCAGAGGTCCTGTTCCTCGGCAGGCATCGAGGCCAGCTCGGCGTGGTGCTGGAAGCTCAGGGTGGGCCGGCGCCGGGCGAGGTCGAAGCGCCGGGAGACCCACGCGTAGTTGCGCAGGGTCTGGTACGAGAGCCCGGCGGCGCGGATCCCGCGCTGGTACCGGTCGGTGTAGTGGTCCTTGCCGTACACGAGCCAGTCGCCCAGCCACCAGGAGGACGAGTCGAGGACGTCGGAGAGCTGGCGTCCGGCCCGTTCCCACTCGTCGTAGGCCATCTCGGCCGGCATCTGCAGACCCACCTTGGTCGTCAGCACCTTGCCCCGGCGCGGCGCGGCGCCCGCGGTGCGCGGTTGCCGTGGCGGGGGCTGCGGGAGAGCGGTCGCCGGGCCGTCGCACGACTCCGGGGCCTGATCGGTCTGACGTGCCATCATGCCTCCTCGAGAAGGTGCATATAACCGGTAAGAAGTCTGTCCGGCCGGTCTGGAGCGGCGCCGTAGTGGTGCTCGAACTCCTGTGGGGCTGATGTGTGCGTAGCATGGCACCGATCGTCCGGTGACATCGTCGGTGAACTCCGCACGACCGGGGGCGTGACCGTGCGGGCGGCGACCCGCAGGGGGGTGCTCGTCCCGTCGACGGGACGCCGCCCGACCGCCCGGAACGCCGAGCGCCGAGCCCCCTTTTCCTCCGCTTTTCCCGGCCGGACGGCATGTTCGATCTCGGCCGGAATTCATCGCTGAACCCGCCTCGCCCGGCTACGGAGGGGAGCCGTACGTGTACCTGCACCTCATGACCATCACCGCGGGGGTCCCTGATGGGTCTTGACCGGGCGACGCTGCCCGTGGAATCGCTGCGGGACTCCGACTCCCCGCGGATCAACGGCGTCGACGGTGAGCGCGTCCGGATGCTCGCCAGGCTCGACTCGCCGCTGCCGCCGATCCTCGTGCACCGCGAGACGATGCGGGTCATCGACGGGATGCACCGGATCGGGGCGGCCCGGCTGCGCGGCGACGACACCATCGAGGTGGAGTTCTTCGAGGGCGGGGAGGTCGAGGCCTTCGCCCTGGGGGTGTGGCTCAACATCACCCACGGGCTGCCCCTGTCGCTGGCCGACCGGACGGCCGCGGCACAGCGGATCCTGCGGGCCCGCCCGAACTGGTCGGACCGGCGGATCGCCGCCACCGCCGGGCTCGCGGCCAGCACCGTCGCCGGCGTCCGGCGTCGTTCGACCGGCCAGAACGAACAGTTGAACGCGCGGGTGGGCCGGGACGGACGGGTCCGGCCGCTGCGGGCGACCGAGGGGCGGCTGCGGGCGAGCCAGGTGATCGCCGCCAACCCCGGGGCATCGCTGCGGGAGATAGCCGAGCAGGCGGGCATCGCCACGGCGACCGCCAAGGACGTACGGGACCGCATGCGCCAGGGGCAGGACCCCCTCGCGTCCAGGAGGCAGGCGGCGACGGCGTGTCCGGCCCCGCCCGAGGCCGCCCCGCGGCCGGCCGGCGAGGCCCTCCCGCAGCCGGCCCCCGGCCGGACGGCGCTGCACGTCTCCGCGGCCACCATCGGGCTGCTGCTGCCGAACATGCGCAAGGACCCGTCGCTGCGCACGGATGCCGGCCGGATGCTGTTGCGGATGCTGAGCGTCCACTCGATCGGCGACGAGTCGAAGTGGATCAGGCTGGCACGGAGCGTGCCCGGACACCGCGCGGAGTTCCTCGCGCAGGCCGCACGCCGCTGCGCCGACCACTGGCTGCGCTTCGCCAACGAACTCGAGACCCGGCGGACGTGACCTGGCCGGCGAGTGCCGCGCGGCCGGGGGTCAGGTCTGCGCCGGGCTGCCCTCAGGCCGCCGTCAGGTGTTCGCCGAGGGCCTCGGACAGGGCCGCCGGGAAGCGGTCGAGGAAGGTGTCCACCGCACGGTCCGACACGTTCAGCGGCGGGGCGAGCCGGATGACGTCCGGCAGCACGGCGTTCACCAGGAGACCCCGGTCCTGGGCGGCGCGCTGCACCTGTGCCGCGAGTGCTCCGTCGAGGACGACGCCCAACAGCAGCCCGGCGCCGCGGACTTCGCGCACCAGCGGGTGGCCCAGCCGCTCCAGGCCGCGCCGCAGCCGCTCCCCGGCCCGGGTCACGTGGCCGAGCACGCCCGTGCGTTCGATGGTGTCCAGGACGGCGAGGGCGGCCGCGCACACCACGGGGTTCCCGCTGAAGGTGGAGCCGTGCGCGCCGGGCGTGAGCAGATCCGCGGCCGCGCCGAAGGCGAGCGTCGCGCCGATGGGCAGTCCGCCGCCCAGACCCTTGGCGAGGGTGACGACATCCGCCTCGACGTCCTCGGCCTGCGCGGCGAACCAGTGGCCCGTACGCCCGATGCCGGTCTGGATCTCGTCCAGGACGAGGAGGGTGCCGGTCGCCGCCGTGATCTCGCGGGCGGCCCGCAGATAGCCGGGCGGCGGCACGACCACGCCGTTCTCCCCCTGTAGGGGTTCCAGCATCACCAGGGCGGTGTGCGGGGTGACGGCGGTGTGCAGGGCCGCGGCGTCCCCGTACGGCACATGGCTGACCTCGCCCGGCAGCGGCTCGAAGGGGCGCTGCTTGGCGCGCTGGCCGGTGAGGGCCAGGGCCCCCATGGTGCGGCCGTGGAAGCCTCCGGTGGCCGACACCATGTGGGTACGGCCGGTGAGTCTGCCGATCTTGAAGGCCGCCTCGTTGGCCTCGGCCCCGGAGTTGGAGAAGTAGACCCGGCCCGCGCGCCCGGCGAGCCGCAGCAGGTGCTCGGCGAGGCGCACGGTCGGTTCGGCGATGAACAGGTTGGAGACATGTCCGAGTGCGGCGGCCTGCTCGGAGACGGCCCGTACGACCGCGGGATGTGCATGGCCGAGCGCGTTGACCGCGATGCCGCCGACGAAGTCGAGGTACTCGTTGCCCTCCGCGTCCCAGACCCGGGTGCCCCGGCCGCGGACCAGGGGCAACCGGGGGGTGCCGAAGTTGTCCATCATGACGCCCTGCCAGCGGCGGGTCAGCGTCGCGTTGCCCGCCCCGGTGCCGTCCGTGCCGTCGCTCATGCCGTCGCCCCCTCGAAGCGGACCTCGTCGTCCGGCACGACCACCGTGCCGGCGCCTACGTCGGTGAAGATCTGCAGCAGGATGGAGTGCTTGACCCGGCCGTCGACGACGCGGGCGCTGCCCACCCCGTTGCGCACGGCGTGCAGGCAGCCCTCCATCTTGGGGATCATGCCGGAGGCCAACCCCGGCAGCAGTGCGGCCAGTTCGCCGGCGGTCAGGCGGGGGATCACCTCGTCGCTGTGCGGCCAGTTCGCGTACAGACCCTCGACGTCGGTCAGGATCAGCAGCATCTCGGCGCCGAGCGCGGCGGCCAGGGCCGCGGCCGCGGTGTCGGCGTTGACATTGAACACCCCGCCCTGCGCGGCGTCCTTGTCGTCCTCGGGCCGGGCGATGGAGGAGATCACGGGGATGCGTCCGTCGTCGATGAGGGCCTGCACGACCCCGGTGTCGACGTGGGCGACCTCGCCGACGCGGCCGATGTCCACGGGCCTGCCGTCCTTGTGCGCGTAGTGCTTGACGGCGGTCATCAGGCGCGCGTCCTCACCCGTCAGGCCCACCGCGAGCGGGCCGTGCGCGTTGAGCAGCCCGACGAGCTCGCGCTGCACCTGCCCGGCGAGGACCATGCGGACGACGTCCATGGTCTCGTCGGTGGTGACCCGCAGGCCGCCCTCGAACCGTGACTCCAGGCCCAGGCGTTCGAGTTGTGCGCTGATCTGCGGGCCGCCGCCGTGCACCACGACGGGGTGCAGACCCGCGTGCCGCAGATAGAGGATGTCCATGGCGAAGGCCGCCTTCAGGTCGTCGTCGACCATGGCGTTGCCGCCGAACTTGATGACGACGGTCTTGCCCCGGTGGCGCGCCATCCAGGGCAGTGCCTCGACCAGGGCGCGGGCCTTGGGCAGGGCGTGGGCCGTGCGTTCGTCCGAGCGGTCGGGATCGCGGCGGTCGGGGCCGGCGGGCCGGGCGGCCGGCCGGGGAGGCGGAGAAGCGCTCATGAGGCGTACTCGCTGTTCTCGTGGACGTAGTCGGCGGTGAGGTCGTTGGTCCAGATGACGGCGCAGTCCGTGCCCGCGGCGAGGTCCACGGTGATGCGGACCTCACGGCCGGTCATGTCCACCAGGGCGCGGTCCTCGCCCACCGATCCGCCCTTGCAGACCCATACGCCGTTGATGGCGACGCCGAGCCGGTCGGGTTCGAAGGCGGCGGAGGTGGTGCCGATGGCGGACAGGACGCGGCCCCAGTTGGGGTCCTCGCCGTGGACGGCGCACTTGAGGAGGTTGTTG
The DNA here is from genome assembly GCF_001866665.1 of Streptomyces monashensis. Taxonomy (GTDB): domain Bacteria; phylum Actinomycetota; class Actinomycetes; order Streptomycetales; family Streptomycetaceae; genus Streptomyces; species Streptomyces monashensis. The sequence goes on along the minus strand of NZ_MLYO01000023.1, from coordinate 110,985 downwards.
CGGGCGACGGAACGGCCCACCTCGACGGCGTCGTGCTCGCTCGCGGCGCCCACGACCTCGACGCGGATCTCCTTGCTCGCGCCCTCGGCGTCCCCGATGAGCTGCCGGGCCAGATCCGCGCAGACCGTGCGGACGGCCTCGGCGAACTCGGCGTAGTCCGGGGTGAGTCGGGACGCACCGGAGGAGAGCAGCAGCACGGTGTCGTTGGTGGACATGCAGCCGTCGGAGTCGACCCGGTCGAAGGTGACCCGGGTGGCGTCCCGCAGTGCCCGGTCCAGGGCCGCGCTGTCCAGGGCGGCGTCCGTGGTGAGCACGACGAGCATGGTGGCGAGGCCGGGGGCGAGCATCCCGGCGCCCTTGGCCATGCCGCCGACGGTCCAGGCGCCCCGGGTGACGGCGGCCGTCTTGGGCACCGTGTCGGTGGTCATGACGGCCGCCGCCGCGTCCTGGCCGCCGGCGGCGGACAACCGGGTGACGGCGCTCGCGACGCCGTTCAGGACCCGGTCCATGGGCAGCGGTACGCCGATGAGCCCGGTGGAGCAGACCGCCACGTCCGCCGTCGCCAGACCCAGCAGTTCGGCGGTCCGTTCGGCGGTGGCGCAGGTGTCCGTGAAGCCCTGCGGCCCGGTACAGGCGTTGGCGCCACCGGAGTTGAGCACCACGGCGCGGATCCCACCGTCCGCGAGGACCTGCCGGGACCACCGGACGGGGGCCGCCTGCACACGGTTGGCGGTGAAGACGCCCGCCGCGGCGCGGCCCGGCCCGTTGTTGACGACGAGAGCCAGGTCCCGGTCGCCGTTCTGCTTGATTCCCGCGGCGATGCCCGCCGCCGTGAAGCCTCGTGCTGCGGTGACGCTCACTGCATCTCCTTGTGCGCCCGTGGGTCGTTCACGGTGCGACTCCGATCGTGGAAAGCCCCAGCTCCTCGGGGAGGCCGAGCGCGGCGTTCATGCTCTGCACGGCCCCGCCCGCGGTGCCCTTGGTGAGGTTGTCGATGGCGCTGATCGCGATGATCCGGCCGGCCGCCGGGTCGAGGGCCACCTGGATGTGCGCGCAGTTCGCTCCGCGCACGGCCGCGGTGCCGGGCCACTGCCCCTCGGGCAGCAGCCGTACGAACGGTTCGTCGGCCAGCGCCTTCTCGTACGCGGCCCGTACGTCGGCCGCGCCGACCCCGGGCCGTGCCGCGGCGGAGCAGGTGGCGAGGATGCCGCGCGGCATGGGGGCCAGGGTCGGGGTGAAGGAGACGGTGACCGGGCGGCCCGCCACGGCGCTCAGGTGCTGCCTCATCTCGGGAGTGTGCCGGTGGCCGCCTCCCACGCCGTACGCCCGCACGGAGCCCATGACCTCGCTGCCGAGCAGGTCCGCCCTGGGCGCCTTGCCGGCGCCGGACGTGCCGGACGCCGCGACGACCACCGCATCGGGTTCGGCCAGCCCCGCCGCGTACGCGGGAAAGAGGGCCAGCAGGACCGCGGTCGGGTAGCAGCCCGGCACCGCGGCGCGCCGGGTGCCCGCCAACGCGGCGCGGGCGCCGGGCAGTTCGGGCAGGCCGTAGGGCCAGGTGCCCGCGTGCGGCGAGCCGTAGAACGTCTCCCAGTCGGCCGCGTCCGCGAGCCGGAAGTCCGCGCCGCAGTCGATGACGAGCGTCGTGTCTCCCAACTGCTGTGCGACGGCGGCGGACCGGCCGTGCGGCAGGGCGAGGAAGACGACGTCATGGCCCTGGAGGACGTCGGCGGTGGTGGGCCGCACCTCCCGTTCTGCCAGCGGGGTCAGGTGCGGCTGCAGTGTGCCAAGACGCTCTCCCGCGCTGGAACTTCCGGTCAGGGCGCCGATCTCCACTTCGGGGTGGGCCAGGAGCAGGCGGAGAAGCTCGCCACCCGCGTATCCACTCGCTCCCGCCACGGCTGCTCGCACGGTCATAGACCCTCCCGTTGACAGACATGCCGTTCTAGCGCGGTTCGGGGCCTGTCATCAATCGTATATGCCATGCTCATGTCAATCATGTGCGTGACGCGTTCACGGTGCCGGCCGGGCCCGCAGCAAAGGGCGCGGGCCCGGCGTCCTCCGCCTCAGCCCGAGGCGGCAGGCGTGTCGCAGAACTCGGCGTCCAGGACGGGCAGCAGGGTCTCCGCTCCCCAGTCGCCGTTGTAGTTGAAGGTGAGTTGGTGGCTGCCGTCCTCGGTGAAGGCGGCCATCGAGAGCCACCCCGTCGTGCCTCCGTCGCGGAACCAGACGGTGGTGCCGCAGCTCAGCGTGAGCCGCTCGATGTCGAGTCCGTAGGACGCGCCCGGGAAATCCGGGTTGTCGACGGTCGTCGTCAGTTCCTTCAGCTGCCGCGCCGGCAGCAGCTTCCCGCGCATCAGGGCCCCGTAGAACCGGGTCAGGTCGTCCGCGCTGGAGATGATGTCGCCGTTGCCCCAGCTCTGTGACCCGTTCAGCTCGGTGACGTCGTCGATCCGGTCCGGCTGCGACAGGAAGAGCTTGGAGTAGCCGCGACCGCTCGGCCGGGGCAGGCGGATGCCGGTCCCGGGGTTGGAGGTCGCCTTGAGTCCCAGGGGTTCGATGATGCGCTCGCGCACCTCGTCCTCGTACGGCCGGCCGCCGACCTTCTGCACGATCAGCGCCGCCAGGACGTCGTTGGTGTTGGAGAACGAGAACCGGGTACCGGGCGCGAACAGCGGCGCGTGGGCGAGAGCCACCCGCACCCGCCGCTCGGGCGTCAGAGTGTCGTACCGGTGCTGGAGAAAGCCGTCACCCAACGAGTATGTCTCGTAGAAGTCCTGGTCGGCGAGGTAGTCGAACAGGCCGCTGGTGTGGTTGAGGAGCTGCCGTACGGTGATCTTGCGGCCGTCGTTGCCGTTGCCCGTCACCAGGCCGGGCAGGTAGTGCTCCACCGGGTCGTCGAGACCGAGCCTGTTCTCCGCCTCCATCTGCAGCAGGACGGTCGCCACGAACGTGTTGGTGAGGCCGCCGATGCGGAACCTGTCGTTCGTGCCGCGCGGCGCCCCGGTCCGCCGGTCGCCCACGCCCGAGGCCGACTTCCAGACGCCGTCGGCGTCCCGTGCCTCGACGGTGACCCCCGGGACGCCGGCCCCGACGGCCGCGTCGATCGCCCGTTGCGTCGCCTGATGGGCGGCCGCCGTGGGAGCCGCGTCCCGCGCCGCCGCGGCGGGACCCGTGAAGGCGGTGGCCGTGATCGCGACTGCCGCCAGACCGACCACGCCGGCCCTCGGTCTCCTCGGTCTCGTCATTCCTCGCTCCTGACTGTCGTCTGTCCTGCATGGTGATGTCGTGTGTGCGCGGTCCGGCGACGGTGGGCCGTCGGCTCACCGCACCGGCACAGCGGTCGGTTCCGCGGCGAGCGCCGTGGTCACGTCCCGCTCGATCCGCCGCAGCAGCGGTCCGGGATCGTCCTGGAAGTAGAAGTGACCGCCGTCGAAGACCCGCAGACCCAGGAAGCGCTCGGTGTGCTCCGCCCAGCCGGTCATCTGCCGCGGCGAGGCGGAGCCGTCCGCGCCGCCCGCGAAGGCGGACAGCGCCACGGGCAGGGCGGTGGCGCCGGGAGCGGGGCACCAGTTCTCCACCAGGCGCAGGTCGGCCCGGATGACCGGTTCGAACAGGGCCCACAGCTCGGGGTCGTCGAAGACCTCGTCGGGCGTGCCGCCGAGCAGCCTCAGCCGCGTCCGCAGCTCGGCGTCGGACAACTCGTGGTACCGCGTCGGCGGCCCCGCGAGCTGCGGTGCGGATCGCGCCGACAGACCGACCCACACCGGCGGCGGAAGCCCCAGGTCGACGGCCCGCCGGGTGATCTCGTAGGCCACGAGGGCGCCCATGCTGTGCCCGAAGAGGGCGTAGGGGCAGGCCCGTTCGGGCTCCATGTCACGCAACAGGCGGTCCGCGAGGCGGCCGGCGTCCGTGATCTGCGGGAGATCGAGGAGGAGGCCGTGGCCCGGGGCGTCGAGCAGCCGCACGTCCCAGGTGTCCGGCAGCTCGGCCGGCCAGTGGCGGTAGGGCAGATGTGAGCCCCCTGCGTGGTGCAGGACGAACAGACGCAGGTCGGGTCGGATGCCGTCCATCGCTCTCCCTCGGGATCGGGTCGCACACAGCCGGACCAGGGGACGGGGCGCGGCCGGCGGGGCCGGGGCGGACCTCGTGCGGTGTGTGTCCGCTCGGGAGCCCCGGCTCCCCGCAGGCCGACCGCGCCCGCACTCCCTCGCGTCGGCGACAGGACGCAACTGACGTACGCAGGCCTCGACCGGCCTGTCCACGGCCCACGGAGCGGCATCGTGGCACAGGAACCCGGCGGGGTACAGCGGATCCCGGTGGGGTGCGGGTCCGGGCGGACGCCCGGGACGCCGGTGGGCGCGCCGCCCTTGTAGCGCCGACGGCCGAGTCCCTACGGTGACGGCAACGCTGGAGTCGCCGCCGACGCCGGGTGTCCTGTCGACCGGACAACGCCCGTCGTCGCATCCGCGCCCGGTGCCCTCTCGCACCCGGCCCGGCGACTTCCCATCCCGAGTCACTCCGTGACGGTTAAGGACGGTGCCAGTTGAGCACGAACCCCTTCGACGACGAGGACGGCCGCTTCTACGTCGTGGTCAACGACGAGGAGCAGCACTCCCTGTGGCCGGTGTTCGCCGAGGTCCCCGACGGCTGGCGGGTGGTCTTCGGCGAGGCGGCCAGGTCCGAGTGCCTGCAGTACGTCGAGCAGAACTGGACCGACCTGCGGCCCAGGAGCCTGCGGGAGGCCATGGCGGCGGAGTGAACGCCGCGGGAACCGACGTCGGATCGACCCGACGGACCCGGTAGGCACGGTAGGTCGCCGTCCGTCCGCACCGCTGTGGGTGCTCCGGCAGGAGGTCGGTCAATACCCGTGAAGTCAATCTGAGTTGGGAGATGAGGGTGGTGACGGGGGCTGTGAGAACCGCGAGCACGTACAAGGCGAGGCCGGTGGTCGACCGCGGTGAGCCGGCGCCGCGCGATGTGGTCCTGTCCTTCGTGGGGACACAGGCCAAGGTGCAGAAGTCGGGGATGGTCTTCCCGCAGAACCTGCCGGAGCGCTCCTGGGAGCAGATCGGCACCAATCTGCGCGAGCTGGTGAACTCCTCGGCCTGGTGGCTCGCCGACTGGCTGATCTACGGGGAGGCCGCCTACGGCTGGCGGCGGTACAAGGAGGCGATCGAGCGCACCGGACTCGACTACCAGACCCTGCGCAACTACGCGTGGGTGGCCCGGCGGTTCGAGCACCACCGCAGGCGGGACAACCTCAGCTTCGCCCACCACGCCGAGGTGACCCGGCTGTCCCCACCGGAGCAGGACTACTGGCTGCGCAAGGCCGAGCAGCAGAAGTGGTCGCGCAACGAACTGCGCAGGGCGGTCCGCGCCAGCCTGGCCGTGCAGAGCGACACGGACGAGATCGCCCCGGGCGGTGGCGACGAGAAGCGCCGGCAGGAGGTCACCACGCTCACCATCGAGCTGTCCACCGGGCAACTGGAGTACTACGCGAAGGCGGCCGCCGCACACGGTCTGCCCGTCGACAAGTGGGTGACCCGCATGCTCGACACCGCCGATCCGCACATCGCCGACAAGCGCACCGCCTAGACACACATCGCCCGTACACACACATCGCCTGGGCACACATCGCGCGGACACACATCGCTCACAGGCACATCGCCCGCAGGTGCCGGCACGCCCGTTCCCGTGATGTGCCGGCGGCTCGTCCGACCGGACACCTCTCGCATCGGAGTCAGTTGATGATCCTTCAGGGAAAGCGGGTCGCCCTGCCCCCGGCACCCGTCGTCCACCGGCAGTTCGAGGCGCATGCGCGCGCCACCCCCGACGCCGTCGCCGTGCGCTGTGCCGGTGAGCGGGTGACGTACGCGGAACTGGACGCGAGGGCCAACCGGTTCGCGCACTTCCTCGCCGCGCGCGGGCACGGCCGGGGCGCCAGGGTCGGCATCTGTCTCGACTACTCGATCGACCTGCTCGTCGCCGTCCTCGGCACGCTGAAGGCGGGCGCGGCCTACGTACCGTTCGACCCGGCCTATCCGTCGGCGCGGCTCCGGCTGCTGCTCGGCCAGGTCCCCGGCCTCGCCCTGATCGTGGCCTCCCCGGCGACGGCCGCCATGGTCGAGTCGGCGGCCGCCGAGGTCGTCGATCTGCAGCGGCTCTCCGGTCACCTGGCCGGACTCCCGGCGACCTCAGCCGACATCCCGGTCACCGGGGACGACCTGTGCTACGCCGTCTTCACGTCCGGCTCCACCGGTACGCCGAAGCTGACCGCGGTGCGGCACGAGGGCTGGTTCAACCTGATGAACTGGCTGAAGCTCGAGTACGGCCTGCACAGCGGGTCGCACAACCTGGTCGTCAGCGCGTTCGGGTTCGACCTCTCCCAACGTGCCCTGATGACACCGCTGTTCTGCGGCGCCACCCAGCACCTGGTGCCGAGCCGGAACTTCGACGCCATGCTGGCCTACCGCGTCCTGACCGAGCACGAGATACGCGTCGTGCACTGCGCGTCGAGCACCCTGTACGTGCTGGTGGACTGGGAGACCGCCCGCGGCGGCGACGCGCTCACCCGGCTCGACCACGTGCTCTTCGGCGGGGAGGCGCTGAAGGTCGAACGGCTCGCGGACTGGGCGCGGCGCGAGGGCAACACCTGCACCCTCCTGCACCAGTACGGCGTCGCCGAGTGCACGGACGTCGCGACGTCGTACGACCTCGCCGCGTACTGGCGCGGCGAACACGACATCGCACCGGTCGGCAGGCCGGCCCACAACACCGACATCCACCTCCTCGACGAGCGGCTGCGCGGTGTCGGGGCGGGGGAGCAGGGCGAGATCTGCATCTCCGGGGCCGGTGTCGGCGCGGGCTACCTGGGCGGCACGGGCCCCGAGAACGCGAGGTTCACGACGATCGAGGTCGACGGCGCGCCGCGCAGGCTGTACCGCACGGGCGACCGCGGCTACGTGACCGAGGCCGGCGAACTCGTCGTCGTCGGCAGGATGGACGCGCAGGTGAAGGTGCGGGGCATGCGCATCGACCCCACCGATGTCGAGCGCGCGCTCGGCAGGCTGGCCGGGGTCCGGGAAGCCGCCGTGGTGGTCACCTACACCGACTCCGGCGAGGCGGAGCTGACCGCGTTCGTCGTCCCGTCGGGGGCCGATCTCGCCGCGGACGACGTGCGCACCCGCCTCCTGGAGACGCTGCCGCGGAACATGGTCCCGGCCAGGTTCACGAACATTGCGCGGATTCCGCTGAGCCCGCACGGAAAAGTCGACCGCGCGGCGTTGGCCGAGGCCTGTGCCTAGTCGGCGGACGTGATGACAACAGGGAGGAACATGATGATTTCCGAGGCCGTGCACGCTGTCTGGTGCCGGGAACTCCGGCGCGCCGACCTTGCGGACGACGACGACTTCTTCGCCCTGGGCGGGGATTCCGTGGTCATGGTCAGGATCCAGGGCGCGTTCATCGAGGAGTTGGGCGTCGAGGTCCCGATGGACCAGCTGTTCCTCAACCCGACGGTGGCGTCGATCTCCGCGTACATCGAATCCCTGGGTGCGGTCACCCGATAGAAGGAGAGGCGCCATGTACGACGTGATTGTCATCGGTGCCCGTTGTGCGGGTTCGCCGACGGCCATGCTGTTCGCGCGGCAGGGATATCGCGTGCTGCTCCTGGAGAAGGCGCGGTTCCCGCAGGACACGCTGTCCTCGCACTACATCCATCAGCAGGGCGTCGCGCTGCTCCACCGGTGGGGACTGCTCGACAGGCTCCGCGAGGCGGGCTGCCGGCCGATCACCCGCCAGAGCTACGAGGCGCCCGGCGTCCGCATCGAGGGCTTCTCCCTGCCGATCGACGGCCTGCGGACCACCTACGCGCCGCGGCGGTACGTGCTCGACCCGATCCTCGCGGACGGTGCCGTCGCGGCCGGTGTGGAGTTCCGGGAGTCCTGCGCGGTCAACGACCTCGTGTTCGAGGGCGACCGGGTCGTCGGGGTGCGGTACACCACGCCCGGCGGCACCGAGGCGACGGACCGGGCACGCCTGGTCGTCGGCGCGGACGGCATGCGCTCGCTGGTGGCCCGCAAGGCCGGCGCGCGCAACGTCATCGAGCATCCCCGGATGACCTGCACCTACTACAGCTACTGGTCCGGGGTCCCGGCGCACTTCGAGCTGTACGAGCGGCCGGGGCGCTGGATCGGCGTCCTGCCCACCAACGACGACCTGACGCTGCTCATGACCTACTTCCCCCAGGCGGACTTCGGCGAGATCCGCACGGCGGTGGAGCCCGCCTACCTCGAGGCCTTCCGCACGACGGCACCCGAGCTGTGGGAGCGGATGCGGGCGGGCAGGCGCGAGGAGCAGCTGTACGGCACGGGGCACCAGGAGAACTACTTCCGCAAGGCCTACGGGCCCGGGTGGGTCCTGGTCGGGGACGCGGTGAACCACAAGGACTCCATCACCGCCCGCGGCATCACCGAGGCCTTCGTCCAGGCCCAGTCGCTCACCGACCGCATCGGGGAGCGGCTGCACGACGACGACGCGCTCCGGGCGGCGCTGCGGCGCTACGAGAACGACCTGGGCGGCGAGGCGCTCAACCACTACCAGGGCGCGCTCAACGTGGCCGAGCTCAAGCCCGAGGGGCGCACGGACATGCTGCGGAAACTGGTCGGCCACCAGGAGCACATCGACCGGTACTTCTCGACGCTGTCGGGGGCGTGCTCCATCGACGACTTCTACAACGACGAACTCTTGACCCTGCTCGACCAGAGCTGAGTGACGACCCGCTCCCTGGTTCCGCCGATTTGGAGACACAATGATCCCGTTGTCGTTCGCGCAGCGTCGGCTGTGGTTCGTGGACCGGTTCGAAGGCCCTTCGCCGACCTACAACGGCGCGTTCGCCCTGCGGCTGACCGGTGAGCTGGGCGTGGGCGCGCTGCAGGCCGCGTTCCGCGATGTCATCGACCGGCACGAGGTGCTGCGCACGGTGATCGTCGAGGACGACGACGGCGTCCCGCACCAGCAGGTGCTGCCGTCCGGGGACAAGCCGTTCGTGCTGCCGGTCGTCGAGGTCGCGCCGGAGCAGCGGGCGGCGGCGGTCGACGAGACGGCCAGGCAGACCTTCGACCTGGCCGCCGACGCGCCGATCCGCGCCAGGCTGCTGCGGTGCGGACCGCGCGAGCACACCCTGGTGCTGGTGGTGCACCACATCGCGCTGGACGGGGAGTCCCTCGGGCCGCTGCTCCGCGATCTCAGCACCGCGTACTCGGCGCGCAGGCAGGGCGGGGCCCCGGTGTGGGAGCCGCTCCCGGTGCAGTACGCGGACTACACGCTGTGGCAGCAGGACGTGCTCGGCGACGAGTCCGACCCGGACAGCCTGGCCGCCCGGCAACTGGCGTACTGGCGCGAGACCTTGGCCGATCTGACGCAGCCGCTGGCGCTGCCCACGGACCGCCCGCGCCCGAGGACCATGAGCTCCCGCGGCGACCTGGTCCGGTTCCCGATCGCCCCGGACCTGCTCGGGGCGGTGGAGAAGCTGGCCGCGGCACAGGACATCACCGTGTCGATGGTCATGCACTCGGCGCTCGCGGTGCTCCTGCACCACCTCGGGTGCGGCGACGACGTGACCATCGGCGCGCCCATCGCGGGCCGCACCGACGAGGAGCTGCGGGACCTCGTCGGGTTCTTCGTCAACACCTGGGTGCTGCGCGTCGACCTCTCCGGCAACCCGAGCTTCCTGCGGCTGCTGGAGCGGGTACGGGACCGGTCGCTCGGTGCCTACGACCACCAGGACATGCCGTTCGAGCGGCTGGTGGAGCTGCTGAACCCGGACCGCTCCACCGCCTACCACCCGTTCTTCCAGGTGATGCTCGCCTGGCAGGAGCCGCTGGGCGAGCTGGAGTTCGCCGGGCTCGACGTCGAGGCCGAGACGCTGGAGACCAGAACGGCCAAGTTCGACCTGTTCTTCAATATGATCCCGGACGGCTCGGGCGGCGCGGGAGTCCGCCTGGAGTACGCCACCGACCTGTTCGACAGGGACACCGTCGAGGGCCTCGCGCAGCGCTTCGTGCAGGTGCTGGGCCGGCTCGTGGCCGACCCGCGGCGCGGCGTCGGCGGCATCGACGTGCTCGACGAGGCCGAACGCGACCGGCTCCTCACGCGGTTCAACGACACCGCCACGGCGCTGCCCGACCTGACGGTCCCGGAGCTCTTCGAGAGCCAGGTGGCCAGGACCCCGGACGCCCCGGCGCTCGTGTGCGACGGCCGCACCCTGACCTATCGCGAGCTCGACGACCGGGCGAACGGCGTCGCGGGGGAGCTGGTCCGGCGCGGCGCCGGACCGGAGGACCTGGTGGTGCTGGCGCTGCCGCGCACGCAGGACCTGGTCGTCGGCCTGCTGGGGATCCTCAAGTCCGGCGCCGGATACCTGCCGTTGGACCCGCGGTATCTCGCCGGACGGGCACAGAGCGTGCTGTCCGAGGCACGCCCGCGCTTCGTGGTCACCGACACCGCGACATGGGGGGACCTGCCGCAACACGACATGGCGTGCGTCAACCTCGACCACCGCGCCGCGTGGGGTGCGCCCGAGGGGACGCCGGGCGACACCGGCCGCGCCGCGTCGCTCCGTCCGGACAACCTGGCCTACGTGATGTACACGTCCGGCTCCACGGGCCGGCCGAAGGGCGCGGCGATCACCCATCGGAGCGTCGTCAACGGAGTGCGCGAACTGGCGCGCGTCCTCGACACGCCGCCCGGATGGCGGATGCTGGCCGGCACCTCCGTGAACTTCGACGTCTCGGTCTTCGAGCTGCTGACCACCCTGTCCACCGGCGGCACGGCCGAGCTGGTGCCGAACGCGCTGGCGCTCGGCGAGCGGGAGCACTGGGACGGCCAGGTGATCAGCGGGGTCCCCTCGGTGCTCGGGGAACTGGCGGGCCACCTGGGCAAGGCGCCCGACGTGCGCACGGTCGTGCTCGCGGGCGACGTGCTCCCGGCCCGGCTGGTGCGGCAGCTGCGCGAGGCCCTGCCCGGCGCGCGGATCGTCAACTCCTATGGACAGAGCGAGAGTTTCTACGCCACCGCGTTCTCCCTCGCGGCGTCCGAGGAATGGGCGGACGGCGACGTCGCGCCCATCGGCACCCCGCTGGGAAACATGCGAGCCTACGTGCTGGGCCCGGGACTCGCCCCGGTGCCGCAGGGCGTGGTCGGTGAGCTGTACGTGGCCGGGACCTGCCTCGGCCGCGGCTACCACGACCGGCCGGGCCTGACCGCCGAGCGCTTCGTGGCGAACCCGTTCGGCCCCGCGGGCGAGCGGATGTACCGCACCGGCGACCTGGCCCGCTGGAACGCGCGGGGGCTGCTGGAGTGCGTCGGCCGCGGCGACGGCCAGGTGAAGGTGCGCGGCTTCCGCATCGAGACGGCCGAGGTCGAAGGGGCGATCACACAGCACCCCGGGATCAGCGAGGCCGTGGTGATCAGCCGGGAGGTGCCCTCGGGCGGGCGGCGGCTCGTCGCGTACGTGGTGCACACCGGCGAGGGGGCCGTCGGTGACGACGGCGCCGGCGGTATCGGCGACGTGGATGTGCAGTCCGGCGCCTCCGCCGCCGAGTTGCGCACGTTCGTCGCGGCGCGGCTGCCCGACTACATGGTGCCGTCGGCCTTCGTGGCCCTCGGCCGGCTGCCGCTCGGCCCGACCGGCAAGCTGGACCGCAAGGCGCTGCCCGAGCCGGAGTTCCTGGGCGGTGCCTACCGCGAGCCGCGCACCGAGGCAGAGCGGATCATCACCGCGGCGTACGCGGACGTGCTCGGTGTCGACCGGGTCGGTGTCGACGACGACTTCTTCGCGGTGGGCGGGGACAGCCTGCGCTCGATCCAGGTGGTGGCGCGCTCCCGGGCCCGGGGCCTGGAGCTCGGCACACGGGAGATCTTCGAGTGCCGCACGGCGGCCCGTCTCGCCGAGGTGGCCTCCGCCCGCAAGGACCGGGTGCCCGTGCTCGCCGAGCCGGCGGGCGGCGGCGTCGGTCCGATGCCGCTGCAGCCGGTGGCGCGGCATGTGTTCGAGCACGGCGGCGGCACGGACCGGTTCGCCATGTCCATGGTCCTGGAGTTGCCCACGGGCATCGACGCGAGCGGCCTCGCGGCGACGCTGGACGCCGTGTTCGACCGGCACGACCTCCTGCGCGCGCGGCTGGTGCGCGGTGACGAGCCCTCCCTCGTGGTGCGTGAGCGGGGCGCCGTGCGGGCGTCGGACCTGATCCACCGCGTCGACTGCGACGGCCGGTGGGACGAGCCGGCCGCGCTGCGGGCGGCCGGGGCCGAGCTCGACGCCTCGGTCGGCCGACTCGACCCGGAGGCCGGGACCATGGCGGACTTCGTCTGGTTCGCCGCCGAGTCGGGCGCGGGCCGGCTGCTCGTGGTGCTGCACCACCTGGTGGTGGACGGCGTCTCCTGGCGCATCCTCATGTCGGACCTCGCCGAGGCGTGGCAGCGGGTGCGCTCCGGACGGTCGCCCGAGCTGCCCGCGGTCGGCACCTCGGCCCGCCGGTGGGCGTCGGCGCTGTCGAGCGAGGCGCTCTCCCCGGAGCGGGAAGCGGAACTGACGTACTGGCGCGACCTGCTCGAGGCGCCGAACCCCCCGCTGGGCAGCAGGGCGTTCGACCCCGCGGTGGATGTGATGTCCACGCTCGACACCGTGCGGGTGGAGCTGTCCGCCGAGGTCACCGAGGCGGTGCTGACCAGGCTTCCCGCGGCGTTCAGGGGCACCGGGACCGATGTCCTGCTCGCCGCGCTCGCCCTGGCGGTCGACCGCTGGCGCGGTGCCGACTCCTCGACCCTGGTCCGGCTGGAGGGACACGGCCGAGAGGAGGACGTCGTCCCCGGGGCCGATCTCTCCCGGACCATCGGCTGGTTCACCAGCATGTACCCGGCCCGCATCGACGTGCGGGGGGTGGACCTGGCCGACGTGCTGGCCGGCGGCCCCGCGGCCGGCCAGGCGGTCAAGCTGGTCAAGGAGCAGCTGCGCGGGGTTCCGGACAAGGGCCTGGGATACGGGCTGCTGCGCTGGCTGAACCCGGAGACCGGCCCGCAGCTGGCCGAGTACCCGGTGCCGCAGATCGGGTTCAACTACCTCGGCCGGATCTCCGCCAGCGACGTCCCCGAGCAGCTGCGCGCGCACGGGTGGGGACCGGCGCCCTGGACCGCCGAGCTGATCCCGGCGCCCGACCCGGACCTGCCCGCGCTGTCCGCGCTGGAGGTCAACTCGGTCGCCCTGGACACCGCCGACGGCACCCGGTTGCAGGCCGCGTTCATGTTCCCCACCGGGCTGCTGTCCCGCGAGCGGGCCGCCGAACTGGCCGAGCTGTGGGTCGAGGTGCTGCACGGCATGGCCGTACACGCCGCGCACCCGCGAACCGGCGGGCTCACGCCCTCCGACGCCCCGCTGGTCCGGGTGCGCCAGGACGAGATCGAGGTCTGGGAGGAGGAGTACGGCAGGCTGGTCGAGGTGTGGCCGCAGGCCCCGGGCCAGTCCGGCATCCAGTTCCAGGCCGCGCTCGCCGACGGCGCCTTCGACGTCTACCACATGCAGTTCGTGCTGCACCTGTCCGGACACGTCGACCCGGCGCGCATGCGGGCCGCCGGGCAGGCGCTCCTGGAGCGGTATCCGAACCTGCGCTCCGCGTTCCTCACCGCGGCCGGCGGCGATCCGGTGCAGATCGTGGCCGAACACGTCGCCCTGCCCTGGCGGCACCTCGACCTGACCGGCCGCAGCGAAGCCGAACAGGACGCGGCACTCGACCGTGCCCTCGCCGACGACCGGGCCGACCAACTCGACCCCGTCCGCCCGCCGTTGCTCCGCCTGGCCCTGCTCACCTGCGGGCCGCGGCAGGCGAAACTCGTCATCACGGCGCACCACACCCTCTTCGACGGCTGGTCGTCGCCGCTGGTGATCAAGGACCTGGTCCGGCTCTACGCCGGGACCCGCGACCTCGCTCCGGTCCGCGGCTACGGCGACTACCTGGCCTGGCTGGCCACGCGGGACCGGGAGGTGTCGGCCGCCCGGTGGAAGGCCGAGTTCGCCGGTTTCGACCAGCCGACCCTCATGGCCGCGGAGCGCGCCTCCCAGGGGGAGGCGTCCTCCCTCGGGCGGGTCGAGGTACCGCTGTCGATCGACCAGGGGCGGGAACTCGCCCGGCGCGCCGCGGAACTCGGGGTCACCCTGAACACGCTCCTGCAGGGCGCGTGGGCGATCCTGCTCTCGAAGCTGACCGGCAGTCAGGACGTGGTGTTCGGCGCCGCCGTCAACGGCCGCCCGGCGGACCTGCCCGGCTCCGACGAGATGGTCGGCCTGTTCGTCAACACCCTGCCGACCAGGGTGTTCTGCCGGCCGGACCACAGCGTGGGCGACGTCATCACCGAGCTGCAGAACCGCCAGATCACCCTGCTCGACCACCACTACTACGGGCTGGCCGACATCCAGCGCGGCGTCGGGCTGCCCGCCCTGTTCGACACGATCGTCGTGTTCGAGAACTACCCGATCGACCGCGACGGCATCGTCGAGGCGAACGCCTCGGCCGGCTTCACGATCGACGCCATCCGGCCGTTCGCGGGCTCGCACTACCCGCTCACCCTCAACTCCTCCGACCCCTATCTGCGGCTCTCCCTCGACTACCAGCGGGACCTCTTCGACCGCGACGCGGCCGAGACCATCGCCGCCCGGCTCGTCCGGGTGCTGGAGCAGGTGCTCGACGACCCGGCGACGCCCGTCGGCGCCATGGAGGTGCTGTCGGTGCCGGAGCGGGACCGGCTGGTGCGGGGCGTCAACGACACGGCGCACCCGGTGCCCGCGGACACCCTGCCGGGCGCGTTCGAGGCCCAGGTGGAGCGTGACCCCGACCGTGTGGCAGTGATCGGCGAGCAGGAGACGCTGACCTACGGGGAGTTCAACCGGCGTGCCAACCGGCTGGCTCACTGGCTGGTCGAGCGGGGCGCGGGCCCCGAGCGGCTCGTCGCGGTGCGCATCCCGCGTTCCGTCGACCTCATGGTGGCGATCTACGCCGTGGTGAAGGCCGGCGCGGCCTATCTGCCCATCGACCCCGAGCTGCCCGCGGACCGGGTACGGCACGTGCTGGACAGCGCGACGCCGCTGCTGGTGCTCGACGAGACACTGCCGGACGTGTCCGGGTACCCGGCGGGGAACCCGGAGCGCGCCCTGTCGCCGGACAACGCCGCGTACGTCATCTACACCTCGGGCTCCACCGGGGGCCCCAAAGGCGTGCAGGTGGCGCACCGTTCGATCATGAACCGGCTGGCCTGGGGTCTGGCGCACTTCGACGTCGGTGACGAGGACCGGGTGCTGCTGAGCACGACGGCGAGCTTCGACGTGTCGGTGCCGGAGCTGTTCGCGCCGCTGCACGCCGGGGCCGCCGTGGTCGTCGCACGTCCGGACGGGCGCCGGGACCCGGCCTACCTCGCCGGCCTGATCCGGCGCGAGCGGGTGACCGGCGCCGACTTCGTGCCCTCCCTGCTGGAGGCGTTCGTCGCCGAGCCCACGGCCAAGGAATGCGACAGCCTGCGCTGGATCGAGGTCGCGGGCGAGGCGTTCCCCCCGGCGCTGGCCGACCGGGCCGTCGACGTGCTGCCGGCCTGCGGGGTGCACAATCTCTACGGGCCCACCGAGGCATCGGTGGAGGTCACGGTGTGGCAGCACGTGCCGGGCGCGGACCGGGTGCCGATCGGCGCACCGGTGTGGAACACCCAGGTGTACGTGCTGGACGCGGCGCTGCGTCCGGTCGCGCCCGGCGTCGCCGGCGAGCTGTACCTGGCCGGCACCGGGCTCGCCCGGGGCTACCTGGGGCAGCCGGGGCTGACCGCGAACCGGTTCGTCGCCTGCCCCTTCGGCGAGCCGGGAACCCGGATGTACCGCACCGGCGACGTCGTGCGGTGGAACCAGGACGACCAGGTCGAGTACCTCGGGCGGTCCGACTTCCAGGTCAAGGTCCGCGGGTTCCGCATCGAACTCGGGGAGATCGAGCAGGTGCTGACCACGCATCCGGACATCGACAGCGCGGTGGCCGTGGTGCGCGAGGACCGCGCCGACGACCAGCGTCTGGTCGCGTACGTGGTGCCGGCGGGCGGCACGGCGGACCCGGCCGCGCCGGACCTCACCGCCCTGACGGACCTGGTGCGCGAACACCTGCCGGAGTACATGGTTCCCTCGGCGATCGTGCCGCTCGCCGCGTTGCCCACGACACCGAGCGGGAAGCTCGACCGGGGCGCGCTGCCCGCACCCGACCGCACCGAGGCCGCGGCCGGACGAGGGCCGCGCAACCCCGAGGAGGAAGTCCTGTGCCGGCTGTTCGCCGAACTGCTCGGCGTGCCGGAGGTCGGCATCGACGTCGACTTCTTCGGCCACGGCGGGCATTCGCTGCTGGCCACCCGGCTTGTCGGCCGCATACGCAACGAGCTCAACGCCGACGTGAAAGTCACGACAGTGTTCCGCAATCCCACCGTCGCCCAGCTGGCGGCCCGGATCGGGAAGCCGGCCACGTCGAACCGCCCCCAGCTGCGCCCGATGAACGTGTAGGAGTGCGTCGATGATCCCGTTGTCCTTCGCCCAGCGCCGGCTGTGGTTCCTGCACCGGCTGGAGGGTCCGTCCGCGACCTACAACATCCCGTTCGTGCTGCGCCTGGACGGGCCGCTGGACACGGCGGCCCTGGCCGCGGCGGTCAGCGATGTCGTCACGCGGCACGAGAGCCTGCGCACCCTGGTCGCCGAGCACGCGGACGGCACACCGGAGCAGCGGATCCTGCCCCCGCAGGAGGCGGTCCCGCTCTTCCGGGTGGCCGACGTGACCGCGGACGCGGTGGCCGCCGCGCTGCACGAGGCCGCGTGCGAGGGCTTCGACCTGGACACGGAACTCCCCCTGCGGACCACCGTGCTCCGGGTCTCCCCGCAGGAGCACGTGCTGGTGTTCGTGTTCCACCACATCGCCGCGGACGGTGCGTCGATGGCGCCGTTCCTCCGGGATCTGCTGGCGGCGTACGCGGCCCGCCACCGAGGGAGCGCACCGCAGTGGGCGCCGCTCCCGGTGCAGTACAAGGACTACACGCTGTGGCAGCGGCAGCTGCTGGGCGACGAGGAGGACCCGGAGAGCATCGCCGCGGCACAGCTGGACCACTGGCGCACCGAACTCGCCGGTGTCCCGCAGCCGGTGCAGCTGCCGCTGGACAGACCACGGCCGACGGCCGCCGACCACCGTGGCGGCCATGTCGACTTCGAACTGGACGCGGAACTGCTCGCCGGGATCGGGAAGCTGGCCGCGGAGCACGGCGGCACGCCGCCCATGGTCGCCCAGGCCGCGCTCGCGGTGCTCCTGCACCACGTCGGAGCCGGCAACGACCTGACGATCGGCAGCCCCATCGAGGGCCGCGCCGACGAGCAGCTCGACGATCTGATCGGGTTCTTCGCCAACACCTGGGTGCTGCGCGTCGACCTGTCCGGGAACCCCTCGTTCGGCGGCCTGCTGGAGCAGGTGCGGGACCGGGCCCTCGCCGCCTACGACAACCAGGACGTTCCGTTCGAGCGCCTGGTGGAGCTGCTCGGCCCGGACCGCACCACCTCGTACCAGCCGCTGTTCCAGACCATGCTGGCCTGGCAGTTCGAGTGGTCGCGGATCGAGACACCGGGTCTGCGGATCACGCCCGTCCCGGCCGGTACCGGTACCGCGAAGTTCGACCTGTTCTTCAACATCGTCCCGGCCCCGTCCGGGGGTGCGTACGGCCGCCTGGAGTACGCGACGCAACTGTTCGACCACTCCACGGCCGAGCGCCTCGCCGACCGCTATGTGCGCGTACTGCGGCAGGTGACCGCCGATCCCGGCACGCGGCTCGGCGGGGTGGACGTGCTCAGCGAGGCCGAGCGGGACCTGCTGGCGGGGCTGAACGAGACGGCGGCGCCGGTGCCGGGGGTGACGCTGCCGGAGCTGTTCGCCGTCCAGGCGACCCGTACACCGGACGCGACGGCGGTGGTGTCCGGCCGGACCGCGCTGTCGTACCGGGAACTGGACGCCCGCGCGGGCCGGCTGGCCGCGGTGCTGCGGGACCGCGGGGTCGGGCCGGACGTCCTGGTCGCCGTGGCCCTGCCGCGATCCGCGGACCTGGTCGTCGCGCTGCTCGCGGTGCTCAAGGCCGGCGGCGCCTACCTGCCGATCGACCCCGGCTATCCGGCCGCGCGCGTCGACCTCCTGCTGACCGGCGCCGATCCGGCGCTGGTCGTGACCGACTACGCGACGGCGGCGACGGTCGCCAGGAGCCGGCAGCCGCTGCTCCACCTCGACGACCTGTGCCTCGAAGGCCCCTCCGTCCCGGCCCCGGACGTCCGGATCGGCCCGGACAACCTGGCCTACGTGATGTTCACCTCGGGCTCGACCGGCACGCCCAAGGGCGTCGCCGTCACCCATGCCGCCGTGGTCAACGGCGTGCTCGAGCTGCGCCGTACCGTGCACGCCGGGGCCGGGGCCCGGATGCTCGCCGCGACCTCGGTGAACTTCGACGTCTCCGTGTTCGAGGTCTTCACGGCGCTCACGAGCGGAGCGAGCGTCGAGATCGTCCGTGACGTCCTCGAACTCGGCGAACGCGGCCGGTGGTCGGGCACCACCGTCAGCGCGGTGCCCTCGGTGTTCTCCGCGCTGCTCGACCAGATCGGCACCGGCACCCCGGGCAGCCTCGAACTCGACGTGGAAACCGTCGTCCTCGCCGGTGAGGCGCTCTCGGCCGATCTCGTCCGCAGGGTCCGCGACACCCTGCCCGGCGTGCGCGTCGTCAACGCCTACGGGCAGACCGAGAGCTTCTACGCCACCACGTACACGCTCCCGCACGAGCCGCCCGGAACCGGTGCGGTACCGGTCGGTCGGCCCCTGGCCAACCTGCGCGCCTACGTTCTGGGCCCGGAGCTCACCCCGGTCCCGCCGGGAGTGATCGGCGAACTGTACGTCGGCGGACTGCTCGCCCGCGGCTATCACCGAAACGGCGCGGCGAGTGCGGAACGGTTCGTCGCCAGCCCCTTCGGCCCCGCCGGCGCGCGTATGTACCGCACCGGCGACCTGGCCCAGTGGGACGAGAACGGTCGGCTGAAGTACGCCGGACGGGCCGACACGCAGGTGAAGGTGAACGGCATCCGCGTCGAGCCGACCGAGATCGAGACGGTCCTCGCCCGGCATCCCGCGATCGGCCGGGCCGTGGTCACCGTGCACGCGGACCACACCGGCACCGCACGGCTCGTGGGCTATGTGGCACCGGCGCGGACCCCGCACGGCGACGCCGCCCCGGACGTCCGTGTCCCGGACGCGGAGCTGCGCCGGTTCGTGGCCGAGCGGCTGCCGGACTACATGGTGCCCGCCCAGTTCGTCGTGCTGGACCGGCTGCCGCTGAACGCGAACGGCAAGCTGGACCGGTCCGCACTGCCCGAGCCGGAGTTCGCCGGCACCGTGTACCGGGCGCCGCGCAGCGAGGCGGAGCGGATCCTCGCCGAGGTGTACGCCGACGTGCTCGGTGCCGGGCAGGTCGGCATCGACGACGACTTCTTCACCAGCGGCGGGGACAGCATCCGTTCGATCCAGGTCGTCGCGCGGGCCAGGACCCGGGGTGTCCGGGTCAGCACGCGGGAGGTCTTCGAGCACCGTACGGTCGCCCGGCTCGCGGAACTGGCCCAGGGCCGCGGGGAGGACGAGCGCGTGAGCCTGGCGGAGCTGCCGGGCGGCGGCGTGGGCTGGGCCCCGCTGCCGCCGACCGCCGCGCACGTGCTCGCGCTGGGCGGGGGCATCGGCCGGTTCTGCATGTCCGCGATGCTGACGCTGCCCGAGGACATCGACCGGGCCGGCCTGCTCGCCACGGTGCAGTCCGTGCTGGACCGGCACGACGTGCTGCGGTCCCGGCTCGACCGCGCCGGGCAGGGCCTGCGGATGGCACCGGCCGGCAGCGTGGCCGCCGGCCCGCTGGTCCGGGAAGTCCCCTACGGCGACGCCGATGTGCAGGCCGAACTCGACGCGGCCGCGGACCGGCTCGACCCGGACGCGGGCGTCATGGCGCAGTTCGTGTGGTTCACCTCCGACACCGACGCGGACCGCCTGCTGATCGTGCTGCACCACCTGGTCGTCGACGGGGTGTCCTGGCGGATCCTGCTGCCGGACCTGGCGTCCGCCTGGCAGGGTGTCCGCGACGGTCTCACCTCGGCACGGCCTGCGGTGGGCACCTCGCTGCGCCGGTGGGCGCACGCCCTGGCCGACGAGGCGGCAACCCCTGAGCGGGTGGCCGAGCTGCCCGTCTGGCAGGAGGTTCTGCTCGCGGACGAGCCGGTGCTGGGCGCGCGGGAGCTGGACCCCGCCCGCGATGTCACGGACACCGTGGACACGGTGCGCGTCCAGGTGCCGGCGGACGTGACGCAGACCCTGCTGACCACGGTGCCCGCCGTGTTCCGCGGCGGTGTCGACGACGGGCTGCTGGCCGCACTGGCACTGGCACTGGCCCGCTGGCGTGCGGCACGGGGTGTTTCCGCGTCCCAGACGCTGGTGCGGCTGGAAGGACACGGCCGGGAGGAGCACCTGGTGCCCGGCGCGGACCTGTCGGGCACCATCGGCTGGTTCACCGCGATGTACCCGGTGCGGCTGGACCTGGCCGGCATCGACGTGGCCGACGCGTTCGCCGGGGGCGCGGCCGCCGGACGGGCCCTCAAGGCCGTCAAGGAACAACTGCGGGCGGTGCCGGACCACGGCATGGGCTACGGCCTGCTGCGCCACCTCAACGAGGAGACCGCCGCCGCCCTGCGCGGGCAGCGCGCACCGCAGATCGGGTTCAACTACCTGGGCCGCTCCTCCGGTGCGGACATCCCCGAGGACCTGCGCGGCCTGGGCTGGGCGCCGGACACCACGCACCGGGAGCTGATCGCCGCGCCCGACGCGGACATGCCGGTGCTCTCGGCGCTGGAGATCAACGCGGTGGCCGCCGGCGACGGGCTGACCGCCTACTTCGGCTTCCCGACCGGAGTGCTCTCCCGTGCCGAGGTGACCGAGCTGGCCGGGCTCTGGGTCGAGGCGCTGACCGCCCTCGCCCGGCACGCCACGACCCCGGGCGCCGGCGGACTGACCCCGAGCGACGCGCCCCTGGTCGAGGTGGGCCAGGACGAGATCGACACCTGGGAGGCCCGGTTCGGCGAGCTGGCCACGGTGTGGCCGACGACACCGGTGCAGTCCGGGATGCTGTTCCACACGGCGCTGGCCGGATCCTCCTTCGACGCCTACCACATGCAGCTGGTGTTCCACCTGTCCGGCGACGTCGGCCCGGAGCGGATGCACCGGGCCGCGCAGGCCCTCCTGGCGCGTCATGCCGGCCTCCGTGCGGGGTTCGTCGACCGTGCGGACGGCGATGTGGTGCAGGTGGTGCCGCAGGCGGTGTCCCTGCCCTGGCGGTACCTCGACCTGACCGCCGTCGAAGAGGCCGAGCGGACCGGGACGTTCGAGCGGTTCCTCGCCGAGGACCGGGCCGCCCGCTTCGACCTGGCCGACCCGCCGCTGATCCGGCTGGCCCTCGCCGTCCTCGAACCCGGCCGCGCCGAACTCGTGCTCACCGCCCACCACGTGCTGCTCGACGGCTGGTCCACGCCCCTGCTGATGCGGGACCTGCTGCTGCTCTACGCCTCCGACGGCGAGGCGGCCGCGCTGCCCGCGCCCCGCGACTTCGGCGCGTTCCTCGCCTGGCGCGCGCAGCAGGACGAGGCGGAGTCCGCCCGGGTGTGGGCGGCCGAACTCGACGGTGTGGCGGAGCCGACCCTGCTCGCCCCCGGATCCGACGGCGTGGGCGCGGCGGGCGTCGACCAGCTCGACGTCGCGCTCCCGGCCGACGAGGCACGCGAACTGGTGTGGCGCGCCGCCGAGTTGGGAGTCACCGTCAACACCCTGGTGCAGGGCGCCTGGGCGCTGCTGCTCGGTCAGCTCACCGGCCGCCAGGACGTGCTGTTCGGCGCGACCGTCTCCGGGCGCCCGCCCGCCGTGACGGACGTCGACTCGATCGTCGGCATGTTCATCAACACCCTTCCCGTGCGCGTCGCGTACGCACCCGGCGACACCCTCGCCGAGGTCCTCACCCGGCTGCAGAACCGGCAGGCCGGTCTCCTGGAGCACCACTATTACGGGCTCACCGAGATCCAGCAGGCTGCCGGGCTGCCCTCCCTCTTCGACACGCTGGTCGTCTTCGAGTCGTACCCGGTCGACCGGGACGCGCTGAGCGCCGCCTCCGCGGCGGCGGACGGGATCGCCTTCACCGGCCTGCGCCCGTCGACGGCCACCAACTACCCGCTGACCCTGATGGCGGCGGCCGAACCGCACCTGCAACTCGTCCTCCAGTACGCGCGGGGTGTCTTCGACCGGGACACGGTGGAGGGGTTCGCGGCGCGCCTCGTGCGCGTCCTGCGGCAGCTGGCGGCCACCCCCGGGCTGCAGGCCGCGCGGGTCGACATCCTGGCCCCGGCCGAACGAGACCGGCTGCTCGGCGAGTTCAACGACACGGCCGTACCGACGCCGGACGTCACGATCGACCGGCTCGTCGAGGCACAGGCGGCGCGGACCCCGGACGCGGCCGCGGTGGTCGCCGAGGGCGCGTCGCTCACGTACCGCGAACTGGACGCACGGGCGGGTCGCCTGGCGCGCGAACTGACCGCACGCGGGGTGGCCCCGGAGTCGTTGGTCGCGGTGTCCCTGCCGCGGTCGGCGGACCTGGTGGTCGCGCTGCTCGCGGTCCTGAAGGCGGGCGGCGCGTATCTGCCGGTCGACCCCAGGTACCCCGGCCACCGCCTGGCGGCCATCCTCGACGAGGCGCGGCCGTGCCTCGTCCTGACCGGGTCCACGACGGCCGCGGTGCTGCCGGAGCACGACGCCCCGGACGTCCTCCTCGACACGCTCGACCTGTCCGGCGACGGCACCGGGCCCGAAGTACCGCTCCATGCCGGTCAGTTGGCGTACGTGATGTACACCTCCGGCTCCACGGGCAAGCCCAAGGGCGTCGCCATCACCCATGGATGCGTGGTCAACGGCGTGCTGCGGCTCGCCGAACGCGTGGGGGCGGCGCCGGGCGGGCGACTCCTCGCGGGCACGTCGGTCAACTTCGACGTCTCGGCGTTCGAGATCTTCACCACCCTCGCCACCGGGGGCGTCGTCGAGGTGGTCCGGGACGTCCTGGTGCTGGGCGAGCGGAAGGACTGGAGCGGCAGCGTCATCTCCACCGTGCCGTCCGCCTTCGCGGAACTCGTCGACGAGATCTCCGGCCGCACCCGCGTGGAGACCGTCGTCTTCGCCGGCGAGGCCCTGCCCGCGTCGCTCGTCGAGCGGACCCGCAACGCCTTTCCGGGCGTGCGGATCGTCAACGCCTACGGGCAGAGCGAGTCGTTCTACGCCACCGCCTGCACCGTCGACGGCGACCCGCGGGACTGGCCGGGCAGCGCGCCCGTCGGCACCCCGCTCGGCAACATGCGGGCCTACGTCCTCGGCCCCGGCCTGGCTCCGGTGCCGCCGGGCACCGTCGGCGAGCTGTACGTCGGCGGGCACACGGGCCGCGGCTACCACGGCCGGGCCGGCCTGACCGCCGAGCGCTTCGTCGCCGACCCGTTCGGCCCGTCCGGTGCGCGCATGTACCGCACCGGTGACCTGGCCCGCTGGGGCGAAGACGGGCAACTGGAGTACGTGGGCCGCTCGGACGCGCAGGTCAAGGTGCGCGGCTTCCGTGTCGAGCCCGGCGAGGTCGAGGCCGCGCTCACCGCACACCCCGGGGTGGCACAGGCCGTCGTCCTCGCCTGCGACGGGCGCGGCGGCGGCACGGGCAGGCAACTGGTCGCGTACGTCGTGCCCGCCGTCACCGGCGACGGGACGACCACCGGCCTCGCCACCGGCGACCTCCGCCCCGGACTGGAGACGAGCGACCTGCACGGCTTCGTCTCGCAGCGGCTGCCGGACTTCATGGTGCCCGCGGCCTTCGTGGTCCTCGACCGGCTGCCGCTCGCCCCGAACGGCAAGCTGGACCGGGCCGCGCTGCCCGAGCCGCAGTACACCGGCGCCGCCTACCGGGCGCCGCGCACCACCCGCGAGGAGACCCTGGCCACCCTGTTCGCCGAGGTGCTCGGCGTGGACCGGGTCGGTGTCGACGACGGCTTCTTCGAGCTCGGGGGGCACTCCCTGCTCGCCACCCGGCTGATCAGCCGGGCCCGCGCCGAGCTCGGGATAGAGATACCCATCCGCATGATCTTCGACCTGCCGACGGTGGCCGCGCTCGCGGCGTGGTCGGAGGAATCGGCCGCTCCGCGTCGCCCCAGTCTGCGCCAGATGATCGTCAAGGAGTGAAGCGATGATCCCGCTGTCATTTGCCCAACGCCGTATGTGGCTTCTTCACCAACTGGAGCGGGGGGCGGCGACCTACAACATATCGGCGGCGTTCCGGCTGACCGGATCCCTGGACCAGAGCGCCCTCGTCGCGGCGATCCGCGACGTGGTCGACCGGCACGAGATCCTGCGCACCACGTACGCGACGGACGACGGCGGTGAGCCCACCTCGCGCATCCTGCCGGCGGGGCAGGCGGAGCCGCGGGTGCGGGTGGCCGAGGTGGCGCCCGAGGACGTGCCCGGCGCGCTCGAGGAGGCCGTCGCGCACCGCTTCGACCTCGCCGCCGAACTCCCCCTGCGGGCCACCCTGTTGCGCTGCTCCCCGCAGGAACACGTCCTGGTCGTGGTCGTGCACCACATCGCCTCGGACGGCAGCTCGAGCGCGCCGATGATGCGCGACCTGATCGAGGCCTACACCGCCCGCCGGGACGGCCGCGCGCCGCAGTGGGAACCGCTGCCCGTGCAGTACAAGGAGTACGCGCGGTGGCAGCGTGAGGTGCTCGGAGAGGTGAGCGACCCGGAGAGCCTCGCCGCGGCCCAGATCGAGTACTGGCGCAAGGAACTGGCCGGGGTGCCGCAGCCGTTGAGCCTGCCCACGGACCGCCCGAGGCCCGCGCAGGCGAACTCGCACGGCGACACGGTCGCCCTCGCCGTGCCGGCGGAGACGGCGGCCGGGCTGCAGAGGCTCGCCGACGAGCGCGGCGCGACCATGTCGATGGTCCTGCAGGCCGCGCTGGCGGTGCTGCTGCGCACGCTCGGCGGCGGGGACGACGTGACGATCGGCAGTCCGATCGCCGGGCGCACCGACGAGGCGCTGGCCGATCTGATCGGCTTCTTCGTCAACACCCAGGTGCTGCGGGCGGACCTGTCCGGCAACCCGTCCTTCACCGAACTGCTCGCGCAGGTACGGGACAAGGCACTGACGGCCTACGAGTACCAGGACGTGCCGTTCGATCTGCTGGTCGAGGCCATCAATCCCGAACGCTCCGCGTCCTACCAGCCGCTGTTCCAGGTGATGTTCGCCTGGCAGAGCTACCGGAAGCCGGACCTCCGGATCCCCGGGCTCGACGTGCGCTTCGAGCAGGCGATCCCGTCGACCGCCATGGTGGACCTGTTCTTCAGCCTCACCGTGGACGAGTCGGGGGCGCTGCGGGGCGACCTGCAGTACGCGACCCAGTTGTTCGACCGCGACTCGGCCGAGGTGATCGCCGCCCGGCTCGTCCGCGTGCTGGAGCAGCTGGCCGCCGATCCGGGCCTGCGCGTCGGGGACGTCGACGTGCTCGGTGCCGAGGAGCGCAGCCACCTGCTGACCGAGGTGAACGCCGCCGGCGGCGCCATTCCCGAGGCCACCCTGGTCGAGCTGTTCGAGCGGCAGACGGCGCGCCGGCCGGACGCGGTCGCGGTGTCCTGCGACGGCGCCACGCTCACGTACGGCGAGCTGAACGCCCGGGCCAACCGGCTCGCGCGCCACCTCGTCGCGCGCGGCGTGGGACCCGAGTCCCTGGTCGCGGTCTGCCTGGAACGCTCGGCCGAGCTGGTGGTCGCGCTGCTCGGGGTGCTCAAGGCGGGCGGTGCCTACCTGCCGATCGACCCCGACTCCCCGGCCGACCGGATCGCCTACATGGTCCAGGACGCCCGCCCGGTCCTGCTGGTCACCACCGGCGCGACGGCCGCCGCGCAGGACCTGCCCGAGGACCTCCCCCTCGTCCTTCTCGACCGGGCCGAGGCCTTCGCCGGGGAGACGGCCGCCGACCTCACCGACGCCGAGCGGCCGGCGGCCCTGCGCCCCGAGCACCCGGCGTACGTGATCTACACCTCCGGATCGACCGGCCGCCCCAAGGGTGTGCTGATCCCGCACCGCAACGTGGTCGGGCTCTTCACCGCCACGCAGGACTTCGCCTTCGGCGCGGACGACGTGTGGAGCCTCTTCCACTCCTACGCCTTCGACTTCTCGGTGTGGGAGCTGTGGGGGCCGCTGCTGCACGGCGGCCGCCTGGTCGTCGTGCCCTACGACGTCTCCCGTTCCCCGGCCGACTTCCTGCGACTCCTCGCCCGCGAACGCGTCACCGTCCTCAACCAGACACCCTCGGCCTTCTACCAGCTCGTCCAGGCCGACGCCGAGGCCCCCGGCCAGGAACTGGCCCTGCGGTACGTGGTGTTCGGCGGCGAGGCCCTCGACCTGAACCGCCTCGCGGACTGGTACGCGCGCCACCCCTGTGAAGCGCCGGTGCTGGTGAACATGTACGGCATCACCGAGACCACCGTGCACGTCACCCGCGTCGACCTCGACGAGCACTCCGCCGCCCGCTGCCGGGCCAGCGTGATCGGCCCGGCGGTGCCGGGCCTCGCCGCCTACGTCCTGGACGCCGACCTCAGGCCGGTGCCCGTCGGCGTGACCGGCGAGCTGTACGTGGCGGGCTACGGACTGGCCCGCGGCTACCACGGCCGGCCGGAGCTGACCGCGGGACGGTTCGTCGCGTGCCCCTTCGGCGCGGCGGGCGAGCGGATGTACCGCAGCGGCGATCTGGTCCGCTGGAGCAAGAACGGCCGACTGGAGTACGTGGGGCGGGACGACTCCCAGGTGAAGATCCGGGGGTTCCGGATCGAACTGGGGGAGATCGAGCAGACGCTGGCCGGGCATCCGGGCGTGGCGCAGGCCGTCGTCGTGGTGCGCGACTACCAGGAGGGCGACCAGCGCATCGTGGGCTATGTGGTGCCCGAGCCCGACGCCCGGATCGGCGCGGACGAGCTCTCCGCGTACCTGCGCGAGCGCCTGCCGCAGTACATGGTGCCCGCCGCGGTGATCTCGCTGGCGGAGATTCCGCTGACGTCGAACGGAAAGCTCGACCGGCGCGCACTGCCCTCGCAGGACTCGGACACCGCGGGCAGCCGGGAGCCGCGCAACGCCTACGAGGAGAGGCTGTGCGCCCTCTTCGCCGAGCTGCTCGGCCGGGAGCGGGTCGGCGTCGACGACGGCTTCTTCGCGCTCGGCGGGCACTCGCTCCTGGCCACCCGGCTCAGCGTCCGCATCCGCAAGCAGTTCGACATCGACATTCCCATCAGGACGATCATCAAGTACCCCACGGTGGCCGAGCTCGCCGCGCTGATGCTCGCCGGCGGCGTGCCCGCCGACGACGCCGACACGTTCGCGGTCGTGCTGCCGCTGAACGGCGATCCCGGCACGGGCAAGGCGCCGGTGTGGTTCGTCCACGGCGGGGGCGGGCTGGGCTGGGCGTACTACAGTTTCGCGCTGCACCTGCGGGACCGGCCGGCCTATGCCCTGCAGTCCCGCGGCTCCGACGGCGTGGAGACACCGGCGGGCTCCGCGGCGGAGATGATCGACGACTACGTCACCCAGATCCTGAGGATCCAGCCGGAAGGGCCCTTCAACCTGGTCGGCTGGTCCTACGGCGGTACCGTCGTACAGGCCGTGGCGGACGCCCTCGACCGGCGTGGCCACGAGGTCGCCCTCGTGGCCGTCCTGGACGCCCAGCCGGGCGGTCACGGGTTCGGGCAGGTGCACGCCGGCAAGGAGTCGTCGGACTACCGGGCGGAGCTCGAGGACGACTTCAGCCAGTACATCCGCATGGGCGACCGGCAGGGATTCCTGGACACCATGTCGAAGGTCCTGGCCAACAACACGGCCCTGATGACGGAGTTCGAATCGCCGGTCTACCGCGGCGATGTGCTGTATTTCGACGCGGCGCTCGAGGACACGTCGTACGCGCACCTGTGGCGGCCGTACGTCCTCGGTTCGCTCGAGGTGCACGACATGCGCGCCACACATCACGAGATGCACATGCCCGCGCCCGTGGCCGAGTTCTTCGAGGTCGTCCACGACAGGCTGGCGTGACCACCGGACAAGCGAAGAGATGATGGGGGTTGGTCGGGATGACAGTACCCGGCGTGTCCGCGGACCACGGGAACGAGACCGTACTGCTGTGCGTGCCGTTCGCGGGAGCAGGTCCCTCGTTCTTCCACCCGTGGCGGGAGCTGTCCGCCGGCCGGTGGCGCGTGACCTCGGTCGAACTGCCCGGCAGGGAGCGGCGGATCCTGCAGACGCCGTACCGCGATGTCGTCGAGGCGGCCAAGGGCTCGATCGACGACATCGTCGCGGACCTCGGCGAAGGAACGCGGACCGTGCTGTTCGGGCACAGCCTGGGCGCGGTGCTCGCCTACGAGCTGGTGCACCTGCTCAGCAGGCGCGGCGTGGACGTCGAACGGCTGGTCGTCAGCGGTTCGCCGGGGCCGTGGACCCAGCGCGAGCGCCGGGCGGCGGGGCTCCCGGACGACGAGTTCCTCGCCAGGGTCGAGGAGTTCGCGGGCTTCAGGCACGAGGCCCTCGACCACCCGGAGATGCGTGAGGTGATCCTCCCCGCGCTGCAGGCCGACTGCGAGATGCACGAGAGCTACGTACCGAGCACCGACGCACCGGTGTCGGTGCCCGTCTGCTCGCTGCGGGGCGACCGCGACGGCCTGGTCACCGCGGAGGAGGCGCGGCAGTGGCAGGCCGCGACCACCGGCGGGTTCAGCTATGCGGAGTTCCCCGGCGACCACATGTACCTGGTCGACCGGGGCCGGGAGGTGCTCGACGTGATCGAAGCGGAGTGCGCCCGCGGTCGCTGACGGTTCGGAGAGGGGGTGCAGGCATGAGAAGGGCAGCGATCTCGGTGTCCGGGCTGCGCAAGGCGTACGGCGGCCGGCTCGTGCTCGACGGCGTCGGCTTCGGTGTCGCCGAGGGCTCGGTCTTCGCCCTGCTCGGCCCGAAGGGAGCGGGCAAGACGACGACGGTCGACGTCCTGACGACCTTGACCAGGCCCGATGCCGGCACGGTGCGGGTCGCCGGGCACGACGTGCTGACGGCGACCCGGCAGGTGCGGGCGGCCGTCGGGGCGACCGGTCGGCCGGCCGCGGTGGACGATCTGCTGACGGGCCGGGAGAACCTGCGGGTGGTGGCGGACCGCAAGCGGGTGCCCTGCGGTGACCGGGCGGTCGCGCGGCTGCTGGAGCGCTTCGACCTGGTGGAGTCGGCGGACAGGCCGGCGGCGGCCTGCTGCGGCGGTGTGCGCCGGAGGCTGGAGCTGGCGATGACACTCGTCGGGGATCCGCGGATCGTCTTCCTGGACGAGCCCACGACGGGTCTCGACCCGCGTGCCAGGCACGCGATGTGGGGGATCGTCCGCGAGCTGGTGGCCGACGGCACCACCGTCTTCCTGACCACCCGCTACCTGGAGGAGGCGGACCAGCTCGCCGACCAGATCGCGGTGCTCGGCCGCGGCCGGGTGGTCGCCCGGGGCACTCCCGAGGAGCTCAGGCGCCGGATCTCCGGCACCCACGTCCGGCTCCGGTTCGCCGACCTCTACGAACTCGACGCGGCGGCACGGGTCCTGGCCGGGTCCACGCGCAACGACGCGGAGCTGACCCTGCGGGTGCGGGTGCCCGGCGACGCCGAGTCCGGGGCGGCGCTGGCCCTGCTGAC
This sequence comes from Streptomyces monashensis, assembly GCF_001866665.1. Classification (GTDB taxonomy): domain Bacteria; phylum Actinomycetota; class Actinomycetes; order Streptomycetales; family Streptomycetaceae; genus Streptomyces; species Streptomyces monashensis. The sequence continues at coordinate 81,090 of NZ_MLYO01000023.1, read as the reverse complement.
CCGGCTCGACGAACACGGGATCGGCGCCCGGGAGTTCTCGGTGCACTCACCGGACCTCGACGACATCGTCCTCGCCCTGACCGGCGAGAGAGGCACCGGGCACGGGGAGGCGGCCGCGCGGCGGTCCGGCGACGGGCGGGCGTGACCTCGACGCTCGGAGCCGACCGCCCGGCGTCCCGTACGACGACGGCGGCCGTCAGGACCACCACCGGGTCCTGACGGCCGCCGTCTTCGTCCGTCCCGTGCCGGATCAGCCCCGCAGGGCCGGGCCGAACCAGGTGGTGAGGGCGGTGCGGAGCCCGGCGGTGTCGGGCGCGGCGCCGGCGTCCGCCGCCCAGGCGACATGGCCGTCCGGGCGGACGAGGAGCGCGGCCGGAGCGGGGATCTCGCCGAGGGCCGGGACGGGCCAGTGGTCGTCCTCGGCACGCGCCTCGACGAGGTCGACGCGATCGGCCCAGCCCCTGGCGACCGCCGTCGGCCCGGTGCCGCCGCGCAGGTCGAGCAGCACGGGGCGGGCGGCGTGCAGCAACTCGTGGACGCGGGTGGCGCCGTCGGCCGTCTTGAGGCCGGCGTCGGGGACCCGGCGGCCCGCCAGCACATGGTCGCTGTCGACCGGGTACCGGATGTCCAGTGCGTTCAGCATGTGGCGCAGATACCGGTTGACGTCGTCGAACACCATGAGCGAGCCGAACACCTCGCGCAGCGCGTCCGTCTGGGGGCCGGGGCGGACCAGGGCCGACTGCGCCCGGGTGTTGTGCAGCACGCGCTCCCCGACGGGGTGGCGCTCGGCGTGGTAGCTGTCCAGCAGACTCTCCGGCGCCCGGCCCCGCACCACCGCGGCGAGCTTCCAGCCGAGGTTGACCGCGTCCTGCACGCCCATGTTCAGACCCTGCCCGCCGGCCGGGAAATGGATGTGCGCCGCGTCGCCCGCGAGCAGCACCCGGCCGTCCCGGTACCGTGCGGCCTGCCGTGCGGCGTCGTTGAACCGGGAGACCCAGCGCGGGTTGCGCATGCCGAAGTCGGTGCCCGCGACCCTGGTCAGCGACTCCCTCAGCCGCTCGAAGGTCACGGGCTCCTCGCGGTCCGCGCCGCGGTCGAACTCGGACGTGATCACCCGGTGCCAGCCCGGCTCGAAGGCGATCGCCGAGTAGTCGCCGCCCGGGGTGCGGCGCACCCAGACGTAGTCCTCGGGCAGATCGGGGAGTTCGACGTCGCCGATCAGCGCGGTCATCGTCGCCTCGGTGCCCGGGAAGTCGATGCCCGCCAGCTTGCGCACCGTGCTGCGTCCGCCGTCGCAGCCCACCAGCCAGGGGGCGCGCAGCGTCGCGGGCCGCGCCTGCGCCGTCCGCAGCTCGACCGTCACGCCGGCCGCGTCGCGGCGGATCCCGCTCACCTCGGCCGACCTGCGCACCCGTACCCCGAGCTCGGCGGCCCACTCCTGAAGCAGCCGCTCGATGTCGGACTGCAGAATCATCAGCGGATAGGGGTGGCGGGACTCGGACTCGTCGAATTCCAGATAGAGGCCGGAGAAATGGCCCACCGGCTGCAGTTCGCCGACCGCCAGGAAACGGTCGAGGATTCCGCGCTGGTCCAGCACCTCCAGGGTGCGGGAATGTATTCCGCCGGCCCGCGATTCACCGGTCCGTTCGGCGAGTTTCTCGACGACCGTCACGTCGACGCCCGCCAGCCGCAGTTCGCAGGCGAGCATCAAGCCCGTCGGGCCGGCGCCCGCGATCACCACGTCGGTGTCCATGCCGGTGTGTCCCACGTCCGTACCCCCTCGATCCACTGGGTCTCTCACGTCGTTCGGCCGTCGGACTCTCCGTGTCCCGTCGGATCTCCGTGTCCCGCCGGCGGGACGGTCCGCCGGCACGGGCCCTGCGACGGCGTCAGCATGCGGGCTCCCGGGCACGCGCTCAACCCCACCGGCCGGCGCGCACCGGACACCGTCGACCCGGTAGGCGCGGACGGTCGGTCACGCGACACTCGAATCGGCCATGCAATGAGTCCGTCTCGCCGGCGGGACGGCGCGTGGAACCCGGTCTGCGGAGGAAGGAGCGATGGGCAATGGAATTCGGGCAGGAAATCGCCGCGCTGTGGGGGGAATACTTCGAGTCCCGCGAGATCGGCGTCGATGACGACTTCTTCGCGCTCGGCGGGAATTCGCTGACCGGGATCAAGATCATCGACCGGGTGGCGCAGGACTACGGCGTCCGGCTGTCCGTGCGCGACTTCTACCTGGCGCAGACCCCGGCCCGGGTCGCCGAGCTCATCGAGCAGGGGAGGGCGGCCGCGTGAGGCTGACGCCGGGTGCCGCGCGCGACGTCGACCTCGACCGGGTCGACCTGTTCGACCTGGACCTGTACGCCTCGGGCGATCCGCACCCGATCTGGGACGTGATGCGGGCGAAGGCGCCCCTGCACCACCAAGTCCTGCCGGACGGCCGGGAGCTCTGGTCGGTGACCCGCTACGAGGACGTGTGCCGGGTGCTCGGCGACCACCGGGAGTTCACCTCCGAGCGCGGCACGGTCTGCACCCACCTGGGCCAGGACGACGTCGCGGCGGGCAAGCTGCTGACGTCCACCGACCCGCCGCGGCACACCCAGGTCCGCAGGGCGATCGGCGCGAGGCTCACCGCGCGGGCGGTGGCGCCCTGGGAGGACCGGATCCGGCGGACGATCGTGCGCTTCCTCGAACCGGCGCTGGCCGGGGGCACGTTCGACCTGGCCGAACGGGCGCTGCTCCTCCCGGCGATGGTCACGGGCCCGCTGCTCGGGATCCCGGAGCGGGACTGGGCCGAACTCGTGCAGCTGACCGCGATGGTGACGGCCCCCTCGGACCCGCACTTCCAGCACGGCAGCGAGGCCGCGACGCTGGCCATCGCCCACCACGAGCTCGTCACCTACGTCACCGAGTGGGTCAAGCGGCGGCGGGCGGCCGGCGGCGAGGACGGGAGCCTGCTCGACCACCTCATGAGCGTCCGCCCGGCAGACGCGCCGCTGACCGACGAGGAGATCGCCCTCGACGGCTACAGCATTCTCCTGGGCGCCAACGTGACGACACCGCACACCGTGTCCGGCACGGTGCACGCGCTCATCGAGCGGCCCGAGCAGTTCGAGAAGGCGCAGGCGGACCCGTCGCTGGTCCCCAACCTGGTCGAGGAAGGGCTGCGCTGGTCGTCGGCCGCGTGCAACTTCATGCGGTACGCGGTGGACGACGTCCGGATCGGCGGGGGCACGATCCCGGCCCGCGCAGCGGTCGTCGCATGGATCGGGTCGGCCAACCGGGACGCGGCCCGGTTCGCCGACCCGCACACGTTCGACATCACGCGGAGCAACGCCAAGCGCCAGGTCGCGTTCGGGTTCGGGCCGCACTTCTGCATCGGCGCGCCGCTGGCCCGGCTGACCCTGCGTGTCTTCTTCGAGGAACTGCTCCGGCGGTGCGGACCGATCGAGCTCGCCGGCGAACCGCGGCACCTGCGCTCGTACTTCATCGCCGGGATGACCCACCTCCCCGTCGTCGTCCAGAAACGAGAGACGCCATGACATCCGGCACCGCCGCCGCGCCGCCGTGGTTCGTCCGGCCGCTCTCGGACCGTCCCGCCCGGCTCTTCTGCTTCCCCTTCTCCGGGTCCGGGGCGTCGGCCTTCAGCGCCTGGCCGGCCGCGCTCGACGACATCGAGGTCTGCCCGGTGCAGTTCCCCGGCCGCGAGAACCGGCTGGGCCACCCGCACTACGGCACCTACGAGAACCTCGCCGCCGACCTGGTCGAATCCCTGGCACCGCTGCTCGACCGGCCGTTCGCGTTCTTCGCGCACTGCGCGGGCGCGCTGCCCGCGTACGAGACCGTGCTCCGGCTCGCCGCACGCGGCCTGCCCGCACCGGACCGCCTGTTCGTGTCGGGCCAGCCGGCGCCGCACGACGCCGCGCGCGACCGGATGCTCACCATGACCGAGCCCGAACTGCGCGCCGAGGTCGAGTCGTTCATCCGCGGCCGTGGCATCGAGCCGCGCCCGGACATGGTCGAGCTGGGCCTGACCGTGCTGCTGCGCGACCACGCCGCGGCGGCGGCCTACCGGCGGGCGGAGCCGGTCGCCGTGCCGTGCCCCGTCGTCGTACTGCACTGGCGGGACGACCCCGACGTGCGCCCGGTCGATCTGCGGGGGTGGCGCGCCTACGCGGACTCGGTCGACTTCCGGGTCCTCGACGGCGGCCACTACGACTTCATGGACGCGCCGGACGCACTGCGGACGTTGCTGACCGGCTGGCGGTGAGAGCCGTGCAGCCCGCACGAGCCGTGTGCCGAGGGAACCGGAAGGGGTTCGTATGAGGGACGCAGCCACCGGTGTGGCCGTCATCGGGATGTCGTGCCGCTTCCCCGGTGTGCACAACCCGGACGAGTTCTGGCGCCTGTTGCGTGACGGGAAGTCGACCATCGGCACCTTTCCCGGGCACCGGGCGGAGGGTCCGCACCGCACGTCCCACCCGGACGCCGCCACGGTGAACGCGGGCTCGTTCCTCGACTCCGTCGACGGCTTCGACGCCGAGTTCTTCGGTACGGCGCCGGCGGAGGCGGCCGCCATGGACCCCGTGCAGCGGCTGGGGCTGGAGCTGGCCTGGGAAGCCGTCGAGGACGCCCGGATGCCGGCGAGCGCGCTCGCCGGCCGCGAGAGCGACGTCGTGGTCGGTGCCGCGCCCTCCGGGTACGAACTGCTGCGCAAGCTGTCCGGCAGCGACCGGGAGGACCACTACGCCGCGCTCGGTTCGAGCGGTGCCTTGATCGCGAACCGCGTCTCCCACCTGCTCGACCTGCGCGGCATGAGCTTCTGCGCGGACTCGGGCCAGTCCTCGTCCCTCGTGTCGCTGGCGCTGGCCTGCGAACGGATACGCAGCGGCGCGGTCGACACGGCGCTCGCGGGCGGTGTGCACCTGATCGTCGATCCGGAGGCGGGACTCGGCCTGGCGAACCTGGGCGCCCTGTCCCCGGACGGCACCTGTTTCCCCTTCGACGCGCGGGCCAATGGCTTCGTCCGCGGTGAGGGCGGGGCGTTCGTCCTGCTCAAACGGCTCGACCTCGCCGTCGCCGACGGCGATCACATCTACGCCGTGGTGCGCGGCTGGGGCGTCGCCAGCGCGGGCGCGTCCTCCCGGATGCCGGATCCCAGTCCCGGCGCGCAGGCGGCGGCGGTGCTGGCCGCTCTGCGGTGCGCGGATGTCGCGTTCGACGACGTCGACTACGTCGAGGCCCACGGCACCGGCACCCGACTCGGCGATCCCGCCGAACTGGCGGGTCTGCGCGAGGTGTTCCGGGAGACCGGCCGCAGCCGGCCCCTGACGATCGGCTCGGTGAAGGCGAACGTCGGCCACCTGGAGCCGGCCGCCGGGATCGTCGGCCTCGTGAAGGCGGCGCTCTGCCTGGACCGCGCCCGGCTGGTCCCCCAGCCGAACTTCCGCACCCCGAACCCCGCCGTCCCGGACTTCCCGGCGGACTTCGAGGTCCTCCCCGCCGCGCGGCCCTGGCCGGGCGCGCCGGGCCGGACGCTCCGGGCCGGGGTGTCGGCGGTCGGGATGGGCGGTACCACCGCGCATGTGGTCCTGGAGCAGGCGCCCGAGCGGGATCGAGCCGAACTCCGCACCAGAGACGAGGAGTCGACCTCGACGGGCGCCCTCGCAGTGGTGCCGTGGGTGCTGTCCGCACGGTCGGAGCCCGCCCTGCGGGAGCAGGCGGCGCGGTTGCGGGAACTCGTGGCCGCGGACACCTCGCTGTCGGCGGCCGACGTGGGACATTCACTGGTGTCGACACGGTCGTCGTTCGCCCACCGGGCGGTGGTGCTGGGCGGCGGCCGCGAGGAGGCGCTGGCCGGTCTCGAACTGCTGGCGGCGGGCGGTGACACCGCACGGACGGTGCGCGGGGTGGCCACGGAGCCGGCGGGGCCCGTCGTCTTCGTGTTCCCCGGCCAGGGGTCGCAGTGGCTGGGCATGGGCAGGCGGCTGTACGCGGAGTCGGAGGTCTTCGCCCGCGCGATCGACGCGTGCGGGCGGGCTCTGGAGCCCTGGCTGGACTGGTCGTTGGCGGACCTGGTGACCGGCGCGCAGGCGGCGCCGTCGCCGGCGGACGGGGACGCCGTGGTCCAGCCGGCGCTGTTCGCGATGATGGTGTCCCTGGCACGGCTGTGGCGGTCGCTGGGTGTGGTCCCCGACGCGGTGGTGGGGCACTCGCAGGGAGAGATCGCCGCGGCGTGCGTGTCGGGCGCGCTGTCCCTCCGGGACGCGGCGCGGATCGTCGCCCTGCGCAGCCGGGCCCTGACCGAACTGGCCGGCCTGGGCGGGATGACCGCGGTGGCCGCGCCCCGCGCATGGGTCGAGGACCGGCTGGAACAGTGGTCCGGGCGGCTCTGTGTGGCCACGGTCAACGGGCCGGCGTCCGTGGTGATCTCCGGGGACCCGGAACCACTGGACGAGTTCGCCGCGCTCGCGGCCCGTGACGGTGTCCGGGTGCGCCGGCTCGACGTCGCGTACGCGTCCCACTCCCACCAGGTCGAACGCATCCGTGACCAGGTCCTCGAGGCCGCCGCGGGCGTCTCGCCGAGGCGGACGGCGGTGGAGTTCCACTCCACGGTCACCGGGGGAGCGCTCGACACGCGGCTGCTCGGCGGCTCGTACTGGTACGACAACCTGCGCTCGACGGTGCGTTTCGGCGAGGTCGTCGAAACCCTGATGCGCGAGCGCGGCGGCGTGTTCGTGGAAGTCAGTCCGCATCCCGTGCTCCGGGTGGCGATGGAGGAGACCGCGGACGCGCTCGCGAATGCGCCCGTGGTGGTGAGCACCCTGCACCGGGACGACGGCAGCGCGGGCGAGGTCCTGGCGTCGCTGGCCGAACTGCACGTACGGGGTGTGCCGGTGGACTGGCGGGCGGTGTTCGCCGCGCACCGGCCGCGCCGTATCGCCCTGCCGACCTACGCGTTCCAGCGGCGGCGGTACTGGCTGACGGCACCGGATGACACCGCCATGACGGACCCCGGCCCCACCGGGCACACGAGCGAGGCGGGCCCGGGCACCCGGACCGCGCGCCTGGACTCGGAATCGGCGGTCCTCGACCTCGTGTGCGCCGAGACGGCGGTGCTGCTGAGCGTGCGGGACGCGGACCTGACGGGCCCCGATCTCGTGGCGAGGTCGATCGAGACCTTCAAGGACCTCGGTTTCGACTCCCCGACGGCGGTGGGGTTGCGCAACCGGCTCACCGCGGCGGCCGGCGTGCGGCTCCCGGCCACCGTCGCCTTCACCTACCCGACCCCGCAGCGGCTCGCCCGCCATCTCTTCTCGCTCCTCGAGCCGACGACGCCCGACGAGCCGCGCACGGCGGACGGACCGGCCCCGGAAAGCCGCAGCGATGACGATCTGTACGCCTTGATCGACCGCGGATACGTGTAGCCGCACCCGTTTCTTCTGAGCAACCGTTGGGGGAGGCCCTGGTGGAGGATGTCGACAAGCTCCGGTCCTACTTGCGACGTGCCGTCGGCGACGCGCAGGAACTGCGCGAGCGCGTGCGCGAGCTGGAGGAGTCCGCTCGCGAGCCCATCGCGGTCGTGGGCGTGGGATGTCGCTTCCCGGGTGGGGTGACGTCCCCCGAGGGGCTCTGGGCAGTCGTGTCCGACGCGGTGGACGCGATCGGCGACTTCCCGCGCGACCGCGGGTGGGACCTGGAGGCGCTGTACGACCCGGATCCCGAGGCACCCGGGGCGACGTACACGCGCTCAGGTGGATTCCTGCACCAACTCGCCGACTTCGACGCCGAGTTCTTCGGGATCAGCCCGCGCGAGGCGCTGGCGATGGATCCGCAGCAGCGGTTGATGCTGGAGACGTCGTGGGAGGCGCTGGAGCGGGCGGGCATCGACCCGCAGACCCTGCGGGGTTCGGCGACCGGGGTCTTCACCGGTCTCTACGCCGTCGACTACGGCCCGCGCACGGGCGGCGCGGCGGCCGGCGAGGTGGAGGGGTTCGCGAGCACCGGGACGTACACCAGCGTGGCCTCGGGCCGGGTGGCGTACGTCCTGGGTCTGCAGGGCCCGGCCGTGTCCACCGACACCGCCTGCTCGTCGTCCCTCGTCGCCGTCCACCAGGCCATGCGGTCCCTGCGTGCCGGGGAGTGCACGCTGGCGCTGGCCGGCGGGGTGTCGACGCTGTCGACCCCGGGGCTGCTCGTGGACCTCGGCAGGCAGCGGGGGCTGTCGGTCGACGGCCGGTGCAAGGCGTTCGCGGACGCGGCGGACGGCACCGGGTTCTCCGAGGGCGCCGGTGTGCTGGTGCTGGAGCGGCTCTCGGACGCGCGGCGGCACGGGCGGCGGATCTGGGCGGTGGTCCGGGGCTCGGCGGTCAACCAGGACGGGGCCTCCAACGGCCTGACCGCGCCCAACGAACTGGCGCAGCGACGCGTCATCCGGGCCGCCCTGGCCGATGCCGGGCTGCGGGCGGGCGAGGTGGACGTGGTGGAGGGGCACGGGACCGGTACCAGGCTGGGTGATCCCATCGAGGTGGAGGCGTTGCTGGCCACCTATGGGCAGGAGCGGGAGCCGGGCAGGCCGTTGTGGCTGGGGTCGTTGAAGTCGAACATCGGTCATGCGCAGGCGGCGGCGGGTGTCGGCGGGATGATCAAGATGATCATGGCGATGCGGCACGGGGTGCTGCCGCGGACGCTGCACGTGGACCGTCCGTCGACGCATGTGGACTGGTCGGCGGGGGCGGTGGAGCTGCTGACCGAGGCCAGGGAGTGGACCGGGACGCCGGGGCGGCCCCGGCGGGCCGGCGTCTCGGCCTTCGGCATCAGCGGCACCAACGCGCACCTGATCCTGGAGGAGGCTCCCGGGGAGGAGGCGGCGCCCGACACCGCCCGCGCTGTCCCGGACGGCGCCGGGACGCCGGTGCCGTGGGTGCTCTCGGCACGCTCGGAGCAGGCACTGCGCGAGCAGGCGCTGCGGCTGCGCGACCGCGTGGCCGCGGACGCGGACCTGCCGGTCGCGGGCGTGGGGCGGGCGCTGCTGACGACGCGCGCGCTGTTCGAGCACCGCCAGGTGGTCATCGGCGCCGACCGCGACGAACTGCTCGCCGGCCTCGCCGCCGTCGCCGCGGGCGACGACAGTGCTCCCGCCGCCGGGGTGTCCGCAGTCGCGAAGCCCCTGGGCAGGACGGTGTTCGTGTTCCCCGGCCAGGGATCGCAGTGGGCCGGGATGGGCCAGGAACTGAGCGCGTCCTCCCCGGTGTTCGCGCGGCGGATGCGGGAGTGCGCCGACGCCCTCGCGCCCCACGTGGACTGGTCCCTCTTCGACGTGCTCGATGACGCCGAGGCGCTGGAGCGGGTCGATGTCGTACAGCCCGTGCTGTGGGCCGTGATGGTGTCGCTGGCCGAGGTCTGGCGCTCGTACGGGATCGAGCCCGAGGCCGTCGTGGGCCACTCGCAGGGCGAGATCGCCGCCGCGTGCGTCGCGGGTGCCCTGTCGGTCGAGGACGCCGCGCGCGTGGTCGCCCTGCGGTCCAAGGTGATCCTGGCGCTGTCGGGACGCGGCGGCATGGTGTCGGTGGCGCTGCCGGAGGCGGACGTACGGGCGCGGCTGACCGACGGGCTGTCGGTCGCGGCCGTCAACGGACCCGCGTCCGTGGTGGTGTCCGGCGACGCCGCCGAGCTGGACGCGCTGCTCGCCGCCTGCGAGGCGGACGAGGTACGGGCTCGCCGCATCCCGGTCGACTACGCCTCCCACTGCGCGCACGTGGCTGCCGTCCACGACGAACTGACCCGTGTTCTCACGGGACTTGAACCGCGCCCGGCAAAGGTGCCGTTCTTCTCGACGGTGACGGCGGACTGGCTGGACACGACGGGGCTGGACGCCGAGTACTGGTACACCAACCTGCGCCGGACGGTCCGCTTCGAGGAGGCGACCCGGGCACTGGCCGAGCAGGGCTTCCGGTGCTTCGTCGAGGCGTCGGCCCACCCGGTGCTGACCGTCGGTGTGGCACAGACCCTGGACGGCGCCGGTGCCGAGGCCACCGTCGTGGGCACGCTGCGGCGCGGCGAGGGCGGGCTCGCGCGGCTGCACCGGTCGGCGGCCGAGCTCTTCGTGGCGGGCGCCGCCGTGTCCTGGGAGGCGGCGCTGCCGGACCGGCACGGCCCGTGGGTCGAGTTGCCCACCTACGCCTTCCAACGGCAGCGCTACTGGCTGAACGCGCCCGACGAGACCACCACCCGGAGCACCTCGGACCACCCGCTGCTCGATGCCGTGATCGACCTGCCCGAGGACCCCGACGCCATGGAGCACGGCGCGTGGGCGGGCAGCGGGCGCTGGTCCCTGGAACGCCACCCGTGGCTCGCCGGCCACACGGTCCACGGCGCCGCCCTGGTGCCCGCTACGGTGCTGCTGGAGATCGCCGCATGGGCGGCGCACCAGGTGGGATGCGACGTCGTCGACGAACTCACCCTGGAGGCACCGCTGGTGCTGTCCCGGGCGGCCGATCGCGAGATCCGTGTCGTGATCGACGGCAAGCGGGTGATCAGCGTCCACTCACGGGGCGAGGGCGCGTCCGCGTGGACGCGGAACGCCGTCGGGGTCGTCGGGACCGGCGCAGCGGGAACCCCCGCGGAGGAAGGTCTCGCCTCATGGCCGCCCGCGGGCGCGGTCGGGGTGCCCTTCGAGGACGAGTACGCCAGGCTGTCCGCCCTCGGGTTCGGCCACGGGCCCCTCTTCCGTGGTCTGAAGGAGGTGTGGCGCCGGGACGACACCCTGTTCGCGGAGGTGGAGCTGCCCGCCCTCGACGGCGCGGACCGGGGTGGGTTCCGGATCCACCCGGCGCTGCTCCACGCGGCGTTGCTCCCCATCGGCCTGGGACCCGTCGTCGACACCTCCCGGCCCGAGGGCTGGCTGCCGTTGCGGTGCACGGGCCTTCGCGTGCACCGCGCCGAGCCGACCGCGCTGCGCGTCCGGCTCGCCCCCGCGGGGGAGAACACGCTGTCCCTGACCCTCGCGGACCGGCACGGCACACCTGTCGGCGGCATCGCGTCGCTGAGCCTGCGGCCCGTTGACGCCGAGAAGCTGACCGAGTTGGGTTTCGACCACCGCGACGCGCTGTTCCGGGTGGACTGGGCCGCCCGCCCGGTCCCCGCCGCTCCCGTCACCGGCCGGTACGCCGTGCTGGGCGTGCCCGGCGCGGTCGCCACGCCCCCCGCGCAGGGCGGATCGGTCCACGCCGATCTCGAGGAACTCGCCGCCTCCGGCGGGGAGATACCCCCCGTCGTCATCGCCGCCGTCGATCCGCCGAACCCGGACGGCGGTGACGGCGCCGACACCCCCGCCGTCGTCGAACGCGCCGTCCACCGTGTGCTGCGGTGGACGCGGGACTGGCTCCGCGACGACCGGTTCGCCGACTCCCGCCTGGTCATCGTGACGCGGGCCGCGATCCACGACGACCAGGTGCCCCACCCCGACCCCGCGGCGGCCGCGGTCTGGGGGTTCGTCCGCAGCGCGCAGACCGAGAACCCGGGCCGGTTCACGCTCGTGGACACCGACGGCCGGCCCGCGTCCCTGGCCTGGCTGCCCGCCGCGGCCGCAACCGGGGAAGCCCAGCTCAAGATCCGCGCCGGCACCGTCACCACCCCCCGGCTCGCCCGCGCCCACGACACGTCCGCCGCGCGGGAGACCCCCGAACCGGCGACGCCGGCGCCCGCTCTCGGATCGGGCACGGTGCTGATCACGGGAGGCACCGGGGGCCTGGGAGCGACGCTGGCCCGGCACCTCGTGGCCCGGCACGGAGCGCGCCGGCTGGTGCTGGCCGGCAGGCGCGGGCCGGCGGCCCCCGCAGCGGCGGCGCTGCGCGAGGAGCTGACCGGGGCAGGGGCCGAGGTCGACGTCGTGGCCTGCGATGTCACCAGCCGTGCGTCCGTCGCCGAGCTGATCGCCACGGTCCCGTCCGAGCACCCGCTGACAGCGGTGATCCACTGCGCGGGCGCGCTCGACGACGGGATCGTCGAGGCGCTGACCGAGGACCGCGTCGACGCGGTCCTCGCGCCGAAGGTGCGCGGTGCCTGGCACCTGCACGAGCTGACCGGCCATCTGGACCTGTCCGCGTTCGTGCTGTTCTCCTCGGTCGCGAGCGTGCTCGGGACGGCGGGGCAGGCCAACTACGCGGCGGCCAACGCCTTCCTCAACGGCCTCGCCGAAGCCCGCCGGGCCGCGGGACGGCCGGCCGCCTCGCTGTGCTGGGGCCTGTGGACCGAACGCAGTGAGATGGTCGCCGACCTCGGCGACGCGGACGTCGTACGGCTGCAACGGCAGGGCGTGCTGCCGATGTCGTCGCGTGACGGGCTCGCGCTCTTCGACGCGGCCCTCGCACGGGACGAACCGGTCCTGGTGCCCGCACGACTGCACCTCTCGGCGCCGGACGCGGCCTCGCCGCTGCTGCGCGGACTGACCGGAGAGCTCGCCGGACCCGTCGGCCCGGGGAACCGGGAGCCCGCCGACGCCGGACTCGCCCGGCGGCTGAGCGAGCTGCCGCCGGCCGAGGCGGAGGCGGCGCTGCTCGACGCCGTACGCGCGCAGACCGCGCTCGTCCTCGGCCACGCCGACACCCGGCGGATCGGTCCCGCCGAGACCTTCAGGAAGCTCGGCATCGACTCGCTCACGGCACTGGAGCTGCGGAACAGGCTGGCGGCGGTGACCGGACTGAAGCTGCCCGCCACGCTCGTGTTCGACCATCCGAACCCGAGCGCCCTCGCACGGTTCCTGACCGCGCGCGTCGCCCCCGGCTCCGCCGCCGGGGCGGGGTCCTCGGCCGAGCGCCTGGTCAAGGAGATCGAAGGACTCGGCGCCCGGCTCGACGGCGCGTTCCGTGAGCTGGCCGAAGACGACCGGGCCACCATTTCCACTCTGCTCGGCGAACTGCAGGGCCGAGTCCGTTCGATGACGGGCGCCGGAGCACCGGCCGGCCTCGTCGACCAGATCAGTTCGGCCTCGGCGGGAGAGCTGCTCTCGCTGCTGGACAAAGAGCTCGGCTAGGGGAAGCGATGACGAACGACAACAACGCCGATGTTCTCGACTACCTCAAGCGGACATCGATCGAGCTGATCGAGACACGCAAACGGCTGCAGGAGCTGACGGAGGCCGCCGCCGAACCCATCGCGGTGGTGGGCGTCGCCTGCCGCTTCCCGGGCGGGGCGGCGTCCCCGGAGGCACTGTGGGAGCTGGTGCGGACGGGCGCGGACGTCGTGTCGGACTTCCCCGACGACCGCTACTGGGACCTGGAGAACCTGTACGACCCGGATCCGGACCGGCCGGGCACCTGCTCCACGCGCTCGGGCGGATTCCTGTACGACGCGGGCGACTTCGACGCCGAGTTCTTCGGGATCAGCCCGCGCGAGGCGCTGGCGATGGATCCGCAGCAGCGGCTGCTCCTGGAGACGTCGTGGGAGTCCCTGGAACGGGCCGGTATCGACCCGCAGACCCTGCGCGGCAGCGACACCGGCGTGTTCGCCGGCCTCGCGTACTTCGGGTACGGGAACCACTTCTCCACCCCCGAGAGCATCGCGGGCTACGCGCAGACCGGTTCCCTGCTGAGCGTGGCGTCCGGGCGCGTGGCGTACACGCTGGGTCTGGAGGGGCCCGCGGTGTCGACCGACACCGCTTGCTCGTCGTCGCTGGTGGCGGTGCACCAGGCGGTGCAGTCGCTGCGGCAGGGCGAGTGCGGGCTCGCCCTGGCCGGCGGCGTCACGGTCGTGGGGATGCCGCAGGTGTTCCGGGAGTTCGCGCGGCAGCGGGGTCTTGCGGCGGACGGCCGGTGCAAGGCGTTCGCGGACGCGGCGGACGGCACCGGGTTCTCCGAGGGCGCCGGTGTGCTGGTGCTGGAGCGGCTCTCGGACGCGCGGCGGCACGGGCGGCGGATCTGGGCGGTGGTCCGGGGCTCGGCGGTCAACCAGGACGGGGCCTCCAACGGCCTGACCGCGCCGAGCGGCCCGGCGCAGCGACGCGTCATCCGGGCGGCGCTGGCGAACGCCCGGCTGCGGGCGGGCGAGGTGGACGTGGTGGAGGGGCACGGGACCGGTACCAGGCTGGGTGATCCCATCGAGGCGGAGGCGTTGCTGGCCACCTATGGGCAGGAGCGGGAGCCGGGCAGTCCGTTGTGGCTAGGGTCGTTGAAGTCGAACATCGGTCATGCGCAGGCGGCGGCGGGTGTCGGCGGGATGATCAAGATGATCATGGCGATGCGGCACGGGGTGCTGCCGCGGACGCTGCACGTGGACCGTCCGTCGACGCATGTGGACTGGTCGGCGGGGGCGGTGGAGCTGCTGACCGAGGCCAGGGAGTGGACCGGGACGCCGGGGCGGCCCCGGCGGGCCGGCGTCTCCTCCTTCGGGGCCAGCGGCACCAACGCGCACCTGATCCTGGAGGAGGCTCCCGGGGAGGAGGCGGCGCCCGACACCGCCCGCGCTGTCCCGGACGGCGCCGGGACGCCGGTGCCGTGGGTGCTCTCGGCACGCTCGGAGCAGGCACTGCGCGAGCAGGCGGAGAAGCTGCGTCATGCCACCGCCGCCGACGCGGGCCCGGACATCGCCGATGTCGGTTGGTCACTGGTGTCGAGCCGGGCGCGGTTCGAGCACCGTGCCGTGGTGCTGGGGCACGACCGGGACGAGCTGCGACACGGCCTGGCGGCGCTGAGCGACGGCGCGGAGTCCGCCGGGGTGGTGCGCGGTGTCGCGGGGGAACTCGGCGGCCGCGTCTTCATGTTCCCGGGCCAGGGCGCGCAGTGGGCCGGTGCGGCACGGCCGTTGTACGACGCCTTCCCGGTCTTCGCGCAGAGCCTCGACGAGGTCTGCGCACGCTTCGACGCGCATCTCCCCTTCGCCCTGAAGCCCCTGCTCCTCGCCGACGAGCCCGCGGACCGCGAGCGGACGGACATCGCGCAGCCGGCTCTGTTCGCCCTGCAGGTCGCCCTGTACCGGCTCATGACCCGGTACGTTCCGCCACCGGACCACCTGATCGGCCACTCCGTCGGCGAGATCGCCGCCGCGCACGTGTCCGGCGTCCTCGACCTGGACAGCGCGACCCGGCTCGTCGCCGCTCGCGGACGGGTCATGCAGACGGTCGCGGAGCCCGGCGCCATGCTGGCGGTCCGCGCCTCGGAAGCCGAGGTGAACGCGCTGCTCGACGCGTACGACCGCGTCGGCGTCGCCGCCGTCAACGGCCCCGGATCGGTGGTGGTCTCGGGCCTGCGCGACCAGGTCCACGAGATCCGGGACCGGCTCGTCGCCGACGGCACCTCGGCAAAGCTGGTCCCGGTCGACCACGCGTTCCACTCCCCGCTCATGGACCCGGTCCTCGGCGCGTTCGCCGACGCGATCGGCGGGCTGTCCGCCGGCGGGATGACGATCCCGGTCGTCTCGACCCGGCTCGGCCGCGAGGCCACGCTCGGGGAACTGGCGTCCGTCGGGCACTGGGTGGACCACGTCCGCGAGCCCGTCCGCTTCCACGACGCGGTGGAGTGCGCCCGCGCGGCCGGTGCGGACGTCTTCCTCGAGGTGGGGCCGGGCGCGACGCTCGCGAGCATCACCAAGGAGGCCTTCGCCGCCGCGGGCGTGCACGACGCGGCGGTCGTGTCGGCGTCGCGGCAGGACCGCGGGGCGGCGCAGGCACTGACCGGTGCGCTCGCCGAACTGCACGTCCGCGGCGGGTCCGTGGACTGGGACGCGCTGTTGGGGACGCGCCGGCGGGTGGATCTGCCGACGTACGCGTTCCAGCGGCAGCGGTACTGGCTGGACTTCCAGGCAGGGACGCGGGCGCCGGACGTGGCCTCCGCCGGGCTGTCGGCCGCCGGACACCCGCTGCTGGGCGCCGTGGTGGACCACCCCGGCACCGACGAGGTGGCGTTCACCGGCCTGTGGTCCCTGCGGACCCACGACTGGCTGGCCGATCACACCGTGTTCGGCGCGGTCGTCGTACCGGCGACGGCCTACCTGGACCTGGCGCTGTCGGTCGGCGACCACGTCGGATGCACCGCGCTGGAGGAACTCACCCTGGAAGTCCCCCTGGTCCTTCCCGACGCGGGCGACGTGCGGGTGCGCATCGTCGTCGGCGCGGCGGACGAGAGCGGACGCCGCGGCCTGGAGGTGTACTCGCGTCCCGGCGACAACGCCCGGACGGCGGGCGGCTGGACCCGTCACGCGCGGGGGAACCTGGCACCGGGCACGGCGCGGGCGGCCGCGCGGTCCGACGACGCGCCCTCGCTCTCCGACGACGCGCCCTCGCTCTCCGTGTGGCCGCCGGCCGGGGCGCGGCGGCTCGGCATCGACGGTCTCTACGACTCCTTCGCGGACGCGGGTTTCGACTACGGTCCCACGTTCCGCGGGCTGCGCGAGGTCTGGCGGCAGGGCGAGGACCTCTACGCCCGCGCCACCCTGCCCGACACCGCCGAGGGCTCGGCCGGCGGCCGGTTCGCACTGCACCCGGCCCTGATCGACACCGTGCTGCACGCGGCGGTGGCCGGTGGTGTCGTGGCGGTGACGGGCGAGCAGGGCTGGATGCCCTTCGCGTGGTCCGGGGTGGACCTGGCCGGGGAGTGCGGCCCGAGCGTGCGGGTCCGGCTCTCCCCGTCCGGCGAGGGCGTCGTGTCGCTGGCGATCGCCGACGAGCACGGCCGCGGGGTCGCGCGCGTCGAGGCGCTGACGTTCCGGCCGGCGAGCGCCGAGCAGGTGCGCTCGGCGCGCGTCGGGCAGGAGCAGTCGCTGTACGAGGTGCGCTGGCGACCGGTCCGGCAGAGCGGGTCGCAGGCCCACCGCGGACGGTGGGGCGTGCTCGGCGCGGAGAACGGCCTGGCCGCCAGGCTGGCCGCGGCGGGCGACGGGAGCGTCGTGCGCCACGCCACCCTGGACGACGTCCTGACCGGGGAGGCACCCGGCCACCTCGTCCTGTGCCTGGACGACGTCGTCGCCGCCGGCTCCGGGCAGCTCGCCGCGGTCGGCGAGGCGGGCGAACGCGTGCTGGACCTGGTCCAGCGGTTCCTCGCCGAGGACGCGCTCGCCGGGTCCACGCTGGTGGTGCTCACCCGCCTGGCCCAGGACACCGGTGGCGGGGAGAGCGTGGAGAGCCTGCCCGGCGCGTCCGTGTGGGGCCTGATCCGGTCCGCGCGGACGGAGCACCCCGGCAGGTTCCGGCTGGTGGACATCGACGACGAGGAGACGTCCTGGGCCCGCTTCCCGGACGCGCTCGCCCTCGCCGAGGACCAACTGGCGCTGCGCGACGGCGCGTTCCTCGTCCCCCGCCTGACGCCGGCCGCACCCGCGGACCATCGGATCGAGCCCCCGGCGGCCGACGCCCACCGGCTGGGCATCCCGAGCAGGGGGACGCTGGAGAACCTGACCTGGGTGCCGTGCCCCGAGGTGGAGGCGCCCCTGACGAGTGGACAGGTCCGCATCGCCGTGCAGGCCGCGGGACTCAACTTCCGGGACGTCACGATCGCCCTGGGACTGGTGGACAGAACGGCCATCGACGCCGGGCTCGGCAGCGAGGGCGCCGGTGTCGTGCTGGAGGTGGCCGACGACGTGACCCGGTTCGCGCCGGGTGACCGGGTGACCGGCATCTTCTCCGGCGCCTTCGGCCGCGTGGCCGTGGCCGATCACCGCATGCTGATGCCCGTCCCCGACGGGTGGAGCCACGCGGAGGCGGCGTCCGTGCCCTGCGCCTTCCTCACCGCCTACTACGCGCTCTTCCACGCGACCGGGCTCCGCACGGGGCAGCGGATCCTCATCCACGCCGCGGCCGGCGGAGTCGGGATGGCCGCCGTCCAGCTGGCCCGGCACGTCGGCGCCGAGATATACGCGACCGCGAGCCCGGCCAAGTGGCCCACCCTGCGCGCCCTGGGCCTGGACGACGCGCACCTGGCGTCGTCGCGCGACCTGGAGTTCGCCGAGAAGTTCCTGGACTCCTCCGACGGCCGCGGTGTGGACGTCGTACTGAACTCCCTCGCGCACTCCTTCGTCGACGCCTCGCTGACACTGCTCCCCGAGGGCGGGGACTTCGTCGAGATGGGAAAGACGGACATCCGCGATCCCCAGCGGGTGGCAGCCGATCACCCCGGGGTCGCCTACCAGGCCTTCGACCTCTACGCGACGGGCCCGGACACCATCCACGAGATGTTCCGGGCCGTCATGGAGCTGTTCGCCGCCGGGCGGCTGCGGCTGAACCCGGTCTCCGTGCGCGACGTCCGCGACGCGCGCGGGACGTTCCGCGAGATGAGCCGGGGCCGCCACGTCGGCAAGCTGGTCCTCGACGTCGGCGGCGGCTTCGGCGGCGGCACCGTGCTGGTCACCGGCGGGACCGGGGGAGTGGGGTCGCTCGTGGCGCGGCACCTCGTCGCCGAACACGGTGTGCGCAGCCTGCTCCTGGCGAGCCGCCGGGGAGCGGCCGCCGAGGGGGCTGCCGAACTGGTCGCGGACCTGGAGGGCGCGGGCGCCGCCGTCCGCGTCGTGCAGTGCGATGTCGCGGACCGGGCCGCGGTGGCCGACCTGTTCGCGGACCTGCCCGGCCGGTATCCGCTGACGGCGGTCGTGCACGCGGCCGGTGTGCTGGCCGACGGCACCGTCGAGTCGCTGACCGCGCAGAGCCTCGGCCACGTGCTGAGCGCGAAGGCCGGTGGTGCGCTCCATCTCCACGAGCTGACCCGGCGGCACACCCTCTCGGCGTTCATCCAGTTCTCCGCCCTCGCGGGCACCCTCGGCACCGCGGGGCAGGCGAACTACGCCGCGGCCAACGCCTTCCTGGACGGCCTGGCGGCACAGCGCCGGGCATCCGGCCTGGTCGGCACCTCACTGGCCTGGGGCTGGTGGGAGCAGAGCAGCGGCATGACCGGGGAACTGGACCGGGCCGACCTCTCCCGGCTCAGGCGCACGGGCCTGGCCGCGATGCCGACACCCGAGGCACTGGCCCTGTTCGACGCGGCGTGCGCGCTGGACAAGCCGGTCCTCGTCCCGGCCCGTGTGGACGTCGCCGCGCTGCGCAACAGGACCGGTGACGAGCTGCCGCCGCTCCTGCGCGAGCTCGTCGACGGCGGCCGGCCACGCCGCGACCGGACCGGCACGGCGCACGACGGCGGCTCTCCCGGACTGTCCGCCCGGCTGGCCGGCCTGTCGGCGGACGAGGCGGCGGCCGTCGTCCTGGACTGGGTCCGCGACCAGGTCGCCCTCGTGCTCGGACACCCCTCCGGCGCGGTCGTCGACGCCGACCAGGCGTTCACCCAGCTCGGCTTCGACTCGCTGACGTCGGTCGAACTCTGCAACCGCCTGGCCGCCGCGACCGGACTGCGCCTGCCGACCACCCTCGTCTTCAGCTACCCGACACCGCGCGAGCTGGGCGAGCACCTCGCCGGCCGCCTGACTCCGGCACCCGGCACGGGCGCGGTCGAGGACACCGAGATCCGTGAAGTGCTGCGGAACGTCTCGATCGACAGCCTGCGCAGCGCGGGCCTCCTGGAGCTGGTCCTGGCGTGCGCCGACCCGGCCCGGTCGAGCGGCGGCGGACCGGCGGCAGAGGCGGACACCGGCGTGGACAGCGGTGCGGACACCGCTGCGGACGGACTGTCGGACCTGGATCTGGAAGCACTGGTCGACCTGGCTCTGGATGAGAAGAGGTGAGTGACATGACCGACTCCGCGGATCGCACGCAGGAGGGCGCGGACCGGGTCCAGCGGGCCCTGCGCGCACTGCTGGAGGAGCGCGACCGGCTCCGTCGGGAGAACGAGGCCCTGAAAGCCGGCCGCGGCGAGCCGATCGCCGTGGTGTCCATGGCGTGCCGCTATCCGGGAGGTGTCGCGTCGCCGGAGGACCTGTGGGGAGTGGTCCGCGGCGGCCTGGACGTCGTGGGCGAGTTCCCGAAGGACCGCGGCTGGCGGGACGTGTACGACCCGGACCCCGACGCCGTCGGCCGTTCGTACACGCGTCAGGGCGGCTTCCTGACGGACGTGGCCGGTTTTGACGCCGAGTTCTTCGGCATCAGTCCGCGTGAGGCGCTGGCGGTCGATCCCCACCACCGTCTGCTGCTGGAGACGTCGTGGGAGGTCTTCGAGCGGGCCGGGATCGTCCCCGCCGACCTGCGCGGGACCGATGTCGGCGTCTTCACCGGGGTGAGTTCGTCCGAGTACGGCTGGCGTTTCCTGGAAGGGAGCCCGAAGGAGCTGGAGGGCTACCTGCTGTACGGCAGCGCGCTGAGCGTCGCCTCCGGCCGGGTGGCGTACGAGCTGGGGCTGACCGGGCCGGCGGTGTCCATGGACACGGCGTGTTCGTCGTCGCTGGTGGCCCTGCACACGGCGGCGCAGTCCCTGCGTTCGGGGGAGTGCTCGCTCGCGCTGGCGGGCGGGGCGTCGGTGATGCCGACGCCCGCGATGTTCGTGGAGTTCTCCCGGCAGGGCGCCCTGTCGGCCGGTGGCCGCTGCAAGGCCTTCGCGGACGGGGCGGACGGGACCGGCTGGGCCGAGGGAGTGGGCGTGCTGCTGCTGGAGCGGCTGTCCGACGCCCGCCGCAACGGCCACCCGGTGCTCGCCGTCCTGCGCGGCAGCGCGGTGAACCAGGACGGGGCCAGCAACGGGCTGACCGCTCCCAACGGCCGCGCCCAGGAGCGGGTGATCCGCACAGCGCTGGCGAACGCGGGGGTCTCGCCCTGCGACGTGGACCTGGTCGAGGCCCACGGCACCGGAACCGTGCTGGGCGACCCCATCGAGGCCGGTGCCCTGCTGGCGACCTACGGGCAGGGCCGGGCCGAGGACCGGCCGCTCTGGCTGGGCTCCCTGAAGTCGAACATCGGTCACTCCATGGCCGCCGCGGGGGTCGGCGGAGTCATCAAGGCGGTGCTGGCCCTGCGCCACGGGTACCTGCCGAAGACGCTGCACGTGGATGCGCCCTCCCGGCACGTGGACTGGTCCTCCGGCGCGGTCGAACTCCTGGTGGAGGGGCGTGAGTGGACCCGGGCGGACGGTCCCCGGCGGGCCGGGGTGTCCTCCTTCGGGGTCAGCGGCACCAACGCCCACGTGATCCTGGAAGAGGCACCACCGCACGAGCGGACGCAGGAGCGGGGGGACGGGCGCGGTCCGGACTCGGGCGTGGTCGGCGGCCTCGTACCGTGGGTGGTGTCCGGCAAGAGCGCGGCCGCGCTGGAGCGGCAGGCGGGCAGGCTGCGCGACGTCGCCGCCGCCGACCCGGACTCCGATCTCGCCGATGTGGGCTGGTCGTTGGTGTCGAGCCGGTCGCGGTTCCCGCACCGTGCGGTGGTGCTGGGCCGCGACCAGGACGAGTTGCGACGCGGTCTGACGGCACTGGGCGACGGCGTGGAGTCCGCCGGGGTGGTGCGTGGGGTCGCCGGGAACCTCGGCGGCGTCGTCTTCATGTTTCCCGGACAGGGGTCGCAGTGGGCCGGCATGGGCCGGCAGCTCTACGACGCCTTCCCGGTCTTCGCGCGCAGCCTCGACGCGTGCGCGGACGCACTGGCCGAGTGGGTCGACTGGTCGCTGCTGGACGTGGTGCGCGGCGTGGCGGGGGCACCGGCCCTGGACCGGGTGGACGTGGTGCAGCCGGCCCTGTTCTCCGTGATGGTGTCCCTGGCCGCCCTGTGGCGGTCCTGGGGCGTGGAACCGGCCGCGGTGGTGGGACACAGCCAGGGCGAGATCGCCGCCGCCCACGTGTGCGGTGCGCTGTCACTGCGGGACGCCACCAGGGTCGTGGCGCTGCGCAGCAAGGCCCTGGTGGACCTGAAGGGGCACGGGGGGATGGCATCGGTGGCCCAGTCCGCGCAGGTCGTCGCGGAACGCCTCGTCCCCTGGAGCGACCGGTTGAGCATCGCCGTCGTCAACGGCCCCCGCTCCGTGGTGGTCTCCGGGGAGTCCGGCGCACTCGACGAGTTCGTCGAGAAGATGAAGGCCGAGGACGTCCAGGCCCGGCGGATCCCCGTCGACTACGCCTCCCATTCACCCCAGGTGACCCGGGTCCGCGCGCAGGTGACCGGCTCGCTGTCCGACGTGAGCCCGCGGACGTCGGCCCTGCCCTTCTGCTCGACCCTGTACGGCGAGGTCATCGACACCGCGCGGCTGAACGGCGAGTACTGGTACGACAACCTGCGCGAAAAGGTCCTCTTCGAGACGTCCGTCCGGCGCCTGGCCGAGGACGGATTCCGGGTGTTCGTCGAGATGAGCCCGCACCCCGTGCTGACCGTCCCGGTGCAGGAGATCGTCGAGGACGTGGACGACGCCCTGGTCCTCGCGTCGACCCGGCGGGACCGGGACGAGGTGGCGTCCGTGGTCGGCTCGCTGGCCCAGTTCCACGTCCGGGGCGGGACGGTGGACTGGGGCGCCCTGTTCGGCACGCGCCGGCGCGTCGACCTTCCGACGTACGCCTTCCAGCGGCAGCGGTACTGGCTGGCCTCCTCGGCGACGGCGGTGGCGGCGCAGGTGCCCCCGGCGGATCCGCCCGCGGACGACGACCGCCTCGTCCCCGTGCCGGACCGGCTCTCCGCTCTCTGCGCCGACGACGCGCAGGCCTTCGTCCTCGACCACGTCCTGGAGAAGGTCGCCGTCGTGCTCGGTCTGCCCTCCGGCGAATCCGTCGACCCCGACCAGGAGTTCAAGGAGCTCGGATTCGACTCGATGCTGTCGATGGACCTGAGCAAACGGCTGACCGCGTCGACCGGACTCGGGCTGAGGGCGAACATGGTGCTGCGGCACCCGACACCGAGACGGATCGCCGGGCACATCATGTCCTCGCTGCGGGACCGTCCCGCCGGCGGGACGCCGCAAGCTCGACAGCGGTCCGTCCCGCCTGTTGCCAAGGTGTCTTGAAAGGGCTGACCCACTCCCCTGAAGGTGGGGGTGATCCGCGAATTCCTCCGGTTCCCGGGCCTGTTTGCTGAGGGGTTGATCTCTGTGCGTTCGTTCGGTGCGTCGTCTGCGCATAAAGGACTGTGGCTGGCGGAGGACATGTCTGCCGACACGCTGAACCATGCGCTGACCATGTGGGATGTGGCCGGTGAACTGGACGCGGCGGTCATGGAGTCCGCGTTCCTGCACGTGCTGGGCGAGGCGGAGGTGCTGCGCGTCACCTTCGCCGACGACGGCGGCGGACTGCGGCTGACGCCACGGGAGTTGGGGGACTGGCGGCCGTTCTTCCTGGATCTCGCCGCCGCGGCCGATCCCGAGCAGGCGGCGCGCGACGCGCTGGCCGACCTGGTGCGCAGGCCGTTCGACCTGGGGCGGGATCTGCTGTTCCGGATGGGGGTGGTCAGACTCGCCGCGGACCGCTCCCTCGTGGTGATCGCCTACCACCACCTCGTCTCGGACGGGTTCGGCACCGGCGGCCTGCTGTCGCGGCGCCTGGCCGAGGTGTACACGGCGCTGGCCCGCGGGGAGCGGGTACCCGGGCTGCCGCACCCGTGGGACGCCGAGTCGTTCGCGGCCGAGGCGACGGAGTACCTCGCCTCCGAGAGGTTCACCGAGGACAGGGAGTTCTGGCGCGCGTACCTGGCGGACGCGCCCGCGCCCGCGCAGGTACCCCGCGTCGCCCTGTCCGACGCGACGCGGTCCGCGCTGTCCGAGCCGATGAGCGACGTCGACCGCTGGGGGGAACTGACCGAGCCCATCGGCATGGTCAGCCGCACCCTGACCGTCCCGCGTGCCGAGGCGGACGCGTGGACCGAGGCCGCCGAGTCCCTCGGCGTGTGGATGTCCTCGATGCTGACCGCGGCCGCGGCGGTGTTCCTCCGGCACCGCTGCGACCGCCCGGAGTTCCTCGTCTCGCTGGCCGCGGGCAACCGGACCGGGGTGGCGAGCAGGACGCCCGGCCTGGCCGTGAACGTGGTGCCGGTGCGGGTGAGGGTTCCGCTCACCGCGACCTTCGCCGAGATCGCCGACGCGATGGTCGACGAGACGTACGAGGTGTTCGGGCACACCGCCTGCCACTACTCCGACATCCAGCGCGCGAGCGAGACCGTCCTGAGCGACCGCGGCAGCTTCGGTGCCGTCATGAACGTCGTGGACTTCGTGGAGCGGCTCCACTTCGCCGGCCACCCGGCGCGCTACCTCGGCGGGACGACGGGCGCCTTCGACGAACTGTCCATCGGCGTCTACACCGACGGCAGCGCCGACAGCGACCTGTACATCCGGCTCGATGCCCCCGCGAGCCTCTACGACCGCGCGGAGCTGCGCTTCATCGGCGAGGAACTGGTCGCGTACGTCCGCGCCGTGGTGGCCGCCGACGCGCGGCCGGTCGGCGCGCTGGACGTGCTCGGCGGTGCCGAGCGGGACCGGGTACCGACGGCACCGGACGACACGCACGCGCCGGACCCGCAACCGACCGTGCCGCAGTTGTTCGCCCGGCAGGTGGAGCGGGATCCCGATGCCGTCGCGCTGGTGTCCGGCGACGCGGCGGTCTCGTACCGGGAGCTGGACGAGCGGTCGAACCGGCTGGCCGAGGCGCTGCGCCGGCGCCACGTCGGACCCGAGACGGTCGTCGCGGTGGCGCTGCCCCGGTCGGTGGACCTCGTCGTCGCCCTGCTGGCCGTGGTGAAGGCAGGCGGTGCCTACCTGCCGGTCGACCCGGCGTTCCCGGTGGAGCGGATCAGGCCGGTGGCCGACGACTGCCCGGTCCGCTTCCTGCTCACCGACGCGGCGACGGCCGAAGCGCTCTCCCCGGCCCTGGACGTTCCGGCGATCGTGTTCGACGACATCCGCTCGGACACCGCCGCCGACGGCAGCGCCGGTGCACGGAAGGTCCCGGTCCCGGTGCACCAGGACAGCCTGCTGGCGGTGACGTACGGCTGCGCCACGACCGGCGCGGCGACGGGCGTCGCCGTGACGCACCGGAACGTACGGCGCCTCGTCCTGGACCGCAGCCTGCGGGAGGCCGGTCACGGCACGGTGCTGTGGCACGCGCCGCACACCTCCGACGCGTTCCCCCTCGAGGTGTGGGTGCCGTTGCTCAACGGCGGCCGGGTGGTCGTGGCCCCCGCGGGCGAGCCGGGCGTCGACGCGCTGACCGAGCTGTGCGCGGTACACGGGATCACCACGCTGCGGCTGCCCGCCGGCCTGTTCACGGCGATCGCCGCCGAACGCCCCGAGCGCGTCGCCGGGTTGCGCGAGGTGTGGACCGCAGGCGAGCGCGTGCCCGCGGCCGCGGTGCGCCGGCTGCGGGAGGCCTGCCCCGGGCTGACGGTCGTGACCGGCCACGGTCCGGCGGAGACGACCGGGTTCGCCGCGTCCCACCGCCTGGCCGCGGACGAACCGGCGCACCACGCGGGCGCGGTCGGCCGCTCGGCGGACGACACCGCCCTGTACGTGCTCGGGCCGGGCCTGGCGCCGGTCCCCGAGGGCGTGACCGGCGAGCTGTACGTGGCCGGGCCCGGCGTGGCCCGTGGATATCCCGGGCGGCCCGGTCCGACCGCGGAGCGTTTCGTGCCCTGCCCGTTCGGACCGGCCGGCGCTCTCATGCACCGGACCGGGGACCGGGTGCGGTGGGGTGCCGGCGGCCTGCTGGAGTACGTGGGCCGGGCCGACGCCCGGGCCGATGTCCGCGGCGTCCGGATCGAGTTGGCCGAGATCGAGGAGGCGCTGTCCGAGCACACCGGGCTGGCGCGGTCGGCCGTGGCCGTCAGGGCGGACGGCGCCGGACAGCAGCGGCTGGTGGCCTATGCGGTCCCGGCGGGCGGCCGCACCGTGTCGGCCGAGGAGCTGCGCCGGTTCGCCGCGCGGCGGCTGCCGGAGTCCATGGTGCCGTCCGTCTTCACGCTGCTGGAACGTCTGCCGGTCACGGCGGGCGGGAGGACGGACCGGGCGTCGCTGCCGGACCCCGAGTTCGACGACGGGACGTACCGGGCACCGCGCAACGACACGGAGCGGGTGCTGGCCGCTGCCTTCGCCGACGTGCTCGAACTGGACCGGGTGGGCATCGACGAGGACTTCTTCGACCTCGGCGGCAACTCGCTGCGGGCGATCCGGCTGGTCGGCCTGATCCGGGCGGAGCTGAGCCAGGAGGTGTCGATCCGCCAGCTCTTCGCGGCGCGCACCATCACCGGACTGTCGGACATGTGGAAGGACCTCGCCCGGTCCAGCCGGCCGACGCTGCGCCGCAGGACGAAGGAGGGCGCGGTCCTCTGAACGGTGACGCCGGTCACCCCGGGCGGGCCTGCACCGCGGCCGTCACTGGTGCGGTACGTCGACGCCGGCCGAGCGCAGGTTCGCCTCCAGCAGTTCGTTCAGCCGGGCGGCCGCCGGTGCCTGGTCCTCCCGGTGGTGGTTGATCAGCCCGTAGCGGGTGGCGGCGTCGGGACGGGAGCGGAACTCGGCGGGCATCGCCAGCAGTTCGCGGTTGGCCAGCAGCTTGGCGGACAGGGCGGACGCGAGCTCGTCGAGCCGCGGGTCGTCCGGATCCCATGACTCGGCGTGCCGGCAGCGCTTCATCAGCTCGACGTACTCGGGGTCGTCGAGCTGACGCTCGATCTGGGCCAGGAAGCTGTCGAAGACCTCGGGTACCAGCGCACGGGCCAGTATCAGGGCCTCCTGCCGGACGGCCACGTACTCGGCGCCGAAGCCGAGTTCGCCGAGCCGGTCCAGGGCCGCGCAGGCGCGCTCGGGCAGCAGGAGCCGGTCGCCGGCGGTGAGCCGGTGCAGCACCGTGCGCCGCGCGATCAGCTCCTCGATCCGCTCGGTGAGCCGCCGTTCGACGTCCTTCAGGGCGGCGGCGAACCGCTCGGGATCGGCGTCGAGCAGAGTTCCGATCTCGGCCAGCGGCACGCCCGCGCCGGCGAGCGTGCGCACCTGGACCAGCCGCAGCATCTCGGACGATCCGTACCGGCGATAACCGGAGACGTCGCGCTCCGGTTCGTCGACCAGGCCGAGCCGGTGGTAGTGGCGGACCGTCTTCACCGTGACGTCGGCGAAGGCGGCCGCCTGACCGATGGTGAGTCCGTAGTTCATGCTCAGGGGGTCCTCTGGTCGTCAGCGGCCGCGGTCTGGCGTACGGCCTCGGCCACGGCCCGGAAGTCCTTGCGCAGGATGTGCGAGTGGTTGCTCGGGACCTTCGCGCTCACCCTGATGTCCGGGTTCCGGGCGAGGACCGGATCGAGTGCGGCCCGCATCAGCTCCATCTCCTCCTGGCCCCCGCCCAGGCTGGCGCCGGTGGCGAGAACGTACCGCACCGGGCAGGTCACGCGGTCGAGGACCGGGGCGATGGCGGCGTTGATCTCATTGGCCTCGATGTTGATGTCGGCATGCTGGTCGGCGGTCATCCGCGCCGCCTTGCCCAGCGGGCGCACCAGGGGCAGCAGCAACCGCATCCGGCGGAACAGGCGCCGGATCCGCTCACGGCCCTCCTCGCCGGTCAGACCGTACGGAATGGCGCCGTCCACGGCCACCACCCCCACGACGCGGTCCGGATTCCGGTCGGCCCAGTGCGCCGCGAGCGCCGCGCCGTAGGACCAGCCGACGAGCAGCGGGCGGTCCACCCCGGTCGCCGCCAGGACGGCGTCGATGTCCCGGACGCATGCCTCGAACGAGTAGTCCGCCGACCGCCTGGAGCGGCCGCGGGCCCGTTCGTCGTACGTGATGTGCCGCCAGCCGGCGCCGAGTTCGGCGATCACGGGCTGCCAGGGCCGATGGTCGGCGTAGGAGCCGTTCAGATAGACGACGGGGCGGCCGGGGCCGCGCGTGTCGGTGAGGTACAGGGCGGTGTCGTCGACGGGAAGCATGCCGGTGCGGGGGGAGGTGGCGGAAGCAGTCATGCACTCAGCGTCCCCCCTGACCTTAGGGCAGGGTCAACCGGCGAGTTTGAGCCGGAATCGTGGCGAGCAGCCCCTCGGTGACGGCGGCGGCGACCTGGCCGATGCGGTCGGAGAGGTAGAAGTGGCCGCCGGGGAAGACCTTCAGGGCGAAGCCACCGCTGGTGTGCTCCCGCCAGGCAAGGGCCTCCTGGACCGTCACCACCGGGTCGCGGTCCCCGACGAGCGCGGTGATCGCAGTGGCCAGCGGCTCTCCCGCGCGCCAGCGGTACGTGCCGAGAGCCCGGTAGTCGGCGCGCAGCGCCGGCAGCACCATCTCCAGGACCTCGGGGTTGTCGAGCATGTCCTGATCGGTGCCGCCCAGCCGGCGCATCTCGGCCAGCACGTCGGCGTCGTCGTGGGGATGGGGGCGGGCGGCGCTGCCTCCGGGGCCGGGTGCGCCCCGGCCGGAGAGGAACAGCCGCCGGGGGCTCGGCAGTTCGCCGCCGGCGAGCAGCCGGGCCGTCTCGTACGCGACGAGCGCGCCCATGCTGTGGCCGAACAGGGCGTACGGCCGCCCGGGGTCGACGGCCAGTTCCCGGGCCAGCTCCCCCGCCACCGCCTCGACGAGCGGGCCCAGGGCCGTGAACGGCGCCTCGCCGTACCGGTCCTGGCGCCCCGGGTACTGCACGCACACCACGTCGAAGTCCGCGGGCAGCGTACGCGTCAGGGACGTGTACGCCGTGGCGGAGCCCCCCGCGTGCGGGAAGCACACGAGCCGCGGCCCCTTCCCCGCGGCCGTGGTGAAGCGTCGGAGCCAGGTGCTGTTCACTGCCGGTGTGTCCCTTCGTCCGTGCGACGCGGCCCGCGCCGACGTCCGCAACGGGAGGAGGCCCGCCGGTGCCCTCGGGGGTGGTGGGGCGCCGGCGGGCGGTTCGGTGCTCCGAACGGGCGGGTGTCGGTCCGGGTCGGAGCGCGCGATCCGAGCCTCGCGCACGGTCCTTGACGGATGCTCGCAGCGTGGTGGAGAGCTCGGGCGGGTGAGGGCCCGTCGCCGGCGAGGCGGTTGCCCGGGGCCCTCGGCCGGTGCCGATGTCAGAGGCTGCGGGCGGTGATGTCGCCGTAGGAGGTGGTGGCGCGGATGGTCAGGGCGGGGGTGGCGTCGGGGTTCCTGAGGGAGTTGTGGACGCGGCCGTGGCTGGTGCCGGCGTCGAGGGCGGCGGAGACTCCCTGGGCGGCGCCGACGGTGATGTCGCCTTTCGCGGTGCGCAGGTCGAGGGTGCCGGTGACGGCTTCGGTGATGTGGATGTCGCCGCGTTGGGTGTTGATCTCGGCGGGGCCGTTCAGGCGGCCGATGGAGACGTCGCCGTCGTGGACGGTGAGGTGGGTGGTTGCTGCTTCGTCGAGCTTGACCGAGCGGTAGGCGCCGTCGAAGGTGATGTTGCCGAGGCGTCCGACGCCGCGCAGTTCGGCGCCGGCGGTCGTGGCCTGGACGTGGGAGTCGGTGGGCAGTTGGACGGTGACCTCGACGGCTCCGGAGGGGCCGAGGAGCCGGTTCTTGGGTGCGGTGGTCTCGATGCGGAGGGTGCCGTCGGTGTGGGTGACCGTGATCTGTTCGGCTGCCTTGACGTCGCGGCTCTTGGCGGGGTCGGCGGGCAGGACCTCGACGGTGGTGTCGGTGCGGTCGGCGGCGATGAGGCGGACGAGTCCGCCGGGGATGTCCAGGACGGCCGTGAGGGGGGCCGGGCTGTCGAACTTCTGCGTCAAAGCCTGGTTCTTCTGCATCGTGGGCTCCTTGGCTCCGTTGTTTCCGATGCCAGAAACGCTACGTTGCATTCATCGATCCGGCAACACAGTCGTTGCGCATAATCTTCATATTGGCAGGTCAAGACTTGAAAATCGTTGCAATGACTCTGTCTGTAATGCAACGTTCTTCATTCTGATCATTGCAATGAACGAAGGGTGAACGCTATGCTGGGGCGGCAGGGTCACGAAGTCCACGAAGGAGGCCGCGATGCCGGGAGGCAGGCTCACCCAGCAGGAACGTCAGCAGATCGCGCTGGGGCTGGCCGACGGCCTCGCCTATGCGGAGATCGCCCGACGCCTCGACCGCCCGACCTCGACGGTCACGCGCGAGGTCATGCGCAACGGCGGCCCCACCGGCTACCGCGCCGAGATCGCCCACCGTGCCACCGAACACCGCGCCCACCGCCGCAAGCGGTCCGCGCCTCAGGACCGGGAGGCGACCGCGCAGCCCTACGGCCGCGACGCGGAGGCGGTGAGCGCGTACGAGGAGGCGCTCACCACCGTCTTCATGCAGTCGGGCACGCCCAAGATGATGGCCCGGGTGATGGCCAGCCTCTGCATCAGCGACGCGGGCAGCCTCACCGCCGCCGAACTCGTCCAGCGCCTCCAGGTCAGCCCGGCGTCCATCTCCAAGGCGATCGCCTTCCTGGAGAGCCAGGACCTGGTCCGCCGGGACCGCGACGAACGCCGTCGTGAGCGCTACGCCATCGACGACGACGTCTGGTACCAATCCATGATCGCCAGCGCCCGCTCCACCGCCCAGGTCGCTGAGACGGCGCGGCAGGGTGTCGGCATCCTCGTCCAGGGCACCCCGGCGGCCATCCGCCTGGAGAACATCGGCCGCTTCCTCGACTTCGTCTCCGAGAGTCTCACCCGCGCCGCGGACCAGGCCCGCGAGGTCCTCCACACCAAACCCGAGGCATCCTCGGGCGGCGCCGTCGAATCCGCCTGACGGCCTTCACCGAGGCTGTGATGCACGTCACGTCCGCCTCGTGTCACGTTCGCGCCGCCTGCTCCCGTCTGGTGGGCATCGGGGGCGCGACGAGGAGGCGGACGAGGCGATGAACGCACGACAGGAGACCGGTACGGCGACCGCGCACCGCGTGGTGGTCCTGGGGGCGGGATACGCGCATGTCGGCGGCCGTCCAGCTCGCGGCCCGGCCCACGGCGGCCGCCGCGACCGTCGGTCCGCACCCGGCGACCCGTCCTGCCCGATCGCCTGCGAAGGGAGCGACGAACGTCCGGAACCAGTGACATGAGGTGCATGGAGCGGTCGCCCGCACACCGGCGGGACCGCTGACAGCCGATGCTTCCGAGCACGCGAGGGGAGAGCACGCGGGGATGAGCGCCACCGAAAGAGCACCGCACAGCGAGCGCGGCACGGCGCCACGGGGCGAGCGCACCGCCGACTGGATGGACGGCCGGCTCGGGGTCTACAGCTTCCGGTTCCTGCTCCGGAAGGTGTTTCCGGAGCACTGGTCGTTCATGTTCGGCGAGATCGCGCTCTACAGTTTCGTCGTCCTGCTGCTGACCGGGATCTGGCTGACACTCTTCTTCGACCCGGGCATGTCGGAGACCGTCTACCACGGCTCGTACGTTCCGCTTCAGGGCATACCGATGTCGCAGGCCTATTCCTCCACCGTCCACATCAGTTTCGACGTGCGCGGCGGTCTGTTCGTCCGCCAGCTGCACCACTGGTCGGCCCTCACCATGATCGCCGCGCTGTGCGCCCACACGCTGCGGCACCTGCTCACCGGCTCGTTCCGCAAGCCGCGCGAGATCAACTGGCTGATCGGCTTCGTACTCCTGGTCCTGGTGACCCTGGAGGGCTTCGTCGGCTACTCGCTCCCCGACGACCTGCTCTCCGGCACCGGCCTGCGCATCGCCGAGGGCGTCACGCTCGCCATCCCGCTCGTCGGAACGTATCTGACGATGTTCCTCTTCGGCGGCGAGTTCCCCGGCCACCACGTGATCGGCCGCTTCTACAGCTTCCACATCCTGCTCGTCCCGGGCATCATCGTGGCGCTGCTGACCGTGCACCTGATCCTGGTCTTCTACCACAAGCACACCCAGTTCCGGGGTCCGGCCCGCACCGAGGAGAACGTCGTCGGCCAGCCCCTGTTCCCGCACTACACGGCCAAGGCCGGCGGCTTCTTCTTCCTCATCGCCGGTGTGCTCTGCCTGCTCGCGGGCATCGCCCAGATCAACCCGGTGTGGACCTACGGCCCCTACCGGCCCGACCAGATCTCCCAGGGCTCCCAGCCCGACTGGTACATGGGCTTCCTCGAAGGCGCCCTGCGGGCCATGCCCGCCTGGGAGTTCGGCGTCGCCGGGCACACCGTGAACATGGGCGTCCTGGTCCCCGCCGTCATCCTGCCCACGCTGATGACGGCCGTGGCCGCCCTGTGGCCGTTCCTGGAGTCCTGGGTCACCGGGGACAAGCGCGAGCACCACCTCCTGGACAAGCCGCGCGACCACCCCACACGGACCGCGTTCGTCACCTCCTTCGTCGCCCTGTACCTGGTGCTGTTCTTCGGCGGCGCCAACGACGTCCTGGCCGAGCGCTTCCACCTGAACCTGAACCAGATCACCTGGTCGGTGCGCATCGGCGTCTTCGTCGTCCCGGCGCTGGCGTACGTCATCACCCGCCGGGTCTGCCTGGGCCTGGCCCGGCGCGACCGCGACGAGCTCCTGCACGGCCGCGAGACCGGCCGCCTTCGGAGGCTGCCGCACGGCGAGTTCGTCGAGGTCCACGAGCGGCTGGACCGCCGGCGCGAGTACGCCCTGCTGGCCCGCGGGGACTACCACCCCCTCCCGGCACCCGCGGCCGAGGCCGACGGCATCCCCAACCCGAACCTGCGCAAGGAGATGCTCCGTTACCGGCTCAGCCGCTGGCTCTACGGCAACCAGATCGCCAAGCCGACCGAGCGGGAGATGCGGCAGGCCCTCGACCACTTCGCCCACGCCGCGGGCGGCCACCGGGCGCTGCCCGCCCGGCGTTCGGTGGCCGAGCCCCGCGAGGAGGCCGGCGAACCGTAGGATCGGGCACGTCTGTCGATGGAATCGTCACGAGGAGGCCTCTGATGGCTCAGGTCACTGTCAAGGGAAACCCGGTTCAGGTCAACGGCTCACTGCCGCAGCCGGGCGACAAGGCCCCGGCATTCGCGTTGGTCGACGCGAATCTGACGGACACGTCGCTGTCGGACTTCGCCGGGCAGCGCAAGATCCTCAACATCTTCCCGAGCGTCGACACCCCCACGTGCGCGGCCTCTGTGCGCACGTTCAACGCCCAGGCCGGCGACCTGGCCAACACCGTGGTGCTGTGCATCTCCGCCGACCTGCCCTTCGCCCAGGCGCGGTTCTGCGGCGCGGAGGGACTGGAGAACGTGCGCACCCTCTCGACCCTGCGCGGACGCGTCTTCCACGAGGACTACGGCGTGTCGATCGCCGACGGCCCGCTGGCCGGCCTGACGGCCCGCGCCGTGGTGGTGCTGGACGAGAACGACACGGTCGTGCACTCGCAGCTCGTCAAGGAGATCGGCGAGGAGCCCGACTACGAGCAGGCGCTCACGGCCCTGAAGTAGGCGCGACGTCACCAACGGTTCGGGCCGGCGGGGCCGGGGGCGCCGCGGGGCGCGCCCGTCCCCGTCCCCGTCCCCGACCCTCCCGGGAGCCCCCGAACGCACACCTCGCACACCCTGATCACCGCCGGGTCGGCCTTCGCCGGCGTGGCCATGCTCATCAACATGGCACCCGGCCCCGACTCGCTGCTCGTCGTCCGCACGTCCGCGACCCGGGGCAGAGGGAGCGGACTGGCCGCCGCCCTCGGTGTCCTCACCGGCTGCGTGGGCTGGGGCCTCGCCACAGCCGTCGGTCTGACGGCCCTGCTGACCGCGTCCCGCCTGGTGTACGACACGCTCCGCATGTGCGGCGCCGCGTACCTCGTCCTCCTGGGAGCCGCCGCGCTTCGGCACGCCCGGAAACCGCCCACCCCCGAACCGCCCGCCTCCGGGGCGTCCGAGCGGACGACCACCGCCCCGCCCGGCCGCCGGGCGGCATTCCGCACCGGCGTGGCGACGAACCTGCTGAACCCCAAGGCGGGGGTGTTCTACATGAGCCTGATCCCGCAGTTCGTCCCGCCGGACGCGCCGGCGTTCGGCGCGACCCTGCTCTTCACCGCCATCGACACGGCCGAACTCGCCCTCTGGTACTGGCTCCTGACCCGCGCCGCCTCGGCGCTGAGCGAGCGCGTCCGACGCCCCGTGTTCCGCCGCCGTCTCGAACAGCTCACCGGCGTGGCCTTCCTGGGCTTCGCCGCCGACCTCCTCACCGACCGCTCACCGTGAGCGGGCGAGCGAAGGCGGCCTGTGCGGAGAGGGCAGGATTCGAACCTGCGTGGACCACGAGGGTCCGACTTCGGGCTGCCGCCCTGGTCCCCGATAAGCCGCTCCGGGCACCTCTCCTCGCTCCCGGCCTCCGCGGTGTTCCGCGGTGCCGTTCACGAGTACGACGATGGCAGGACCGGCTGACATACGTCTGACACGCTGCTGACCAGGGCCCGCCCGGGAGCTGCCCGGTCAGCTCCGGCGCCGGCGCAGGGACGCGTCCGTCAGGAGCGGGGGCGTGTAGTCGGCGCACGGGGGGTTGAGGCCGGTGCCCGCGGGACCAGTGGTCCCGGTTGCCCCAGGCTCCGAGCATCATCGTGCCGAGTGCCAGACGGCTGACCGTGATTCCGGTGCGGCCGAGAGTGGTGTGACGTACGAGGGTTCCTTCCGGTTGGTGCGGTGTGCTGCCGCACCATGATTCGGCAGCAACGGCCGGGTATCCAGGCCCGCTTCGACCGGGGGCGACGTGATCCTGGTACTGTCGGTCCCAGATACGGCCTCCGCGGGACGCGGCGTGCGAACCTGGGAGACATCCTCCGCAGCCGGTCCTCCTCGCCCGTCCTCGGCCGCCGCCTGGACATCCCGGCCCGGAACACACGGGCGGCCCGTGTCCTCACCGACATCGCCGCACTGCCGCCCGCCGCCCGCAACGTCGCCGAACCGGTCTTCTGCCCGGGCCCCGACGGTCACGCAGCGCACCCCGGCGCCCCGGAGCCAGCCGCGCTGATCCACGAACTCGCCCGCTGCAGCTGCCACTTCCGGCGGCTCCGGGCTGGGACGACGGCCCGTTCCAGTCTGGAGACCCTGGTCCCGGCGGACGACCCCGACCGGACGGCGCGGGGCGTCGGCTCAGGTCCTCACGCGGAGGCGACCGGCGGCGGGGCGGGAAGCGTCCGGCCCAGCCGGGCGAGCGGGGACAGGGCCATCAGCGCCGGCGACAGCAGCATGCCCGCGGCCGTCACCAGCAGGCTGACGCGCGTCCCCCACACGTCCGCGAGAAAGCCGCCGAGCAGCGAGCCGAGCGGCGTCGTCCCCATGCCGGCGCAGTTGATCGTCGCGGCCACGCGGCCCTGCATCCCGTCCGGCGTGACGGTCTGCCGGACGGCCATGACCGTGACGTTCACCAGCTGGCTGCAGGTCCCGAAGACGACGTTGACCGCGACGAGCGCGGGAACCGTCACCGTGGAGGAGCCGTGCAGTGCGGGCACGAACAGGAACACGCCGTCGCCGAGTGCCGCCGCGGACACGAGCACGGCGCCGTGTCCGAAGCGGCCCGGCAGACGGGCGGCCAGCAGTGAACCCAGCAGCGCGCCCGGCCCCGTCGCCGCGAGTGCCGACCCGATGGCCGCGCCCGACAGGCGCAGGTCCCGTGGCAGGAACAGCAGACAGACGGTCATGACCGCCGCGAAGAAGAACTGGAAGGCGGCCGACGCAAGGCACACGGTCCGCAGCGAGGTGTCGCCCGCGACGAAGCGGAGGCCCTCATGGATCCGCCGCCCAACCCGAGGCGGACGTTCCGAACGCGACGGGACGGACTCGTGGCGACCGGTCCGGCGCATCGACAGAATCGACAGGGACGACAGGACGAAGCACACCGCGCCGGCGGCGGCAGCGATCGGCGCCGACAGCACGGACACCAGCACACCGCCGAGGGCGGGACCGCCGATCTGCGCGGCGGACCGGCTGCCCTCCAGCGCGCTGTTGCCCCGCACCAGCTGATCGCGTCTCACCAGCCGTACCAGAGACGTCTGGTACGCCACGTCGAAGAAGACGGACAGCGCCCCGACGGCGAAGGCCACCACGAGCAGCGCCGGCAGGCCGAGCCCACCGAGGAGGCCGGCCACAGCGGCGGCGCCCAGCGCCAGCGCCCGGCCGGCGTCCGCCAGCACCATCAGCGTGCGGGTCCGCCACCGGTCCACCCACACGCCGACGAACAGGGACAGCAGCAGAACCGGCGCCTGCCCCACCGCACGCAGTGCGCCCAACTGGCCGGCACCGGCCCCGAGCGTCAGGACGGCGAAAAGCGGCAGCACCACCAGACTTGCCTGTTCGCCCAGTTGGGAGGCCGTCTGCCCGATCCAGAGCCGGCGGAAGGCGGCGTCCCGCCACAAGGGTGACGGCGTGCGTCGAACGGCTATGTCCCCGCTCCTCGTGAGTCACTCGCTGCGCGCACGGTAGCTCCCGCTCGGCAGGGCGCGAAAGGCGATTTCCGATGCCCTGCCCGGACGGGGTTCGGGGCGTCGTCACCCTGATGGTCCGCGCCGACCGGCAGAACCGTCCGGTCGTGGTGAAGATGATCAGGACAAGAGGGGGGAAGCGAAAGGAGCTGTCTGTGTTCCGCTCGATTGCCACGGTATTGGCCGCTACTGCCCTCACCGGTTTCCTGGGCGCCGGCATCGCCGGTGCCGTCCCCAACCAGACCCAGGCCTCCGCGGCCGTCGTCCAGCAAGCGAAGGCCGGCGGCGGCGACGGCGTCGGTGGCCTCGGCGCCGGCGGTAAAGACGTCGGCGTCGGCGT
This sequence comes from Streptomyces monashensis, assembly GCF_001866665.1. Taxonomy (GTDB): domain Bacteria; phylum Actinomycetota; class Actinomycetes; order Streptomycetales; family Streptomycetaceae; genus Streptomyces; species Streptomyces monashensis. The sequence goes on along the minus strand of NZ_MLYO01000023.1, from coordinate 44,628 downwards.
CGCCGGCGTGAACGCCAGCGGCACCGGCGGTGTCGGTGGCCTTGGTTCCAACGGCAACGAAGGCAACGGCGTCGGCGGTCTGTGAGGTCCTCGCCACTGTTCCCCCCGGCCCCCGCCTCGTGCGGGGGCCGGGGGGTTGCGGCAAGAGGGCAGGCACAGGTCCGTACGGCGCGGAAGGGATCGGCTGATGGGCACGACCAGGCGTGTGGACCGTAGAGCTCTGCTGGCGGGCTCCCTCGCGGGCGCCGCGGCCGCCCTCACGGGGTGCGCGTCGACGAGCGCCGCCACTCCGGAGGCCGGCGCCTCACCCAGCCCGCGCCCGACCACGCCCGCCGCGGCGTTCGCGAGACTGATGGACGGCAATGCGCGCTGGGTGAGCGGAAGGCTCCAGCACCCCGACCGGGACCCCGACCGGCGTCAGCTCGTGGCTCAGCAGCAGGAGCCCTTCGGGGCGATTCTCTCGTGCATCGATTCCCGGGTGCCGCCCGAGCTTCTCTTCGACACCGGACTGGGCGACCTCTACGTGATGCGCACGGGAGGGCAGGCGGTCGGTCCGGTGGTCACCGGTTCCGTCGAGTACGGCCCGATGACGAGCGGCACCCCGCTCGTCGTCGTCCTCGGGCATCAACGCTGCGGCGCCGTCAAAGCGGCGTACCAGTCCCTGCGTGACGACAAACCCCTGCCCGGCAACCTCCAGGCGATCGTCACGGCGCTGCGGCCGGCGTACGAGCAGGCGGTGCGGGAAGGCGGCGCCGACCCGGTCGAGACGATGGCCCGGGCCCAGGTGAAGCTGACCGCGAGCGCGCTCCGCTCCAACGAGGACCTCGCCCCGTTGGTGCGCAAGGGCTCCCTGGCGGTGGTCGGCGCGTACTACTCGCTCGACACCGGAACGGTGGAAGTCCTGGCCGGCAGGCCCTCCTGAACCGTTCGACGATGCGGAGAGGGCAGGATTCGAACCTGCGTGGACCGCGAGGGTCCGACTTCGGGCTGCTGCCCTGGTCCCCGATAAGCCGCTCCGGGCACCTCTCCTCGCTCCCGGCCTCCGCGGTGTCCCGCGGTGCCGTTCACGAGTACGACGGTGCCAGGGCCGACTGACGCGCCTCTGACCTGCCGCTGACGCGCCGACCCGCGGTGGTTCAGGCGGTGCCCGCGGAGTTGCCTGCGGTGTTGCCTGTATCCGGGTCGGCGTCGGGCTCCGGGGCCGGGTCGGTCGCCGGGGCCGGCAGATAGCTCGCCAGGCCGCGCAGGATGATCTCCAGTCCGATGTCGAACCTCTCGTCGGAGGTGTCGGCCACCATCAGACCGGACAGGGCGCGCAGGTGGGGGAAGTCCTGCGCGGGCAGGGACGCGAAGTAGTTCCGCATCTCGTCGGCCATCTCGTGCCAGTCGGGGCGGGCCGGCGAGGCGGCGCCGCCCTGCTGAGCGGCCCGGTCCTGCCACATGCCCTCCTCCAGGACGAACCCGTCGATGTAGGTGGAGATGAGGTCACCGGCCTCCGCCGCGATGCGGTCCGGCAGCCCGGCGGTGCGGAAGACGGCGAGCAACGCCTCGACGTGCGGCAGCAGTTCGGCGGTGAAGGGGACGTGCCCCATGGAGATCCTGGCCATGTCCCGGTGGGACATCAGGCGCCGGCGCCAGGTACGGGCGAAGTCCCGCAGCTGCTCCTGCCAGCGCTCCGGATCGGCCGCGGGCATCGCGTAGCCGTCGAAGAGCCGTGTGTACATGAGCTCCAGGAGGTCGTCCTTGGAGCTGACGTGGGCGTAGAGGGCGGAGACGGCGACCCCCAGTTCGGCCGCCACCTGGCGCATCGACAGGCCGTCGAACCCCTGCCGGTCCAGCACGGTGAAGGCGGCCTCGACGACCCGTTCGCGCGAGAGCGGCGCGCGTGCGGGCGTGCCGTGGGGGCGCGCGGGGCGCTCGCGCTGCCACGGGGACGGCGGAGGGGGTGCGGGGGTGCCGGCGGCCGCGTCGCTCATGGTGACCAGTCTAAAGACCCGGAGAACAGTGTTCTGCCCAGGGTGAGGACGTCGGTGAGGGCGGTCTCCCGCGTCCCTCCCGCTCAGGCTGAGACGCGATATATCTTGTCTTGGCGGCGATGACGCTATATCGTAATGAACGACGTTCTCTCGATGAGCACTGTTCTGTTACGGTGAACAGTGTTCTCTCATCCCGTCCCTGCCCGCGCCCGCGCCTCCCCGGCCCGACGCGGCCTTCTGCGAGGAGTCTGCGATGTCCACCACCGGTGTCGCGTCCGTCGAGACGCCCACCGACACGCCAGCGCCGTACCGGTGGCGCTGGGCTGCGCTCTTCGTGATCCTGGCGGCCGAGGTGATGGACCTCCTCGACGCCGTCGTCACGAACATCGCCGGCCCCTCCATGCGGGCCGACCTCGGCGGCGGCGCCTCCACCCTCCAGTGGCTCGCGGCCGCGTACACCCTCTCGATGGCCGTCGGGCTCGTCACCGGCGGGCGGCTGGGGGACATCCACGGGCGCCGCCGGATGTTCATGGTCGGAGCCGTCGGCTTCACCCTGGGCTCGCTGCTGTGCGCGGTCTCCGCGTCGCCCGGGATGCTGATCGCGGCGCGCGTCGTGCAGGGCCTGTTCGGCGCGGTGATGCTGCCGCAGGGCCTCGGCATGATCAAGGAGATGTTCCCGCCGAAGGAGTCGCAGAAGGCCTTCGGGATGTTCGGCCCGGTCATGGGGCTGTCGGCGGTGTGCGGGCCGATCCTGGCCGGCTGGCTCGTGGACGCCGACTACTTCGGCACCGGCTGGCGGATGATCTTCCTGATCAACCTGCCGCTGGGCGCCGCCGCCTTCCTCGGCGCGCTGCGCTACCTGCCCAGGGGCCGGTCCGGCCACCGGCCGCGCCTCGACATACCCGGCATGCTCCTGGTCTCGCTGGCCGCGCTGCTCATCATCTTCCCGCTGGTCCAGGGCCGTGAGTACGACTGGCCCGGGTGGACGTTCGCGATGATGGCCGCCTCGGTCCTCGTCTTCGCGGCCTTCGCCCTCTACGAGTCGCGGCGCAGCAGGACCGGCCGTGACCCGCTGGTCGTCCCCAGCCTCTTCCGCAAGCGCGGGTTCAGCGGAGGCATGACGCTCGGGCTGGTCTTCTTCTCGACCATGCAGGGCTTCATGCTGGTCTTCAACCTCTACACCCAGATCGGCCTCGGCTACTCGCCGCTGAGGGCGGGCCTGGTGATGGTGCCCTGGTCGGGCGGCATGATCGTCGGCTTCGGGGTCGCCCAGGCCGTCGCCCGCTTCGGCCGGGCCGTGCTCCAGGCGGGTACGGCGGTCATGGCGCTCGGCGTGTTCGGCGTGTGGCTGACCCTCGACACGGTGGGCGGCGGCGTCGGCCCCTGGCAGCTCGTGCCGGCCCTGCTCGTCACCGGCATCGGGATGGGCCTGCTCATGGCCCCCTTCTTCGACATCGTGCTCGCCAGCGTCGAGCAGCACGAGACGGGTTCGGCGTCCGGCACGATGACCGCGATGCAGCAGCTCGGCGGCGCCTTCGGCGTGGCGCTCCTCGGCACCGTGTTCTTCGGCCTCCTGGGCGGCGGCATCGCCACCGCCGTCGACCACCACTCGGCCGGTCTGCGGGGCCAGTTGAGCGCCGCGCACGTGGCGCCGGCCGCCCAGGACCGCGTCGTGGCGGACCTGCGGCGCTGCGCCTCGGACCGTGCCGTCGCCAAGGACCCCGCCGCCACCCCGGCCTCCTGCGTCCGCCTGGACGAGGACACCCGGTCCGCCATGACGTCGCCGCAGGCCGGCGCCCGCATACCCGGCGCGCTGGAGACCACCGCGAAGTCGGCCTTCCGCACCGGTTTCGGCTCCGTGATGAAGACGGTGCTGTGGATCGTCGACGGCATGCTCGTCCTGACGTTCCTGCTCTCCTTCCTCCTGCCGCGCCACGCACGCCCCGAGGACTCCGCCGGCCACTGAGCCCCGGCGGTCCACGAGGAGTCGCTGTTCCCGCTGCCGTCCTGCGGGGCGCCCGTCGTATCGGCGCCCCGCGGGACGCGACGGCGCACCGCTACGGCATACTGACGCCCCATCGATGCAACAAAATGTTGAAGGAGGGGAAGTTGGCAGCCTGTTTCAGGACGGTCACCGAGGTGGGAGAGCCCCATCTCGCCCAGGCGGAGGCCCTGGCGCGCGCCTTCCAGGAGGCGATCGCGCCCGCCACCGTCAACTACGACTTCGGCCACATCCGCGATGCCGCCGCCCGGCTTCCCGACAGCGACATCGTCAGGACGATCCGTGGCTGGGGGCTCCAGGAGGAGGCGCCGGTCGTCGTGATGGCGCTCTCCCTCAAGGAGGCGGTCCGCCAGGCGCTCCCGCCCGAGGCCGCTCGGGCGTCGTTCTGGGACACCGTCGAGCGCGAGCTCGTGGACGCCTTCACCGGTCTCGCCGCGCAGGAGGGCGCACCGGGACTGGCCTACTACGACGAGGGCCCGGACCGCACCAGCTACTACCGCGATCTGTTCTTCACCCTCCAGGACGAGGACGCCGGCGCCTGCCTGTACGCCGTCGCCTTCTGCGCCGACGTCACCGTCGGCCTCGGCAAGTCCCGGGTGGGCGCCCTGGGGCTCGCCGACACCGCACCGTTCGCGGTCCGGCTCGACGCGATCGTCGTACGCCAGGAACTCGCGGACGCGACCTGATCCGCCGGGCACCGCCGCACATCCCAGAGGCCGGGCAGGCGGTCGCCGTCACAGACCGGCCGGGCACAGCCGCTGGGCCCGGCCGCCGTCGACCGCGGCGTCGACACAGCCCGCGGGCAGGCCGTCGTGCGCGCGGTCCGAGAAGTTGGCCGTGACGGTCAGGACGCCGTCGCCGAACGTCGTGCGCTGCACCAGCCGGTCGGGCGTCAGCCACCGGAAGCCGGTCATCGGCCGGGTGGCCGCGGCCTTGTGCAGGGGCTCGAAGTACTTCTGCAGCTGGGCGATCTGCCTGCCGTGCGCGTCCAGTTCCGCCTTGTCGAGGACGACGTTCAGCGGCACGTTGTACAGCATGGCCAGCAGCGCGCGGGTACGGCTCTGGTCGGGCAGCTTCGACCAGGACAGCTCCCAGCGCTCGGTGCTGACGACCGAGTCGTGCAGCACGGTCTGGTACAGCGGCACCCGGTACCTGGGGTCGTACATCGCCTTCGCGACGTCGGCCGGCAACCGGACGGGTTTGAAGAAGATCCCGGGTGCGCCGGCCGGCGCGTAACCGCCCCAGGTGGCCCGGTCCCGCTCCAGGGACCACAGCCGATCGGGTGCCGGGGTCCCGGAGCCGTGGCTGAAGGCGAGCACACCGTTCGCCCAGGAACCGGCGCTCTCCGAGCCGACCACCAGCCCGCGGCCGCCGGACAGCCGGGCCAGCCGCCGCAACCGGTTCTCCCGGTCCCGCGCCTGGGTCATCGGGTGCGCGGGGGAGTGGTCGGTGAACAGCTCGCCGGCGGCGTCCACATCGAGGAAGTAGCTGTTCGCGCCGTTCGCGGTCATGTCGCGGGTGCGGTCGGCCAGATAGTGGTGGGCCGGCTCGGCGCCGCGCAGCGCCTCGGAGCTGACGTAGCAGCCGCGTCCGCCGAAACCGGTGACGATCCTGCCGTCGGCTCCCCGCACACAGGCGTCCTGCCACACGGGCGCGGGCCACGTGGACACCGAGGAGTCGGCCGCGGCGGGGTCCTGGGCGTTGGCCCACGAGTCGTACGGTCCGACGAGGTAACCGGACCGCTCGGCCAGGCTCACCGCCGAGCGGTCCATGGGGGAGCCGTCGGCGTCGTAGCCGAGCCACATCCTGTCGATGCCCAACTCCCGCAGGCGCTGGACGCCTTGGGCGGTGCGGGCCTGGCCCCAGGTGTAGGCGTGGAAGGCGCCCACCAGCTTGCCGACCTCGGGGTTGCGGGCGATCTTCCGGCGCAGGGTGGTGATGCCGCCGTGGGCCTGGAGCCAGGCCCGGTAGTCGCGGGCGGCGGCCACCGGCGAGCCGTCGGTGAGGGCGAAGGTCAGCGTGTAGTCGAGCGTGTCCTGCGCGGGGGAGAAGGCGTGCTCGGTCTCGGTGTGCAGCCGGCCGCCGGCGGAGACGAACTTCAGCGTGGTGGCGATGTCGGACTCGGCGATGTAGCTCGCGCCGTGCCCGTCGCGCAGGCTGGTGCCCCAGAACGGCATGGTCAGACCGTCGGACAGGCCCGCCTCGGAGCCCGCGAGCCCGGCCCCCGCGGAGTTCCACCAGCGGTCGGCGACCGGCACCGACAGGCCCTCGCCGCGCGGGAACTGCACCTCGCTCGTGTTCGGGTCGGTGGCGGTCACCGGCCAGGTCAGCGTGGACTTCCGGGCGGAGCGCACGGTCACCGCCAGCCGCCCGTCGCGCGCGGCCGCGGTGACCGTGAGGCCCTTCGCCGGATACCTCCAGGTGGCCCTGTCCCCGTGCACCGAGATCCGCGCGACCGGACCGAGGGCGTCGGCCGCCGGAGCCGACAGCTGCCAGGCCCGTCCGTCGTCCGCCCGGCCGCGCACGGCCAGCGAGGCGGCGTCCACCACGACACGCCCACCGGCGACGGGCACGGTGACCCGGTTGCCGCGCACCTGGACCTGCCGCCCGTCCCGGCCGTCCCGCCCGCCCGCGCCGAACGCGGCGGCCGTGCCGACCACCCCGATCACCGTGAGTACGGCGCCCAGCGCGACGATCCTCTTCTTGCTCTTCCTGAGCTTCCTCGCCTTCATGGGCCGCCACTGTCACGGGAAGTTCTAAGAACATTGTGAGAGCGCTCGGTGGGCCTTCGGCTGTGCTCAGGCGTCCTTGGGGACGTCGTGGCGGGTTGCCCGGCCGAACTCGTCCTCCAGGCGGCCCAGGAGGCGGCCGAGCAGCGCGTTGAGTTTCTCGATGTCCTCGGGGGAGAGGGCGTCGGCGAACAGGTCGTGTTCCCGGGCGGTGCGTTGCTCCGTGGCGGCACGCCGGCGGTCTCGGCCGCGCGGGGTGAGCCGGACGGGCTTGCTGCGGCCGTCGGCCACGGCGACGGACTCGATCAGGCCGGCCTGGGCGAGGCGGGCCAGACGCACGCTCATCGTGCCCGAGGTGATGCCCGGTTGCGACAGGGACGAGGACGTGTGCTCCGCGTTGCCTGGTCGGGGTTCTCGGCGTTTGCCTGCCGTAGAGACCTCTATCCAAGGAAGTACGGTTATGCACCTTAAGAACCATTCAGCCCATATCGCCATGGTCGGCACGCCTTTGGTCAGCCATGTGCTGCCCAGCCTGGAGATCATCCGTGAGCTGGTGACCCGCGGTCACCGCGTGACGTACGCCAATGCCGGCCCTGGCGCCGAGCTGGTCACCGCCACCGGCGCCGAACTGGTCGGCATCACGTCCACCCTGCCGGGCGCCGACCGCGACTGGCCGCAGGATCCCATCGCCTGCGCCTCCCTCTTCCTCGACGAGGCGGAGGCCGTTCTGCCGCAGCTGCACGCCGTGTACGACGACGATCCCGCCGACCTGTACCTCTACGACGCCGGCGCGTACGCGGGCCGCGCGCTGGCCGAGGCACAGGACCGCGCTCTCGTCCAGCTGTCCGCGGCGCAGGTGGCCTGGGAGGGCGCCCAGGAGGAGATCGCCGCGGCGTACGCGCGGTTGCCCGGAGGTCCCGCACACCGGGCGCGGTTCGCGGACTGGCTGGCGGGGTGCGGTGCGGTGACCGGGAACGTGGAGGAGTTCACCAGCTACCCGCGGCGCGCGCTGGCCATGATCCCGCGCGCCATGCAGCCGCACGCGGACCGTGTCGACACCGAGGCGGTGACGTTCGTCGGCCCGTGTCTCGGCGCCGACCCGAAGCAGGACGGCTGGACGCGGCCGGACGGCGCGAAGAAGGTGCTGCTGGTGTCGCTGGCCGGCTCGGCCTCCCCGGAGCCGCAGGAGATCCACCACCAGTGCGTGGCGGCGTTCGCCGATCTCCCGGGATGGCATGTGGTGCTGCAGACGGGCGGCGGCGACGATCTCGCCGAGCGGGTTCCCCGCAACTTCGAAGTGTGGCCGTGGGCGCCGCCGTTGACGATGCTGGAGCAGGCGGACGTATGGGTGACGCACACCGGTATGGCCGGCAGCGGGGCGGGCCTGTACGCCGGGGTGCCGATGATCGCGGTACCCCACGGGCCCGACCAGTCCCTCCACGCGGACCGGCTCGTCGAACTGGGCGTCGCCCGCCGGCTCGACCCCGCGGACGTCACGGCGGCGGCGCTGCGTACCGCCCTGATGGAACTCATCGGCGATCCGCAGGTCGCCACGCGCTCGGCGTGGCTGTGGTCCGAGGTACGCGCCGAGGGCGGCGCGTGCCGGGCCGCGGATCTGATCGAGGAGCAGCTGGTGGCGGAGCCGGTGGGCTGAGAACGGGTGCGGTCTCTCCTGCCGGGACCCCGGCCCGGGCGCGAGGACGGCGCGAAGGAGCGGACGTGCCCGATGGGCGCGAGGGACTCGGCGGGACGGTGCTCGGGCTCGTGGCTTCCAGCCGAGGTGAGCGGCAGCGGCGTACGGTCTGCCGACCGGGCGCCGCTGCCGCGGCCCGGAGCGACCGCGCCCCGTCGGCGGGGCGCCCGGAATCAGCGACATCTGACGGCCGTTGGTGCCCGCCCCGTGGTGCAGCACGACCTTCGCCTCCGTGGCGGGGTCGCGGTGGCGGTCGAGGTGGACGCGGTGTCCGCGCCGGTCCCAGAACTCCTCCTCGGGCGGTGGTGGGCTGGGGGCGGTGCCTTTCGGCGCGGCCTGACCGCGGGTCAGGCGTGGTGCGGGTCGACGATGTCGGAGATCGTCGTGTGCTCACGCCGATGCGTCCGTCAGGAAGCGTGTGATGTGGTCGCCGAGGTACGGCAGCCAGTCCGGTCGTGCGTTGCCGAGGAGGTGGTCGCCGTGCGGGACGGACAGATAGGTGCCGTGCGGTGCCAGACGGGCCAGGGGCTCGCCGTTCGTCACGCCGGGAATGACGTCCAGGTCACCGTCCACGACCAGGAGGGGGGCCGCGATGCGGGGTGCCAGGGCGGCAAGGTCGACGTGGCGGGCGAACTCGCGGGCGGCGTCGGCACCTCCGGCGCGTCGGGCCATGATGTCCCGCACCCGCGGGGGCACTTTCTCCCAGTCCAAGCGGAAGGGGCCGCTGACGGTGGCGGCCACCGCCACGCGGGGCTCCACGGCCGCGGTCCGGGCCGCGAAGTAGCCGCCCAGGCTGAGGCCGACGAGTCCGATGCGTGCGACGCCGAGGGCGTCGATGACCCGGCCCACGACCTGCTCGTAGTCCGGCCTGAGGGCCGTCGTCGCCGCGAGCACGCCCTGCCCGGGACCGTCCATGGCGAACACGGCCAGTCCCCTGGCCAGCAGTGCGGACACCAGATCGAGGAACTCCTCCTTGGCCGAGTCCAGGCCGGGGACGACGACCACGGTGCCGGGCGCGTCGGAGGGGCCGCGCAGCCAACCGGTGAACCCCTCGCCGCTCACGCGTCGTGCACCGGGCTCCAGCGCGGTGAGCGCCCTGCTCAGCGCATGGTCCGCCGCTGCGGCGGCCGAGCCTGCCTCCGGGTACGGCGCGAGCGTGGCGACGTGGAACCACCGGGCCGCCGTCAGCAGGTACTCACCGGCCGAGAGGAGCGATCCGGCGTTCTCCGCACGCTCCAGGTAGGCGTGTCCGGTGCGTACGAAGGACGGTCCCCAGTCGTCGACGGAGGTCAGGCCGGCGGTGACGCGCCGGTATTCGTGGGGGTCGACGCCCGCGCCGACGGCGCGTGTCCACTGGGCGTCGGCGAAGTCGGACACGGTCATCGTGCTTCTCCTGTCAGCAGTACGGCCTTGCCGAGGATCCGGCGTTCGCGCAGGTCGAAGGAGCCGGGGGTGGCCGGGGTGCGGCTCGCCCGGCCGAACCGGGTGAGGGACTCCGGCACGACGTCGAACGGCCCCTGGGCCGCCGCCCGTACGTGGTACGCCTCGACCTCGATGAGCGCCGCACCCGGCTCCGGGGCGGGCTGAGGAGCCTCGGGGAAGGCGACCGGACGCGCCGCCTCCCCCGTGGGAATCAGTCTGTGCATGCCGACGATGCAACCTCCGCGGCCGCCCCGCGATCCAACAACGGACCGGCACCATCGACAACTTTCGGTTGTCGCCCGTGGTGGGTCGGCCGGCGGAACCTCTTCGGGCCGGCATGTCAGAGGCCGCCGGTAGCCTCGGGCGCCATGGGCATTCAGATCGACGTAGTGGTGGGCCACCCGGTCGACGACGAGATGGAGCGGGTGCTCGGGTTGGCCGAGGCGGTCGACGGGCCCGTCACGGTCACGTTCCTGTGGGAGGGGCGTGGAGACGCGGAACGCGCGGTACTGGTGCCCGCGGCCACGCTGGCCCGCTGGGAGCACTGGGCTCCCACCGCCTACCCGGCGGCTGACGCCGGAGCGGAGGACCGGGCCGTGGCGGAGGAGCCGGAACTCGCCCACCCGGCGGAATTCGGCGCGTTCACGCTGTTCCGACGCCGCGTGGGAGGGCGTACGGCAGTGGCTCGCCACGGCGCGGTGGTCGCCGAACTGCTGGACCCCGACGAGGCGCACTGGCTCCAGGAGCAGGCCCGCAGCGTCCGCCAGGGCTTCATGGACCCGGAGCAGAAGGCGGCGTTCGAGGAGTTCCTCGCCCGGCAGGCATCCCCCGACGCCCGGTGACGCGCCGGCTCACGCACGGGAACCGTGCGGCCGCCGTCGGCACCGGGACGGCGGATTCCGGTACGGGTCGGACACGCTGGCCGATTGTCGCTGGAAGTGACGGCGTGGCGTCACGTCGGCTGACATCATCGACTCCACTCGCGGCAGCTTCGGAAGACGGGTGGGCGGCGAGTGGGCTGAGCGTTGGTGTGACACGTGCCGAGAGGGTGGCCCTTTTGGCGTTCGCATGCTGACGGCGGTTGAGCCTGTCCGTGGAACGTCTTGGGGGCGCCGTCGATGAGTTGGCTTCACCACAGCTGGGTGGCTGTTTACGCGTTACCCGCCGGCGTGAGCGCGGGCATCGCGTGGGTGGGGCTGGTGCGCGAGTTCTCCGGCAAGGGGCGTTTGCTGGGCAGCTGGGCGTCGTCGTCCCTGATGTTGCTCGTGCTGGCGTTGATGGGTCTGGTGGCGGCCGGTGCGGTGGTCCTGCTGCCGCATGCGGCGTCGATTCCTCCGGTGGTCGCGGGTGCCGCGACGGGCGCCACGGCGTTGCCCAGACGCAGGCAGGACGAGACGGTGCAGCCGTACGTCAAATTCATGACACTGGGTATCGCCCTGGTCAGGGAGCGGCTGGTGCAGCGTGTCCATCTGGACGCGTGCAGCTGGTCGGACCGCTTTCTGCAGGGCGTCGAGACGTCCGCCCAGCTCAGGGTGTTCGTCCACGATCTCAGGCTGTACCTGCTGGAGCGGCATCCGCTCACCGCCGAGACCAAGACGATCTGCGCGATCTATGCGGATGTGCAGACGGCGATCGACGCGGCGCTGGACGTGCAGACGGGGATCGACGAGGCGTGCCGCCAGGCCGGGCGTGAGGCGACGGGGGACGAACTCGTCGCCCGGCGCCAGGCGTTCGGCACCGCACTCGCCCACTGCGGACACCTGCTGCGCTTCGCGTACGTGCACGGCCGCCGCAGCGAGAACGAGGAGCTCAGGGCCCTGCGTGCGAAGGCGGTGTCCAACGACGCGTTCCACAGTCCGGCCGTGCCGTCGCAGCGCCGCTGGTTCGATCGCTGGCTCACCCGCTGAACACGCGTGCCGGACGGGAGACGCGGGACGTGAGGCTCAGTGGCGGGCCGGAAGGCCGCTGCTGTGGAGGGGTGACGTGTCCGTGCCGCTGCGGGCTCTGGCGTCCGTCGGCTGCGCGCGGGGGCAGAAGGTGATCTGCACGTCGGCGTCCAGCGCTTCCGCCACGGCGGCGAGCGTGCGCACGGTCAGGTTCGCGTCCGCGGACATGATCTGGCTGACACGGCCCGGGCTGACGCCCATGGCCGCCGCCAGGTCGGAGCGGGTCTTGCCCTGGCCGGCCAGCAGGCCGGCCAGGGAGGCCGTCGCCTGTCGCCCTATCCGGGAAGCCGCTAGCGTGGTCCGGCTCTCGTCACGGGCAAAAATGCCCATGATTCACCCCCAACTCATGGAGAGACAACGCTTGTTGCCACTCCATCAGCATGCCACCTTTAGCTAGGGCTAAAAACTCGGTTGGTGAAAACGCTACGCCCCTCACCCCTCTCCAACGGTGCTGACCTGCGGCAGCCCACCGTGAAACTGGCGCAAAGTCATTCTTCTGGGTCAGTGCGAGCCGGTGAGCACACGGCCGGACCAGACGTCGATCACCACCTGGCGGTGATGCGGGCGCATCGCCGACGCGCCGGCGGCGTAGTTCCTGTCGACCTGCGCCGCCTCGGCCGCGTCCGGCTTGGCGTTCGTGCAGGACGTGCCGGGGCCGTGGCCGGACATGAGCTCCGAGCACGGGCCGCTGTAGTCGTCGGGCAGCCCGAGGATGTGCCCGGTCTCGTGGGCCGTGATGCGGGTCGCGTCGTACCCCTCGTCCACCGCCTGCTGGCCCAGCTGCACGTCACCGCTGCCGCCGGGGAAGATCGGCCCCAGTGTGGTCTGCGGCCAGCCGCTGGTCGCCTCGTAGACGTAGTCGGCCGAGCCGGGGCTGCTCGCCGGCTCCAGGCGTACGTTGTGCACCGCGTCGTTCCAGTTCTGCACGGCCTGCCGGATCGGGCCCGCCCACTGACCGGCATTGCTGGCGTCGTAGGTCAGGGTGACGACCGCGGGGGTCGCGTGCGGCCCGGGGTGCGCCGAAGCGACGCCGGCCGTCGTGCCCAACACGGCGGGGAGAAGTGCCGCCAGGGCGGCTATTCGCTTGATCATGAGAGTGCTGCGCCTCCTCGGGTCTCGGCTGCTGCCCGCAGTAAACGAGTTCGTCGCGGACACGACAACCTTTCTTCCGGCAATCGGGTCTCGGCCGCCGTCAAGTTGGCTCAAAGCGCACAGGAGGTGGCGGAGGGGCGGAGGGGACAGGGGCGGCGGCACCGCGGCCCCGGCGGTCAGGACGCACTCGCCGCCCTGCGGACGAGGCCGGCGACGGCGTCGGGGCGGGCGACGAGCGAGACGTGACAGATACCGATCTCGACGGTGGGGGAGTGGGCGCGCTTGGCCTCCTGCTCGAGGTGGAGATCGGTGCCGGTCGTGGCACCGGTGCGGGAGGGCACGGAGTCGGTGGCGTTCGCCGGGGCGCTCGGGAAGCGGGCCGACAGGGACATGCCGCTCTCGCCGACGCCGGGCGCGCACGGTGCGGCGGTCGCACACCCGGCCGCCGTGGCGCGCCGGCGCCGGCGTCGCCGCGGAGTGTCCGGCCGTGGCCCGCGTATGCCCGATACCGACATGCCCTTCTCGCTCTCTCCCGGGGGACTACGGCCCATACGTTCACGACTCGACGTGGACGGACTCGGCGTGATCGCCCGAGCGGGTGACCGGGGTGTGGCGGGGGAGTGATGTGCGCGGTTCGGAGTCCGTCGATCCGCGACGGCCCGGCCGAAGGGAGCCGAGGGCATCGGACAGCGCGTCGAGGGCGGGCCGGTAGGCGTGTTCGGGTGGGGCCGCGAAGCCGATGAGCAGGCCGGCCGGGCGCCCGCGGCCCTCGACGTGGAGTTCGGACAGGCCGCGCAGGGCGAGTCCCCGCCGGGCGCAGCGGGAGAGGACCTCGTCCTCGGGCGGCCAGTCGGCGGGGAGGGTCAGGAGGGTGTGCAGACCGGCGGGGACGCCGTGGGCGGTCAGTTCCGGGACACCGGACACGCGGGCCAGGAGGAGTTCGCGCCGCCGGCGGTAGCGCAGGCGGCAGGCGCGCACGTGGCGGTCGTACGCATGCGTGGTGATCAGGTCGGCGAGTACGAGCTGGGAGAGGCTCTCGGTGTGGAGATCGGCCTCGCGTTTGGCCTCGACCACCGGTTCCACCAGATGGGGCGGCAGGGCCAGCCAGGCCAGCCGCAGCGCCGGGCCGAGGGTCTTGGACACGGTGCCGCAGTACACGGTCCGGTGCGGAGCGATGCCCTGGAGGGCGCCGACGGGCTGGCGGTCGTAGCGGTACTCGCCGTCGTAGTCGTCCTCGATGACCAGCCCGCCGGTGGTACGCGCCCAGGCGGCGACGGCCTGACGCCGGCGGGGGTGGAGGGGGACACCGGTCGGGTACTGGTGCGAGGGCGTGAGCAGGACGGCGTCGACCTCGTGCGTCAGCGCGTCCACACGGGCGCCCCGGGCGTCGACGGGCAGGGGCGTGAGGGCGAGTCCGGCGCGCTGGACGCGTCCGCGGAAGACGTTGTGACTGGGGTCCTCGACGGCCACCGTCCTGGCGCCGTCGCGGGCCAGCACGCCGCTGAGCAGGCTCAGGCCCTGGTAGTAGCCGGAGGTGATGACGACGCGGTCGGGGCTCGTGACCACACCGCGGGTGCGGCCGAGGTAGTCGGCGACCGCGGTGCGCAGTTCGATCCGGCCCTGCGGGTCTCCGGCGTGGAGCGCCGCCGAGCGCGTGTCGGTGACCACCCGGCGCGTCGCCGCGAGCCAGGCCCGGGAGGGAAAGGCGCTGACGTCGGGAAGCCCCGGGCGCAGGTCGTGGCGCGCAATCGCCGATACCGGTGCGTCCGCCGGTGCGGCCGCGGCCTGCGGCGGTACGTCCGCCACGGTGGTGCCCGAGCCGGGCCGGGTCGACAGGTAGCCCTCCTCGACCAGTTGGTCGTAGGCGGCGGTCACCGTGCCGCGGGACAGCCCGAGTTCGGTGGCCAGCCCTCTCGTGGAGGGCAGGAGCGTGCCCGCGGCCAGGCGCCCCTGCCGGACCGCCTCGCGCAGCGCCGACTCCAGGGCCGAACGGCGGCCTTTCGAGGCGTCGAGATCGAGGTGCAGGTCGACACGTGAACCGGACCAGGAATTCCGCATGGATCTGGACCTTACTCCTGGTCCAGCACCCGCCTAGCCTCGGCTGGACCGATCAACAGCCCGATCAACAGCCCGAGTGACAGGACGTATTGCGGTGATCGTCACAGCCCATCTCAGCGACACCCACATCGACGGCGAGCCGCGCAGCATCGAGCGCACCCGCGCCGTCATGCGCTACCTGGAGGACCTGCCCTACGACCTGGACATGGTCCTGGTGACCGGAGACATCACCGACCACGCCCTGCCTTCCGAGTACGAGCAGGCCCGTCGGCTCTTCTCCTCGCGGCACCCGGTGATGCTCTGCCCCGGCAACCACGACCGGCGTGATGTCTTCCGAACCCACCTTCTGGGACAGGAGAGTTCGACGGCACCGGTGAACCAGGTGCACCGCGGCGCCGACGTCGTCATCGCCCTGTGCGACTCATCGGTGCCCGGCAAGGACGAGGGCCTCCTCTCGGACGACACCCTCGCGTGGCTCCAGGACGTACTGGCCCGGACCCCCGACCCGACGCCCGTGCTGATCGGCTTCCACCACCCGCCGGCGCAGGTGCACGTCGCGTTCGTCGACGGCATCCGCCAGTTCGGTGCCGAGCGCCTCGCGGCCCTCGCCGACCGGCACCGCAACATCGCGGGATTCCTCTGCGGCCACGCCCACACCGCCGCCGCGACCGTCTTCGCCGGACGCCCGCTGCTGATGGCCCCCGGAGTCGTCTCCACCCTCCGCCTTCCGTGGGAGCAACGCGCCCACCCCCAGGACCACGTCCACCTGGACCACCCGCCCGCCCTGGCGTTCCACGTCCTCGACGACTCCGGGAGGCTGACCACCCACTTCCGTCACGTCGGCACAACCCCCGACCCGTCATGACCCGCACCACCTGCACGGCGTGCCGGGTGTGCCGGGCGTGGGAGCGAGAGGCGGATCAGCGCAGTCCGGCGAAGAGGTCGTTCTCGGGTACGGCCGTGCCCGTGGTGTCCTGGACGCGTACGAAGGTCTCGACGCCCATCAGCTCGGTGAACCTCTTCTGGCCCATCTTGAGGAAGAAGATGTTCTCGCCCTGGCTGGCGTGCGCGGCCAGCGCGTCGAACTTCTGACCGCCGAACGCGCTGGTGTCCACCCAGGTGGTGATCTCCTCCTCGGGCAGTCCGATCTCGGCCATCGCGGCGGCCTCGGCGGGATCCGGCTCCTGCCAGTCCGCACCGAACTCGCGCATGACCTCCCCGAACCGCTGCATCATCGAACGGGGCGCCGTCGTCCAGTACACCTTCGGCGTCGGCGCGGTCATCGCCAGCGCGGCCATCGTGATGCGGTTCGCCTGGATGTGGTCGGGGTGGCCGTAGAAGCCGTTCTCGTCGTAGGTGACGACCACATCGGGCTGATAGCGGCGCAAGAGTTCCGCGAGCCGGGCGGCGCCCTCCGCCACGGGGGTCTGCCAGAAGGATCCGGGGACGTCGTTGCTCGGCCAGCCCATCATCCCGGAGTCGGTGTAGTCCAGCGTCTCCAGATGGCTGATCTTCAGGATGGCGCAGCTCGCCTCCAGTTCCTGACGCCGCATCAGGGCGACGGCTGCCGGATCGTGCCCGGCGTCACCCGGCTTGACGCCCCCCGGTCCGTCACCGCAACTGCCGTCGGTACACGTCACGAGGACCGTGCGGATGCCCTCCGCCGCGTACCGCGCGAGGACACCGCCCGTTCCGGTGGCCTCGTCGTCGGGGTGGGCGTGCACCGCCATGAGTGTCAGGGGCCGGTTGTTCATGGATCAGTCCTCCTGTGTGAAAGGCTCGGTCCGAGTCTGCGGCAGGCGTGTCAGCGGCCGCCCCGACATCGGGGCGACCAGCCGGTGCAACAGTGCCGGGCGGACCGGCTGTTCCCGCCGCGCACGGGAAGACACCCCCGGGCCCCGGCGCGCGTACCCGGGAGTTGGGCGGACCGCTTCCCGCGACCGCACGGCCGGCCGGTTCGGTCCCCGACACCTGAGGTCAGGCCGTGGCCTCGACCAGCCGCTTCATGCCGGGCTGGTCGGTCACACAGCCCACCAGGCCGAGCATCCGGGCCAGTGCCAGATCGCGCTCGTCGTTGACGGTCCAGGCCATCACGTCGATGCCGGCGGCGCCGCACTTCTCCACGATGGCCTGGTTCAGCTGGCGCAGTTCCACGCTGACCAGGGTGGAACCGACCTTCTGCGCCCGGCCGACGAAGGTGTCGCGGTGCGCGCTGGGGCCTGCCACCAGCACGGTGCGGGCCCGCGGCAGCAGCTTGTGGATCTCGATCAGCGCCACGTCGTGGAACGACAGCACCGAGACCCGGTCCAGCAGGTCGCGGTCGGTGAGCACCCGGGCCAGCGACCGGGCGGCGGCCACGTCCTTGATCTCCGCCTGGATCGGCAGCGTCGGCCCGACGGCGTCCAGCACCTCCTCGAAGGTGGGGATGCGCTCGCCGAGCCCGGCGTCGAGTTTCCTGAGCGTCTCCAACTCCTGGTCGGCGATCGGACCGGAGCCGTCCGTCGTACGGTCCAGGGTCTCGTCGTGCATGACGACGAGCTCGCCGTCCCTGCTCAGGTGCAGGTCCAGTTCGATGCCGTCCAGGCCCTCGCGTTCGGCCCGCAGGAAGGAGCGCAGGGTGTTCTCCGGCTCGGCGGCCATGACACCGCGGTGGCCGATGGTGAAGAAAGACACTCGGTTGCCGTCCTTGGGTGTGGTGGTCCGGGGGCGGCCGCGCGAGCGCCGTACCCGCCGCCGGGCGGCGGGCGACCGCCTGCCGGAGTGCCCAAGCCTAACGGGCCCGTCCGGCCACAGGCGGCGCGGTGCGGGCTACCGTCGCCGTACGGCGATGTACAGGGAGGACGAAGGCGCGAAGGACGAGGGCGGGGCGGGATGAGCGAGCACGTCCGACGGCGGCGTCACCGTACGGTGGACCGGGCCGTGTGGATCCTGGGAACCGATCGGCGAGGCCGACGAGGCGCTCACGGGCGTACGGGTGCTCGACCTCACCCATGTCATCGCAGGTCCCGTCGCGGCGCGGCTCCTCGCCCAGTTCGGCGTCGAGGTGCTACACCTGTCGCGTCCCGGGCGCACGCCCCTCGCCGCGCTGTCGACCACCGACACGGACTTCGGCCCGCTCACCGAACCGGCGACGCCGTTCGCGTACAGCGGTCGCCAGGTCCCCCAGCCGGGCCGGCGCTCCCGCTCGGGTCCGCTGTGCTCCGGTGGCGCTGAGCCGGGGGAGGCCACCGCGTACGGCGGCGAGGCCCTCACCGACGACGAGCGCACCGCCGCCCTGCGCACCCTGGAACGCCTGGAACAGAACCTCGTCCGAGCTGCCGCGGGGACTGAGGGGACTGATCGGGCTGAGGGGGCTGCAGGGGCATGCGGGGAGGGGCAGGGCCCGGACGGCATCGAGAGAGCCCATCGGGACGGGTGACGGACGCCGGCCGGCTCGGTGCCGGCCGTTCTGTCAGTGCCGGTCCTCCTGAAAGGCTCCGCCGACCGCGAGGGGCAGGCCGGGACCGCGCCCGTCCGTGGCGTCCGACTGCCGCTCCGCCGTGAGCCGTTCGCCCTCGATGTCGAGGTCGGGCAGCAGCCGGTCCAGCCACCTCGGCAGCCACCAGCCCGCCCGGCCGACGAGGGCGAGGACCGCGGGGACGAGGGTCATCCGGACCAGGAAGGCGTCGATGAGGACGCCGACGGCGAGCGCGAAGGCGATCGGCTTCAGCATGGTGCTGCCGCCGGGGACGAAGCTCGCGAACACCGCGAACATGATGAGGGCGGCGGCGGTGACCACGCGGGAGGCGTGGCGGGAGCCGGCCAGCACGGCCTCGCGGGGCGCGGCGCCGTGGACGTACGCCTCGCGCATGCGGCTGACCATGAACACCTCGTAGTCCATGGCGAGTCCGAACAGCACCGCCATCACCAGGATGGGCAGGATGCTGACCACCGGACCGGTCCCGGCGACGCCGAGCGCGCCCGCGAGCCAGCCCCACTGGAACACGGCCACGACCGCGCCGAAGGTGGCGGCCACCGACAGCACGAAGCCCAGGCTGGCCTTCAACGGCACGACCACCGAACGGAAGACGAGCAGCAACAGCAGCAGCGACAGGCCGACGACGACGAGCGCGAAGGGGATCAGAGAGCCCGCCAGCCGGTCGGAGACGTCGATGTTCACGGCGGTCGTACCGGTCACCGAGACCTCGGCCCGTGTCTGCCGCTGCCAGGTGGGCGCCTCGTCGCGGATGTGCTGCACGAGGTTCTTGGTCTTCTCGTCCGCGGGCCCGGACGTCGGCACGACCTGGATGACGGCCGCGTTCCCGTGGTCGACGACCTGCGGCTGGCCGACCGCGGCGACGCCGTCGGCGGCCTTCAGATCCTTCACGAGCGCGGCCGTGGCCGTCTGCGGGTCCGTGGCACGAGAGGTGTCGGCGTGGACGAGCAGCGGCCCGTTGAACCCGGGCCCGAACTTCTCGGAGACGGTGTCGTACGCCTGCCGCTGACTGCTGCCCGCCGGGGCCGAACCGTTGTCGGGCAGGGCCAGTTGGAGATCCCTGGCCGGTACCGCGACGGCCAGCAGGCCGATCAGGACGGCGAGCAGCGTGAGCAGCGGGCGGCGGACGGCGATCCTGCCCCAGCGTTCGCCCATCGTCCCGCCCGAGCGTTCGCCCCTCGTCCTGCGCCCGCCGTCGAGACCACCGCGCCCGCCGTCGAACTCGCCTATGTGGGCGGCCTGTTCGCGGCGGGCGGCGCGTGAGTCCGGTTTCGGGCGCAGCCGTTCACCGGCGAAGGCCATCAGCGCGGGCAGCAGCGTGGTGGAGACGCCGACGGCGACCAGTACGGCCGCCGCGCCGCCGACGCCCATGACGGTCAGGAACGGGATGCGGACGACGGCCAGCCCGCACAGCGCGATGATCACCGTCAGACCGGCGAAGACGACCGCGCTGCCCGCCGTGGCGGTGGCCCGTGCCGCCGACTCCTCGGTGTCCATGCCGGTGGCGAGCTGGGAGCGGTGGCGGGAGAGGATGAACAGCGCGTAGTCGATGCCGACCGCGAGGCCCAGCATCGAGGCCAGGGACGGGGCGGTGCTGGAGATGGTCAGCACGCCGGTGAGCGCGGACAGCCCCAGCAGGGTGACGGCCACGCCCGTGATCGCCGTCAGCAGCGGCATGCCGGCCGCGAACAGCGAGCCGAAGGTGATCGTGAGGACGGCGAGGGCGACGGCCACGCCCACCAGTTCCTTGGTGTGGCCGGTGCTCTTGCCGCTGCCGTACGCGGATCCGCCGACCTCGACCGTGAGCCCGGCGTCCTTCGCGGGCCGGATGGTCCTCTCCAGCGAGGTGAGGCTGTCGTCGTGCAGGCCGGCGCGGCTGACCTGGTAGCGGACCTGGCCGAGTGCGGCGGTGCGGTCCGGCGACACGGCCTTGCTCCGCACGGGGTCGGTCACGCCGACGACCTGGGGAGCCCTGCCGGCCTGCGCCATGGTGGCACTGACCGCCGCGGCGTACCGCGGCTCGGTGATCTCGTGGCCCTCGGGGGCGACGAAGACGATCTGGGCGCTGGTCCCGGCCGCCGAGGGCAGCTCCTTCTTCAGGGTGTCCATGGCGGTCTGGGCCGGTGAGCCCGGGACGGTGAACTCGTCGTCCGTCGTGCCGCCGAAGGCGATCACGCAGGTGACGACCGCGGTGAGGATCAGCAGCCAGGCGGCCAGCACCGCCCGGCGACGCCGGAAGGCACCGCGGCCGAGCCGGTAGAGGAGGGAAGCCATGGGAAACGTGCTCCTTGAGGGTGACGTGCGGGGTCGAGCGGCACGTTCGGGGAGGAGACCGCGTACGAGGGCCGGGGAGTACGAGGTCTGCGGGGTCAGGTGCGGAACGCGGCGGGGCCGCCGGTCAGGGTGAGCCGGAGGCCGCTGTCGGTGACCGCGAGCCGACGCGGCCGCGGCTTCAGCGGGTGGCCGGTCAGGGAGATGGTGCGGGTGACCTCGGCCGTGATGACGATCCGGCCACGCCGCCGCCCTTCCCGCTCCGGCGCACCTGACGCGGACGGGCGTCCACGGCGAGGCCGGTCGTGTGCCGGGCGGACACCCCGTCCGCGGTCGGCTCGACGTCCGGGAAGGTGCCCCGCGCCGGCTGCCACAGCGCGGGCGTGACGCCCAGCCCGACGTCCGGGGCGGTCCCGAGGCGTTTGCCGGCCACCGTCGCGATCCGGTCGGCGATGCGGTGCCGGACCAGCGTTTCCGCCGTACCGGCGAGAGCGGTCAGGGCGAGGACGGCGGCCAGGAGGAGCGTCGTACGCCGCCGCAGGCGCAGCCTGGAGACGAGCCGGCCAGAAAGTGTCATGACTGACACGATACACAAACTGTCAGGGCTGACACTTTCCCCGGGTGCGGCATCCGACGCGGCGGCGGGGAGTGACGCACGCCGAGCCGTTCATCGGACGGCTCCCGCCGGCGGTGCCAGAGGGCGGGTGGAAGCGGCCGGCTCCTTGCGTACGAAGGCCGAGCGCAGGGCGTGGTACGGGGCCTCGGGGTCGAAGAAGGCGGCGCGCATACGGGCGAGTTCCGCACGCCGGTAGGCCGCGAGCGGCTGTGCCTGCTCGGCCGCGCGGCGTGCCGCGGCCTTGGCGGCGATACGGTGCCGCAGGCCCGGTGCGGCGGCCAGATCGGCGGCCAGCCGCGCGACCTCGGCCGCGAACTCGCCCGGCGCGGTGATCAGGAGCCGGTCCACCAGCCCGAGCCGCGCGGCCGACGCGGAGCTCAGGGGCAGGGCCTCCCGCATGAGCCGGCGGGCGGTGTCGGCTCCCGCGCGGCGCGGGAGCGTGTACGTCCAGAACTCGGAGCCGTACAGGCCCATCCGCCGGTAGTGCGGATTGAGCACGGCGCCCGTACGGCACCACACCTGGTCGGCGGCGAGCGCGAGCATGGTGCCTCCGGCGGCGGCGTTGCCGGCGAGCGCGGCGACCACCAGCCGGTCGGTGGTGCGCAGGACCGCCTCGACGAGGTCGTCCATGGCGTTGATGTTCCGCCAGGACTCCTCGGCGGGGTCGGCGGCCGCCTCGATGACGTTCAGGTGGATGCCGTTGGAGAAGAAGTCACGGTCGGAGCCGAGCACCAGCACGGAGGTGGGGCGGGCCAGCGCGTGTTCGTAGGCGGTGAGGAGTCTGCGGCACTGGTCGGTGCTCATCGCACCGCCCGGGAAGGAGAAGTTCAGGAAGCCGACCTCGCCGCGCTGCCGGTACCGGATGTCGGTCCAGGTGCGGCGGTGCGCGGGCAGTTCGAACGGGACGGCGGCTTCGGTGAGGTCGAGCTTGTGCGGTCCGGCGAAGGAGTCGAGGACGGAGGCGGCGGGTCGTCGGAAGGGTGCCGGGTCGCCGGAGTGCTTGCGCGGGCGCAGTTCCGGGATCCACACGGCACCGTCGCGGGTGGCGCGGCAGACCGCGCCCGCCCGGGTCGCGAGAAGCTCGCCGGGGCGGCCGCGCAGCCGGTCCTCGGGGTGACCGCCGTGCAGGAACACCTCGCGGCCCAGGAGTTCGTCCAGGACACCCGGCTGCGAGTCGGCGCCGCGCAGTTTGCGCAGCACGGCCTCGGTGCTGTCGTTCGGCCAGTCGACGCGGCGCCGCTCCTGCCGGAAGAAGTCGCGCCGGACGATGTGCAGGGGGGCGCCGGAGTCGTGGCGCTGCGGGCGGGGCGTGTACCCGCCGGCTGCGTAGCGGTGCACGGCGAGCAGGACGGCGGACACGGCGGCGTCGGAGACCTCGTTGCGGTACAGGTCGCTCTTGCCGACGGGCGCCACGGCGAACGGCTCCGCCGCCCAGATGTCCCCGGCGTCCATGGCCGCCTCGGCCTGGAACACCGTGACACCCCACCGCGGGGCCCGCTCGGCGATCGCCCAGTCGAGCGAGGAGGGACCACGGTCGCCGGGCGGCCCGGGGTGCACGACGAGGCAGGTGTGTTCCCGCCACACGTCCTCGGGCAGGGCCGTCCTGAGCATCGGAGCGATGATCAGCTCCGGGCGCCGTTCGCGTACGGCGGCCCGGACCGGGTCGTCGCCCTGCGCGGCGAGGACGATGTCCACCCGGTGGCCCTGGTCGGAGAGTTCCGCGTACACCCGCTGGGAGAGGCTGTTGAACGCGCTCGCAACGAGCAGAATTTCCATGGTGCAGCATGGTCGCGCTTCTCGGGTGCGCCGTGAAGAACCACGACGGCGTTTCGTCCACGGCGGCGTTTCGTCCGCGGCGGCGCCGCAGACACGGCGCGGACGCGGGCCGACTCGGCCAACTCCGGCTCCGGAGAAGGCCGGCGGCCCCTCGGCGACGACGTCCGGCCTGCGACGAGACGAACAACGGCCGGTTCACCGGCAGGGCCGGCGACAAGCGCCGCTTCCGGGTGCCGGCTTCCTGACCAGTCGCCGGCCGGGACCTGCGGGTCCGTGCCCGCCCGGCCACCGGGCCCTTGCTCCCGGCAGATCCCAGCTCCAGCCGACCACCGAGCGCGGCGTGCGATGCCTGGGCTGGGGTGTGCGGGTGCCGAGCCCGGTCGGGCCGAGCCGGTCGTGCGGCCGGGCCGGAAGCTCCGGCAGGCTGAGGGTACGCAGCCGGGCCGCCACCGCCTCGATGGCCGGCGGCACGTTGTCGAGAGCGGCGCGGGCGCGTCCGACCAGGCCGGGCTCGCTCGGCGCCCGGCCCCCGAAGCGGGACCGGCGATGACGCCACCCTGACAACGACCGCTCACCGCACGCTCACCGCATCCGCACCGGGCCATGTCCGGCATCCCGGTCCCGGTCGCGACGCTGCCAGGGTGTCCCCGCCGGAGACTGCAGCCGCCCGCCTGCCCCGGCCGACCGCTTCTCACCTACACGGGTGAATCGTCTGATTCCGCGCATACCGCTGCCGCCGCTGGGGATCGTGACCCTGCACGGTGCAGTCACCGTGCGTCACTTTCCGGGGGGCTTTCCACATGCGTCAACTCGCCGCCGCTGCTGTCCTGTTCGCCGCGCTCCTGCCCGTCACCGCCTCGGCCCGTCCGGTCGCGGCGGACAGTGCGTCGATCAGCGCCGTGCCGACAGGGCATGTGTACTTCTGGCCCAAACCCGGTCAGATGGGCGGAGCATGGGACTACGCCCCGCCCGGGTTCAAGGCGGCGGAGCCACCGGTGAAGCGGTCCGCGGGATCCTTCGACTCGCACGCGTCCGTCACCGTGTACGCGATCAGTGACCAGCCCGGCGGACGGTGTCTGTACCGGGCGATCTACCCGGACGACTACTCCGACAACTGGGACTGGTCCGGAAAGTTCGACGGCGTCAGCGACACCGCCATGGGATGCCAGGCAGGCTGAGGCACACCCCCGTCGACGATCTCCTCCGCCACGATGCGTCCGCGTACGACGGCCCTCGCCGTCCTCGTCCTGCCGGTACTGGTGAGCGGCTGCGCCCCCGCACCCGTTCACCGCCTCTCCTCCGACGACCTCATCAAGGCCGCCACCCGAGTCCTCACCGACGACTGCCTCAGCCGCCGGGGCCTCTCCGCGCCCCGGCCGGACCGCAGCCCGCCGTCGTCCGCCGAGCAACAGCGCGTCTCCGACGCCTTGTTCGGGACCGGACCGGCCCAGCTCTCCGTCCGACTGCCCACCGGGTTCGTCGTACGCGCCCACAGCGACGGCTGCCTCGCCGCGGCCCAGCAGCGGCTGTACGGCGACCAGCGGCGCTGGTTCCGGGCATCCACGATCGTCGACAACCTCGGGCCCGAGGCGACACACGCCCGCCTCCCGCTCGCCACGGTCCGCGAGCGGCACAGCGCCGACCTCGCCGACTGGCGTCGTATGCGCTCCCGCGCCGTCACGGCCGCCGTCGCCCTGCTCCGCGTCAACTCACCTACAGCGTAAGGAACTTGGCCCTCATGAACATGATGAAGCCGCGGTCGACCACCGCCCGGCGCGTCGTCTCCCTCCTCACCGCCTCCCTCCTCTGCGCCGGTGCCGTGCTCGCCACCTCCACCTCCGCGCAGGCGGCGGAATGCGGCAGCGGGAACTTCTGCGTCTGGACCGACGCGAACTTCACCGGCCTGAAGATCGAGCACAGCGGCGACGACCACTGGTGGGAGGGCGACATGGCGTGGCACGACTCCTCCTGGGCCGACCACGGCATCTCCGGCCCCGGCGTCAAGGACCACGTCAAGGTCTACTCCGCCCGCGAACTCCTCGGCCATGTCACCATCTGCCTCGCCCCGGGCCAGGAGGCCGGCTACAACGCCGCCGCCAACGACCAGGGCGCCTCCCACACCTGGACGGCGGGCTGTTGAAGCTCCTGGAAGACCCGCCGGTGAGCGGCGGGTTCACTCCGGACCGCCGGCTGCCGACGGAAGGTGTTACGAGCGCCGCCAAGAGAGTCCTTCGTCCCACGCGCGTGGAGTGTCTGGTCGCACAGCGAAACGGGCAGCGCAAGCCACGCGGCCATCGGGTCGCACCGGGCCCACCGCACGTCACTCCGCCGCCGGCCACACCGCTGGCCCGCCGCCGTGCCACTCGATCAGCGGTGAGTTCACCAGGTCCACCACGTCCAACCCCTCCAGGCCGGCACGCTCCAGGAACACCGACAGGTCGTGCAGGCTGTAGGCGGTACCCAGCGTCTCACCGTCGAACCGGACACGACGGCCGCCACCATCGCCGGGCGGATCCACGATCACACGACGTTCAGCCATAGCCTCAGCCTCCCCCGGAGGCGGGTGAGGCGCACTCGGGAGACGGCTGTCAGTGGCGGCGTCGCGCCGCGGGGTCACGCGCCGCCCCTGCCCCTCGTGGTCGTGTCCGGCCGGGCCCGGCCGGACCTGCCACCGAACGGACGCGGACGGGGGCTCCCCTTGTTGCGCACACCTCTGGGCCATCCCGGTCACTGGCCCCGCTGTCCGAAGGACCCGGCCGGTGTGGTGACCGGCCGGGCGGATGTTCCTGTCTACGTTGCACGGTAGGCGGCCTCAACGGGGCCCACGAGTGCACGAGGAGCACGATGTCTCTGCGCGGAGCCCTGGCAGCTCGGACCCGAGTAGCGCTCACCGCGGCCGCGACGGTCGTGGCGATGACGGCAGCGGCCGGGCTGGTCGGCGCGGTCCCCGCCCAGGCGGCCCCGCCGAGCCGGGTCCCCTCGTCCGGTCCGGACGGCAGCCCCTTCAATCCGGTGTTCGGGCTGCTCGGGAGCGCGCCGATCGTCGGGGTGCTCCTCGGAGGACCGCATGGAGGATGACGTACGGAGCAACCGCACGGTTGCCGGCCTTCCAGGAGAGCGGCCGCGTCTTCACGTCACTGCGGGCTGCGCGTCAGGGCGCTGAGCGTCCGCCGCTCGGCCGGCCGGCGCTGGTAGATCGGGCCGGCCGCGTGAGCTCCGCGCGCCTCGGACGCAGTCGCCTGCGATCAGGTGATGGGCGAGCGCCTTCAGCTGGGCCGGCCACGCGATGACGTGTTGCCGCGCGGGCCGGCCGCACTCCCGCAGCTCACCGGGCAGGCACAGCGGCAGCTGGGGCGGATGCGCCGATGGTGGCCGCGTCCGTACCGTTGTCGGCCTCGCACGGGTCGCAGTGCCCCCACCGGGGGGACACTCATGCCTGGAACTCGGTGAGATCGATGGCGTGAATCCGCAGCGGGTAGCCGTACACCGGGTGTGCCGTCTCCCGCTCGGGCACCATGCCGAGCTTGCGGACGACGTTCTCGGAGGCGTTGTCCCCCACCCGGTTGATGCTGATGACGCGGTCCAGGCCGCGGTCCTGGAGGGCGAACTCCAGCGTGGCGTGGGCGGCTTCGGACGCGTATCCCTGGCCCCAGAACTGTGCGCCGAGCCGCCAGCTGATCGCCACGGCGGGCATCACCTCCGGCAGGAACTCGGGCACGGACAGTCCGGTGAAGCCGATCAGTTCGCCCGAGGCCAGCAGTTCGACGGCGAAGAGTCCGAAGCCCTCCTCGTCCCACTCCTCCTCCCACCGCTCGATGTCCTCGGCCGTGCGGTCCAGGTCGCGCACCGAGCCGTCGTCGGTCCAGCGCATGACCCGGGGGTCCGCGTTGATGTCCGCCATCGGCGCGAGGTCGTCGTCGTGCCAGCCACGGAGGAGGAGGCGGGGTGTGCGGATCTCGGTCATGTGCCCATCCTGCCGAAGGCAGGCGCCTCATCGGTAATCGGACGCTGCTCGGAGCGAGTGCCGAAGTCCACCACGAGCTCGAGACGGATCGCCACGGTGCTTCTGCCTGCCCGACCTCATGACCTCAGGCAGCCCGCGTTCCCGTACGTTCGGACTGCACGGCCCCGGTGCGCCCGCCACGACCGGGGTCCGGCAACAGGAAGCCGCGTTCACCGGCCCAGCAGCAGACCCGTCCCCGACACATCGACCCGGATTCCGTCCTTGTCCACCGCCACGTCCCGCAGCCGCAGGGCGCCCGAGGGCGGCTCCGGCAGCCGGAAGGCGAAGGAGAAGCGGTCGGCGATCTCGGGGCGGGTGAGCTTGGTCAGTGCGGTCAGCAGGGACAGGTCGAGGCCGAGCCGCCGCATGAGCGCGGGGTGGGCGAGTGCCACGTCCACGAGGTTCACCCGCGTCAGGTCGTGCAGGAAGCGCGGTGCGCCGGTGAGCCGGTGCAGCTTGTCCTCGTCGTGCAGCGCGGCGCGCACCGCGCCGTCGGGGACGCCCAGGCGGTGCACGATCTCCGGCACGGACAGCATGGCCTTGATCTTCTCCGCCTCCCGGGTGAGCCGGCGCGCCGAGGCATCGGTGAGATGGAGGCCCTCGGCGGGCCCGGTGCCGGGCCGGTACGTCGCGAGGTCGCCGATGCCGAGCTGCATGCCCTCCACGGAGGTGGCGATGCCGCGCTCCCCGTCGCGCCGGATGCTGGCGTCGGCCTGTACGCGCAGGTCGCGGCCTGCGATGCGGAGCGAGCCGTGGGCCTGGACACGGCCGGGGCCACGGGCGCTGAAGGACACCTGCGAGGCACCGAGTTCGCGGTTCATGTCGTCGAAGGACAGCAGCACCCGGCCGTGCATCTGCCGGACGAGCGCACCGCGTACGGCGGTCGGGCCGTCGCCGTCGATGCGTATGTCGTTCGCGGTGGCGGTGACCTGGGTGAGGGTGACCCGCTGGGCCGGGATGTCCGCGACGGTGACCTGGACCGAGTCCAGCCGCTGGTCGGCCAGCTGCGTCAGGAAGGGAAAGCCGCCGATCCGTACCTCGGGGGCGGCGGCGAGATGCAGCTCGTCCTTGAGCCGTTCGGAGGCCTTGTGCTCGGCGTAGAGCAACGCCCAGCGGTCGGCGAGGGTGACCAGGCAGGCGAGCGTGAGTGTCCAGGCGAGCAGTCTGACCATGGTGGGCAGCCCGGTGGCGCGATTGCGGCGGCGGCTGCCGCGCCGGTGGTTGGGCGGGGCCCAGGGCTCCTCGGAGTCCTCGTCCCGCGGCGCCGCCGCGTGGTCCTCGGTGAGGAAGTCCTCCAGCGGATTGTCCGCCAGCGCCGCCAGTTCTTCGTACGGATTACGGACGTGCGGAACCTGTCCGGTGCGGGGCCCGTCGGACTGAGCAGGATGATGCGTCTGTGTGTGGGGGGTACGCATCGGTTTATTTGATCATATAGTGCCGCCCAGTGGGCAAGCTTGGCCTGAACTGAGGTGCGAATCCGGTCACTTGGCCTCCGGCCGGACCCGCGGCCGCCCACCCGACCGGAGCGGGCACGGGTTGTCGGGTGCGGCAGGCTCGGTCGCTCCTAAGGTCGGTGATCGAAAGGGAAGGAGGCCGGGGTTGCTGGATCGGCTGAACCAGGCCATGGAGCACATCGAGGGTCACCTCGACCAGAAGATCGAGGTGACCGCGCTGGCCCGGATCACGGTCACGTCGGAATACCACTTCCGTCGGCTGTTCTCGTCACTGGCGGGGATGCCGCTGTCGGAGTACGTCCGGCGCCGACGGCTCACCGTCGCGGGGGCCGAGGTGCTGGCCGGGGAACCGACCTTGCTGGAGATCGCTATCCGCTACGGCTACACCTCGGGGGAGGCCTTCGCCCGGGCGTTCCGCGCCGTGCACGGCGTCGGTCCCGGCGAGGCCAGGCGTACCGGCGCGGCCCTGAACTCGCAGCCCCGGCTGTCCTTCCGCCTCACCGTCGAAGGGAACAGCACCATGCGGTACCGCATCGTGGAGAAGGAAGCATTCCGGGTCGTCGGCAGGAAGGCCCGCGTCCCGCTGATCTACCAGGGTGTCAACCCGCACATCGCCGAGCACATCCAGAGCATCTCGCCGGAGACGATGCTGCGGATCGCCGGTCTCTCGGACCAGGACCCGCAAGGCGTGGTGTCGGCGACCGTGCGCCTGTCGGACGGCTTCGAGGAGGGCAGCGAACTCGACTACTACCACGCCGTGGTGACCACGGCCGCCGAGCTGCCCGAGGATCTCGACGTGCTGGACTGCCCGGCGGGCACCTGGGCCGTGTTCGAGAACACCGGGCCGTTCCCGCAGGCACTGCAGCAGATGTGGGCCGACGTGGCCGCCCAGTGGATCCCGTCCAACCCCTACGAGTACCGTCCGGGGCCGGAGATCCTGCGCACCCGCCCGGCGCAGGACGACCCGGCGCAGCACGACGCCCAGCTGTGGATCCCGGTGATCCGCACCACGGTCTGAGCCGGGCACCACGTGACGTTCCGGGGGCGCGGCGCCCGGCCCCGGAACACACGGATCCACGGCCACCGCCCCTGCCCGGGGTGCGGTGCGCCGGAGCTGTCTACGACCTCGCAGCGGTCCGCCGCAGCCCGGCGACGAGCACCAGGCCCGTCACCAGATGCAGGCACACGAGCACCGCCTTGGCGGCCGTCGTGACACCGAGGCCGAACGGGCCGGCCAGGGACAGGACCAGGATCGTGAGGGCGAGGACCGGCCAGGTGCGATTCGCCCGCGCCGGTGCCCACCGCTCCAGGGCGGCGAGCGAACCCCACGCGGCGAGGCCCGCCACCACCGACGCCGCCAGGACCGCCCCCGCTCCGACGCGCTGTTCGTGGTGGTCCGAACCCGTGCGGACGTCGAGGTGGACGCCCGCCAGCTGTGCGGCCACCAGCCACACGACGAGGGCCGCCACGGCACCCGCCAGGACCGCCAGGAACCGCGCCCGCCGGATTCCCGAGGCCCCGGACTCGCCGTCGCGGGACGGATGCGCGGTCACCATGGAGTGGCACTCCCCTCTCAGTACGACGTCCAGCGGGCGGCACCGGGTGGCGAACAGCTCCGCGGGCCGGTCGCCGGAAGACTAGGGCGGAGTGCCGGCCGCGGCCAGCGGCTACGGCGCCCGCACGCCAAGATCGGGGGAAACAACCAGACTTCGGCCTCCCGAAGACGCCCGACGCTCCTCGACGGCCTTCCCTCCCGTGCCCGTCGCAGCCGCTGCCGGCGCTGCTTGCGCGTACGGGCGGCTACGCGGCGGTGTCCGTCCGGAGGAGCACGCGGGACGCCTGGTCGACCAGGTCGCGCAGGAGGGTGAGGTACTCCTCGGTGCCGCCGAGCTCGTCCAGGATCCGGTGCGCTCGGCGCTGCAGTTCCTCGCAGTGCTGTGTGTAGGTGGCGAGGACCGCGGGCGCGAGCAGTTCGCGGGTCAGGGCCGACCGGGCGGGTGCGGAGCTCTTCGCGGCGGAGTGCAGGTCCGTCAGACGTCGCGCCGAGTCAGGAGGCGCTTGTTCCAGACAACAGGCGAGCAGATAGGTCACCGTGCCGTTCCGCAGGTCCTCGAACCGGCCCGAGAGGATGTCCTCCTGGTCGTTGAAGAGCTGCCAGATCAGGCCGAAGACCTCGCCGAAGGAACGCCAGCCTGCCACGCGCCGCTCCTCCGCACCGGCCAGGCGGGCGGCCATGGCCGTGATCATGGCGAAGGGCGCGCCGGACTTGCCCAGATAGGTGTTCCGCACCGAAGACCGTGTGGCCGTCACCGCCTCCCCTTCGATGTCTCTGAGCTGCCCCTCCGCCGCAGCGACCCAGCATCGGGCGACTTCGGCGGAGAGGGCGGCGCGTATCGGCCCGGGAACGCGCAGGGTCTGAACGATCAGCAGCGGAAGGGGTGTTCCCGCCGCGACGATCGCCAGCAGCGTCTGGTTGACCTCGGGATCCGCGGTCTCCTGCCCGTCCGGCGAGTCGGCCAGGTCGTCCAGGCGGCAGGCCGTCGTCCACCACAGGTCGTGAACGACGGTCAGCGGGAGTGCCGGTGCGGGACTGCCGGTCTCGGCGGCGTGGACGATCAGGGGCAGCACGGACAGCGGATAGGCGAAGGTCCGTTCCCGGAGGAGCTTGGCGACGACCGCGCGCACCGAAGGGGCCGGACTGAGCAGGTCGAGTACGGATTCCCGCTCGGCATCGATGTCCGCGGCCATCCGGTGATACAGATCCGCATAGGTCGATGCCGTCATGGAGCTCCCCTCACTGAGTGAATCGAGCACCGATTTGATCATCCTTGACTGATGCTGACCAGAATCATTTGCGCCACGGCACCGCTCCGTGCTCGTCGGACCTGACCCGCAGGCGGCGGCCGCAGCGGTGGCCGCCGCGGCCGTGCGAGCCGTCATCCGCGCGAGCCGTCGGGGCCCCGGTCACGGAAACGCCGTGACCGGGGCCCCGGGATCAGCTACCGCGGAAGGTGCCGACCCCCTAGTTCCGGTACCGGAACACGATCCGGCCGCGCGTCAGGTCGTACGGCGGGAGCTCGACCAGCACCCGGTCTTCCAGGTAGATCTTGATGTAGTGCTTGCGCATCTTCCCGCTGATGTGCGCGAGCACCTGGTGGCCGTTCTCGAGCTCCACGGTGAACATGGCGCTGCGCAGACACTCGACGACCCTGCCCTCGACCTCGATGACGTTCTTGTCCTTCGTCATCGCACCAGCTCCAGGTTGCTGCTCACCGGCCGGGCACCGATGCCCTCGAACAGCGCCGTGGCCGCTCGGTTGGACTCGTGGACCTCGGCCCAGGCCGCGGCGGACCCGGAGCGGTGCAGCGTCCCCAGCGCGTGGGCCAGCAGTGTCCGCGCGATGCCGCGGCGCTGCTCGCCGGCCCGGACCGCGATCAGCCCGATGCGCGGCCGGTTCACCCTGACCACCCGGATCAGACCCAGGTAGCGGTCCGGTGCCGCGGCCACCCCGTACTTCGACGGGTCGACGACGGTGTCGCCTTCGGGGCGGGCAATCACCTCCGCGGGCATCGACTGCCACCAGCCGGCGGCCGCCTCGACCTCGTCACGGATCGCGCGGTCCACCGCCCGCAGCAGACTCTCGTCCGCCTGACCGGCGGGCACGATCGACACGCCCGAAGGCGGCAGGACGTCGTCGAGCCCCGTGATCCGCGGGTCGGTCGGCACGACGTACTCCCACTCGCGGCGCCCGATCGTGAAACCGGCCCGCCGCCAGCCGGCCGTCAGCTCGACGTCGGCCTCGTCGACCAGCGTGAACAGCGGCGTCGGCAGCTGCGCCAGCATCGCCTCGGCGAGCCGGTCGAAGGTGGCGTCGTGCCAGGCGTCGATGCCGACGAACAAGCGTCCGTCGGCCCGGTGCTCCGCATACCCGCGACCGACCACCAGGTCGTCTTCCAGTGCATGCCATTGCCTGTCCGCGACGCGCGTGATCATCACCGCGTTCTCGCTCAGGCCAGATGGGAAAGGCTTCGTGTTCATCGGAGTCTCCCTCCAGGAGTGCCTCGATCTCAGGCGCTCCCGGCGACACCGAACGTCAGCCGCCGGACCGTGACGGGTTGAGGGAGCACCCATGGGTGACTGTGTTCACGGGTCTCACCTCCCTACGACGACTTCACGATCCACCACGACGCTAGCGGCGGGGCACCGCACCGCTCAACTCCTTTTCCGTGGACGCCCGGTATCGCGGCCCGACTCGCAGAGCAGGCCGCGGCGTCCGACGAGGGCGAACCTGTGCTGACGGTCGTGCGGGTACTGGGCATGAGCAGTGAGGACGAGATGATCGCCTGCTTCCTGAGCGGCGAGCAGTCCAGCCGGAGGTTCGGCCGGAACCGCCGGTCCCGCCTGACGGCCGGCGGGCTGGCCGAGCGGTTGCTGACACACCCGGACCTCTCCGACGCCGGAGCGAACCACGTCGGCGAGAGACAGGACGACCTGGTCTGCCTCGAGGGTCACCTGCGCCTGACCGCATACGCCCTCGCCGGCTTCCCGGCCGACATCGAATGCCTCGTCGGCACCGCGCCGGCCAGGGGACGTTGGGCGCGGTAGCCGGACGAGTTGTCAGGCCGCTCCGTGGCGGAGCCCGTCGAGGAGCAGGTCGAGGAGGCGGCCGGCCCGGTCGCGCTGGGCCGGAGTGCTGGCGACCAGTGCGACGCCGCTGAGGCCGAGGCCGACGTCGATGGGCTCGACGTCCGAGCGCAGAAGCCCGGCTTCGGTGCCGGCGTGCAGCAGCATGCCGATCGCGGCGCTGAGCCTGTCGAGGCTCTCGGCGAAGGGGTCCGCGCCGGAGGCCACCGCGGCCCGCAGGGCTTCCGCCATGCCCTGCTTGGCGGCCAGGTAGTCGATGAACCTGTCCATCCACAGGCGCATCGCCCGGTCCGGCGGGAGGTCGGCGAGCAGCTCGGCGGCGCTGTCGCAGACCCGGGCCAGCTCGTTGCGGTAGGCCGCCTCGACCAGTGCCTCGCGCGTGGGGAAGTGGCGGTAGAGCGTGGCCGAGCCGACGCCCGCGGCCTTGGCGATCGTGTCGATCGGAACGTCCGCACCCTTCTCGGAGAAGGCGCGCACGGCCGCTTCGAGGATGCGCTCGCGGTTGCGGCGGGCATCGGCCCGCAGCGGGCCCGGCTGGGTGGTCAAGGCTGCTCCCTTCGTCTGGAAGCCAGTCTAACTGGACAACCGGGGAGCTCCCCGGTTAGCGTTGCAGTTAACCGGGGAACTCCCCGGTTATCGCGGAACACGCTACCTGCCGACGGGCAAGGAGACTCTGATGACCTCCCCGAAGACGGTTCTGATCACCGGTACGTCCTCCGGCATCGGCCTGGCCGCCGCCCTCGGCGCCGCCCGGTCGGGCTGGACGACCATCGCGACCATGCGCGACACCGGCAAGGCCCAGACCCTGCTCAAGGCCGCCGCCGACCACGGCGTCGCCGACCGGATCCAGGTCAAGCGCCTGGACGTGGTCGACCCCGGCAGCATCGCCGCCTGCCTGGACGAGGTGATCGCCGAGCACGGCCGCCTCGACGCACTGATCAACAACGCCGGCGCCGCCACGGTCGGCACCATCGAACAGATGGATCTCGACGACGTCCGCTCCGCCATGGAGGTCAACTTCTTCGGCGTGGTGGCCACCACGCGCGCCGCCCTGCCCCACCTGCGCGCCGCCCGGGGCCGCGTGATCACCGTCACGAGCGTCGGCGGCGTCCTCGGCCAGCCCTTCAACGAGGCCTACTGCGCCGCCAAGTTCGCCGTCGAGGGCTTCATGGAGTCCCTCGCCCCCGTCGCCGCCACCGTCGGCGTCGACGTCACCGTGGTCGAACCCGGCGCGGTGGCGAGCGAGTTCGTCACCAACCTCGGCCTGGACGTCCCCGCCCTGCTCGCCGCGGCCGGGCCCTACGCTCCGGCCCTCGAGGCGTACATCGCCCGCACCCAGCAGGCCTTCGGCACCGCCCAGTCCCCGGCCGAGGCCGCCGCCCCGATCATCGACGCCCTGACCGCCGACCATCCGGCGTTCCGGATCCAGACCTCGGCATGGGCCCGCGACTTCGTCGCCACCACACTCGCGGACCTCGACGGCTCGGCCGTCCAGGACCTCACCAGCACCTGGGTGCGCTGAACCGCCCCGCAACCAGGAACGACGGTCATCGCCTCGGGGCTGTCCGAACGACGTTCTCGCGCACGATGGTGGAGTCCGCGAACGAGCAGATCAGGCCACAGGGTTGGCGTACCACCGGGGAGGGCGCGAGGTCACAGGTGTGACGCCAAGGCGGCGTACACCCTCCGCCAGGCGTCGGCGCCGGCCTGAGGGTCGTAGTCCTCCGGGCGGTCGGCGCAGGCGAAGCCGTGGCGGGCGCCCGGGTAGCTGACCAGTTCGTGCGGCACCTCGGCCTTGGTGAGTCGCTCCTCGGCCTGCTGCCATTCCTCGGCCGGGATGATGTGGTCCAGTTCGCCGCGGAAGCCCAGCACGAAGGCGCCGCCCGCGGCGATTCGTTCACCGGTCTCCAGCGGGGGCACGGGCCCGACCAGGGGGAAGCCGCTGTTCAGCAGCCAGCCGGGGTAGAAGACCGCGGCCAGCTCGAAGCTCAGCTCGGTCGCGGCCCGCACCGCGATGTGACCGCCCATGCTCAGGCCGAGGAACGCCACGCCCCGCCCCCCTGCCTCGGCACGCGCCGCCGCCAGCGCCGCGGAAGCGTCGGCCACCAGTTCGTCCCGGTCCAGCGCGCGCATCAGCACCAGGCCGTTCTCGCGCTCCTCGGCGGAGTAACCGAGCGCGGTGCGGCGGGCGTTGCGCCAGTAGTAGTCGGGCGCCAGCGCGGCGTAACCGGCCGCCGCCAGCTCCGCGCAGGTCTCGCGGACGTACGCGTTGACTCCGTACAGCTCGGAGCAGACCACCACCGCGCCGTGCACCTCACCCGCCGGGCGGTGCACGTACGCCTCGATGCCGCCGGCCTCGCCGAGTGACTCCCACCGACCAGTCATCACTACCCCCGTGTGTCGTCCGTCGGCTCAACTCTAGTGTCACCCTCAGGGCCGGAGCACGATCTTGCCGTGGGTGTGCTGCCGTTCCAGCTCGCGGAAGGCGTCCTGGACCCGTTCCAGCGGGTAGGTGCGGGCGATCGGCACCTCCAACTGCCCGCGTGCGGCAAGCCGGGCCAGCTCGCCGAGCACGACCGCGGACGCCGCCGCGCCTTCTCCGTAGGTCCGCGCGCCGACCTCGGCCGCGGCCTGCCAGTCGCGGATCGTGTTGATTCGCTCGGGTCGCACGCCCAGCTCCACTGCCAGAGCCACGTAGCCGTCGCCGAAGGTGTCGATGAACGCGTCGACCGCGCCGCCCGACGCCTCACGGATCCGCCCGGCCACGCCTGGCCCGTACTCGACCGGGAGGACACCGCGATCCTTCAGCCACGCGTGGTTCCGCTCGCTCGCCAGCCCGATCACCGTGGCCCCGCGCCGCCGCGCGAGCTGCACGGCAAGCGACCCGACTCCGCCCGCCGCACCGGAGACGACGACCGTGTCGTCCGGGCCGGGGTCCACCGCGAACACGGTGGCGTAGGCCGTCGTGCCGGCCACGTACAGCGCCCCGGCAACCTCCCAGGCCAAGCCCGCCGGGCGGGAGACCAGGTTCACGTCGTCGACCACGACGAACTGCGCATGGCTGGCCCGCCGGTGAGTGAAGCCCAGAACCTCGTCGCCCACAGCGAAGCCCCGGACCTGCGGGCCGGCCTCCACCACGACGCCGGCCAGATCGCTGCCCTGCCCGGAAGGAAACGCCGCCGGCCAGCGTTCATGCAGCCCGCCCGTGCGGATGTGCGCCTCGCCGGGCTGGATCCCGGCCGCGCGGACCTCGACCAGCACCTGCCCAGCACCGGGCAGCGGCCGCTCCACCTCCTCCACCCGCAGCACATCGATCCCGCCGTACTCGTGAAACCGCACCGCCAGCATCGTGTGATCACCGCACTCTCTCGTCCGGACAAGGCCTGCCCGGCCGCGCGCCAGAGGGCCGACGCCGACCGTGCCACAGCGTTCAAAGGCCAAGCGCGGATCCGTATTCCCCAGAGCACGGCGACAGTGACGCCGTCCGTGCCCAGGACCCAGGACCCAGGACGCCGTGCGCCCTCAAGAGGCTGGAAGCCTCGGAGGTGTAGCCGCAGCGTCAACCGCCCCCAGGCCGCCCCGGAGAGCACCGGTGGCGGCACAATGCCCCCGTGGATCCGATCAGCCAGATCATCGTCGCCCTGGACTGCGACCATCGCGCAGCCGCCGATGCCGTCGTCGAGCGGCTGGGAGACGAGTGCCGTTTCTACAAAGTCGGCCTGGAACTGCTCACCGCCGCGGGGCCGGACGTCGTCAAGGGGCTTGTCGCCCGGGGCAAGGAGGTCTTCCTGGACCTCAAGCTCTTCGAGATCCCGAACTCGGTCGCCGCTGCGGTTCGTGCCGCGGGAGCGCTCGGCGTGTCCATGGTCACCGTGCATGGCATGGGCGGCGGCGGCATCATGTCCGCCGCGGTCGAGGCGGCCCGCGACTTCCCCCGACTGCGCGTCCTCGCCCTGACCGTGGTCACCAGTATGACCGGCGCGGATCTCGCCGACATCGGCGTCGGCGACACGGTGGACCAGCAGGTGCTCCGGCTGGCCCGGTTGGCGCAGAGGGCCGGCTGCCATGGCGTGATCGCCTCGCCGCCGGACGTCGCGGCACTGCGCGACACCCTGGGCCCCGGTGCCCTGATCGTCACCCCGGGAGTCGCGCTGCCGGGCGACTCCCCGGCCGAGCACGCCCGCCCCGGGACACCGCATGCGGCGATCGCCGCCGGGGCCTCGCATGTCGTCGTCGGCAGGACGGTCACCCGTGCCACGGACCCGGCAGCCGCATTCCGTCTCGTCCGAGCCGGTCTCACCGCGTAGCAGACGCTTTCCGCCTGATGGGCAAGGCCCTGATCATGCTCTCCGCGGGCACCTTCGACGAGTGCTTCGACTTCGCCCTGGAGATTCAAGTCGCCGCACTGAAGGGGGAGTTGGCCCAGAACGATCGCTGACCAGCGAACCGGACACATGTTTTTGTGCTCGAAGCACCGGATCGGGGTGGACCGCGTCTGCCCCAGCATCGGTCATGTCTGACTGACGACGGTGCGGCAGGACGTGGATGCGCCCGGCGAGCCGACAGGTGAAGAGGGGGCCAGTGATTAAGAATTGTCACGAAGTGTACGCATACGCTCATTTCTCTCAGATCAAGGGCCGCGCGCCCGGGTCGGAAAGGGTCCCATCATGCGCAGGATTCAGCGTGCCGTCGTCGTAGCCGGAGCCGTCGTCGGGTTGTGCGCCGTCGGTGCCGGCGTCGGCTTCGCCGACGGCTACGGCGGCGCTCCACAGGTCACCGCGGTGGCCAACTCGCAGGCCCGTGCCGTGGCCTCGGGAGGCGGCACCGCGGTGGCCAACTCGCAAGCCACCGCCGTGGCGACGTTGGGCGGCTACGCGTACGACCAGCCCCAGTACCCGCCGCAGGCCGCTCCGTACCCCGCACCTCAGTACGGCCAGTGAAGTCCGGGTAGCGACCGAGGCGAAGAGCCCGTTGCCGCCACCGGCCGAGGAAGCGGCCCAGGACGCCCACGGGCATGATGAGCGGATGCCCGAGCTGATCGATCCGACCGCCAGGCTGCGCACGTCGTTCCTGGCGGCGGTGGCCGAGTTCCGCCAGGACAGCGACTACCCGGCTGCGTGGTTCGTCGCCGATGTCGACCCGCCCGCTCTGACCGACGCCGCAGCCCTGCCGATACGAGCGGAGGCCGGGTCGTCGGCACTGCCGGTCACACGCCTGTACCGGGTGCCGACGGTCGAGGTCAGCGCAGGCTGAGCGCCCCGGCCCCGGTCCGGGCACACCGCCGGCCCGGAGGCGAGGTACCGGTCCCTCGCCTCCGTGTACGCAGCCACCACCGTCCGGGTGGCGGGAACGGTCATGGTCAGTGGCCGCCGCTCGGGGGCTCGCAGCCGGTGCCGTCGGGGTAGCCGCCGAAGGCGTCCGCCTTGGTGGAGTCACGGCTCATCGTGCCCTCCACGCACCTGGGAGAGGCGCCGATGTCGATGAGGAAGCCCACCCCGGTCGGGCCGTTCCGGTACGCCTGCACCTTCCCGGCGGAGTAGCCGAGGCCGGTGAGCGCGCTGCGGACGCTGTCCGGGGAGAAGTCGCCGCGCCGGCGCAGCGGGTCGAGCGCACTCTCGACGTGGCTGACGGCGGTGAGTCCGTCGCAGCGGCTCCGGCCGTGGAGCGGGATGGGAACTCTGAAGCCGTGGTTCTCGGCGTAGTGGTCGGTCGGCGGCACGGTCGAGCTGGGAGTGGCGGCGGCCGTGGGCGGCGTCGGTCCATGGCTCTCGCCCGGGCAGGGGAAGTCTGTTGGTGTACTCGGCGTACTCGGCGTCGATATGCCGGTCGGTGTCGGATGCGAACGCCGGTACGCGTCGGCGGCATCCCCCGCCCTCTGCGTTCCGCAGCCCGCCGTCAGCAGGACCACCACCGCCAACGGCAGCATCCCGAGCCTGGCCCTCGTCTTCCTCAGCGTCGTCATCCCGGGATCTTCCCCCGCGGCTCAGCGGGCGTCATGAGTCCTTCTACTCATCTCGCCACAACGCCCGGCCGGCCCGAGGTCCCACCACGTCGAACACGCTCATCTGCTCGCGTGTTCTGCCAGCGGACGGGCTGCGGCAGTCCAGGACAAGACCGCGGCCCAGGACACCACGGGAATTGGCCCACCGTTCATCTTCCCCCCCGTTTGGACAGGCGTCCCGGGGCAGGTGCGCAGCAGTTCCGCACCCGTTCGCTCACGCAAGGGAGTGCCTGTTCGCATGACGGCCGTACAAAACGCACCCCGGCCACCCCGTCGATTCGACGACGTTCCCGGGTGGTTCCCCGTACTGGACCAGATGCTCTTCGACTGGCTCCTCGCCCACCAGGAGTCCGCGGGCATGCGGGGCGATCTGCTGGAGGTCGGGGTGTACCTGGGGAAGAGCGCGATCTTCCTCGGCAGCCGCCTCCGGGACGGTGAGCGGTACACGGTGTGCGACCTCTTCGAGGGCGACGCGCCGGACGATGCCAACCGGGCGG
This sequence comes from Streptomyces monashensis, assembly GCF_001866665.1. GTDB lineage: Bacteria > Actinomycetota > Actinomycetes > Streptomycetales > Streptomycetaceae > Streptomyces > Streptomyces monashensis. The sequence goes on along the minus strand of NZ_MLYO01000023.1, from coordinate 4,973 downwards.
AGTCGACGAAGTCGTACGGCGCGCTCAGCCGACGGGCGTTCGAGGAGAACTACCTTTCCTTCCACGGTGAGTTGCCCCGTGTCCTTCAGGGCCCCAGCTCCCTGGTGCCGGAAGAGGTCGAGCCCTGCTCCTGCCGGTTCGTCCACGTCGACGCCTCGCATCTGTACGAGCACGTGTACGCCGACATCGGCGCGGCGCACGACCTGCTGATGCCCGGCGGAGTCGTCGTCCTGGACGACTTCCGTTCGGAGCACACCCCCGGCGTCTCCGTCGCCGCCTGGGAGGCAGTGCTCAACAGGGGCCTGCGTCCGATCTGTCTGAGCACACAGAAGCTGTACGGCACCTGGGACGATCCCGCCCCGGTGCAGGAGGAGCTGCTGGCGATGGCACGTGGACGCGAGGACTGCCACCTCAGCGTCCAGGAGGCGGCCGGACACCGCATCGTCCGGCTCAAGTCCAAGGGCATGCGGGCGCCGTCCGTCCCGCCCTCCCGGCACGCCGCGGAGCCCGAGCCCGCGTCCGCACCCGAGTCCGCGCCCGTCGCCGAACAGACAGCCGTCCGGTCTTCCACACCCGCCGCCCCGGGCCGCAGCCTCACCCGCCGCATCGCGGCCGACCTGCTGCCGCCCCTCCTCACCCGCGCGATCCGCAGCTCCCGCGCGGCCAGACGTGCGGCGCGCAGCTGACCGACGGCCCGCATCGGCCGCCTGTGCCGCGTGTGCCGCGTGTGCCGCGCCCGCCGCGTCCGCAGCACCAAAAGCCCCAGCTCAGGCAGTTTCTGAGCTGGGGCCCGTCCGTCGGCCGGAGTTGATCAGGACAGGTCGGTGTCGCGAAGGGCGGTCAGCACCAGCTTCCGTCCGTGCCGTTGCCGAGGTGGGAGAACGACTTCCAGGCGGCCTTGGTCTTGGTTCCGGCGATGCCGTCGACACCGCCGGTGTCGTAGCCGAGGTAGGTGAGGAAGCGCTGGAGTGCGCGGACGGTGTTGGGGCCGACCTCGCCGTCGACGGTTCCGGCGTTGTATTTGAGGGCGTTGAGGAAGCGCTGCCAGGCCGCCCAACTGTCGGGGCCGAGCTGGCCGTCGATCGTGCCGGGGCTGTATCCGGCGCCGCGGACGTAGCACTGCACGCTCTTGCCTTCGCTGATGCTGAGGCCGAGGTTGTTGACGGTTTGGACGCTGACGGTTCGGGTGTGTGCCTGCTGGGTGGGTACGGCAGTGGCTGTGGTTGCGCCGGCGAGGGTGCCGGTCAGGCCGAGGACCAGGCCGGCGGCCGTGAGGCCGACAGCGGACTGTGCGCGTGTGAGCATGAATGTTCCCCCTCTTCCGATCGGGCGACTGCCGGGGTTCGACCCCATGCAGGCAGGGATCTATCAGCACCGCTGAAGACGGGTCGAGCGCCGTCCAGAGGGTTGCCCATGAATCAAGTCCACCGAGAACGTGGCCGATAGCCACACCGGTCCTGGGGCGGGTCGAGGCATCCGGCGATGCGAACGTCTGGTGCGGCGACAGAGGCGATCAGACGAGCCGGGTGCGAGACCGGTTGCCGTCACGGTGCCATGCTTCGCGCTCGAAGAAGCGACTCGTTCCGCACGGGCACGGACGCCGGTCGGACAGCATGACGGCGGGGTCTCTCGGCGGCCGGAACCGGTGCCGACCTCCGCCGCATGGTGTTCGCGGTCAGGCCCTCACCACGCGCAGCACACGGCACTCGATGGCGACCTGCACGTCCGTCCGATGACTCCTGGGGGCGCATCGAAAGTAACTGGTTGTGACTCTGTGGCCTGTGCTTCCATGTCGAAGTGAGCATCGAGAACTCCGGAGCTGCTGTGGAAAGGCCGGTCCGCCGGGTCCGGCGGCGGACTGACGGCGATGTCGAGGGGTGTGTGCGGGTTCTCCAGGAAGTCCATCGACGTGACGGCTACCCGGTCAACTGGCCCGACCGGCCCGATCAGTGGCTGTCGCAGGCCTCGCTGTTGGGGGCCTGGGTCGCTGAACTCGGCGGCCGTCTCGTTGGCCATGTCAGCTTGTCCCGCGGCGGCGAAGGAGATCTGGCCCCTGGCCTGTGGAGCGAACGGAAGGGCACGAGCACGGACCTGACTGCCGTGGTCAGCCGACTGTTCGTCGCCCCGCGAACCAGGGGGCACGGGATCGGCGCACTGCTGATCGGCCGAGCCGTGGAGGAAGCACGACGTCATGGCCTGCACCCGGTGCTCGACGTCGTGGCATCCGACACCGCCGCAGCAGCCCTGTACGAGCGGCTGGGCTGGGAACTGTTGGCCACGGTCGAGCAACGCTGGAGCCCGTCCCAGATGGTGACCGTTCACTGTTACGCGGCGCCATCGTGATGTGACGGGTCACGACCGCTCGTCGCTGGATGCGAGCGACTGGTTCCGGGCGGACTTGCGCTCGGGGTCGCCGTAGCCGCGGCCCGTGCGCCGGAACTGCTCGATCGAGGTGTTCGCCCGCGAGGTCGGCACATGCGAGCAGCCGCCGCCGGCGTACCTCGACACCTCGGGCCGGTCGTCGGTCACGCTGCCGTTGACGCATGCCGATATAGGCATATGATGGTCGCATGGCACGAGCGGCGACGACCTCGGACGCGTTCAACGCGATCGCCGAGCCGCAGCGGCGGGAGATCCTGTTGCTGCTGCGGGGCGGCGAGCGGCCCGTGACCGAGCTGGCGCGGGACCTGGGAATGAGCCAGCCGCAGGCGTCCAAGCACCTGCGGGTGCTTCGCGAGGTCGGGCTGGTGCGGGTCCGCGGGGCGGGCAAGCAGCGGCTGTACGGCCTGGACGCCCGCGGGCTGCGGCCGGTCCACGAGTGGGTGGGCGGCTTCGAGCGGTTCTGGAACGAGACCTTCGACCGGCTGGACGAGTACGTGCGCGATCTGAAACAGGCAAGGCAGGAGGAACCACCGGATGACGACGACCAGTAGCGGCGGCGGGCCCGACCGCACGACCGCGGACCGCGAGATCGTGGTCTCCCGGACCGTCGGCGCCCCACGGGAGCTGGTGTTCGAGGCGTTCACGCAGGTCCGGCACCTGTCGCGGTGGTGGGGGCCGGACGGGTTCACCACCACGACGCGGTCCTTCGAGTTCCGCGTCGGCGGGGCCTGGGCCTTCGTGATGCACGGGCCGGACGGGACCGACTACCAGGAGTGGATCACCTGGACCGAGATCGTCCCGCCGGAGCGGATCGCGATGCTGCACGGCGAGTCCCGCGACGACCCCAACGCCTTCGAGTCGCTCCTGACCTTCGAGCCGGCCGGCGAGGAGACCCGGATCGTGATGCGCACGGTGTTCCCCACCAAGGAGCTGCGCGACGAGGCGGTGGAGAAGTACCACGCGATCGAGGGCGGCGAGCAGACGCTGGGCAACCTGGCGGTCTACGTCGCCGAACTCACCCGGAACGAGACCGCCGGGAACGAGACCGCCCGGAACGCGACCACACCGAAGGGAGCGGTGGGCTGATGGCCGGGAAGGTGTTCTTCAGCGTGACGGTGTCGCTCGACGGATTCATGGCGCCGGAGGCCGTGCCCGTCGAGGACGTCTTCTCGCCCGGAGGCCGGAACGACCCGAGGGTCCAGCGCTGGATGGCGAAGTGGTCGGAGCTGCAGGCGTGGTTGTTCCCGCAGCGGTGGTTCCGGGAGAACCTCAAGCTCGGCGAGGGCGGCGAGGAAGGACTCGACAACGACATCGCCCGGGCGACGTACGAGCGCACCGGCGCGAGCGTCATGGGCAAGCGCATGTTCGACGCCGGCGAGCTGGCATGGCCGGAGGAGGCTCCGTTCCACACCCCGGTGTTCGTCGTCACCCACGCCAGGCGTGACCCGTGGGAGCGGCCGGGCGGCACGACCTTCCACTTCGTCAACGACGGCATCTCCAGCGCACTGGACCAGGCCCGCGAGGCAGCCGGCGACCGGGACGTCCGCATCGCCGGCGGCGCCGAGACGATCCAGGAGTACCTGGACAGCGGCCTGATCGACGAGTTCACGATCACCCTCGCGCCCGTCCTGTTCGGCACCGGCATCCGCCTGTTCGACCGCGTGGACCCGGCCCGCCTCGCCCTCGACCAGACCCGCACGGACGCATCGTCCCGGGTGACCCACCTGGCCTACACCGTCAAGAAGCGGTAGCCCACGCTTGGCCCGGAGGCCCGGAGGCCCAGAGACCCGGCGGCGCGGCCGGCGGTTCCCTCGGAACGAGTGCGGGCCGGGCTCCGGCCCGGATTCATCGGCCTTCGTTCTCAGCCTCGACCGTTCGGAGAGGTCCGAACCTAGCCGATCCGTTCGGCCAGAGCGACGATGATTCCCGAGGGGCCGCGGAGGTTGCAGAGTCGGTAGGCGTTCTCGTACTGCGCCACCTCGCCGACGAGTTCGGCGCCATGGCGGCGCAGACGGGTGATCGTGTCGTCGATGTCGTCGACGGCGAACATGACACGGTGCAGGCCCAGGGTGTTGGGTGCCGGATCGGGCGGTCCGGCGGCGATCGCCGCGGGGGCGTGGAACTTCGTCAGCTCCAGCTTGCCGTGGCCGTCCGGGGTGCGCATCATCGCGATGGCGCTGCGGACCCCGTCGAGGCCGAGCATCCGGTCCGGGCAGACTCCCTCGAGCTGCGCTTCGCCTTCCAGCTCCATGCCGAGCTCGGTGAAGAAGGCGACGGCAGCCTCCAGGTCGTCGACGACGATGCCCACGTTGTCCATCCGCTGAATCGTCACGGGGTGTCCTACCTTTCAAGGGTGGTTGCTCTGGCTACTGGTACCCCTGGGACGGAGCCGGTGCCCACTGACGGACACGTGCGGTTGACGGCGGCCCCGTGCGCCTGCCGGGATGGTGTGTCAGAGCACAGTGAGGCGGTCCACCAGCAGTTCCACCCTCTGCTGGGTGTATTCCGGTGGCAGCCGTCCGGCCCGGGTCAGGGTGGCCAGTCCGTGCAGACACGCCCAGAACGTCTCGGTGAACAGCCCCGGTTCGACG
>NZ_MLYO01000022.1 GCF_001866665.1 Streptomyces monashensis | reverse complement strand
GGGGTGGGAGGGGGTGGGAGGCGGACACACGCCGGCGCCGCCCCGTGAACGCTCACGGTGACGGCGCCGGGCTGTGCCGTATGCGGTTGTCCTGGCCCGAGCCGTCTCCCCGAGTGGACGGCGCCGGGCTGCTTTCGATGGCCGCGGCCTAGCTTTCCGCCAGGATGTGCGACAGCTCCTGATCCAGGTCGAAGTGCCGGTGTTCCGTGCCGGGCGGCACGGCGGCGTCGGTTCGCTTCAGGAAGGACTCCAGGGCCCGCGCCGGGGCTTCGAGCAGGGCCTCCCCCTCCGGGGAGCTGAGGGCGATGCACACGACGCCCTGACCATGACTGCGCGATGGCCAGACCCGGACGTCGCCGGTCCCGGTGGGCCGGTGCAACCCTTCGGCGAGGAGGTCGCGGGCGAACACCCACTCGACGGTTTCCTCGGCTCCGGTGTGGAAGGTGGCGTGCACGGCGTAGGGGTCGGCCGTGTCGTACCGCAGGCCTGCGGGGACAGGCAGGGAGGACTCGCTCGACACAACGAGGCGCAGGTGCAGCTCGCAGCTGACCGTGGTGTTCATAAGCGCCAGGGCCTTTCGCTCAGTGTGCGCTCGGGGATTCGCACGTCGGCGAAATCGACATGCCACCTACGGTGCCGTTGTAAACCCCTCTGAGCGTTTTGCGTGTCTTTACGTAACTCTTCCGGCCGAGAACTCTTACCAGACCTACGACCATTTCAGTGACGGGATTCACTCGGGTAGGGTTTGTCTGTATGAATACGGGGAGTGACGAGTCGGCCGAGACCCCTGTGGCGGCCGACGGGGTGCGCACCGGCTCGCGGGCGACGGGACGGGAGGCCGGAGAACCGGCCGGCGACGGGCTCGGATCCCGGGCGCCGGGATTCGTCAGGGCCCGCCGGGTCCTGCACGTGAGCTGGCAGGTCGGCGTCTTCGTGATCGGCCTCGCGGTCGTCGTGGCCGGTGTCGTCATGCTGCCGCTGCCGGGACCCGGCTGGGTGGTGATCTTCGCCGGCATGGCGATCTGGGCGACCGAGTTCGTCTGGGCCCAGCTCGTGCTTCGCTGGACCAAACGCAAAGTCACCGAGGCGGCCCAGCGGGCCCTCGACCCCAGGGTGCGCCGTCGCAACGTCACGCTGACCGCGGTGGGACTGTCGATCGTCGTCGCGCTGGCCGGTGTCTACCTGGGGAGGTTCGGCCTCGTCGTGCCGTGGGAGATCAAGCAGGAGTGAGCGGGCCGGTCGCCCCGGGCGCCCGTCGGCCCGTCCCCTGGTCGGAGGCACCCCCTGACATGGGGTAATGTTCTTCCTGCGCCCGGGCGATTAGCTCAGTGGGAGAGCGCTTCGTTCACACCGAAGAGGTCACTGGTTCGAACCCAGTATCGCCCACCCGGACCGACGGCCCACCTGCCGAACAGCAGGTGGGCCGTCGGCGTACGCACCCACGTCCGTGCCCGCGCCTGTGTCCGCGTCTGTGTCCGCGTCTGTGCTCACGTCCGGCGGGGACCGAGGCGCGGCGGCCGGGGAGGCGGTGGCGGTCCGGCGCGGGGATGGGGAAAGGGCGGTCCGGAACCGGCGGTTTTGCCGAACCGGCAACAAGCCTCGTGCCCGGCGGGCGGTCCACAGGAGCATCGGGGAGGCGCCACAACGGCGACCGAGGCGCCGCGACGGGCCTCGCCCCACCCCGCTGACCCCGAGCCCCCCGGAGCCGTCATGCCCCAGCTTCCCGCCCCCGCTCCGACCCACCGCCTGGTCCCCTCGCCGGCGGGCCGCGTTCACCTCGTGGAGCAGGGGCGGGGTCCACTGGTGCTGCTGGTGCACGGGTTCCCGGAGTCCTGGTACTCCTGGCGCCACCAGCTGCCGGCGCTGGCCGCCGCGGGCTACCGCGCCGTGGCCGTCGATGTCCGGGGCTACGGCCGCTCCTCCGCACCGGCGGCCGTGGACGGGTACCGGATGCTCGACCTGGTCGCGGACAACGTCGCCGTGGTCGAGGCCCTGGGGGAGCGGTCCGCTGTGGTCGTCGGCCACGACTGGGGCGCGACGATCGCCGCCACATCGGCCCTGACCAGGCCCGATGTGTTCCGTGCCGTGGCCCTGCTGGGTGTGCCGTACACCCCGCCCGGCGGTCCGCGCCCCAGCGAGGTCTTCGCGCGGATGGCCGGGAACGGTGGCGGTGGCGGTGACGGCGGCGGTCACGAAGCCGGTGTCGGCAGCGGCGGCGACAGGGGCCCCGTCGGGGACAGCGAGCGCAGCGGTACCGGCGATCGCGGTGCGGGCGACCGGGGCGGCGTCGGTGCGGCGACCGGTGACCTCGGCCGCGTATCGACCGGTGGCCGTGCGGCGACCGGTGCCCGTCGTGCCGCGAGCGGCGGCCGCACAACGACCGGTATCGGCCCCGGAACCGGCGCCGACCGTACCGGGGCCGAGAAGGGCGGCGTGCACGACGGTGCGGCACGGCGGCCCGGAGCCGACGGCGACGAGAACGCGGGAGCCGCCCGATCGGCAAGCCCCGCAGGGGAGTTCGTGGGGCCCGACGAGTTCTACGTCTCGTACTTCCAGCGGCCCGGCCGGGCGGAATCGGAGATCGAGCCCGATGTGCGCGGGTGGCTCGCGGGTTTCTACGCGGCCCTGTCCGCCGACACCATGCCCGGACCCGGCGCTCCCGACCCGCACTTCGTCACCCGTGGCGGCACCCTGCGCGAACGCTTCCCCGCAGGCCGGCTGCCGGCCTGGCTCGGTGAACGCGATCTCGACGTCCTGGCCGGGGAGTTCGAGCGGACGGGGCTGACCGGGGCGCTGAACCGGTACCGGAACATGGACCGGGACTGGGTCGACCTGGCCGGTTACGCGGGTGCGCCGATCACGCAGCCGTCGCTGTTCATCGGCGGTGCCCTGGACGCCTCGCTCGCCTGGCTGGCGGACGCGGTCACGGCGTACCCCGAGACCCTGCCCGGCCTGCTCGGCTCGCACATCCTCGACGGGTGCGGCCACTTCGTCCAGCAGGAGCGCCCCGAGGAGACCAACCGGATCCTCCTCGACTGGCTCGCGGCCCTGCCCGCCTGATCCCGGGGCGCGCCAAGCCGAGCGGTCGGAGGGCGGCGAGTGGGGGGAGGGTGCTCCCAACCCCGCCCCACCCTCTCGCCGGCGTCGCCTTCCGGCCGGGCCGGCTCCCGGCCGTACGGCCTCCCAGCCTCGCCACCCTCACCCTCACCCTCACCCTCGCCACCTCCAGCCCGGCCCCGCCGCCTCCGTCACCCCCGTTCGGTCCGCCGACCGTACGTCCCCCACCAGCGCCGACACCGGGCATGCCGTTCGGGCACGTGCGCCGTCCGCGAGAAATTCCTGTCCGAATCATTGACGCACCCCTGACCCCTCCGTACCTTGTGCCAGCAAGCGCTTACTTGAAACGATTCATGACGGCGGCTGCGACGCTGCGGGGAGGGTCCGACTGTGGGAACCAGCAGGAATCTCGAGAGGCGTACGATCCTGAAGGCGGCCGGGGCTTCGGCGGCCGTGCTCGGGCTCGCGACGACGACCGGCTGTGGCGGTGAAAGCGGTTCCGGGGACGGGACGGTGACGATCCGCTACTCCTGGTGGGGCGCCGAGGAGCGGGCCGAGAGGATCAACCGGACCATCGCCCTCTTCGAGAAGAAGTACCCGAAGATCAAGGTCAAGACGGACTTTCAGACCTACGCGTCCTTCTGGGAGAAGTTCCAGACCCAGGCCGCCGGCGGAAATCCACCGGACGTTTTCCAGAACGCCGTCACTTTTCTTCGGAAGTACGACAAGCGCGGAATTCTTCTCGACCTCAACTCCCAGGAAAAAGCTGGCAATCTGAGCCTGGATCACTTCCGGGACGGCGTCACGAAGGTCGGCCAGGTCGACGGCAAGCAGCTCGGCATTCCGGTCGGTTCCAACACCATGGCGCTCGTCGTCGACGAGAAGGTGTTCCGGAAGGCGGGCGTCGAACCGCACGCGGGCTGGACCTGGGACGACTACTTCAAGGCCCTGAAGACGATCCACGACAGGACGAGGATTCCGGGGGACACCGGCTACTTCACCATCATGTACCTGTACGACCTCTACCTCCGCCAGAACGGCAAGGCCTTCTACACCGAGGACGGACTCGGCTTCGACCAGGCCGATCTGACGGAGTGGTGGACGGACGGGTACAACCGGGTCAAGGCCGGCATCGTCACCGACCCGAAGATCGTCCAGCAGGACAACCCCAAGTCCTCGCTCTCCGCCGGGCACGGCGCCTCGGAGTTCACCTGGGACAACTTCACCGTCCGCTACTCGGCGGAGGGCGACAGCACCTACGGCCTCGCCCCGATCCCGACCACGGACGGCAGGCAGACCGGCCAGTACCTCGCCTCCCTGATGCTCAGCGCCTCCTCCCACACCTCCCACCCGAAGGAGGCCGCGCAGTTCATCGACTTCATGGCCCACGACCCCGAGGTCGGCAGGATCATGGGGTACGACCGCGGCATCCTCGCGAGCGCCGAGCAGTACGACGCGTACAGGCCGACCGACGCGGTCGACAAGGAGATCGCGCAGTACGAGGTGGACACCGCCAAGGCCGGCGTCCTCGGCACCATCACCCCGCACCCCTCCGGTGCCGACACCATCGAGGCCTCCTTCCTGCGCATCGGCGGCGACCTCGGACAGGGCAAGACGAAGGTCTCCGACGCGGTGAAGCAGTTCTTCACCGAGTCCGAGGCCGCCTTCCAGGCCTGAGGGGAACCATGCCGTGACGCTCGTCAAGGACCCCGTGCCCGCCGCCCGTAAGGCGCGCCCAGCCGTCCGCGCCGCCACCGGGCGGCCCGGCCGTCGGCGCGAGAACCTCGCCGGCTACCTCTTCATGTCCCCGTGGATCGCGGGCTTCCTGCTGCTGACCGCGGGTCCGATGGTCGCCTCGCTCTACTTCGCGTTCACCGACTACAACCTCTTCAACAGCCCCAAGTGGGTCGGGCTCGACAACTTCACCCAGATGTTCGCCGACCCCCGCTGGCAGAAGTCGGTCGAGGTGACGGCGAAGTACGTGATCATCGGCACCCCGCTGAAGCTGCTGCTCGCCCTCGGGGTGGCCCTCCTGCTCGCCCAGAGCCGACGAGGCCAGGCCTTCTACCGGGCCGCCTTCTACGCCCCCTCGCTGATCGGCGCGAGCGTCTCGGTCGGCTTCGTCTGGCGCTCGCTGTTCTCGGACGGCGCGATCGTGGACCGCACCCAGTCCTTCTTCGGCTGGCACGTCGGCGGCTGGGTCGGCAACGCCGACTGGGTGCTGTACTGCCTGGTCGCGCTCACCGTCTGGCAGTTCGGCGCGCCCATGGTCATCTTCCTGGCGGGCCTGAAGCAGGTGCCCAGGGAGCTGTACGAGGCCGCCGAGGTGGACGGCGCCGGGCCGGTCAGGAAGTTCTGGACCATCACCCTGCCGATGATTTCCCCGGTTCTCTTCTTCAACGTGCTCCTGGAGACCATCCACTCCTTCCAGATCTTCGGCTCGGCCTACGTCGTCTCCAACACCCAGTGCGGCCCGGCCGACGCCACGCTCGTCTACACCTGTTACCTGTACCAACAGGGCTTCAAGAACGCCCAGATGGGCTTCGCCTCCGCCATGGCGTGGATGCTGCTGCTGGCCGTGGCCCTGGTGACGGCCGTCCTCTTCTGGTCCCAGAAGAAGTGGGTGTACTACGAGGAGGACGCCCGATGAGCGCCACCACCACGACCAAGCCCGGCGTGCTCGGGCGCAAGGGCACCGGCTCCCTCGCCTGGCACCTCGGCGCCCTGCTGATCCTCGCGGTCATCCTCTACCCGGTGGTCTGGGTGATCGGCGCCTCCTTCAAACCCGGCAAGGACGTCGTCAACAGCCTCACGCTGTTCCCGTCCCACCCGATCCTGAGCAACTTCAGGGGCCTCGCCGACGGCATCGCGGACGTCAGGATCTGGACGTTCTTCCAGAACTCCCTCTTCTACGCCGGCGGCGCGGTCGTCGGTGTCCTCGTCTCGTGCTCGCTGACCGCGTACGCGTTCGCCCGCATCCGGTTCGCCGGGCGCAACCTGCTCTTCTCGCTGATGATCGGCACGCTGCTGCTGCCGTACCACGTACTGCTGATCCCGCAGTACGTGATGTTCCAGAAGCTGGGCTGGATCAACACCTACACCCCGCTGCTGATCGGCAAGTACCTCGCCACGGAGGCCTTCTTCGTCTTCCTCATGGTGCAGTTCATGCGGAACCTGCCGAAGGAACTGGACGAGGCCGCCCGGCTGGACGGCTGCGGGCACCTGCGCATCTACTGGTCGATCGTGCTGCCGCTGTCCCGGCCCGCGCTCATCACCAGCGCGATCTTCACCTTCATCAACGCCTGGAACGACTTCATGGGCCCGCTCATCTACCTCAACGAACCCGGCAAGTACACGGTCTCCCTGGGCCTGATGATGTTCCGCGACTCCGACGGCGTCGCCGCCGACTACGGCGGGATGATCGCGATGTCCCTGGTCGCGCTGCTGCCCGTCCTGCTCTTCTTCCTCGCCTTCCAGCGCCATCTGATCGACGGGATGGCGACCTCCGGACTGAAGGGATGAGGCGGGCGATGGCCCGGGGACGGGTGAGACCGCGTGGGGAGACCGTGTTCGCGGAGCGGTTCGCCGTCTTCGCCGAGTCCCTGCTGACCGGTGTGTGGATCGCGGTGGCCTCCCTCGGGATGATCACCTACCCGGCCGCCTTCGCCGCCGGTGCCCGGCATCTGCGCCGTCGGACCGGCCATCGGGCGGGCGGATGGCGGGAGTTCGCCGCCGACTTCCGCGCCGCCCTGCGCGGGGGCTGGGCGGTCGGGCTCGCCGGCTGGGCCGTCCCGGCCCTGGCCTGGCTGGAGGTGCGGGCCGTACGGGCCGGGCTGCCCGGCGGGCCGCTCGTGGGCGCCGTAGGACTGCTCGCGCTGATCGGGGTCGCCGTGGCCGGGCTGCGCGCGGCGTCCGTCTGGGTACCGGGCGCCCGCTGGCGCCCGCTGCTCGCGCAGGCAGGCCGGCGCACCGTCCTCGACCCCGCCGGATCCTTCCTGCTCGTCGGCGGAGCGGGGCTCACCGTCTGCTCCGCCCTGCTCATCGCCCCTCTGGCGGTACCCGTGCTCGGCGCCGTCACGGCGGCAGCCGTCGCCGTGGAGGAGCGGTACCGGCGCCGCTGACCCGCGGCAAGGCCTGGCGCCCCGGGCGCCGCGGCTCTCTGTCATGCCCCTGACTATCCACCGAAGCCCCTGTGAAAGCCCACGGAAGCCCTACGGAAGCCCTATGGAAGGAAGGCCATGTCTCCCATCCCCCGCAGGTCCCTCCTCAAGGCGGCCGCCGTCGCCGGAGCCGCAGCGCAGTTCAGCTGGGCGCTCGGGGCCAAGGACGCCGAGGCCGTACCGAGAGCCGGGGCCGGCGGCGACGACCCCGTCACCCTGGACTGGCTGGAGGAGGGCGGCCTCGGCGCCGCGCCCGGCACCACGGTCGGCGTGCCCTGGCCCATGGGCGCCCACCGGGAGGACCAGACGTTCGCGCTCACGGACGCCGCGGGCAAGGACGTCCCCGTCCAGACCTGGCCGCTCGCCTACTGGCCCGACGGGTCCCTCAAGTGGACGGCCCACGCGGTGAGTTCGGGCAGCGGCAGGCTCACGCTGACCGCCGGGACGGCCGCCGCCCCCGACCGGAAGGTCACGGTCGGCAAGAACGGCGGCACCGTCGACGTCTCCACCGGCGTCATCACCGCGCGGATCGGCAGGAACGGCTCGACCCTGATCAAGTCCGTCACCCGGGGTGCGACGGAGATCGCCCGCGACGGGCGCCTCGTCCTCCTCCGCCAGCCCGAGGCCGAGGACGAGGACCAGGGCACCGTGAGGACCGAGCGGTTCGACGGCGCCATCGACGAGGTCACCGTCGAGCAGGACGGCCCCGTCCGCGCCGTCGTCCGCGTCGACGGCAAGCACCGCAAGGGAAACCGCAGGTGGCTGCCGTTCTCCATCCGCCTGTACTTCTACGCCGGCGCCGACTCCTTCCGGATGGTGCACACCATCACCTACGACGGGAAGCAGGAGCCCGGCAAGGCGAGCGGGGACTTCGTCCGAGGGCTCGGCGTCCGCTTCTGCGTGCCGATGCGCGACGCGGCGTACGACCGGCACATCCGTCTCGGCGGTGAGGACACCGGCCTGCTGCGCGAGGCCGTCCAGGGCATCACCGGACTGCGCCGCGACCCGGGAGCCGCCGTGCAGAGCGCCCAGTACGAGGGCCGGAAGCTGCCGGACCCCGCCACCTGGGACCAGCGCGTGACGAGCCGGCTGCAGTACATCCCGCACTGGGGCGACTACACCCTCGCCCAGCTCTCCGCCGACGGCTTCACCCTGCGCAAGCGCACCAGGAAGGGCTACGGCTGGATCGCCGCCGGCGGCGGCAGACGGGCCTCGGGCTTCGGCTACGTCGGCGGCGTGAGCGGCGGACTCTCCTTCGGACTGCGCGACTTCTGGGAGAAGTTCCCGGCCCAGCTCGACATCCGCGACGCCCACACCGACGAGGCCACCGTCACCCTCTGGCTCTGGTCGCCCGAGGCCCAGCCCATGGACCTGCGCTTCTACCACGACGGCATGGGCCAGGACACGTACGCCGAGCAGCTCGAGGGCCTCAACATCACCTACGAGGACTACGAGCCGACGTTCGGCACCCCCTACGGCATCGCCCGGACCTCCGAACTCCTCTTCTGGGCCAACGAGTCCACTCCGGCCGCCGACATCCTCGCCCGGCAGGTCGCGGCCGTACGGGTGCTGCCGCAACTGGCCGCCCCGCCCCGGCAGCTGATCAAGGCCAAGGTCTTCGGTCCCGGCCTGTTCTGCGAACCGGACCGCTCCACCGCAGCCAAGGCGAGGATCGAGGACCACCTCGACTTCCTCTTCACCTATTACAAGGACCAGGTGGAGCAACGCCGTTGGTACGGCTTCTGGGACTACGGCGACTTCATGCACACCTACGACACCGTGCGCCACCAGTGGCGCTACGACGTCGGCGGCTACGCCTGGGACAACTCCGAACTCTCACCCGACCTGTGGCTCTGGTACGCGTACCTGCGCTCCGGCCGCGCCGACCTCTTCCGCTTCGCGGAGGCGCTCACCCGGCACACCGGCGAGGTCGACGTCTACCACCTCGGCACCTGGGCGGGCCTCGGCACCCGGCACGGCGTGCAGCACTTCGGCGACAGCGCCAAGCAGCAGCGCATCTCCAACACCACCTACCGCCGCTTCTACTACTTCCTCACCGGCGACGAACGCGTCGGCGACCTCATGGCCGCCAACGTCGACTCCGACGAGACCTTCCTCGTCCTCGACCCGCTGCGCAAGGTCCGCACCGGCCCCTACACCCCCGACCGGCACGCCCTGTCCATCGGCTTCGGCACGGACTGGAGCGGCCTGGTGTCGGCATGGCTGACCGAGTGGGAGCGCAAGGGCCCGAAGTGGGAGAAGGCCAGGGCGCGCGTGCTGGCCACGATGCGGGGCATCGCCGCCCAGCCCAACGGCTTCGTCCAGGGCAGCGGGCTGTACGACCTCGACACCGGCGATTTCGCAGTCGACAGCAAACCGGTCGTCTCCGTGTCCCACCTCTCGGCCGTCTTCGGCCTCAACGAGCTGTGCGCCGAGCTGATCCACCTGGTCGACATGCCCGACTTCAAGAAGGTCTACCTGGACTACTGCCGCTACTTCAACGCCACCAAGGCCGAGCAGAAGGCCCGCTACGGCTCCGACTTCGGCACCCTGCTGCTCTTCCAGGGCCACTCGCGCCTGGACGCCTACGCCGCCGTACAGACCGGGGACGCGACCCTCGCCCAGCGCGCCTGGACCACGTTCTACGGCTCCGACGGCTACACGGAGTCCTCGCCGTGGCGGACCGAGAAGCTGACGGGCCCGGTCACCCTGGTGGAGGGGAGCGAGGCGGCCTGGGTGTCCAGCAACGACACCGCGCTCTACGGCCTCGCGGCCATCGAGAACCTGGCACTGCTCGGGGACAGGATGCCCGGATGACAGGGCTGGGTGAGCGCCGTCGCACGGGCGGCGGCGCTCGCCCCCCGAGTCTGCCCCGCGGCACGAGGCGGCGCATGAGTACGCGTACTCAGACCGGAGCGCCCCGGCGGGCAGACTCCCCCCATGGACTGGAACCGCTACCGCTTCCGCACCCTGTGGTCCCTGCCCGCCGCGCCGACGGCCGTCTATGCCGTGCTGGAGCGGCCCGAGGACTATCCCCGCTGGTGGCCGCAGGTACGGACGGTGACCCTGCTCGACGATCGCACCGGGGTGTTCACCATCCGGTCCGTGCTGCCGTACGCCATGAACGTCACCGCGCGCGAGACACGCCGTGATCCGGTCGCCGGGGTCCTGGAGATCGCCATGTCCGGCGACCTCGACGGCTGGGCCCGCTGGACGCTCAGCGCCGACGGCTCCGGCACGCTGGCCCGCTACGAGCAGGTGGTCAGCGTGAACAAGCCCCTGCTCAGGGTGTTGGCCGTGCCGGGGCGGCCGGTCTTCCGCCTCAACCACCGGCTGATGATGCGAGCCGGGCGGCGGGGACTCGTGAGGTATCTCGAAGCGGTTTGAAGGAACGGCCTCTCGGCCTGTATGGTTCAGTGCGTTCCCGGGCGATTAGCTCAGTGGGAGAGCGCTTCGTTCACACCGAAGAGGTCACTGGTTCGAACCCAGTATCGCCCACCCGGAGAAGGCCGGTCCGCAGCAGCGGACCGGCCTTCGGCGTTTTCACGCCGCGGCCGGCAGTTCCGGTCGCAGGGGCCAGTCCGTGCTGACGATCTCCGTCGAGCCGCTGCGCGCGAACCACGCCTGGAGGCCGCGGGCCTGGGCCGCGTGCCAGTTGGCCTGGAGCGTGTGCAGCTCGGCGGGGGACAGGCGCTCCAGCCGGGTCGCGAAACGGCGGCCCACCGCCCGTACCACGTCCAGGGCGGCCAGCGCGTCCGCCGCCGCGTCGTGCGCGCCCTCCAGCGTCACGTCGTAGTGCGCGCACAGGTCGGCCAGCGTGCGGCGGCCCTTGCGGTACCGGTCCAGGTGCTTGTCCAGCACCCGTGGGTCCAGGACCCTGAGCGGCACCGACTCGAACCAGCGGTCCAGCGACGACGCCCGGTGCCGGCGCAACTCCCGGTCCAGCAGCGTCAGATCGAAGGGTGCGTTCATCACCACCAGCGGCCGGCCCATCGCCGCGTGCTCCGCCAACTGCTCGGCTATCTCGTACATCACCGGCGCCGGCCAGCGGCCGTTGCGCTGCAGGTGCTCCTCCGTCAGCCCGTGCACCGCCGTCGCCGCCTCCGGGACCGGCACCCCCGGGTTCACCAGCCACCGGGACATCCGGGGCCGGGTGCCCGGGGCGTCCTGGACGACGACTGCGGCCGACACGATCCGGTCGGTCTCGACGTCCACACCCGTCGTCTCCGTGTCGAAGGCCGCGAGGGGCCCTTCGTACCAGGTCGTCATCCGAACCCAACTCCTCGTTCACCTACCGCAGATGACGTTCCGTCTTCTGCCTGTTTGGTGATACCCGGGCTGTTTGCGCCGTACGCCGCGAGGAGACAACAGGAGTACGGGTCTTTGCAGTTCAGCGGCCCGCAGCGGAGACACTCATTGCTTGGAAGGCTGTTGGTCATGGCCATAGCGCAGCCCGAGCGGGGCGGGCTGCTGCCCGATCGCCCGGGCACCGTCCGCGGCACGCTCGCCACCACCGCCTGCATGGAGACCCTGCAGGTCGGCTATCTGCACGCGGTCGCCGCCGCGGCGGGATGCTCGCTGTCCCAGCCCTTCCCCGACAACGGCATCGACTGGCACGTCAGCCACAGCGCGCCCGGACACACCGTCGACGACGAGGTCACCATCAAGGTGCAGCTGAAGTGCACCTACCAGATCCCGCCGAACCCCCCGGGCCGCACCTTCTCCTTCACCCTCGACAACGACCACCTGCGCAAGCTCGCCCGCACACCCGTCTCGGTGCACAAGATCCTGGTCGTGATGCTCGTCCCGCGCTCCCAGGACGACTGGCTGCGCGCCAGCCACGACCGGCTCGACCTGCGGCACTGCTGCTACTGGGTCAACCTCGCCGGCCACCCGGTCACCGGCCGGCACCGGACCACCGTGCGGATCCCGACCTCGCGCATCTTCGACGACCGGGCGCTGTGCGAGATCATGACGCGGGTCGGGACGGGAGGCAGACCATGAGGAGCCGTCCGTACGGGGAGCTGCCGCGCCAGGTCCGGCCGCATCCCGACGACCTCGCCCGGCAGCAGCCACCCGACCCCGCCCGGGTCGACCCGGCGGTGCTCGGCGCGCTGCTGCACCGGCACGGCTGGCAGCGGCGCGGCGGAGCGCCGGGGCGCTACGGCCGCTGGACCCCGCCCGGACCGGGTGCCGGCGCGACCAGCCTGCTGGTGCCGGAGAGCCGCGCCTTCCCCGACAGCGACGACCTGCTCGGCGAGGCACTCGACGCACTCGCCCGCAGCGAGACACCCGGGGCGCGCGAGGTGCTGATCTCCCTCGCCCTGCCCAGCGACGAGATCCGCTGGTGGCGCGATGCCCCGGCCGGGCCCGCCGGCGCCGCGCCCTGGAGTGCCGAGGAGCAACTGCGCGGCGCCGCACGGCAGACGCTTCTCGCCGCCGCGCTCGCCACGCGCGCGCCTGCGGGCTATCACGGTGCCCGTCACCGCCGTGCGGCCGCCGCCCTGCTGGAACACGTCCTCGTCGGGCCCGCCGCCGGGGGCCGCACCCTCACCGCCTTCGCGCCCGTCCCGGCCGGCCGGCCCCTCGCCGTCCGCCTCCACCAGGCGCTGTACGCCGCCCGTGAGGCCATCGACTACCGGCGGGCCACCGGCGGCATGGACGCCTTCGACGGCGCCGTCGAGGCCGGGGTCAGCCGCGAGCTGACCGAGGCGCTCGCCACGCTGGTCCGAGGCACCGAGGGCGCCCGGATCGCCGTCGCCTGGGCGCCCGGCGCCGGTGTCCCGGAGGGCTGCGCCCCCGTCGCCGAACCCGTCGAGTTCTCCCCGGGCGATCTGCCCGTGCTGCGCGAGGCCGCCGCCCGCTATCTGCGCGAGGAACCCTCGGTGCCGGTCCGGATCACCGGCGCCGTGGTCCGCATGCGCCGCTCCGGCCCCGGCGGCGAGGGGACCGTACGGCTGCGTGTCCTCGCCGGCGCCGAGGTCCCGCACGTCCGCGTCACCCTGGACGAGGAGGACTACCGCATCGCCGGCCACGCCCATCTCGTCGGCCTCCCGGTGCGCGTGCACGGGAGGCTGGAGCGCCGGGGCGGCTTCCGCCGGCTCACCGGAGCCTCCGGCGTCGTCCCCGTCCAGGTCGACGAGGGCGAGCGCGAGCGGCTGCTGAAGGCACTCCAGGGGACCGATGGGGACGGGGCCTTCTTCGAGGATGCCTGCGGGGAGGGGGGACCGGGAGAGTACGGGGACGGGGACCGAGGGTGACCGTTTAGCGGTCGGTGCGGTCGGGTCGGTACGATCGCCGTGCGCGCGCTCCTGGTATGGCGCCGCACCCACCTTCAGTCAGGAGAGACCGGTGTCAGACGTCCGTGTGATCATCCAACGCGATTCCGAGCGGGAAGAACGCGTGGTGACGACGGGCACTACGGCCGCCGACCTCTTCGCGGGCGAGCGCTCGATCATCGCCGCGCGCGTGGCCGGCGAGCTGAAGGACCTCGCCTACGCGGTCAGGGACGGCGAGACCGTCGAGGGTGTCGAGATCTCCTCCGAGGACGGTCTGAACATCCTGCGCCACTCGACCGCGCACGTCATGGCGCAGGCCGTGCAGGAGATCTTCCCCGAGGCGAAGCTGGGCATCGGCCCGCCCGTCAAGGACGGCTTCTACTACGACTTCGACGTCGAGAAGCCGTTCACGCCCGAGGATCTCAAGGCCATCGAGAAGAAGATGCAGGAGATCCAGAAGCGCGGGCAGAGGTTCGCCCGCCGCGTGGTGACCGACGAGGCCGCCCGCGAGGAGCTCGCGGACGAGCCGTACAAGCTGGAGCTGATCGGCCTCAAGGGCTCCGCGTCCAGCGACGACGGCGCGGACGTCGAGGTCGGCGCCGGTGAGCTGACGATCTACGACAACCTGGACGCCAAGACCGGCGAGCTGTGCTGGAAGGACCTCTGCCGCGGTCCGCACCTGCCCTCCACCCGCCTCATCCCGGCGTTCAAGCTGATGCGCAACGCGGCCGCCTACTGGCGCGGCAGCGAGAAGAACCCGATGCTCCAGCGCATCTACGGCACCGCCTGGCCGTCCAAGGACGAGCTGAAGGCGTACCTGGACTTCCTCGCCGAGGCCGAGAAGCGCGACCACCGCAAGCTCGGCTCCGAGCTGGACCTCTTCTCCATCCCCGAGCAGATCGGCTCCGGCCTGGCCGTCTTCCACCCCAAGGGCGGCATCGTCCGCCGCACGATGGAGGACTACTCGCGCCGCCGCCACGAGGAAGAGGGCTACGAGTTCGTCTACACCCCGCACGCCACGAAGGGGAAGCTCTTCGAGACGTCCGGGCACCTGGACTGGTACGCCGAGGGGATGTACCCCCCCATGCAGCTCGACGAGGGCGTGGACTACTACCTCAAGCCCATGAACTGCCCGATGCACAACCTGATCTTCGACGCGCGCGGCCGCTCCTACCGCGAACTGCCGCTGCGCCTCTTCGAGTTCGGGACGGTGTACCGGTACGAGAAGTCGGGCGTCGTGCACGGTCTGACCCGTGCCCGCGGCTTCACGCAGGACGACGCGCACATCTACTGCACCCGTGAGCAGATGTCCGAGGAGCTGGACAAGACGCTCACCTTCGTCCTCGGCCTGCTGCGCGACTACGGCCTGACCGACTTCTACCTGGAGCTGTCCACCAAGGACCCGGAGAAGTTCGTCGGCTCCGACGAGGTCTGGGAGGAGGCGACCGAGACGCTGCGCCAGGTCGCCGAGAAGCAGGGCCTGCCCCTCGTCCCCGACCCGGGCGGCGCCGCCTTCTACGGCCCGAAGATCTCCGTCCAGGCCAAGGATGCGATCGGCCGGACCTGGCAGATGTCGACCATCCAGCTCGACTTCAACCTGCCCGAGCGCTTCAACCTGGAGTACACGGGCCCCGACGGCTCCAAGCAGCGCCCGGTGATGATCCACCGCGCCCTGTTCGGCTCCATCGAACGGTTCTTCGCGGTGCTCCTGGAGCACTACGCGGGCGCCTTCCCGGCGTGGCTGGCCCCGGTCCAGGCGCTCGGCATCCCGATCGGTGACGCCCACGTCGAGTACCTGGAGAAGTTCGCGGCGGCGGCCCGCAGGAAGGGCCTGCGCGTCGAGGTGGACTCCTCCTCGGACCGCATGCAGAAGAAAATCCGCAACGCCCAGAAGCAGAAGGTGCCCTTCATGGTCATCGCGGGCGACGAGGATATGTCGAACAACTCGGTGTCCTTCCGCTACCGCGACGGCTCGCAGGAGAACGGCATCCCGTTCGACGAGGCCATCGCGAAGATCGCCCAGGTCGTCGAGGAGCGGGCCCAGGTCTGATCCGGCACCCGCCGCGCACGGAGGCCCCCGGGGAGTTTCACCGCCCCGGGGGCCTTTCGTCGCCCTCCCGGGAGAAGGACCGCATCAGCCAGGACGAGAACGAGCCCGTCACCGCGCCGAGCAGGGCGAGGCCGCCGGTCATCATCACCATCGCGATCAGCCGGCCGAAGAAGGTCACCGGCACCACGTCGCCGTAGCCGACCGTGCTGAGGGTCGAGGCGGCCCACCAGACGGCGTCCCCGAAGGTGTGCATGGTGGTGCCGGGCTTCCCGCGTTCCACCTGGTAGACCGCGAGGGCGCCGGCGAAGCCGAGCAGCAGGGCGGACAGCCCGGCGTACGAGATCACCCGCGCGTACAGCGAGAGCCGCGGCTGTCCCGACCGGTGCTGGACCGCTTCGTACAGCGGGACGATCCGCAGCGGGCGCAGCAGCGGCAGGACGAGCACCAGCGTGTGCAGCACATGCGTCGGCACGAAGCGCAGCCCCTGCCCGCTGAGCCGCCAGTGCACCGCGTAGTCCACGGCGGACACCGCCCAGAGGGCGAGCAGCAGGTACGTGCTCAGGTGCCGCCAGAACACGGGCAGGTCCGTGGCCAGGACGCGGGTGGCGTACACGGCCAGGAAGACCAGCGCCGCCACGAAGAGAGGGATCTCGGTGCGCTGCTCCCAGCGCGCCGCACGGCTGTCGTCGTCCACCGGCCCAGCTTGGCCGGACGGCGTCTCCCGGCTGCCCCGGCGACACGCCGGGAACGGGCGAAGCCATATGCTGCATGGCATGACGAGTGAGCCGGAGCAGCAGATCGGGGTGGGGACGCAGGACGCGTTCCAGCGTTTGTGGACGCCCCACCGGATGGCGTACATCCAGGGCGAGAACAAGCCGACCGGCCCGGGGGAGGGCGACGGCTGCCCGTTCTGCTCGCTCCCGGCGAAGTCCGACGAGGACGGGCTGATCGTCCGGCGTGGTGACCACGTGTACGCCGTGCTCAACCTCTACCCGTACAACGGCGGCCATCTGATGACCGTGCCGTACCGGCACGTGGCCGACTACACCGAGCTGACCGGTGCGGAGACCGCCGAGCTGGCCGAGCTGACCAAGCAGGCGATGACGGCCCTGCGCACCGCGTCCGGCGCGCACGGCTTCAACATCGGCATGAACCAGGGCACGGTCGCGGGCGCCGGTATCGCCGCCCACCTGCACCAGCACATCGTCCCGCGCTGGGGCGGTGATACGAACTTCATGCCGGTCGTCGGCCACACGAAGGTACTGCCGCAGCTGCTCGCCGACACCAGGAAGATGCTGGCGGAGGCCTGGCCGACGGCCTGAACCACCGGGTGCCCCTCCTCCGGCCTCCTCACGGTGGAGAAGGAGCGCGCCCTCACGCGTCGTACGTGTCGGCCTTCTTGGGCGAGGCATCCTGCACCGACCCGCTCAGGGCGCCCGCCCTCGAGCTGAACTTGTCGACGTCGACGTCGTGTTCCGCGAGCACCCTGATCACGGCCCGGTGCACCGCGCGGAGGATCGGGGTGGCCGCGCGCAGCGCGTCGTCGGCCATGAAGCGGTGCCGCCAGGGCTGATCGGCCCAGGCGTGCCGCAGACCGAAGGGCTCCGGCAGACCGATGGAGCCGCCGAGCCACTTCAGCAGCGGCGGGTACCAGCCGATGGCGGCCCGCGCGGCGAGCCGCACCACCTCGTCGGCGGTGACCAGCGGCAGCTTGATCGTCCGGGTCTCCCAGAACTTGACGGTCTTCGCGACCTTCTTGACGGGGGCCTCGGGCTTGCCGCTGAACAGGCCGTTGACCGGGCCGAGAGCGTGTCCGGTGACCTCGATGCGCAGGGTCTCCTTCAGCACCGTCACCGTGATCATCATGGTGAGGATCAGGTCGCCGTTCCACAGATGGGGCCACTGCACGCCCAGGTAGTGCCGGTCGCCGCTGTCGAACTGCTGGTTGTTGCAGATGTCCTCGACCGCCTTCGGCTTGACCTGGTAGGCCTCGACGTCCGTGCCCTCGGGCCGGGACACCTCCTTGGCGCCCTCGCCGACATGCGTGACGATCCAGTGCTTGACCTGCGGCTTGGGGAAGCCGCCGGTCTTCAGATGCTGCCGGTCCAGCACGCTCAGCTCGTCGTGGATCGCCCGGACGACCGTCCAGCTGCGGAACTCGTGGATGCCCTTGACCGCGTCGAGGGGGACCAGCTCCTCCGCGAGATGCCAGGCGCCCCAGCGGGTACCCATCCCGAGGATGCCCTTCGGACCTGCGTAGAAGACGGAGTTGGACTGCTGCTCGGCGCTGAGCCGGGCCAGGGACTGCCGCAGCTGCTCGGCCGCGGCCTGGTCCGGGCTGGTCGGCACCGCCTCGGGGACCTTCGCGCCGACGCTGCCGCCGGAGAGCAGATCGCCCCAGCGCCCGCGCAGGTCCTGCGCGGTGCCCTCGCAGATCCGCTTGGCCAGGAACCAGCCGGCGACCGGGACCACGGCGCAGCCGCGCGCGTACCACTGCCAGAAGCCGGTGAACGGCGTCCGGATCAGGAAGATCACCGTGCCGACGCCGACGACGGCCAGCAGGAGCGTGCCGAGGCCCGAGACCCGCTTGTTGTCGTTCTTCAGCATCAGGGCCCGGAGCTGGAAGACGAGCAGCCACACCAGCAGGCCGGGCAGGAAGAGCAGGCCGCACAGCACCATGAGGGCGGTCAGCTTCGTGTCCCGCTCCCGGCGGATGCGGTTGGCCGCGAGACAGTGCTCGACGACCACCTGCGGCTCGCAGCCGAAGGACTGGATGAGCGGCTTCCTGTCGACGCCCAGCATGCGGTCGATCACCGCCTGGGCGTACGCCTCACCGAAGTTGGGCCGGAAGATCTTCGCCCACGAGCGGTGCTCGGTGACCGTCGACTGGTGCCATTCGTTGTCGGCCTTCTTGATCTCCTCCATCGGCGTGTCCCGATACGCTGCCGAGGCCAGGGCGAAGGTCGGAGCCTGCTCACCGCCGCCCGGCCTGGGCACCTGTGGCCCGAAGAAGTCCTCGAAGCTCATTCCCGCCCCCACTTGCCGCCGTCCCGCTCCTGCGGCCTTCCCGACTTCCGTACTCCGCACACCTGTTGATCAGGTCATCAGCGTATCCTCAGCCACCGACATACGGGGGCGGACGGCCGAAGCCGTCCGCCCGATCGGGGTGCGCCCCGCCGTGAACTACACCGTCTCGTCCGCCAGTTCGCGGATCCGCTCGGCGATCTGCGGCGGCATCGGCTCGTGCCGGACGTAGCTCCGGTCGAAGCGGGCCGTGCCGTGGGAGAGCGAGCGCAGATCGACGGCGTACCGGCCGATCTCGAACTCGGGCACCTCGGCCCGGACCAGGGTCCGCCCGGCGCCGACCTGCTCGGTGCCGAGCACCCGGCCGCGCCGGCCCGACAGGTCGCTCATCACCGCGCCCACGTAGTCGTCGCCGACCAGCACCGACACCTCGGCCACCGGCTCCAGCAGATGGATCCTCGTGTCGGCCGCGGCCTCCCGCAGCGCGAGCGCGCCCGCCGTCTGGAAGGCGGCGTCGGAGGAGTCCACCGAGTGCGCCTTGCCGTCCAGCAGGGTGATCCGCACGTCCACCAGCGGATATCCGGCGGCGACACCCTTGGCGGCCTGCGCCCGTACGCCCTTCTCGACGGACGGGATGAACTGGCGCGGTACGGCGCCGCCGACCACCTTGTCCACGAACTCGATGCCCGAGCCGCCCGGCAGCGGCTCCACCTCGATCTCGCAGATCGCGTACTGCCCGTGCCCGCCGGACTGCTTCACGTGCCGCCCGCGCCCGGACGCCTTGTGCGCGAACGTCTCCCGGAGGGAGACCCGGTGCGGGACGACGTCGACCTGGACGCCGTAGCGGTTGCGCAGCCGCTCCAGGGCCACGTCCGCGTGGGCCTCGCCCAGGCACCACAGGACCACCTGGTGGGTGTCCTGGTTCTGCTCCAGACGCATCGTCGGATCCTCGGCGACCAGCCGGGCAAGGCCCTGGGAGAGCTTGTCCTCGTCGGGCTTGCTGTGTGCCTGGATGGCGAGCGGCAGCAGCGGGTCGGGCATCCGCCAGGGCTCCATCAGCAGCGGGTCGTCCTTCGCGGAGAGCGTGTCCCCGGTCTCGGCGCGGCCCAGCTTGGCCACGCACACCAGGTCACCGGCGACGGCGTGGGTCACCGGGCGCTGCTGTTTGCCGAAGGGCATCGACAGGGCGCCGACCTTCTCGTCGACGTCGTGGTCCTCGTGCCCGCGGTCGGCCAGCCCGTGCCCGGAGACGTGCACCGTCTGGTCGGGGCGCAGGGTGCCGGAGAAGACGCGGACGAGGGAGACGCGGCCGACGTAGGGGTCGGAGGCGGTCTTGACGACCTCGGCGACCAGGGGGCCGTCGGTGTCGCACGGCGTCAGCTCGCGCCGTTTGCCGTCGATGGTGCTGACCTCGGGCAGCGCGTGCTCGAACGGAGTCGGACAGCCGCCGGTCACCAGCTCCAGCAGCTCGACCGTGCCGAGCCCCTGCTTCGCGCCCTCGGCGGCGGGGGCGGCCGCCAGGACGGGGAAGAACGAGCCGCGGGCGACGGCCCGCTCCAGGTCGTCGATCAGGGTCTTGACGTCGATCCGCTCACCACCGAGATAGCGGTCCATGAGGGTCTCGTCCTCGCTCTCGGCGATGATCCCCTCGATGAGCCGGTTGCGGGCCTCCTCGATGTCCGGCAGCTGGTCCGCACCGGGTTCGGACTCCTTGCGCTCCCCGGTCGTGTAGTCGAACAGCTTCTGCGTCAGCAGCCCGACCAGCCCGGTCACGGGCGCGTGCCCGTCGGGTCCCTCCGGGCCGCGCAGCGGCAGGTACAGCGGCAGCACGGCGTCGGGGTCGTCCCCGCCGAAGGCCTCCGCGCAGGTCCGGGTCATCTCCTCGAAGTCCGCGCGCGCGGACTCCAGGTGCGTGATCACGATCGCGCGGGGCATGCCGACGGCAGCGCACTCCTCCCAGACCATCCGGGTCGAGCCGTCCACCCCGTCCGAGGCGGAGACGACGAAGAGGGCCGCGTCCGCCGCCCGCAGACCGGCCCGCAGCTCCCCGACGAAGTCGGCGTACCCGGGGGTGTCGAGGAGGTTGATCTTGATGCCGTTCCATTCGACGGGCACCAGCGAGAGCTGTACGGAGCGTTGCTGCCGGTGCTCGATCTCGTCGTAGTCCGAGACGGTGCCGCCGTCCTCGACGCGGCCCGCCCGGTTCACCGCCCCCGTGGTCAGCGCGAGAGCCTCCACCAGGGTCGTCTTCCCCGAACCGGAGTGGCCGACCAGCACCACGTTCCGTACGGACGCGGGCCGGTCGGCCTCAAGAGCCCTGCCGGCGGCCCCGGGGTGGTGTGCTTGTGCCTTGTCGCCCATGATCCTGCCTCCCGTGCACGGTGAGGTCACTGTGGGCGCGGACACGCGGGATCCGCGTGTGGTGGCGGCTCCGGCGACGCCCGCGGTTATTCGAGCTTTCCACTCCCGTCACGTCGCGTCCATACGAAGGACGGCCGCGGAGGCCGATCGTGCCACGCACGCCCCGCGCACGGCGGTGCACGCCGGTTCGCGCCACGGGCTGCGGGTGCCCGCCCGCCGGGCACGCGCGCGCGTGACTACGATGGGCCAGCCGGAGGCCACCGGGGCCGCGGCGACACCGACCGTCGGGAAGGCCATGCTGAACAAGTACGCGCGTGCATTCTTCACGCGTGTCCTCACACCGTTCGCCGCGTTTCTCATCCGGCGGGGGGTGAGCCCCGACACGGTCACGCTCATCGGCACGGCCGGTGTGGTGGCGGGCGCGCTGGTCTTCTACCCCAGGGGCGAGTTCTTCTGGGGCACGGTCGCCATCACCCTGTTCGTCTTCTCCGACCTGGTCGACGGCAACATGGCCCGCCAGCTGGGCCGCACCAGCCGCTGGGGCGCCTTCCTGGACTCCACTCTGGACCGGGTCGCCGACGGCGCGATCTTCGGCGGCTTCGCGCTCTGGTACGCGGGCAACGGGAACGACAACGTCCTGTGCGCCGTCTCGATCTTCTGCCTGGCCAGCGGCCAGGTGGTGTCGTACACCAAGGCGCGCGGCGAGTCGATCGGGCTGCCGGTCGCCGTCAACGGGCTGGTCGAGCGCGCCGAGCGGCTGGTGATCTCGCTGGTCGCGGCCGGTCTCGCGGGCCTGCACACGTTCGGTGTGCCGGGCGTCCAGTGGCTGCTGCCGGTCGCCCTGTGGATCGTCGCCGCCGGCAGCCTGGTCACCCTGGTCCAGCGGGTCGTCACCGTCCGCCGCGAGTCCGCCGAGGCGGAGGCGGCGGCCGGGCACGACACCACCGAGGCGGCGAAGTGAGCACCGCCGACCGGCTCAGCGACGCGCTGTACGGCCTCGGCTGGAGCACCGTCAAGAAGCTCCCCGAACCGGCCGCGGTCCGGCTCGGCCGCGCCCTCGCCGACCTCACCTGGAAGCAGCGCGGCAAGGGCGTCCAGCGGCTGGAGAGCAACTACGCGCGCGTGGTGCCCGGCGCCACGCCGGAGCGCCTCGCCGAGCTGTCCCGCGCGGGCATGCGCTCGTACCTGCGCTACTGGATGGAGTCCTTCCGGCTGCCGGCCTGGAGCCGCGAGCGCGTGCGGACCGGGTTCGACCCCAAGGACATCCACCACCTCACCGACGGCCTCGCCTCCGGCCGGGGCGTGGTCCTCGCGCTGCCGCACATGGCCAACTACGACCTGGCCGGCGCCTGGGTCACCACGAAGCTGGAGACGCCGTTCACGACGGTCGCCGAGCGGCTGAAGCCCGAGACGCTCTACGACCGTTTCGTCGCCTACCGCGAGGGCCTCGGCATGGAGGTACTGCCGCACAGCGGCGGCTCGGCGTTCGGCACCCTGGCCCGGCGGCTGCGCGACGGCGGCCTGGTCTGCCTGGTCGCCGACCGTGACCTGTCCGCCTCCGGCGTCGAGGTCGACTTCTTCGGCGAGCGCACCCGGATGCCCGCGGGCCCGGCCCTACTCGCCCAGCAGACCGGCGCGCTGCTGCTGCCGGTCACCCTCTGGTACGACGAATCGCCGATCATGAAGGGGCAGGTGCATCCCCCGATAGAGGTACCCGAGTCAGGCACGCGCGCGGAGAAGACGTCCGTGATGACACAGGCGCTGGCCGACGCCTTCGCCACCGGGATCGCCGACCATCCGGAGGACTGGCACATGCTCCAGCGCTTGTGGCTCGCCGACCTCGACCCGGCGAAGGGGCCGTCGTGAGAATCGGGATCGTCTGCCCGTACTCCTGGGACGTGCCCGGGGGCGTCCAGTTCCACATCCGCGACCTCGCCGAGTACTTCATCCGGCTCGGCCACGAGGTGTCCGTGCTCGCCCCGGCCGACGACGACACCCCGCTGCCGCAGTACGTCGTCTCGGCCGGCCGCGCGGTCCCGGTGCCCTACAACGGTTCCGTGGCCCGGCTGAACTTCGGCTTCCTGTCGGCCGCGCGCGTACGGCGCTGGCTGCACGAGGGCAACTTCGACGTGGTCCACATCCACGAACCGACCTCGCCCTCGCTCGGGCTGCTGACCTGCTGGGCGGCGCAGGGCCCGATCGTCGCGACCTTCCACACCTCCAACCCGCGCTCGCGCGCGATGATCGCCGCGTACTCCATCCTGCAGGCCGCGCTGGAGAAGATCAGCGCGCGGATCGCGGTCAGCGAGTACGCCCGGCGCACCCTGGTCGAGCACCTCGGCGGGGACGCGGTGGTCATCCCCAACGGCGTCGACGTGGAATTCTTCGCCAAGGCCGAGCCGAAGCCGGAGTGGCAGGGCGACACGATCGGCTTCATCGGCCGCATCGACGAGCCCCGCAAGGGCCTGCCGGTCCTGATGAAGGCCCTGCCGGGCATCCTGGCGGCCCGCCCGCGGACCCGCCTGCTCGTCGCCGGGCGGGGCGACGAGGAAGCGGCCGTGGAGGACCTCCCGGAGGAGGCACGCGCGCGCGTGGAGTTCCTCGGCATGATCAGCGACGAGGACAAGGCGCGTCTCCTGCGCAGTGTCGACCTGTACGTCGCGCCGAACACCGGGGGCGAGAGCTTCGGCATCATCCTGGTCGAGGCGATGTCGGCGGGCGCCCCCGTCCTCGCCTCCGACCTGGACGCCTTCGTCCAGGTCCTCGACCAGGGCGAGGCGGGCGCGGTGTTCGCCAACGAGAACGCCGACGCGCTCGCCGAGGCGGCCGTACGGCTGCTGTCGGACCCGGCCCGTCTGGCGGAGCTGCGCGAGCGGGGCAGCGCCCACGTCCGGCGCTTCGACTGGTCGACGGTCGGCGCGGACATCCTGTCGGTGTACGAGACCGTGACGGCCGGCGCGGCGGCGGTCGCGGCGGACGAGCGCACGACGGGACTGCGGGCGCGGTTCGGGCTGGCGCGGGACTGACGGTTCCGGCCGGTCGGAGACGGGCACCGAGGGCGTCGGTGCGCAGCCGATAGCCTTCCGGCGTGACCCCAACCCTCATCTGGATCCTCGTCGTCCTCGTCGCGATCGGCGTGTACCTCAGCTGGACGGCCGGGCGGCTGGACCGGCTGCACGTGCGGATGGACGCCGCGCGGGCCGCCCTGGACGCCCAGTTGCTGCGGCGGGCCTCCGTGACCCAGGAGCTGGCCACCTCCGGTGTGCTGGACCCGGCCGCCTCGATCGTGCTGTACGAGGCGGCGCACGCGTCCCGGCAGGCCGAGGAGGAGCAGCGCGAGGTCGCGGAGAGCGAGCTGAGCCAGGCGCTGCGCGCGGTCTTCGCCGACCCGGCCCAGGTGGAGGCCGTACGGGAGGCCCCGGGCGGCGAGGCGGCGGCCCATGAGCTGGCCGAGGCCGTGCGCCGGGTCCCGATGGCCCGCCGCTTCCACAACGACGCCGTGGGCGCCGCGCGCAGGCTCCGCGAACACCGCAAGGTCCGCTGGTTCCGCCTCGCCGGCCACGCCCCGTTCCCACTGGCCTTCGAGATGGACGACGAGCCGCCCGCGGCCCTCGTGGAGCGCGACGCCTGAGCACGCCGGCTGAACCCCGGGTGAACCAAAAGGATCCACCGGCTTCCCATTGGCCCTTGCTGTGGCCTGGTCCATTCGCGTTTCCTCGGTGGGGCAGCAACCCTCTTCCCTTCAGTGAGGTCACCCGTGTCCACCACCGAGAACCAGGCTCCCGAGACCGGCACCGCGCGCGTGAAGCGCGGCATGGCCGAGCAGCTCAAGGGCGGCGTGATCATGGACGTCGTCACGCCGGAGCAGGCGAAGATCGCCGAGGACGCGGGCGCGGTCGCCGTCATGGCGCTGGAGCGGGTCCCGGCCGACATCCGCAAGGACGGCGGCGTGGCCCGCATGTCCGACCCGGACATGATCGAGGGCATCATCGACGCCGTCTCCATCCCGGTCATGGCCAAGTCCCGCATCGGTCACTTCGTCGAGGCCCAGGTCCTCCAGTCCCTCGGTGTCGACTACATCGACGAGTCCGAGGTCCTGACCCCGGCCGACGAGGTCAACCACTCCGACAAGTGGGCCTTCACGACGCCGTTCGTCTGTGGTGCCACCAACCTGGGCGAGGCCCTGCGCCGTATCGCCGAGGGTGCCGCGATGATCCGCTCCAAGGGCGAGGCCGGCACCGGCAACGTCGTCGAGGCCGTCCGCCACCTGCGCCAGATCAAGGGTGAGATCGCCAAGCTGCGCGGCTGCGACAACAACGAGATCTACGCCGCCGCCAAGGAGCTGCGCGCCCCGTTCGAGCTGGTCAAGGAGGTCGCCGAGCTCGGCAAGCTCCCGGTGGTCCTCTTCTCCGCCGGCGGCGTGGCCACCCCGGCCGACGCGGCCCTGATGCGCCAGCTCGGCGCCGAGGGCGTCTTCGTCGGCTCCGGCATCTTCAAGTCCGGCGACCCGGCCAAGCGCGCCGCCGCCATCGTGAAGGCCACGACCTTCTACGACGACCCGAAGATCATCGCGGACGCCTCCCGCAACCTCGGCGAGGCCATGGTCGGCATCAACTGCGACACCCTCCCCGAGGCCGAGCGCTACGCGAACCGCGGCTGGTAAGGCACCGACACACATGAACACCCCCGTCATAGGCGTCCTGGCACTCCAGGGCGACGTACGGGAGCACCTCATCGCCCTGGCCGCGGCAGACGCCGTGGCCAGGCCGGTGCGGCGCCCCGAGGAACTCGCCGAGGTCGACGCCCTCGTGCTGCCCGGCGGCGAGTCCACCACCATCTCCAAGCTGGCCGTCCTCTTCGGAGTGATGGAGCCCCTCCGCGCGCGCGTGCGGGACGGCATGCCCGTCTACGGCACCTGCGCGGGCATGATCATGCTCGCCGACAAGATCCTCGACCCCCGCTCGGGCCAGGAGACCATCGGCGGCATCGACATGATCGTGCGCCGCAACGCCTTCGGCCGCCAGAACGAGTCCTTCGAGGCCGCGGTCGACGTGCGGGGCATCGCGGGCGATCCTGTGGAGGGCGTCTTCATCCGCGCTCCCTGGGTGGAGTCGGTGGGCGCCGGTGCCGAGGTGCTCGCCGAGCACGACGGCCACATCGTCGCCGTCCGCCAGGGCAACGTGCTCGCCACGTCGTTCCACCCGGAACTGACCGGCGACCACCGCGTGCACTCCCTGTTCGTGGACATGGTGCGCGCGAACCGTACGGCCGAGTCCTTGTAGGATCTCTGGCGTTCGTTATGTAGAGGGTTACGCGAAGGAGACAGGCAGATGTCCGGCCACTCTAAATGGGCTACGACGAAGCACAAGAAGGCCGTGATCGACGCCAAGCGCGGCAAGCTCTTCGCGAAGCTGATCAAGAACATCGAGGTCGCCGCTCGCATGGGCGGCGTCGACCTCGACGGCAACCCGACGCTCTACGACGCCGTCCAGAAGGCGAAGAAGCAGTCGGTCCCGAACAAGAACATCGACTCCGCGATCAAGCGCGGTGGCGGTCTCGAGGCCGGCGGCGCCGACTACGAGACGATCATGTACGAGGGGTACGGGCCGAACGGCGTCGCGGTGCTCATCGAGTGCCTCACCGACAACCGTAACCGCGCCGCCTCGGACGTCCGCGTCGCGATGACCCGCAACGGCGGCAACATGGCGGACCCGGGCTCGGTGTCGTACCTGTTCAACCGCAAGGGTGTCGTGATCGTCCCCAAGGGCGAGCTGACCGAGGACGACGTGCTCGGCGCCGTGCTGGACGCGGGCGCCGAGGAGGTCAACGACCTCGGCGAGTCCTTCGAGGTGCTCAGCGAGGCCACCGACCTGGTCGCGGTCCGCACCGCCCTCCAGGACGCCGGGATCGACTACGACTCCGCCGAGGCCAACTTCGTCCCGACCATGCAGGTCGAGCTGGACGAGGAGGGCGCCAAGAAGATCTTCAAGCTGATCGACGCCCTGGAGGACAGCGACGACGTGCAGAACGTCTTCGCCAACTTCGACGTCAGCGACGAGGTCATGGAGAAGGTCGACGCGTAAGCGCCGCCGCGGGCTTCACCGGCCTCGCAGGTTTCACGGGCCGACGGGACACCCCGTCGGCCCGTCGCCGTACCGGGCGCCGGTGCGGGGCGTTGTCAGTGGCAACCGATAGCCTGCACAAACAGCTGATCGAGTCGGCGGAGGGAGGGGGCGCGGTGCGCGTACTGGGGGTGGACCCCGGGCTGACCCGGTGCGGTGTCGGCGTCGTCGAGGGGGTCGCGGGCCGTCCGCTCACCATGGCCGGCGTGGGCGTCGTACGCACGCCCGCGGACGCGGATCCGAGCCACCGGCTGCTCGCCGTCGAAGAGGGCATCGAGCAGTGGCTGGACGCGTACCGGCCCGAGTGCGTCGCCGTCGAGCGCGTCTTCAGCCAGCACAACGTGCGCACCGTGATGGGCACCGCCCAGGCCAGCGCCGTCGCCATGCTGTGCGCCGCCCGCCGCGGCATCCCCGTCGCCCTGCACACCCCGAGCGAGGTCAAGGCGGCCGTCACCGGCAGCGGACGGGCCGACAAGGCGCAGGTCGGCGCCATGGTCACCCGACTGCTCCGGCTCGCCGCGCCGCCGAAGCCGGCCGACGCCGCCGACGCCCTCGCGCTCGCCATCTGCCACATCTGGCGCGCCCCCGCACAGAACCGGCTCCAGCAGGCGGTCGCCCGCCACTCCGTCCACGCGCCAAGAACCCAGGCAACGAAAGGCCGTACGGCATGATCGCCTTCGTCAGCGGCACGGTCGCCGCGCTCGCCCCCGACGCCGCGGTCGTCGAGGTCGGCGGCGTCGGTATGGCCGTCCAGTGCACGCCGAACACCCTGTCCACGCTCCGCACGGGCCAGCCCGCCAAGCTGCACACCTCCCTCGTGGTCCGCGAGGACTCGCTGACCCTGTACGGCTTCGCCGCCGACGACGAGCGCCAGGTCTTCGAGCTGCTCCAGACCGCGAGCGGTGTCGGCCCGCGGCTGGCCCAGGCGATGCTCGCCGTGCACACCCCGGACGCGCTGCGCCGTGCCGTGGCCACCGGTGACGAGAAGGCCCTGACCGCCGTCCCCGGCATCGGCAAGAAGGGCGCGCAGAAGCTGTTGCTGGAGCTGAAGGACCGGCTCGGCGAGCCGATCGGCGCCCCCGCGGTCGGCGCGCCGGTCACCCAGGGCTGGCGCGACCAGCTGCACGCGGCCCTCATCGGCCTCGGCTACGCCACCCGCGAGGCCGACGAGGCCGTCGCCGCCGTGGCCCCGCAGGCCGAGGCCGCGGGCGGCGCCCCGCAGGTCGGCCTGCTGCTGAAGTCCGCCCTCCAGACCCTGAACCGCGCCCGCTGACCCACGGCGCCGACCCACGACGATCGAGGCACACGCATATGAACTGGGACGACACCACCGACACCCCCGCCCCCGAGCGGCTGGTCGGTGCGTCCGCCGACGGGGAGGACCAGGCCGTCGAGGCCGCCCTGCGCCCGAAGGACCTCGGTGAGTTCATCGGCCAGGAGAAGGTCCGCGAACAGCTCGACCTCGTGCTGCGCGCCGCACGCGCGCGTGGAGCCACCGCCGACCACGTGCTGCTCTCCGGCGCGCCCGGCCTCGGCAAGACCACGCTGTCGATGATCATCGCGGCCGAGATGGGCGCCCCCATCCGCATCACCTCGGGTCCCGCCATCCAGCATGCCGGCGACCTCGCGGCGATCCTCTCCTCCCTCCAGGAGGGCGAGGTCCTCTTCCTCGACGAGATCCACCGCATGTCCCGGCCCGCCGAGGAGATGCTCTACATGGCGATGGAGGACTTCCGCGTCGACGTCATCGTCGGCAAGGGCCCCGGCGCCACCGCCATCCCGCTCGAACTGCCCCCCTTCACCCTGGTCGGCGCCACCACGCGCGCGGGCCTGCTGCCGCCCCCGCTGCGCGACCGCTTCGGTTTCACCGCGCACATGGAGTTCTACGAGCCGCGCGAGCTGGAGCGCGTCGTGCACCGCTCGGCCGGTCTGCTCGACGTGGAGATCGAGCCGGACGGCGCCGCCGAGATCGCCGGGCGCTCCCGCGGGACGCCCCGCATCGCCAACCGCCTGCTGCGCCGCGTCCGCGACTACGCCCAGGTCAAGGCGGACGGCCTGATCACGCGGGAGATCGCCGGGGCCGCCCTCGCCGTGTACGAGGTCGACGCGCGCGGCCTCGACCGGCTGGACCGCGCCGTGCTCGAAGCCCTGCTGAAGCTGTTCGGCGGCGGCCCGGTCGGGCTGTCCACCCTCGCCGTCGCGGTGGGGGAGGAGCGGGAGACCGTCGAAGAGGTCGCCGAGCCGTTCCTGGTCCGGGAGGGTCTGCTCGCCCGCACCCCGCGCGGCCGGGTCGCCACGCCCGCCGCCTGGGCGCACCTCGGCCTGACCCCGCCGCGCGGGCCGGCCGGGGGAAAGGGACAACAGGACCTGTTCGGGACCTGACGCCCCGCTGACGGCGCCGCCGGGGCGCCGTAGGGGCTGTGCACTCGGTGACGGCGGGAGCACGGCGAGGGCATTGTGGCCGTGGCAGGAACCCAGGTGCCATGCTGAGCGTTGTTCCATGCACGCGGACTCGCTTAGACTCCGCCGATGCCGCCCTTGTGGGTGGCGCCGACCACACCCCCGTCAACAGGCCGCTCTCCGTCGCGGTCGCGCGAAGGAAATTCCGTCCCGTGAATGCCTTTACCCTTCTCCCTTTCATCGTGCTCATCGCGGCCATGTTCCTGATGACACGTTCGGCCAAGAAGAAGCAGCAGCAGGCCGCCAGCATGCGGAACGAGATGCAGCCCGGCTCCGGTGTCCGCACGATCGGGGGGATGTACGCGACGGTCAAGGAGGTCCATGAGGACACGGTCCTCCTCGACGCCGGTCCCGGTGTCGAGCTCCTCTTCGCCAAGAACGCGATCGGCGCCGTCCTCACCGACGACGAGTACAACCGCATCGTCCACGGCATCGAGCACGACCTGAAGTCCGACGCCGACATCGTCCCGGACGACGTGTCCTCTCTCACCGAGACCGACGAGGCCGACTCGCCCGCTGCCGCCGCCTCCGACGACAAGGCCGTCGACCTCGGTAAGAAGGACGTTGCCGAGGAAGGCACCGAGGCGGCCGAGGCCGCCGAGGCCAAGGCCGACGACGAGCCGAAGAAGACCGACGGCGACTCCGACGCGAAGTAGTCACGCCCC
This sequence comes from Streptomyces monashensis, assembly GCF_001866665.1. Taxonomy (GTDB): domain Bacteria; phylum Actinomycetota; class Actinomycetes; order Streptomycetales; family Streptomycetaceae; genus Streptomyces; species Streptomyces monashensis. Next base: position 45,118 of record NZ_MLYO01000022.1, on the reverse strand, counting down.
GGTGGTGCGCCACACGGCATAGTCACGCCGCGCACCACCGGGCGCGTCTGTTTCACGGGAGCCCGACACCATGTCATGGCCGACCGCGCCGACCGGGCGCGGGACGGCCCGAGAGGGAGTACGAGAAGGTGGCAGCACCTAAGAGGGGCCGGAGCGCGAGCGCCCAGAGCAAGCCAGGGCGCTCGCTGGCCCTCATCCTGATCGCCATCGTGGCGCTCACCGGAGGCATGTTCCTGTCCGGGAACACCACTCCGCGTCTCGGCATCGACCTCGCCGGTGGTACGAGCATCACGCTCAAGGCGAAGGCCGACCAGGGGTCCGCGATCAACAAGGCCAATATGGACACCGCGGTCGACATCATGAACCGCCGCGTCAACGGCCTCGGCGTCTCCGAAGCGGAGGTGCAGACCCAGGGGAACGACAACATCATCGTCAACATCCCCAAGGGCACCAACTCCAAGGAGGCCCAGCAGCAGGTCGGCACCACGGCCAAGCTGTACTTCCGGCCGGTCCTGGCCAGCGAGCCCAGCGCCGCCACGCCGAGCCCCTCGCCGAGCACGTCCTCCAGCGGCGGCTCCTCGCCGAAGCCGGGCGCGAGCGCCAGCCCCTCCGCGAGCTCCTCGTCGAAGGAGAAGGCCTCCTCCGGCTCCTCCGCGTCCCCGACGTCCTCCGCGACCTCCCAGGGCCGCGCCGTCACCGACGCGCTGAAGGCCGGCTCCACTCCCCCGCCCAGCACGTCCGCCTCCGGCAGCCCCAAGGCGTCGGCCACTCCCTCGGCCACCCCCTCCGCCTCGGCGAGCGGCGCCGCCGCGGACGCCGCCAAGCTCCAGGCCCGGTACGCGGCGCTGAACTGCACCAAGCCCGCGGACCGCGCCAACGCCGGCAAGAACGCCAAGCCGGGCGACCCCACTCTGGCCTGCGGCCAGATCCGCGGCACCTGGTACAAGTACGTGCTCGGCCCGGTCGCCGTGGACGGCACCGAGGTCTCGAAGGCGCAGGCCGTCTTCGACACCCAGGGCGCCTCCGGCTGGCAGGTGCAGATGACCTTCACCTCCAGCGGTTCCAAGAAGTTCGCGAACGTCACCGGCACGCTGGCCAAGAACCAGTCCCCGCAGAACGAGTTCGCCATCGTGCTGGACGGCGACGTCGTCTCCAGCCCGTTCGTGCAGTCGGCCATCACCGGCGGCCAGGCGGAGATCTCCGGCAGCTTCACCCAGCAGGAGGCCCAGAGCCTCGCCAACATGCTGTCCTACGGCGCCCTGCCGCTGTCCTTCCAGGAGCAGTCGGTCACGACCGTCACCGCCGCCCTCGGCGGTGAGCAGCTGCACGCCGGTCTGCTCGCCGGTGCGATCGGTCTCGCGCTGGTCGTGCTCTACCTGGTGGTCTACTACCGCGGTCTGTCGCTCGTCGCGATGGCCTCGCTGCTGGTCTCCGCGATCCTCACCTACGTGATCATGTCGCTGCTCGGCCCGGCCATCCACTTCGCGCTGAACCTGCCGGCCGTCTGCGGTGCCATCGTCGCCATCGGTATCACCGCCGACTCGTTCATCGTGTTCTTCGAACGCATCCGGGACGAGATCCGCGAGGGCCGCTCGCTGCGCCCCGCCGTCGAGCGGGCCTGGCCGCGCGCCCGGCGCACCATCCTCGTCTCCGACTTCGTGTCGTTCCTCGCCGCCGCCGTCCTGTTCATCGTCACCGTCGGCAAGGTGCAGGGCTTCGCCTTCACGCTCGGCCTGACCACCGTGCTCGACGTCGTGGTGGTCTTCTTCTTCACCAAGCCGCTGATGACGCTCCTCGCACGCCGCACGTTCTTCGCGAGCGGTCACAAGTGGTCCGGTCTCGACCCCAAGGGCCTGGGGGCCAAGCCGCCCCTGCGCCGTACCCGCCGTCCCGCCGGTCCCGCCGCCGGCTCTGTCGACCCGAAGGAGGCCTGAGCGATGTCGAAACTCGGTAACCTCGGCGCTCGACTGCACCGCGGCGAGATCTCGTACGACTTCGTCGGCAAGCGCAAGATCTGGTACGGCGTCTCCATCCTGATCACCATCACGGCCATCCTCGGCCTGGCGGTGCGCGGGCTGAACATGAGCATCGACTTCCAGGGCGGCGCGGTCTTCACCACGCCGACCGGGATGAGCACGTCCGTCGCCCAGGCGGAGACGTACGCCCATGACGCCTCCGGGCGGGAAGCCGTCGTCCAGAAGCTCGGCAACGGCAGCCTGCGCATCCAGGTCGCCGGCATCGACACCGGCAAGGCCGACCAGATCAAGACGAAGCTGGCCGACGACCTGAAGATCAACCCCGAGAAGCTCGCCGCCGACCTGGTCGGCCCGAGCTGGGGCCAGGAGATCGCCAACAAGGCCTGGGAGGGCCTGGCGATCTTCATGGTGCTCGTGGTGATCTACCTGGCGATCGCCTTCGAGTGGCGCATGGCGGTCGCGGCCCTCGTCGCGCTGATCCACGACATCACCATCACGACCGGCATCTACGCCCTCGTCGGCTTCCAGGTCTCGCCCGGCACGGTCATCGGTCTGCTCACCATCCTCGGTTACTCGCTCTACGACACGGTCGTCGTCTTCGACAGCCTCAAGGAGCAGACGAAGGACATCACCAAGCAGACCCGCTTCACCTACAGCGACATCGCCAACCAGTCGATCAACGGCACCCTGGTCCGCTCCGTCAACACCACGGTCGTCGCCCTGCTGCCGGTCGCCGGCCTGCTGTTCATCGGTGGCGGCTTCCTCGGCGCCGGTGACCTCAACGACATCTCGCTGTCGCTGTTCGTCGGCCTCGCGGCCGGTGCCTACTCCTCGATCTTCATCGCCACGCCGCTCGTCGCCGACCTCAAGGAGCGCGAGCCCGCGATGAAGGCCCTCAGGAAGCGGGTCCTGGCCAAGCGCGCCCAGGCCGCCGCCGAGGAGGACCTCGCGGCCGACCGCGCCGCCGGGGCGGACGACGACTCCGAGGACACCCCGGCCGTCGTGGGTCCCCGCAACCAGCCCGCGTCCCGCACCCGCGGCCGCGGCCGATCCTCCGGGAAGCGACGATGACCGACATTCAGGAACTGCTGCTCAGCCGTATCCGCGACGTCGCCGACTACCCCGAGCCGGGCGTGATGTTCAAGGACATCACACCGCTCCTCGCGGACCCGGCCGCCTTCACGGCGCTCACGGACGCGCTGGCCGAGATCGCGGCCGACACCGGCGCGACCAAGATCGTCGGCCTGGAGGCCCGGGGCTTCATCCTCGGCGCCCCGGTCGCCGTCCGCGCGGGCCTCGGCTTCATCCCGGTCCGCAAGGCGGGCAAGCTGCCCGGCGCGACCCTGCGCCAGGCCTACGACCTGGAGTACGGCTCGGCCGAGATCGAGGTGCACGCCGAGGACCTGACCGCCGGCGACCGCGTCCTGATCGTGGACGACGTCCTCGCGACCGGCGGTACGGCGGAGGCGGCGATCCACCTCATCCAGCGGGCCGGCGCCCAGGTCTCGGGTCTGGCGGTCCTCATGGAGCTGGGCTTCCTCGGCGCCCGCGCCCGCCTGGCGCCGACGCTCGCGGGGGCCCCGCTGGAGGCACTGCTCCAGGTCTGACAGGCCCTGCCCCGTTCGTCGTACGGCCGTCCCGGCACCGCTCCGGGACGGCCGTACGCATGCGGCGGGCGCCCGCGACGACCACGTTCCGGTCACCCTGCGCACGCCCCCCGCACACCCGCGATCCACCTCCCGGAATCCAGCGCCGGCCTCCGTTGTTTGCCTGGTAGACGGTCCTCACAGCCGACTGAAGGCGATGACCAGCCGCAGGATCGCTACCATGGGGTCTCCGGAGCCTGACCGGGGGACCCGGATCGCGCACGAGGAGTCCTCTTGCCAGACGAGGCCCAGCCACTGACCGCCGCCAAGCCCGAGCCCGCCTCGGCGCCCGCGGCCAAGCCCGCGCCGCACGCGTCCGACGCGAAGAACGACACCCGCGGGCCGATCGAGCACGCCCAGTCCGCGCCCGTCGAGAAGGCTGCCGAGGCCACCCGTCCCAAGCCGGCCCCGCCCGAGCGTCCGGTGCAGCCGCCCGTGGTGCGCCAGCCCGCCGTGCAGAGCGCGCGCACCGGCTCCTCCAACCGCGTCCGCGCCCGCCTGGCCCGCCTCGGCGTCCAGCGCGCCAACCCGTACAACCCGGTCCTGGAGCCGCTGCTGCGGATAGTGCGCAGCAACGACCCCAAGATCGAGAACGCCACACTCCGGCAGATCGAGCGCGCCTACCAGGTCGCCGAGCGTTGGCACCGCGGCCAGAAGCGCAAGAGCGGCGACCCGTACATCACGCACCCCCTCGCCGTGACCACGATCCTCGCGGAGCTGGGCATGGACCCGGCCACGCTGATGGCCGGCCTGCTGCACGACACCGTTGAGGACACCGAGTACGGCCTGGAGGACCTGCGCCGCGACTTCGGCGACGTGGTCACGCTGCTCGTCGACGGCGTCACCAAGCTGGACAAGGTCAAGTTCGGCGAGGCCGCGCAGGCCGAGACCGTGCGCAAGATGGTCGTGGCGATGGCCAAGGACCCGCGCGTCCTGGTCATCAAGCTCGCCGACCGCCTGCACAACATGCGCACCATGCGCTACCTCAAGCGCGAGAAGCAGGAGAAGAAGGCGCGCGAGACGCTGGAGATCTACGCTCCGCTCGCCCATCGCCTCGGCATGAACACCATCAAGTGGGAGCTGGAGGACCTCGCGTTCGCGATCCTCTACCCCAAGATGTACGACGAGATCGTGCGTCTGGTGGCCGAGCGGGCGCCGAAGCGCGACGAATACCTCGCGATAGTGACCGACGAGGTCCAGGCCGACCTGCGCGCCGCCCGCATCAAGGCGACCGTCACCGGCCGCCCGAAGCACTACTACAGCGTCTACCAGAAGATGATCGTCCGCGGCCGTGACTTCGCGGAGATCTACGACCTGGTGGGCATTCGTGTCCTGGTCGACACGGTCCGCGACTGCTACGCGGCCCTCGGCACCGTGCACGCGCGATGGAACCCGGTCCCGGGCCGGTTCAAGGACTACATCGCGATGCCCAAGTTCAACATGTACCAGTCGCTGCACACGACGGTCATCGGACCCAACGGCAAGCCGGTCGAGCTGCAGATCCGCACCTTCGACATGCACCGCCGCGCCGAGTACGGCATCGCCGCGCACTGGAAGTACAAGCAGGAGGCCGTGGCCGGCGCCTCCAAGGTGCGCACCGACGTGCCCAAGGCCGGCAAGGGCAAGGACGACCACCTCAACGACATGGCGTGGCTGCGGCAGTTGCTGGACTGGCAGAAGGAGACCGAGGACCCCGGCGAGTTCCTGGAGTCCCTGCGCTTCGACCTGTCCCGCAACGAGGTCTTCGTCTTCACCCCCAAGGGCGACGTCATAGCGCTCCCGGCCGGGGCCACCCCGGTCGACTTCGCGTACGCCGTCCACACCGAGGTCGGCCACCGCACCATAGGAGCACGGGTCAACGGCAGGCTCGTACCGCTCGAATCCACTCTGGACAACGGCGACTTGGTGGAGGTCTTCACCTCCAAGGCACCGGGCGCCGCGCCGTCCCGCGACTGGCTGGGCTTCGTCAAGTCGCCCCGCGCCCGCAACAAGATCCGCGCCTGGTTCTCCAAGGAGCGCCGGGACGAGGCGATCGAGCAGGGCAAGGACGCCATCGTCCGGGCGATGCGCAAGCAGAACCTGCCGATCCAGCGCATCCTCACCGGCGACTCCCTGGTCACGCTCGCGCACGAGATGCGCTACTCCGACATCTCCGCGCTGTACGCGGCCATCGGCGAGGGGCATGTCTCCGCGCAGAACATCGTGCAGAAGCTCGTCCAGGCCCTCGGCGGCGAGGAGGCGGCCACCGAGGAGATCGACGAGGCGGTCCCGCCGTCCCGCAGCCGCGGCCGCAAGCGCCGCTCCAGCGCCGACCCGGGTGTCGTCGTCAAGGGCGTCGACGACGTGTGGGTCAAGCTGGCCCGCTGCTGCACCCCCGTGCCCGGCGACCCGATCATCGGCTTCGTCACGCGCGGCAGCGGCGTATCGGTGCACCGCAGCGACTGCGTCAACGTCGAGTCGCTCTCGCGTGAACCGGAGCGCATCCTCGACGTCGAGTGGGCGCCCACCCAGTCCTCGGTGTTCCTGGTCGCCATACAGGTCGAGGCACTGGACCGCTCCCGGCTGCTGTCGGACGTCACGCGCGTCCTGTCCGACCAGCACGTCAACATCCTCTCCGCGGCCGTCCAGACCTCCCGCGACCGGGTGGCCACCTCCCGGTTCACCTTCGAGATGGGCGACCCGAAGCACCTCGGCCACGTCCTGAAGGCCGTACGGGGCGTGGAGGGCGTGTACGACGTGTACCGCGTGACGTCGGGACGCAGCAGGTCGTAGCCGGCCGGTCGTCGTCACGATCACGGATTCACGAATTCGCGGGTTTGCGGATTCACCGACAGACGAAAGGGCCCCGTACGCGCGTACGGGGCCCTTTCACGTTAAGCAGCGGGGATTCAGCCGCCGAACTCCTGGAGGCCCTTCAGGGCCTGGTCCAGGAGCGCCTGGCGGCCCTCCAGCTCACGCTCCAGCTTGTCGGCCTTGGAGCTGTTGCCCTGGGCGCGGGCCTGCTCGATCTGCGCCTTCAGCTTGTCGACGGCGGCCTGGAGCTGACCGGTCAGCCCCGCGGCACGCGCGCGTGCCTCCGGGTTCGTCCGGCGCCACTCGGTCTCCTCGGCGTCCTGGATCGCCCGCTCGACGGCGTGCATCCGGCCCTCGACCTTCGGCCGCGCGTCCCGCGGGACATGGCCGATGGCCTCCCAGCGCTCGTTGATCGAGCGGAACGCGGCCCGCACGGACTTCAGGTCGCCGATCGGCAGGAGCTTCTCGGCCTCCCCGGCCAGCTCCTCCTTCAGCTTCAGGTTCTCGGACTGCTCCGCGTCCCGCTCGGCGAACACCGAGCTGCGGGCGGCGAAGAAGACGTCCTGGGCGCCGCGGAAGCGGTTCCACAGGTCGTCCTCGTGCTCGCGCTGGGCGCGGCCCGCGGCCTTCCACTCCGCCATCAGCTCGCGGTAGCGGGCCGCCGTCGGACCCCAGTCCGTCGACCCCGACAGCGCCTCGGCCTCGGCGACCAGCCGTTCCTTGGTCTGGCGGGCCTCCTCGCGCTGCGCGTCCAGCTGCGCGAAGTGCGCCTTGCGCCGCTTGGAGAACGCCGACCGCGCGTGCGAGAAGCGATGCCACAGCTCGTCGTCGGACTTGCGGTCCAGACGCGGCAGGCCCTTCCAGGTGTCCACCAGGGACCGCAGCCGCTCACCGGCGGCCCGCCACTGGTCGGACTGTGCCAGCTGCTCCGCCTCGACGACCAGGTCCTCCTTGGCCTTGCGGGCCTCGTCGGACTGCTTGGCACGCTGCTGCTTGCGCTCCTCGCGACGCGACTCGACGGTCTTCACGAGCTTGTCCAGCCGCTCGCGCAGGGCGGCCAGGTCGCCGACCGCGTGGTGCGCGTCCACCTGCTCGCGCAGGTGGTCGATCGCGGTCTGGGCGTCCTTCGCCGACAGGTCGGTGGTCTGCACTCGCTTCTCGAGGAGGCCGATCTCGACAACCAGGCCCTCGTACTTGCGCTCGAAGTAGGCAAGCGCCTCCTCAGGGGAGCCTGCCGCCCAGGAACCGACGACCTGCTCGCCGTCGGCCGTACGCACGTACACGGTCCCCGTCTCGTCGACGCGGCCCCACGGGTCGCTGCTCACAGCGCCTCCTCCACATGATGCCTGGCGGGGGGTTCGGGCCCCGGGCATCGTCCACAGTTTCGTCACGGCCAACATAGGCGACCGGCGGGGATGCTGTCCGCATCCAGCGCGACCGAAATTTGGCAGCCGACAGGTCAGTCCTTCTTCACCGTCACGGTCTGGACCTTCACGGTCTTCTTCGGAGCACCGTCGCTCGGGCTCTGACCGCCGGAGGCCACACCGTTCTTGGCGATGTCCTCGACGGCCTTCAGTCCGGCCGCGTCCATCTTGCCGAACGGCGTGTACGACGGAGGCAGCTTGCTGTCCTTGTAGACGAGGAAGAACTGGCTGCCGCCGGTGTGGGGCTGACCGGTGTTCGCCATCGCCACGGTTCCGGCCGGGTACGTGACCGAGCCGTCCGAGCCGGCCTTGCCGAGCCCGTTCAGGTTCTCGTCCGGGATCGTGTAGCCGGGGCCGCCCGCGCCGGTGCCCTGGGGGTCGCCGCACTGCAGCACGTAGATGCCCTCGGTGGTGAGCCGATGACACTTCGTGTTGTTGAAGAAGCCCTTGTCGGCGAGGTACTTGAACGAATTGACGGTGTGCGGCGTCTTGGCCGCGTCCATGGCGATGTTCACATCGCCCTGGTTCGTCTTGATCGTCATCGTGTACGTGGCCTTCGCGTCGATGGCCATCTTCGGCTCGGGCTTCTCCGTGGAGGAGACGCTCGGGCTCGGGCTCGCCGTGGAGGCCGCCGACGTGTCCTTCTTGTCGTCGCTCTTGAAGGCCCCGGCGGCGTACGCGCCACCAGCGCCCAGGACGGCCACCGTGAGTACGGAGGCGATCACGGTGTTGCGCATACGAGCCTTGCGGCGCGCCTGGGTGCGCCGCTGCTGCTGCCGCAAGAACTTCTCCCGGGCGAGCTGACGCCGCCGCTGCTCCTGGCTGACCACCGGGTTCTCTCCTCATGCGTGTCGTGTGTCGACCGGTACGCGTGCGGCTGCGTGACTCTCGTGGGCCGACCGCCGCGTGTAGCCCCGTACCGTATATGGGTTCGCTGAGGAATCGGCAGCGCCGGTAGGCTCTGACTGCGGTTGACGCCGCCGGCAAGCCTCCCGCGAGCCGTCCGCAAGCCGTACCCCATCGACACAACGAAGGACGATCGTGCTCATTGCCGGGTTCCCCGCCGGGGCCTGGGGGACGAACTGTTATCTCGTCGCCCCCGCCCCCGGTGAGGAGTGCGTGATCATCGACCCGGGCCACCAGGCCGCCGAAGGCGTCGAGGAAGCACTGAAGAAGCATCGGCTCAAGCCCGTCGCCGTCGTCCTCACCCACGGCCACATCGATCACGTGGCCTCGGTCGTCCCTGTCTGCGGGGCCCACGACGTACCGGCCTGGATCCACCCCGAGGACCGGTTCATGATGAGCGACCCCGAGAAGGCGCTCGGCCGGTCCATCGGCATGCCGCTGATGGGCGAGCTGACCGTGGGGGAGCCGGACGACGTCCGCGAGCTGGCCAACGGCACCACCCTCGACCTGGCCGGAATGGAGTTCTCCGTCGCGCACGCGCCGGGCCATACCAAGGGGTCGGTGACCTTCCGGATGCCCGAGACCGCTGACATCCCGTCGGTGTTCTTCTCCGGGGATCTGCTGTTCGCCGGCTCCGTCGGACGCACCGACCTGCCGGGCGGATCCATGGCGGACATGCTCGAGTCGCTGGCCCGCGTGTGCCTGCCCCTCGACGACTCCACCGTGGTGCTGTCCGGCCACGGCCCCCAGACGACCATCGGCCAGGAGCGCGCCGCCAACCCGTATCTGCGGCAGCTGGCGGCGGACCGTTCAGATCACCGCGTGGATCCGAACACCGCTCCCCGACGAGGAATGTGACGAGAATTTCCGTGAGCACTTTCAAGGCCCCCAAGGGCACGTACGACCTGCTGCCGCCGGACAGCGCCAAGTTCCTGGCCGTCCGCGAGGCGATCGCCGCACCGCTCAGGAACTCCGGCTACGGCTACATCGAGACGCCCGGCTTCGAGAACGTGGAGCTGTTCGCGCGCGGCGTCGGCGAGTCGACCGACATCGTGACGAAGGAGATGTACGCCTTCGAGACCAAGGGCGGCGACAAGCTGGCCCTGCGTCCGGAGACGACCGCTCCCGTGCTGCGCGCGGTGCTGGAGGCCAACCTGTACAAGACGGGCAACCTCCCGGTGAAGGTCTGGTACTCGGGCTCGCAGTACCGCTACGAGCGCCCCCAGAAGGGCCGTTACCGGCACTTCTCGCAGGTCGGCGCCGAGGCGATCGGCGCCGAGGACGCGGCGCTGGACGCCGAGCTGATCATCCTCGCCGACCAGGCGTACCGCTCGCTGGGCCTCAGCAACTTCCGCATCCTGCTGAACAGCCTGGGCGACAAGGAGTGCCGACCGGTGTACCGGAGCGCGCTCCAGGACTTCCTGCGCGGCCTGGACCTCGACGAGGACACCCTGCACCGCGCGGAGATCAACCCGCTGCGCGTCCTCGACGACAAGCGCGAGTCGGTCCAGAAGCAGCTCACGGGCGCCCCGCTGCTGCGCGACTACCTCTGCGACGCCTGCAAGGCGTACCACGAGGAAGTCCGCGAACTGCTGACCGACGCGGGCGTGGCCTTCGAGGACGACCCGAAGCTGGTGCGCGGCCTGGACTACTACACCCGCACCACGTTCGAGTTCGTGCACGACGGTCTGGGCTCGCAATCCGCGGTGGGCGGCGGCGGCCGCTACGACGGTCTGTCCGAGATGATCGGCGGCCCCGAGCTGCCCTCGGTCGGCTGGGCCCTGGGCGTCGACCGCACGGTCCTCGCCCTGGAGGCGGAGGGCGTGGAGCTGGCCCTGCCATCCACCACGTCGGTCTACGCCGTCCCGCTCGGCGAGGAGGCCCGCCGGCTGCTGTTCGCGAAGGTCACCGAGCTGCGCAAGGCCGGCATCTCCGCGGACTTCTCGTACGGCGGCAAAGGCCTGAAGGGCGCCATGAAGAGCGCCAACCGCAGCGGCGCCCGCTACGCCCTCGTCGCCGGCGAGCGCGACCTCGCCGAGGGCGTCGTCCAGCTCAAGGACATGGAGTCCGGCGAGCAGACGGCGATCGCCGTGGACGCGATCCTGGCCGAACTGCGGTCCCGGCTCGGCTAGTCGAACGGTGAGAGGGGCGCCGGAGATATCTCCGGCGCCCCTCTCGCTTCACTGCTCCAGCAGGCCGTGCCGCAGCGCGCGGATCGCCGCCGCCGTCCGGTCGGCCACCACCGTACGAGCGGCTCCGCACCGGAGCGGTCCGGCATGCGCAGGTCCATGAGCACGATGTCCGGGCGCGGTTCCGCCGCCAGTGCCTCCGCCCGCGCTCCGCTCGCCGCGTCGCCGACCACCTCCCGGTCCGGTTCGGCGCTGAGCATGGCCCGCGGCCCCTCCCATACGACGGGGTGGCGTTGGTCAGCGCCTCCTGGCAGGCGTGCAGGGCCGGGGCAGACGTCCTCCAGCGCGGGGCGGATCAGGTCCCGGAACCGGCGGCAAGCGGCCGGGGCGGAGCTGGTGGCCGGTCGTCCAGGAGCAGCGGCTCCGGGCCGCCGATCACGCCGAGAGCCACGTCCAGGCGGCGCCGCTCATCGCCGGACAGGGTCTTGGTCCGGCTGTCCGTCCCGGTCTCCAGGCCGACCAGGCCGATGACCTCCTCGGGGTCGCGCGGGCGCGGGTGGTAGCGCGGACCGTCAACTCCGCGGGCGCCGATTCGTCCTGCCGGACGATTCCCACCCGGGATCTCCACGCGCGCGTGCCCGTCGCCGGGTCCGTGCCGCGGACGGAGACCTCGCCGCCGTCCCGGGACCGGTTGCCCTGAGGATCTCCACCGCGGTGCACTTGCCGGCGCCGTTGTGCCCGGGCAGGCCGAACACCTCACCGCGCAGGATTCCCAGGTCGGGACCGTCGACGACGGTCATGTCCCCGCACCGCTTGCGCAGCCCCGGACGTCCACCGCGCGTTCGTTCGCGTGTGCTGTCGTGTCCCCGGGCTTCGGCCGGAACCGAACGGTCCGTGACCACCGCGCGTACCTCCTTATGTCCTTCGAACGGTGGACACACACGCGCGTGCGGCACAATGACCCGTGCCCGAAGATGGTCCAACTCTCAAGCGACGGAATCGGCGGATGAGCAAGACGACAGTCAACGACGTCTCCACAGAGCCCGGGTCCGAGCCTCCCGCCGACGCCCCCCGCACGGCGGGCGGCAGCCGCGCCTTCGCCCTGCTGCTGGTGATCACCGGTGCGGCCGGCCTGCTGGCGGCCTGGGTCATCACGCTCGACAAGAACAAGATCCTCGAAGCGAAGATCGCGGGGAAGACGTTCACGCCGGGCTGCAGTGTCAACCCGATCGTGTCCTGCGGCAGCGTCATGGAGAGCAAGCAGGCCGCGGCCTTCGGCTTCCCGAACCCGTGGCTCGGCCTGGTCTGCTACGGCATCGTCGTCTGCGTCGGCATGAGCCTGCTGGGCCGCGCCCGCTTCCCGCGCTGGTACTGGCTGACCTTCGACTTCGGCACGCTCTTCGGTGTCTGCTTCGTCACCTGGCTCCAGTTCGAGTCCCTGTACCGGATCAACGCCCTGTGCCTGTGGTGCTCGCTCGCCTGGGTCGCCACGATCACCATGTTCTGGTACGTGACCTCGTTCAACGTCCGCAACGGCTTCCTGCCGGCGCCGGGCTGGCTGAAGCGCTTCCTCGGCGAGTTCACCTGGGTCCTGCCGGTGACCCACTGCGGCGTCATCGCCATGCTGATCCTGACCCGCTGGGGCAGCCAGCTCTGGGCCTGACCCGGCCCGACCTGCGGCCGGAGCCGGGTTGTCAGTGCGGTGATTTAGGGTTTTGGGCGTGGAACCCGACCTCTTCACCGCAGCGGCGGAAGAACGCCAGGAGAAGGACCCGGCAGGCAGCCCCCTGGCGGTGCGGATGCGCCCGCGCACCCTCGACGAGGTCGTGGGCCAGCAGCATCTGCTGAAACCTGGCTCCCCGCTGCGCCGGCTGGTCGGCGAGGGGTCCGGCGGCCCCGCCGGACCCTCCTCCGTGATCCTCTGGGGCCCGCCCGGCACGGGCAAGACGACGCTCGCGTACGTCGTCTCCAAGGCGACGAACAAGCGCTTCGTGGAGCTGTCCGCGATCACCGCGGGCGTCAAGGAGGTCCGCGCGGTCATCGACGGCGCCCGCCGCGCCACCGGCGGCTTCGGCAAGGAGACCGTCCTCTTCCTGGACGAGATCCACCGCTTCAGCAAGGCCCAGCAGGACTCCCTGCTCCCGGCCGTCGAGAACCGCTGGGTGACCCTGATCGCGGCCACGACGGAGAATCCCTACTTCTCGGTGATCTCCCCGCTGCTCTCCCGCTCCCTCCTGCTCACGCTCGAACCGCTCACCGGCGACGACATCCGGGCGCTGCTGGGCCGCGCCCTGAGCGACGACCGCGGCCTGAAGGACGCCGTCGCCCTGCCCGACGACACCGCGGAGCACCTGCTGCGCATCGCCGGCGGTGACGCCCGCCGGGCCCTGACCGCCCTGGAGGCCGCCGCCGGCGCCGCCCTCGACAAGGGCGAGGGCGAGATCAGCCTGCAGACGCTGGAGCAGACCGTCGACCGCGCGGCGGTGACGTACGACCGCGACGGCGACCAGCACTACGACGTCGCCAGCGCCCTCATCAAGTCCATCCGGGGCTCCGACGTCGACGCGGCCCTGCACTACCTGGCCCGCATGATCGAGGCCGGCGAGGACCCCCGCTTCATCGCCCGCCGCCTGATGATCTCCGCGAGCGAGGACATCGGCCTCGCCGACCCGGGGGCCCTGCCCCTCGCGGTCGCCGCCGCCCAGGCCGTCGCCATGATCGGCTTCCCCGAGGCCGCCCTCACCCTCAGCCACGCCACCATCGCGCTCGCCCTCGCCCCCAAGTCCAACGCCGCGACCACCGCGATCGGCGCAGCGATGGAGGACGTCCGGGCGGGCCTGGCCGGCCCGGTCCCGGCCCACCTGCGCGACGGGCACTACAAGGGAGCGGCCAAGCTCGGCCACGCGCAGGGGTACGTGTACCCGCACGACCTGCCCGAGGGCATCGCCGAGCAGCAGTACGCCCCGGACGCCCTGAAGGACCGCACGTACTACACCCCGACCCGGCACGGGACCGAGGCCAGATACGCCGACGCCGTCGAGTGGACCAGGAAACACCTCGGTCGCAAGCGATCCTGAGCACCCTGTAGACTGCCCGAAGTGCTGAGTCCCGCGCTGTCAGAGCGGGACAGCCAGCCGGAGATCCAGTCCCGCGCGGACTGACTCCAGGAGCGTCGCGCACCGTCGATCGGTGTCGCGGGCAGCCCACCACCACTCGGAGTCCCGGGACGGTCGGTGGGCCACTCGCGTGCTGCACGTATGTGCCCAGACCAGGGAAGCGGCTGCCCGGCAGGTCCCCTCGGGGATCCGACGGGTTTTCCCGGCTGCGGATGCGACCTCCCTAACCCTGACGAGCCGAACACTACGAAAGAGATTGAGACAGTGGCGAACCAGTCCCGCCCCAAGGTCAAGAAGTCGCGTGCCCTCGGCATCGCGCTGACCCCGAAGGCCGTCAAGTACTTCGAGGCCCGCCCCTACCCGCCGGGTGAGCACGGCCGTGGCCGCAAGCAGAACTCGGACTACAAGGTCCGTCTGCTGGAGAAGCAGCGTCTGCGCGCGCAGTACGACATCTCCGAGCGTCAGCTGGTCCGCGCCTACGAGCGTGCGTCCAAGGTCCAGGGCAAGACCGGTGAGGCCCTGATCGTGGAGCTCGAGCGCCGTCTCGACGCCCTGGTCCTGCGTTCGGGCATCGCCCGCACCATCTACCAGGCCCGTCAGATGGTCGTCCACGGCCACATCCAGGTCAACGGCCAGAAGGTCGACAAGCCGTCCTTCCGTGTCCGTCCGGACGACGTCGTGCAGGTCCGCGACCGCTCCAAGGAGAAGACGCTCTTCACGATCGCCCGTGAGGGTGGCTTCGCCCCCGAGGGCGAGACCCCGCGCTACCTCCAGGTGAACCTCAAGGCCCTGGCGTTCCGCCTGGACCGCGAGCCGAACCGCAAGGAGATCCCGGTGATCTGCGACGAGCAGCTCGTCGTCGAGTACTACGCCCGCTGATCCCAGCCCCGGCGTACGTTCTCAGCCCGCCGTCTCCCTGCCCGGTCCTGCCGGGCGGGCGAGGCGGCGGGTTTGCGTTTCCCGCCGTCCGGACGGCGCCGACCGGTGGGGGCCGAGCGCGCGGTTCCCGGCGCCCTCCGCCGGGCGCTCGTGCCCCAGCGCACGCGCCACCGCCGTGGCCCGGTCGAGCCGGGCCCCTTCCCGCACGCACTCCTCGTACCGCACGTCGCCCAGCTCCTGCCGGGCCAGCCCCGCGCAGCGCTCGTGCGGGGCGTTGAAGTAGGCCGAGCCGAACAGCGGCAGCCCCACCGACGGCCACCGCCGGGCCGCCGCGCCCTGGAGCACGGCCGCCTCGGCCGCGTCGCCCTCGGCCACCGTCACCAGTGCCAGCAGCTCCAGCGTCAGCACCTCGGCGAGCAGATCACGAAACGTGTGCGCATGGCCGAGGCAGTCCGCCAGCAGCTCCCGCGCGCGGGCCGGTTCGCCGTCCAGCCAGGCGGCGTACGCCAGCACGTACAGCGCGTACGAGCGTGCCCAGCGCTCCCCGTGGTCCTCGCACACCTGCCGTACGTCCTCGCACAGTCGCACCGCGTCCGGCAGATCGCCCTGGAAGGCCCGGGTCATCGCCAGCTCGACCTGGGCCATCAGGACGTTGCTGTTCAGCTCGCCGATCTCCTGATAGCGCTCCAGCGCCGACCGCAGCAGCGTTTCTGCGCGCGCCATGTCATCGCCGACCAGGGCCAGACAGCCGGAGCGGTGCTCGGCGTACGCCACCGCCGTCGCGTCCGCGGCCCGCTCCGCCCGCTCCCGGCACTCCCGCAGCGCCGCCAGCGCCGGCACGGTCTCGCCCTGCAGGATCGCGACATAGCCGAGCACCCACAGCGCCTTCAGCCGGGACTGCTCGTACTCCGACTCCAGCTCCACGCTGCGCTCCAGCCAGCGCCGCCCCTCCGCGAGCCGCCCGCACCCGACCCAGCAGAACCACAGCGACCCCGCCAGGCACTGGCCCAGATGCGCCTCGTCCGGCTCGGTCAGACAGAACTCCAGCGCCGCCCGCAGATTCGGCAGCTCCGCCTCGACCCGCCGGGCGATCTCGTGCTGCCGGGGCGAGAACCAGTCCAGCTCGCACCAGGTCGCGAGGCCCAGGTACCAGTCCCGGTGCAGCCTGCGCAGCCTGCCCGCGTCCCCGGCGGCCTCCAGCCAGTCGGCGCCGTAGGCCCGGACCGTGTCCAGCATCCGGTAGCGGGGGCCGGCCGGGGTGTCCTCGCGGGTCACGACGGACTGGACCAGCAGCGCCGACAGCACGTCGAGCACGTCCTCGGCGGGCAGCCCGTCCCCGCTGCACACGTACTCGGCCGCCTCCAGGTCGAAGGTCTGCGCGAACACCGACAGCCGCGCCCACAGCAGCCGTTCGGCCGGGGTGCACAGCTCGTGGCTCCAGCCGATCGCCGTGCGCAGCGTCTGATGCCGGGCGGGCGGCCCGCCGGGCACCGGGTGGGCGCCGTCGCCGCGGGCGTCGGCGACCAGCAGCCGGAACCGGTCGTCCAGCCGCTGCGCCAACTGCGCGGGGGACAGGGCCCGCACCCGCCCGGCCGCCAGCTCCAGCGCGAGCGGGATCCCCTCCAGCCGGCGGCACAGCTCGCGCACCTCGGGACCGTCGGGCACCGTCAGCCCCTGCTCCCGGGCCCGGTCCGTGAACAGCTCCACCGCCTCGTCCGCGCCGAGCGGCGCCAGCGGGAACAGCCGCTCGCCCGCCAGCCCCAGCGGGCGTCGGCCCGCGGCCAGCACCCTCAGCTCCGGCAGCCTGCGCAGCAGCTCCGCCGTCAGTTCGGCACAGGCCGCCGCCAGATGCTCGAACCCGTCCAGCACCAGCAGCACCGGGCGGCCGGCGAGATGCTCCAGCAGGGTCTCGCGGGGCGGCCGGGCGGTGTGGTCGGTCAGACCCAGCGCCTCCACCACCGCGTACTCCACGAACTGCGGATCCCGCACCGCCGCCAGTTCGACGCGCCCGGCCCCGGCACCCGGTCCGGCACCCGCGCCCGCGCCCCATCCGGCGGCGGCCCGCGCGGCCAGCCGGGACTTGCCGACCCCGCCGACCCCGGTCACGGTCACCAGCCGCGCCTCGCCGAGCGCCGCCGCCAGCCCGGCGAGTTCGGCCGAGCGCCCGACGAAAGTGGTCAGTTCCAGGGGCGGATCCCCGTCGGGGAGGGGGTCTGGGCGCTGAGGACCTCGCATGGGACACGGAGCGTACTGAAGTGTGTTCATTCCGTACAATCGCTTCCCGCAACTCCGTGCGCACCGACCGGTAATCCGGTACGGAGCCCCGGCCCCGGCGCGATAGGCTCGGGACACTGGTTTTTCGATGTTTTCGATGTTGAGGCACGTTTCAGGGAGCGGGTGCGCACAGTGTCCGGTGGAGAGGTGGCCGGGATCCTGGTGGCCGTCTTCTGGGCGATCCTGGTCTCCTTCCTCGCGGTGGCACTCGCGAGGCTGGCCCAGACGCTCAAGGCGACGACCAAGCTCGTGGCGGACGTGACCGACCAGGCCGTCCCGCTGCTCGCCGACGCCTCCCAGGCGGTGCGCTCCGCGCAGACCCAGATCGACCGCGTCGACGCGATCGCCACGGACGTCCAGGAGGTCACGTCGAACGCCTCCGCGCTGTCGACCACCGTCGCCTCCACCTTCGGCGGCCCGCTGGTCAAGGTCGCGGCCTTCGGCTACGGCGTGCGCCGGGCGCTGGGCGGCCGCAAGGAGGACGTGCCCGCGAAGGCGCCCCGGCGTACCGTGATCGTGGGCCGCACGGTCCCCGCCGCGCGACGCAAGCGGAAGTAAGGACTGAGACCGAGCGATGTTCCGCCGTACGTTCTGGTTCACCACCGGCGTCGCCGCCGGGGTGTGGGCAACCACCAAGGTCAACCGCAAGCTGAAGCAGCTGACCCCCGAGAGCCTGGCCGTCACCGCGGCCAACAAGGCCCTGGAGACCGGTCACCGGCTGAAGGACCGCGCGGTGGGGTTCGCGCTCGACGTCCGTGACGGCATGGCACAGCGGGAGGCCGAGCTGGGCGAGGCGCTGGGCATCGACCGGGCGCCCGAACTCCCCGCCCCGCGGCACCTCGCCGCCATCGAGAACGACCACAGCACCGACCGCACCACACCGAAGTACATCGAAACCGTGATTTCTTCGCAGACGACGTACTCGTACAACCGGAATGAGGACCACTGATGGAGTCGGCTGAGATCCGCCGCCGCTGGCTGAGCTTCTTCGAGGAGCGCGGGCACACCGTCGTCCCTTCGGCGTCGCTCATCGCGGACGACCCGACTCTGCTCCTCGTCCCCGCCGGCATGGTGCCGTTCAAGCCCTACTTCCTGGGCGAGGTCAAGCCGCCGTTCGACCGCGCCACCAGCGTGCAGAAGTGCGTGCGCACGCCCGACATCGAAGAGGTCGGCAAGACCACGCGCCACGGCACGTTCTTCCAGATGTGCGGCAACTTCTCCTTCGGCGACTACTTCAAGGAAGGCGCCATCACGTACGCCTGGGAGCTGCTCACCAGCCCCCAGGACAAGGGTGGTTACGGCCTGGAGCCGGAGAAGCTCTGGATCACCGTGTACAAGGACGACGACGAGGCCGAGCGCATCTGGCACGAGGTCGTCGGTGTGCCGAAGGAGCGCATCCAGCGCCTCGGCATGAAGGACAACTACTGGTCCATGGGCGTCCCCGGCCCCTGCGGCCCCTGCTCCGAGATCAACTACGACCGCGGTCCCGAGTTCGGCGTCGAGGGCGGCCCGGCCGTCAACGACGAGCGGTACGTGGAGATCTGGAACCTCGTCTTCATGCAGTTCGAGCGTGGCGAGGGCATCGGCAAGGACAACTTCGAGATCCTCGGCGAGCTGCCGAGCAAGAACATCGACACGGGCCTCGGCCTGGAGCGCCTCGCCATGATTCTGCAGGGCGTGCAGAACATGTACGAGATCGACACCTCCATGGCCGTCATCGACAAGGCCACCGAGCTGACCGGTGTCGCGTACGGCGACGCCCATGCCTCGGACGTCTCCCTGCGCGTGGTCACCGACCACATGCGCACGTCCGTGATGCTGATCGGCGACGGCGTCACTCCCGGCAACGAGGGCCGTGGCTACGTCCTGCGCCGCATCATGCGCCGCGCGATCCGCAACATGCGCCTGCTCGGCGCCACCGGTCCGGTCGTCAAGGACCTGATCGACACCGTGATCCACATGATGGGCCAGCAGTACCCCGAGCTGATCACCGACCGCGAGCGCATCGAGAAGGTCGCCCTCGCCGAGGAGAACGCCTTCCTCAAGACGCTGAAGGCCGGCACCAACATCCTCGACACCGCCGTCACCGAGACCAAGCAGTCCGGTGGCACGGTCCTCTCCGGCGACAAGGCCTTCCTGCTCCACGACACCTGGGGCTTCCCGATCGACCTCACCCTCGAAATGGCCGCCGAGCAGGGGCTGTCCGTGGACGAGGACGGCTTCCGCCGCCTGATGAAGGAGCAGCGGGAGCGCGCCAAGGCCGACGCCCAGGCCAAGAAGACCGGGCACGCCGGTGCCGGTGCCTACCGGGAGATCGCCGACAAGGTCGGCGAGACCGACTTCATCGGCTACAGCGACACCGAGGGCGAGTCCACGATCGTCGGCATCCTGGTCGACGGCGCCTCCTCGCCGGCCGCCACCGAGGGCGACGAGGTCGAGATCGTCCTCGACCGCACCCCCTTCTACGCCGAGGGCGGCGGCCAGATCGGCGACACCGGCCGGATCAAGGTCGACTCCGGTGCCGTCATCGAGGTCCGCGACTGCCAGAAGCCGGTCCCGGGGGTGTACGTCCACAAGGGCGTCGTCCAGGTCGGCGAGGTCACCGTCGGCGCCAAGGCCCACGCCTCGATCGACAGCCGCCGCCGCAAGGCCATCGCCCGCGCCCACTCGGCCACCCACCTGACCCACCAGGCCCTGCGCGACGCCCTCGGCCCGACGGCCGCCCAGGCCGGTTCCGAGAACCAGCCCGGCCGCTTCCGCTTCGACTTCGGCTCCCCGTCCGCCGTTCCCACGGCCGTGATGACCGACGTCGAGCAGAAGATCAACGAGGTGCTGGCCCGCGATCTCGACGTGCACGCCGAGATCATGGGCATCGACGAGGCCAAGAAGCAGGGTGCCATCGCCGAGTTCGGCGAGAAGTACGGCGAGCGGGTCCGCGTCGTGACCATCGGCGACTTCTCCAAGGAGCTGTGCGGCGGCACGCACGTGCACAACACCGCCCAGCTGGGCCTGGTGAAGCTGCTCGGCGAGTCGTCGATCGGCTCGGGTGTCCGCCGTATCGAGGCCCTCGTCGGCGTGGACGCCTACCACTTCCTCGCCCGGGAGCACACGGTCGTCGCCCAGCTCCAGGAGCTGGTCAAGGGCCGCCCGGAGGAGCTTCCGGAGAAGGTCTCCGCCATGCTCGGCAAGCTGAAGGACGCCGAGAAGGAGATCGAGAAGTTCCGCGCCGAGAAGGTGCTGCAGGCCGCCGCCGGTCTCGCCGAGTCCGCCAAGGACGTGCGCGGTGTGGCGGTTGTCACCGGTCAGGTCCCGGACGGCACCACGGCGGACGACCTGCGCAAGCTGGTCCTCGACGTGCGCGGCCGCATCCAGGGCGGCCGGGCCGCCGTGGTCGCCCTGTTCACGGTCACGGGCGGCAAGCCGCTGACCGTCATCGCCACCAACGAGGCCGCCCGCGAGCGTGGTCTCAAGGCCGGTGACCTGGTGCGTACGGCCGCCAAGACCCTCGGCGGCGGCGGTGGCGGCAAGCCGGACGTGGCCCAGGGCGGCGGTCAGAACCCGGCCGCGGTCGGCGAGGCCGTGGACGCTGTCGAGCGCCTCGTCGCCGACACCGCCAAGTAACGGGCACGCAAGGAAACGGTCAGATATGCGCAGAGGACGTCGACTCTCGATCGATGTCGGGGACGCCCGGATCGGGGTCGCCTCGTGCGACCCCGATGGGATCCTCGCCACACCGGTGGAGACGGTCCCCGGCCGGGACGTCCCCGCCGCCCACCGCCGGCTGCGGCAGCTGGTGGAGGAGTACGAACCGATCGAGGTCGTCGTCGGACTCCCTCGCTCCCTCAAGGGGGGCGAGGGCCCGGCCGCGGTCAAGGTCCGAGCCTTCGCCCAGGAGCTGGCCAAGGGCATCGATCCGGTGCCGGTCCGCCTGGTGGACGAGCGGATGACGACCGTGACGGCCAGTCAGGGACTGCGTGCTTCGGGGGTGAAATCGAAGAAGGGCCGCTCCGTCATCGACCAGGCCGCCGCTGTGATCATCCTCCAGCAAGCCCTCGAATCCGAACGGGTGTCAGGTAAAGCCCCGGGGGAGGGCGTCGAAGTGGTCATCTGATCGCGATACGGTAACGTTCCGCGCGATGTGCCGGTGTTCGAACAGCCGGGACACAAGCAGAGGCGGAACGGAAACCGGCCCACCGGTCACGTGACCGCTCGGCCTCGCGGCTCTAGGGGATCGATGACTGAGTATGGCCGGGGCCAGGGCTCCGAACCGTGGCATCCGCACGACCCGTTGTACGGGGACGGCGGATGGGGAGGGCAGCAGCCGCACGACGGCTCGCAGCCCTACGGCGGCCAGCCGCAGCACTACTCCCAGCAGCCGCAGCAGCAGTACGGCGACTGGAGCCAGGGACAGCAGCCCGGATACGGCCACGGGCAGTACCCGTACTACGACGAGCAGGGGCAGCAGCAGTACGCCGGTCACGCCCAGCAGCAGTACCAGCAGCAGGGTGCCTGGGACGCGACCGGCGCCCACGGCCAGGTCCCGTACGCGCCCGACCCCGGCGACCCCTACGGCCAACAGCCCGGTGCCTACGGCGGGGAACAGCCCGACCTCTACGGCACCGACGACGCCTACCCGCCGCCGGAGCCGCCCGGCCGCAGGCGCCCGGAGCCGGATCCGGAGCTTGACCCCGACGCCGTGCCCGAGGAGGAGACCCACCCCTTCTTCACGGGCGCCGACGATGACGACGACGATGAGCACGAACTCGCCGACCGGTCGACGAAGCGCGGCAAGGGCAAGAAACCGGCCAAGGGCAAGAAGCGCCGCACCGGCTGCGCCTGCATGGTGGTCGTCCTGGTCTTCGGCGGCGGCCTCGGCGGAGTCGGGTATTACGGCTACAAGTTCTACCAGAACCGTTTCGGCACAGCCCCGGACTACGCGGGCAGCGGGAACGGCGAACAGATCACGGTCGTCATCCCCAAGGGCGCCGGCGGCTGGACGATCGGCGACAAGCTGAAGGAGGCGGGCGTCGTCGAGAGCGCGGCCGCGTTCGTCTCCGCGATGCAGGCGAATCCGGACGGCAAGTCGCTCCAGGACGGCGTCTACACGCTGGAGAAGCACATGTCCGCCGCGAGCGCCGTGCAGATGATGCTCAGCCCGAAGAGCCGCAGCAACCTGATCATCGCCGAGGGCCTGCGCAACACGGCGGTCTACAACCTCATCGACACGCGTCTCGGCGTCGCGGCGGGAACCACGGCGGGCATCGCGAAGAAGGACTACAAGCAGTTGGGCCTGCCCGCCTGGGCGCTGAACCACCCGAACCTCAAGGACCCGCTGGAAGGCTTCCTCTACCCGTCCAGCTACGCGGTGACCAAGGGCCAGAAGCCCGAGGACGTCCTCAAGGGCATGGTGTCCCAGGCCAGCGCCAAGTACCAGGAACTGGGCCTGGCGGACAAGGCCAGGGCACTGGGCCTCGACAGTCCCTGGCAGTTGCTCACCGTGGCGAGCCTGGCGCAGGCCGAGGGCACGAGCCACGACGACTTCCGCAAGATGGCCGAGGTCGTCTACAACCGCCTCCAGCCCGCGAACCCGCAGACGTACGGGCGGCTGGAATTCGACTCCACGTACAACTACGTGAAGAACCAGAGCAAGATCGACCTGAGCGTCACCGAGCTGCGCAAGTACGACAACCCGTACAACACGTACTTCGTCAAGGGCCTGCCGCCGGGCCCCATCGACAATCCTGGTGAGGAGGCCATCCAGGGGGCGCTCAACCCGACGCACGACGGCTGGTACTACTTCATCTCGATGGACGGCAAGACCAGCCAGTTCACCAAGACGCTCGCCGAACACGAGAAGTTGGTCAACGAGTGGAACGCGTCCAGGAACAAGGGCTGAGCGCAGTGAAGACGACCGACGCCCGCCGGGCGGCCGTTCTCGGCAAGCCCGTCGGGCACTCCCTCTCCCCGGTGCTGCACCGGGCGGCGTACGCCGAGCTCGGGCTCACCGGGTGGTCGTACGAGCGCTTCGAGGTCGACGAGGCCGCACTGCCCGGCTTCTTCGACACGCTCGGGCCGCAGTGGGCGGGCCTGTCCCTGACCATGCCGCTCAAGCGGGCGGTCATCCCGCTGCTGGACGAGATCAGCGAGACGGCCGCCTCGGTCGACGCGGTCAACACCGTCGTGTTCACCGAGGACGGCCGCCGCCGCGGCGACAACACCGATGTCCCGGGCATGGTGGCCGCCCTGCGCGAGCACGGCATCGCGCAGGTCGACTCCGCCGCGATCCTCGGCGCCGGCGCCACCGCCTCCTCCGCCCTCGCCGCCCTCGCCCGGATCTGCACCGGCGAGATCACCGTGTACGTCCGCAGCGAGGCCCGCGCCGCCGAGATGCGGCAGTGGGGCGAGCGGCTCGACGTGGACGTCCGGACGGCGCACTGGGCCGACGCCGGGCAGGCGCTGCACGCCCCGCTGGTCATCGCCACCACGCCCGCCGGCACCACCGACGCCCTGGCCACCGCCGTCCCCGAGCGCCCCACGACCCTCTTCGACGTGCTCTACGACCCCTGGCCCACCGAGCTGGCGGCCCGCTGGTCCATGTTCGGCGGCGCCGTCGTCAGCGGCCTCGACCTGCTGGTCCACCAGGCCGTCCTCCAGGTCGAGCAGATGACCGGCCGCTCCCCGGCGCCCCTGGAGGCCATGCGGCACGCCGGCGAGAAGGCGCTCGCCGCGCACTGAGTGCCCGCCCGCGCGTCCGCTTGCTGGACCGGCGGCCGGACAACCGCGCCGGACGTGGGAGGATCAGAGGTGGCGTACCGGGGTCGCGCACCCGGTGACGCCGTCGCCGTACGCGAGGACACGCGTGCGCAGGGCAGTACCGGGCGCGAGCACTGAGGAGCAGACCGTTGAGCAGGCTGCGTTGGCTGACCGCGGGGGAGTCCCACGGTCCCGCACTTGTCGCGACGCTGGAGGGCCTTCCCGCCGGCGTGCCGATCACCACGGAGATGGTGGCGGACCACCTCGCGCGGCGGCGGCTCGGTTATGGCCGCGGTGCGCGCATGAAGTTCGAGCGGGACGAGGTCACCTTCCTGGGCGGCGTCCGGCACGGTCTGACGCTGGGTTCCCCGGTCGCGATCATGGTGGGCAACACCGAGTGGCCCAAGTGGGAGCAGGTCATGGCGGCCGACCCGGTCGACCCCGAGATCCTGGCGGGCCTGGCCCGCAACGCGCCGCTGACCCGGCCCCGCCCCGGTCACGCCGACCTCGCCGGCATGCAGAAGTACGGCTTCGACGAGGCCCGCCCGATCCTGGAGCGCGCCTCCGCCCGCGAGACCGCCGCCCGGGTGGCGCTCGGCGCGGTCGCCCGGTCGTACCTGAAGGAGACGGCGGGCATCGAGATCGTCTCGCACGTGGTCGAGCTGGCCTCCGCCAAGGCCCCGCAGGGCGTCTACCCGACCCCGGCCGACGTCGAGAAGCTGGACGCCGACCCGGTGCGCTGCCTCGACCCGGACGCCTCGAAGGCGATGGTCGCGGAGATCGACCAGGCCCACAAGGACGGCGACACCCTCGGCGGCGTGGTGGAGATCCTGGCCTACGGCGTGCCGGTGGGCCTCGGCTCGCACGTGCACTGGGACCGCAAGCTGGACGCCCGCCTCGCGGGCGCCCTCATGGGCATCCAGGCGATCAAGGGCGTCGAGATCGGCGACGGCTTCGAGCTGGCGCGGGTACCGGGGTCGCAGGCCCACGACGAGATCGTCAGGACCGACGAGAGCATCAGGCGGGTCTCCGGCCGCTCCGGCGGTACGGAGGGCGGCCTGAGCACCGGCGAGCTGCTGCGCGTGCGCGCCGCGATGAAGCCGATCGCGACCGTGCCGCGCGCCCTGAAGACGGTCGACGTGTCCACCGGCGAGGCCACCCAGGCCCACCACCAGCGCTCCGACGTCTCCGCCGTGCCGGCCGCCGGCATCGTCGCCGAGGCCATGGTCGCTCTGGTGCTGGCCGACGCGGTCGCGGAGAAGTTCGGCGGCGACAGCGTGGCCGAGACCAGCCGCAACGTCCGGTCGTACCTCGACAATCTCCACATCCGGTGAGCACCGTGCCTGCGATCGTGCTGGTCGGCCCGATGGGCGTCGGCAAGTCCACCGTCGGGCAGCTGCTCGCCGAGTGCCTCGGCCTCGGCTACCGGGACACCGACGACGACATCGTCGCCGCCGAGGGCCGTGCCATCGCCGAGATCTTCGTCGACGAGGGGGAGTCCGCCTTCCGGGCGATCGAGAAGCGGGCGGTCGCCACCGCCCTCGCCGAGCACGAGGGCGTCCTCGCGCTCGGCGGCGGCGCCGTCCTCGACGCGGACACCCGCGCGCTGCTCACCGGGCAGCGCGTGGTCTACCTGTCGATGGACGTGGAGGAGGCGGTCAAGCGCACCGGCCTGAACGCCGCCCGCCCGCTGCTCGCGGTCAACCCGCGCAAGCAGTGGCGCGAGCTGATGGAGGCCCGGCGGCACCTGTACGAGGAGGTGGCCTCCGCCGTCGTCGCCACGGACGGCCGCACCCCCGAAGAGGTCACGCAAGCGGCCCTGGACGCACTGGAGTTGAAGAACGCATGAGCGAGGCAGTCACCCGGATCCAGGTCGCCGGCACGGCGGGCACCGAGCCGTACGAGGTGCTGGTCGGCCGCCAACTGCTGGGCGAGCTGGGCGGGCTGGTCGGCGCCGGGGCCAAGCGGGTCGCGGTGATCCACCCGGAGGCGCTGGCCGAGACCGGTGACGCGCTCCGCGCCGACCTGGCCGAGCAGGGCTACGAGGCGATCGCCGTCCAGGTGCCGAACGCGGAGGAGGCGAAGACCGCCGAGGTCGCCGCCTACTGCTGGAAGGCGCTCGGCCAGTCGAACTTCACCCGCACCGACGTGATCGTCGGCGTCGGCGGCGGCGCGACGACCGACCTCGCCGGATTCGTCGCCGCCACCTGGCTGCGCGGAGTGCGCTGGATCGCGATCCCCACCACGGTCCTCGCCATGGTGGACGCGGCGGTCGGGGGCAAGACCGGCATCAACACCGCCGAGGGCAAGAACCTCGTCGGCGCCTTCCACCCGCCGGCCGGCGTGCTGTGCGACCTCGCCGCGCTGGACTCGCTCACGGTCAACGACTACGTCTCCGGGCTCGCTGAGGTCATCAAGGCCGGCTTCATCGCCGACCCGGTGATCCTGGACCTGATCGAGTCCGACCCCGAGGGCGCCCGCAGCCCGGCGGGGCCGCACACCGCCGAGCTGATCGAGCGCGCGATCCGGGTGAAGGCCGAGGTCGTCTCCTCCGACCTGAAGGAGTCGGGCCTGCGGGAGATCCTCAACTACGGCCACACGCTCGCCCACGCCATCGAGAAGAACGAGCGCTACACCTGGCGGCACGGCGCCGCGGTCGCCGTCGGCATGCACTTCGCCGCCGAACTGGGCCGTCTGGCGGGCCGGTTGGACGACGCCACGGCGGACCGCCACCGCACGGTCCTCGAAGCCGTCGGCCTTCCGCTGCACTACCGCTACGACCAGTGGCCCAAGCTGCTGGAGACGATGAAGGTCGACAAGAAGTCCCGCGGCGACCGCTTGCGCTTCATCGTCCTCGACGGCCTGGCCAAGCCGACGGTGATGGAGAGCCCGGACCCTGCCGTCCTGCTCGCCGCCTACGGCGAGGTCGGGCAGTAAGTACCCGACTGTTCCGTCCGTCCCTTTCCCGACCTCGACTTCCTTTGCGGAATGGGCACTTCGGGCCGCCCCCGGCCGTTTCACCAAACGACGGCCGGGGACGGTACCGTTCGGTGAAACAACGCGGGCGCACCCCCGCGACCAGCACCGATGGCCTGTCGCTCGCCTGTCGTGCGTGAGCGGCGGCCGAGCCGAGGACGACGAGACGGAGTGGCAACGGATGCAGCACGCAGTGGGATCTCCGCTGCCGCCGCCCCACCGGCCGGAGCAGGGGCCGCACGCCGGCTGGGCGTCGGCCGCACACCCCCACCCGGGTCCGCGCCCGGGAGCCGCCCCCGTGCCCGCGCCACCGGGCTTCCCGGCCCCGGCCGGCGCCGTCCCGCCCACACCCCCGCAGCCTCCCGCGCCCCGGCCCCCGGTCGTGCACCCCCCGGCCCCGCAGCACACCGCC
The DNA here is from genome assembly GCF_001866665.1 of Streptomyces monashensis. Classification (GTDB taxonomy): domain Bacteria; phylum Actinomycetota; class Actinomycetes; order Streptomycetales; family Streptomycetaceae; genus Streptomyces; species Streptomyces monashensis. The sequence goes on along the minus strand of NZ_MLYO01000022.1, from coordinate 17,834 downwards.
GCGCCGCCCGCCCCCGAGACCACCGGCCATGTGCCGCTGCCGCCCGGCGGACCGGTCGGCGTGCCCACGGCACCCCCGGCGCAGGCCGCGGTACCCGACCCGACGACCACCACCCTGGCCGTCCTGCTCATCGGCCCGGCGGGCGCGGGCAAGACCAGCGTCGCCAAGTTCTGGGCGGACCACCGCCGGGTGCCCACCGCGCACATCAGCCTGGACGACGTCCGCGAATGGGTCCGCTCGGGCTTCGCCGACCCCCAGTCCGGCTGGAACGACAACTCCGAGGCCCAGTACCGCCTCGCCCGCCGCACCTGCGGCTTCGCCGCCCGCAACTTCCTCGCCAACGGCATCTCCTGCATCCTGGACGACGCGGTGTTCCCGGACCGCCCGGTCGTGGGCCTCGGCGGCTGGAAGCGGCACGTCGGCCCCGGCCTGCTCCCGGTCGTCCTGCTGCCGGGCCTGGACATCGTCCTGGAGCGCAACGCCGAGCGCTCCGGCAACCGCCGTCTCACCGACGAGGAGGTGGCCCGCATCCACGGCCGCATGGCCGGCTGGTACGGCTCGGGACTGCCGATCATCGACAACTCCCAGCTGGACGTCCCGGGCACGGCCCGCGTGCTGGACGAGGTCCTGGCGCGAGCGATCGCGAGCCCGCCGAGCTGGTAGGCCTCCCGCGCAGGGCCCCGCACCCCACTCGGCCGTTCTCGAATCGGCACAACCGCCGCAAAACTTCTACGCTCGTCTCATGTCAGAGGTGTACGCGACCCGCCGATCCCGGCTGAGGGACCACTTCACCGCGGCCGGCACCGCGGCCGCGCTCGTCACCCGTCCGGCGAACGTGCGCTATCTCGCCGCCGCGGCCCCGCGGGGCTGCGCACTGCTGCTCGGCAGACGCGAGGACCTCCTCGTCTGCGCCTGCCCGCCCGACGACCGCGTGGGCGACGGCCGCCCGGACGAGAGCCTGCGCCTGTACGTCCTCCCGCCGAACGGGGCCCGGGCCGGCGGCGACGCGGCGGTCGGGGCGGCGGAACTCGCCGTGGGCCAGGACGCCGACTCCCTGGCCGTGGAGGAGCACCACCTCACGGTGGCCCGGCACCGGGCCATCTCCTCCGTCGCACCCGCACTGCGCCTCACCGACCTCGGCGGAGCCGTCGAGCAGCTCAGGGTGGTCAAGGACGAGGAGGAGATCTCCTGTCTGCGCATCGGCGCCGAGATCGCCGACCAGGCCCTCGGCGAGCTGCTGGAATCCATCCTGGTCGGCCGTACCGAACGGCATCTCGCGCTGGAGCTGGAGCGCCGGCTGGTCGACCACGGGGCCGACGGCCCGGCCTTCCCCACCTCCGTGGCCACCGGCCCCCACTCCGGCCGACGCGGGCACCGGCCCACCGACCGGCGTGTGGAGGAGGGCGATTTCCTCACCGTGTGCCTGGGCGCGGCCTATCGCGGCTACCGCTGCGAGATCGGCCGTACGTTCGTGATCGGCACGTCGCCCGCCGACTGGCAGGTGGAGCTGTACGACCTGGTCTTCTCCGCCCAGCGCGCCGGGCGCGAGGCCCTGGCGCCCGGCGCCGCCTGCAGCGACGTGGACCGCGCGGCACGCCACGTACTGGACTCGGCCGGCTATGCGGAGGCCCTTTCTCCGCTCACCGGACACGGCGTCGGACTCGAAATCGACGAGGACCCGCAGTTGGCGCCCTCGGCCATGGGTAAACTGGACGCTTGCGTGCCGGTCACCGTCGAACCGGGGGTCCACCTCCCGGGCCGGGGCGGTGTCCGGATCGATGACACGCTCGTCGTGCGCCCCGAGGCGGACGGCGGACCCGAGCTACTCACCATCACGACCAAGGAGCTGCTCGCGCTGTAGCGCGTGCCCCGGGGTCGTACGTCAGTCCAGGAGATTCCGCAACCGTGGCTTCCACGAACGACCTCAAGAACGGTTTGGTGCTCAAGCTCGAAGGCGGCCAGCTCTGGTCCGTCGTCGAGTTCCAGCACGTCAAGCCCGGCAAGGGCCCGGCCTTCGTGCGCACCAAGCTGAAGAACGTGCTGTCCGGCAAGGTCGTCGACAAGACCTTCAACGCCGGCGTCAAGGTCGAGACCGCCACTGTCGACAAGCGCGACATGCAGTTCTCGTACATGGACGGCGAGTACTTCGTCTTCATGGACATGCAGACCTATGACCAGCTCATGATCGACCGGAAGGCCGTCGGCGACGCCGCCAACTTCCTGATCGAGGGCTTCGAGGCCACCGTCGCCACGCACGAGGGCGAGGTGCTCTTCGTCGAGCTGCCGGCCGCCGTCGAGCTGGTCATCGAGCACACCGAGCCGGGCGTCCAGGGCGACCGCTCCACCGGCGGCTCCAAGCCCGCCAAGCTGGAGACCGGCTACGAGATCCAGGTCCCGCTCTTCATCACCACCGGTGAGAAGATCAAGGTCGACACCCGCACGGGCGACTACCTCGGCCGGGTGAACAGCTAACCGTGGCTGCCCGCAACACGGCCCGCAAGCGCGCCTTCCAGATCCTCTTCGAGGGCGACCAGCGCGGCGCCGACGTCCTGACGGTCCTCGCCGACTGGGTCCGGCTGTCCCGGTCCGACACCCGGCAGCCGCCGGTCAGCGAGTACACGATGCAGCTGGTCGAGGGCTACGCCGTGCACGCGAAGCGCATCGACGAGCTGATCGCCCAGTACGCGGTCGGCTGGACGCTCGACCGGATGCCGGTCGTGGACCGCAACATCCTGCGGCTGGGCGCGTACGAGCTGATCTGGGTCGACGGGACCCCGGACGCCGTCGTCCTCGACGAGATGGTGCAGCTGGCGAAGGAGTTCTCCACGGACGAGTCGCCCTCGTTCGTGAACGGCCTGCTGGGCCGTCTGAAGGAGCTCAAGCCGTCCCTGCGCCGGGACGAGGCGTAACCCCCGCACGACAACGCCGGAGGGCCCACAGCGCGCCGCTGTGGGCCCTCCGGCGTTCCTGTGCGCCCGCAGCCCGCAGCCCTGCAGCCCGGACACGCGAAACGCCGTCGGGGCAGCCGGAACCGCGAAGTTCCGGCCACCCCGACGGCACGTTTCTGCGCAGGTGCGAAGCGGCTCAGGCCTCTTCGTGCGAAGCCACCGCGCGGCGCGCGTCCGCGTCCAGCACACCCCAGCTGATCAGCTGCTCGGTCAGGACCGAGGGGGACTGGTCGTAGATGACGGCGAGTGTGCGCAGGTCGTCCTGGCGGATCGAGAGCACCTTGCCGTTGTAGTCACCGCGCTGGGACTGGATCGTCGCCGCGTAGCGCTGGAGCGGGCCCGCCTTCTCGGCCGGCACGGTGGCCAGCCGCTCCAGGTCCAGGACCAGCTTCGGCGGGGGCTCGGCGGCGCCGCCCGGCGTCGTACCCGGCAGGAGCTCCTGGACCGGGACACCGTAGAAATCGGCCAGCTCGGCGAGCCGCTGTACGGTCACCGCGCGGTCGCCACGCTCGTAGGACCCGACCACCACGGCCTTCCAGCGCCCCTGGGACTTCTCCTCGACACCGTGGAGGGAAAGGCCCTGCTGGGTGCGGATGGCCCGGAGCTTGGCCCCGAGCTGTTTGGCGTATTCGCTGGACATATAGCTCCCCGGACACTGTGTCGACGCGGCCGACTGGGTTGTCCACCGCGCGGCTGGTAACTCACTGTGAGGTTACGCAGCGTGACTCTCGCGCGTCAAGCCGAATGGTCCACACCGACTCTTCCGTGCTCGCGGCACCCTGTTGGGCCAAGCGGGTGAACGAGGGGGTGATCGGGGCCCTCCCCATGACCTGCTAGGGTAGATGGCGCAATTCCGACGTCCTTTAAGATCCGTCCCGTGAGGCGGAGAAGGGGGTCCGTTTCGTATGGACAAGCACGACTCGCCCGCCACCGCGCAGGCCTCCGATGCCCGGCCCGTTCTCGAGGGCCCCGACATCGCGCGGGTGCTGACCCGCATCGCCCACGAGATCGTCGAGCGCGCCAAGGGCGCCGACGACGTGGTGCTCCTCGGCATCCCCACCCGCGGCGTCTTCCTCGCCCGGCGGCTCGCCGTCAAGCTGGCGCAGATCACCGAGCGCACGGTCCCGGTCGGCTCGCTCGACATCACCATGTACCGCGACGACCTGCGCATGCACCCGCCGCGCGCGCTGGCCCGCACGGAGATCCCCGGTGACGGCCTCGACGGCAAGCTGGTCGTCCTCGTCGACGACGTGCTCTTCTCCGGCCGTACGATCCGCGCCGCCCTCGACGCCCTGAACGACATCGGGCGCCCCCGCGCGGTGCAGCTCGCGGTCCTGGTCGACCGGGGCCACCGCGAACTGCCGATCCGCGCGGACTACGTCGGCAAGAACCTCCCCACGTCGCTGCGGGAGACGGTCAAGGTCCAGCTCGCCGAGGAGGACGGTCGCGACACCGTGCTGCTCGGTGTGAAGCCGACCGACCAGTAGCACGTCAGGCGCGCACGCCCGCTTCGGCGTACCCGCGCACGCGCCCGACTGCCCCAATCCTCCCGATTGAACTGCCTTACGGAGCCTGACAGATGCAGCGTCATCTCATCTCGGCCGCCGACCTCACCCGCGACGACGCCGTCCTGATCCTCGACACCGCCGAGGAGATGGCCCGGGTCGCCGACCGGCCGATCAAGAAACTGCCGACCCTGCGCGGCCGCACGGTCTGCAACCTCTTCTTCGAGGACTCGACCCGGACCCGGATCTCCTTCGAGGCCGCCGAGAAGCGGCTCTCCGCCGACGTGATCAACTTCGCGGCCAAGGGCTCGAGCGTCTCCAAGGGCGAGTCCCTCAAGGACACCGCGCAGACGCTGGAGGCGATGGGCGTGGACGCCGTCGTCATCCGGCACAGCGCCTCCGGCGCCCCGTACCGCCTCGCGAACTCCGGCTGGATCGACGCGCCCGTCATCAACGCCGGCGACGGCACCCACCAGCACCCCACCCAGGCCCTGCTGGACGCGTTCACCATGCGCCGCCGTCTGATCGGCCGTGACGCCGGTCTCGGCAAGGACCTCGCGGGCAAGCGCGTCACCGTCGTCGGCGACGTCCTGCACAGCCGCGTCGCCCGCTCCAACGTCGACCTGCTGCACACCCTCGGCGCCGAGGTCACCCTGGTCGCCCCGCCCACCCTGGTGCCGGTCGGCGTCGAGACCTGGCCCTGCGAGGTGTCCTACGACCTCGACGCCGTCCTGCCGAAGTCCGACGCGGTGATGATGCTCCGCGTCCAGCGCGAGCGGATGAACGCCGCCTTCTTCCCCACCGAGCGCGAGTACTCGCGGCGCTACGGCCTCGACGGCGAGCGCATGGCGAGGATGCCCGAGCACGCCATCGTGATGCACCCCGGCCCGATGGTCCGCGGCATGGAGATCACCGCCGAGGTCGCCGACTCCGACCGCTGCACCGTCGTCGAGCAGGTCGCAAACGGCGTCTCGATCCGGATGGCCGTCCTGTACCTGCTGCTCGGCGGCAACGAGCCCGCCGTCACCCACGCCCGCACCACCGAGGAGAAGTAAGAACCATGAGCAAGATCCTGATCCGTGGTGCGAAGGTGCTCGGCGGCGAGCCGCAGGACGTGCTGATCGACGGCGAGGTCATCGAGGCGGTCGGCACCGGCCTGTCCGCCGAGGGCGCGGAGGTCGTGGAGGCCGGCGGCAAGGTGCTGCTGCCGGGCCTGGTCGACCTGCACACTCACCTGCGCGAGCCTGGCCGCGAGGACTCCGAGACGGTGCTGACCGGCACGCGCGCGGCCGCCTCCGGCGGCTACACGGCCGTGTTCGCCATGGCCAACACCTTCCCGGTCGCCGACACCGCCGGTGTCGTCGAGCAGGTCTACCGGCTCGGCCGCGAGCACGGCTACTGCGACGTCCAGCCCATCGGCGCCGTCACCGTCGGCCTGGAGGGCAGGAAGCTCGCCGAGCTCGGCGCCATGCACGAGTCGGCCGCCGGGGTCACCGTCTTCTCCGACGACGGCAAGTGCGTGGACGACGCCGTGATCATGCGCCGCGCCCTGGAATACGTGAAGGCCTTCGGCGGGGTCGTCGCCCAGCACGCGCAGGAGCCGCGCCTCACCGAGGGCGCCCAGATGAACGAGGGTGTCGTCTCCGCCGAGCTGGGGCTCGGGGGCTGGCCGGCGGTGGCCGAGGAATCGATCATCGCCCGGGACGTCCTGCTCGCCGAGCACGTCGGCTCCCGCGTCCACATCTGCCACCTGTCGACCGCCGGCAGCGTCGAGATCGTCCGCTGGGCCAAGTCCCGCGGCATCGACGTCACCGCCGAGGTCACCCCGCACCACCTCCTCCTCACCGACGAGCTGGTCCGCACGTACAACCCGGTCTACAAGGTCAACCCGCCGCTGCGCACCGAGCGGGACGTGCACGCCCTGCGCGAGGCCCTGGCCGACGGCACGATCGACATCGTCGCCACCGACCACGCCCCGCACCCGCACGAGGACAAGGACTGCGAGTGGGCCGCGGCCGCCATGGGGATGGTGGGGCTGGAGACCGCGTTGTCGGTGGTCCAGGAGACCATGGTCGACACGGGCCTGCTGGACTGGGCCGGCGTCGCCGACCGGATGTCCGCCAAGCCCGCGCAGATCGGACAGGCCACCGGGCACGGCCGTCCCGTCTCGGCCGGTGAGCCCGCCAACCTCACCCTCGTCGACACGGAATACCGTGGTCAGGTGGACCCCGCGGGCTTCGCCTCGCGCAGCCGCAACACCCCCTACCAGGGGCGTGAGCTGCCGGGCCGTGTGACGCACACGTGGCTGCGGGGCAAGGCCACGCTCGTCGACGGGAAGCTCACGTGACACCTCTCATCCTGCTGGCCGAGGCCAGGAAGTCGGCCGACGTCACCGACTGGCCGGCCCGCATCGGCTGGCTCGTCGGACTCGTCCTGTTCATCGCGCTGGTCTACTGGCTGATGCGCGAGGGCTGGAAGTGGCGCGGCACGCTCCAGAGCGACCTTCCGGAGCCGCCCGGCGCGCCGGAGGAGACGGGCCCGGCCAAACTGAAGCTGAGCGGCCGCTACCACGGCTCCACCACCGCCGGGCAGTGGCTGGACCGGATCGTGGCCCACGGCCTGGGCACCCGCAGCCGGGCCGAGCTGACCCTGACCGAGGCGGGCCTGGAGGTGGAGCGCCCCGGAGCGTCCGACTTCTTCGTCCCCACCGCCGCACTGCGCGGGGCCCGGCTGGAGGCGGCCATCGCCGGCAAGGTCCTGCCCGAGGGCGGCCTGCTGGTGGTGACCTGGGCGCTCGGCGACAAGCTGATCGACTCCGGCTTCCGCTCCGACCGGGCGGCCGAGCACGCGGAGTGGGTCGACACCCTGAACCACATGATCAACGACACGGAAGGCGCACGATGACGACCTCCACCAGGGGAGCCGCCAAGGTTCCCGCCGTACTCGTCCTGGAGGACGGCCGGATCTTCCGCGGCCGTGCCTACGGGGCCGTGGGGGAGACCTTCGGCGAGGCCGTGTTCTCCACCGGCATGACCGGCTACCAGGAAACCCTGACCGACCCGTCGTACGACCGCCAGATCGTCGTCGCGACCGCCCCGCAGATCGGCAACACGGGCTGGAACGATGAGGACGACGAGTCGAGCCGCATCTGGGTCTCCGGCTACGTCGTGCGCGACCCCGCGCGCGTGCCGTCCAACTGGCGGGCCAAGCGCTCCCTGGACGACGAGCTGGAGCGCCAGGGCGTGGTCGGCATCTCCGGCATCGACACCCGCGCGCTCACCCGCCACCTGCGCGAGCGCGGCTCGATGCGCGCAGGCGTCTTCTCCGGCGCGGCGATCGCCGCCGAGGCGGAGCTCCTCGCGCGCGTGCAGGCCCAGCCGCACATGAAGGGCGCCTCGCTGTACGAAGAGGTCGCCACCAAGGAGGCCTACGTCGTCCCGGCCGTCGGTGCGAAGAAGTTCACCGTCGCCGCGATCGACCTCGGCATCAAGGGCATGACCCCGCACCGCATGGCCGAGCGCGGCATCGAGGTGCACGTCCTGCCCGCCACCGCCACGCCCGACGACGTCTACGCCGTCGAGCCGGACGGCGTGTTCTTCTCCAACGGCCCCGGCGACCCGGCCACGGCCGACGGCCCGGTGGCGCTCATGACCGCCGTACTGGAGCGCAGGACGCCGTTGTTCGGCATCTGCTTCGGCAACCAGATCCTCGGCCGCGCCCTCGGCTTCGGCACCTACAAGCTGAAGTACGGCCACCGGGGCATCAACCAGCCGGTCCAGGACCGCACGACCGGCAAGGTCGAGGTCACCGCGCACAACCACGGCTTCGCCGTGGACGCGCCGCTCGACCGGGTCAGCGAGACGAGGTTCGGCCGCGCCGAGGTCTCGCACGTCTGCCTGAACGACGACGTCGTGGAGGGGCTGCAGCTGCTCGACCAGCCGGCCTTCTCCGTCCAGTACCACCCTGAAGCGGCAGCGGGCCCGCACGACGCCGCCTACCTGTTCGACCGCTTCGTTTCCCTGATGGAGGGCCAGCGTGCCTAAGCGCACCGATATCCAGTCCGTCCTGGTCATCGGCTCCGGCCCGATCGTCATCGGCCAGGCCGCCGAGTTCGACTACTCCGGCACCCAGGCGTGCCGCGTGCTCAGGGCCGAGGGCCTGCGCGTCGTCCTCGTCAACTCCAACCCGGCGACGATCATGACCGACCCGGAGATCGCCGACGCGACCTACGTCGAGCCGATCACCCCCGAGTTCGTCGAGAAGATCATCGCCAAGGAGCGCCCCGACGCCTTGCTGCCCACCCTGGGCGGCCAGACGGCCCTGAACACCGCGATCTCGCTGCACGACAACGGTGTACTGGAGAAGTACGGCGTCGAGCTGATCGGCGCCAAGCCCGAGGCGATCCACAAGGGCGAGGACCGCGACCTGTTCAAGGACGTCGTGGAGGAGGTCCGGCGCAAGACCGGCCACGGCGAGTCCGCCCGCTCGGTCATCTGCCACTCCATGGAGGACGTCCTCCAGGGGGTCGAGACCCTCGGCGGCTACCCGGTCGTCGTCCGCCCGTCCTTCACCATGGGCGGCGCCGGTTCCGGCTTCGCGCACGACGAGGAGGAGCTGCGCCGCATCGCCGGCCAGGGCCTCACGCTCTCCCCGACCACCGAGGTGCTCCTGGAGGAGTCCATCCTCGGCTGGAAGGAGTACGAGCTGGAGCTGATGCGCGACAAGAACGACAACGTCGTGGTCGTCTGCTCCATCGAGAACTTCGACCCGATGGGCGTGCACACCGGTGACTCGATCACCGTCGCGCCCGCGATGACGCTGACCGACCGCGAGTACCAGATCCTGCGCGACATCGGCATCGCCGTGATCCGCGAGGTCGGCGTCGACACCGGCGGCTGCAACATCCAGTTCGCGGTGAACCCCGAGGACGGTCGCGTGATCGTCATCGAGATGAACCCGCGGGTGTCCCGCTCGTCCGCCCTCGCCTCCAAGGCCACCGGCTTCCCGATCGCGAAGATCGCCGCCAAGCTGGCCGTCGGCTACACGCTGGACGAGATCCCGAACGACATCACGCAGGAGACCCCGGCCTCCTTCGAGCCCACGCTCGACTACGTCGTCGTCAAGGCCCCGCGCTTCGCGTTCGAGAAGTTCCCGCAGGCCGACTCCACACTGACCACGACCATGAAGTCGGTCGGCGAGGCCATGGCCATCGGCCGCAACTTCACCGAGGCCTTCCAGAAGGCGCTGCGCTCGCTGGAGAAGAAGGGCAGCCAGTTCACCTTCGTCGGCGAGACGGGTGACAAGGCGGCGCTCCTGGCGGAGTCCGTACGGCCCACCGACGGCCGGATCAACACGGTCATGCAGGCCATCCGCGCGGGCGCCACGCCCGAGGAGGTCTTCGCGTACACGAAGATCGACCCCTGGTTCGTGGACCAGCTCTTCCTGATCAAGGAGGTCGCGGACGAGCTGGCCGAGGCGCCCGAGCTGACCGGCGAGCTGCTCGCCGAGGCCAAGCGCCACGGCTTCTCCGACCAGCAGATCGCCGAGATCCGCGGCCTGCGCGAGGACGTCGTCCGCGAGGTGCGGCACGCCCTCGGCATCCGCCCGGTCTACAAGACGGTCGACACCTGCGCCGCCGAGTTCGCCGCGAAGACGCCGTACTTCTACTCCTCCTACGACGAGGAGTCCGAGGTCGCGCCCCGCGAGAAGCCGGCCGTCATCATCCTGGGCTCCGGCCCGAACCGCATCGGCCAGGGCATCGAGTTCGACTACTCCTGCGTCCACGCCTCCTTCGCGCTGAGCGACGCGGGCTACGAGACGGTGATGGTCAACTGCAACCCGGAGACCGTCTCCACGGACTACGACACCTCCGACCGCCTGTACTTCGAGCCGCTGACGCTGGAGGACGTGCTGGAGATCGTCCACGCCGAGCAGCAGGCCGGCCCGGTGGCGGGCGTGATCGTGCAGCTGGGCGGCCAGACCCCGCTGGGCCTCGCCCAGGCCCTGAAGGACAACGGCGTACCGGTCGTCGGCACCTCGCCGGAGGCCATCCACGCCGCCGAGGACCGCGGCGCCTTCGGCCGGGTCCTCGCCGAGGCGGGCCTGCCCGCCCCGAAGCACGGCACGGCCACCACCTTCGAGGGCGCCAAGGCCATCGCCGACGAGATCGGCTACCCGGTGCTCGTCCGGCCCTCGTACGTCCTCGGCGGCCGGGGCATGGAGATCGTCTACGACGAGACCCGCCTCGCGGCCTACATCGCCGAGTCGACCGAGATCAGCCCCTCCCGGCCGGTGCTCGTCGACCGCTTCCTGGACGACGCGATCGAGATCGACGTCGACGCCCTCTACGACGGCGAGGAGCTGTACCTCGGCGGCGTCATGGAGCACATCGAGGAGGCCGGCATCCACTCCGGCGACTCCGCCTGTGCCCTGCCCCCGATCACCCTGGGCGGCTACGACATCAAGCGCCTGCGGGCCTCGACGGAGGCCATCGCCAAGGGCGTCGGCGTGCGCGGCCTGATCAACATCCAGTTCGCGATGGCCGGCGACATCCTCTACGTCCTGGAGGCCAACCCGCGCGCCTCGCGCACCGTGCCCTTCACCTCGAAGGCGACCGCGGTGCCGCTGGCCAAGGCCGCCGCCCGGATCTCGCTGGGCGCGACCGTCGCCGAACTGCGCGCCGAGGGCCTGCTCCCGGCGAACGGCGACGGCGGCGAACTGCCGCTGGACGCGCCGATCTCCGTCAAGGAGGCCGTCATGCCGTGGTCGCGCTTCCGCGACATCCAGGGCCGCGGCGTCGACACGGTCCTCGGCCCGGAGATGCGTTCCACGGGTGAGGTCATGGGCATCGACTCGGTCTTCGGCACGGCGTACGCCAAGTCCCAGGCCGGCGCCTACGGCCCGCTGCCCACCAAGGGCCGCGCGTTCATCTCGGTCGCCAACCGCGACAAGCGCTCGATGATCTTCCCGGCGCGCGAACTGGTCGCGCACGGCTTCGAGTTGCTCGCCACGTCCGGCACCGCCGAGGTCCTCAAGCGCAACGGCATCAACGCCACCGTGGTGCGCAAGCAGTCCGAGGGCGTCGGCCCGAACGGCGAGAGGACCGTCGTCCAGCTCATCCACGACGGCGAGGTCGACCTCATCGTCAACACCCCGTACGGCACCGGCGGTCGCCTCGACGGCTACGACATCCGTACGGCGGCGGTGGCCCGTTCGGTGCCGTGCCTGACGACGGTCCAGGCCCTCGCCGCGGCCGTCCAGGGCATCGACGCCCTCAACCACGGTGACGTGGGCGTCCGTTCGCTCCAGGAACACGCGGAACACCTGACCGCGGCCCGCGACTAGGGGGTGTCGTTTGGATCAGGTCGGCCGTGACGAACGGTGCGGACCGGCGGACCCGAGCGGGGTCTGGTGCGTGCAGATGCAGGGCGGAGGAGGGAGTCGACGCGGTGGGGGCCCCTCCCGCGCTGGGGGCCCCTCCCGCTCGAGCGAAGCCGAGAGTGGGGGAGAAGCCGAGCGTGGGGGAGTCGGCGAGTGACGACAACGCCGCAGATGTGCGTGCCAGACCCCGCGACGCCGGGATGATCCAAACGACACCCCCTAGCAGCCCTGAGGGGGACACCGGAAACGGTGTCCCCCTCTGTACGAGGACCCCCGAGGACTTTTCCGAGATGTACAAGCTCTTCTTCCGTCTGGTGTTCCGGCGGATGGACGCCGAGAAGGCCCACTACATGGCCTTCCGCTGGATCCGTCTGGCCGTGCGCGTCCCCGTGCTGCGCACCTTCGTCGCCGCCGCCCTCGCCCCCCGTCACAAGGAACTGCGCACCGAGGCCCTCGGGCTGCGCATGCACGGCCCCTTCGGGCTCGCCGCGGGCTTCGACAAGAACGCCGTCGCGATCGACGGCATGTCGATGCTGGGCTTCGACCACGTCGAGATCGGCACGGTGACGGGGGAGCCGCAGCCCGGCAACCCCAAGAAGCGGCTGTTCCGCCTCGTCGCGGACCGCGCGCTGATCAACCGCATGGGCTTCAACAACGACGGCTCCCTGGCCGTGGCGGCCCGCCTCGCGACCCGCAGGCCGGTCTTCAGGACCGTCGTGGGCGTCAACATCGGCAAGACCAAGGTCGTCCCGGAGGCGGAGGCCGTCGGCGACTACGTGAAGTCCGCCGAGCGGCTCGCGCCGTACGCCGACTACCTGGTCGTCAACGTCTCCTCGCCGAACACGCCCGGCCTGCGCAACCTCCAGGCCACCGAGTCGCTGCGCCCGCTGCTGACCGCCGTGCGCGCGGCCGCCGACCGCACGGTCGCCGACCGCCGCGTCCCGCTGCTGGTGAAGATCGCCCCGGACCTCGCCGACGAGGACGTCGACGCCGTCGCCGACCTGGCCGTGGAGCTGGGCCTGGACGGCATCATCGCCACCAACACCACCATCGCGCGCGAGGGCCTCGGCCTGCGCTCCGCGCCCGCGCTCGTGCAGGAGACCGGCGGTCTGTCCGGCGCTCCGCTCAAGGAGCGCTCCCTGGAGGTCCTGCGCCGCCTGTACGCGCGCGTGGGCGACCGGATCACCCTCGTGGGCGTCGGCGGCATCGAGACCGCCGAGGACGCCTGGCAGCGCATCCTGGCCGGCGCCACGCTGGTACAGGGCTACAGCGCCTTCATCTACGAGGGGCCCTTCTGGTCCCGCGCGATCCACAAGGGCCTCGCCGCGCGCCTGCGCACCAGCCCCTACGCCACCCTCGCCGACGCGGTCGGCGCCGACGTGAGGAAGCCCGCATGACCTCGATGGAGCCCTTCGGTGCCCGGCTGCGCCGCGTCATGGACGAGCGCGGCCCGCTGTGCGTCGGCATCGATCCGCACGCCTCGCTGCTCGCCGGCTGGGGTCTGAACGACGACGTGGCCGGTCTGGAGCGGTTCAGCCGCACGGTCGTCGAGGCCGTGGCCGACCGGGTCGCCGTGATGAAGCCGCAGAGCGCCTTCTTCGAGCGCTTCGGCTCGCGCGGCGTCGCCGTCCTGGAGACGGTCGTCCGGGAGGCGCGCGCGGCCGGCGCGCTGGTCGTGATGGACGCCAAGCGCGGCGACATCGGCTCCACCATGGCCGGGTACGCGGAGGCGTACCTGCACCAGGGCGCCCCGCTGTTCTCGGACGCCCTGACGGTCTCGCCGTACCTCGGCTACGGCTCGCTCAGCCCGGCCGTGGCCCTCGCCCGCGAGAGCGGCGCCGGCCTGTTCGTGCTGGCGCTGACCTCGAACCCGGAGGGCCCCGAGGTGCAGCACGCGGTGCGCGCCGACGGCCGCAGCGTGGGCGCGACCATGCTCGCCCACCTGGCCGCCGAGAACGCCGGGGAGGAGCCGCTGGGCTCCTTCGGCGCGGTCGTCGGCGCGACGGTCGGCGACCTGTCGTCGTACGACCTCGCGATCAACGGCCCGCTCCTCGCGCCCGGCGTCGGCGCGCAGGGGGCGACGGCGGCCGACCTTCCGAAGGTCTTCGGCCCGGCGCTGCGCAACGTGGTGCCGAACGTGAGTCGGGGTGTTCTGCGTCACGGTCCCGACACGGGGGCGCTGCGCGCGGCCGCGGAACGGTTCGCCGGGGAGATTCAGGCCGTCGTCGCAGGTTCCTGAGCCCTCCGGTGTACGGCCGGGCAGGCGGCGGGCCGGCGACTTGAGTGTGAATACATCCTCAAATCGGGGGCATTATGTCTGAAATGTCCGGCCTGACGGAGGCTGACCAGGACTTTTCCGCTGTTCTCGCTGACTCTGGCGGACTTGCCCGCTAGTCTCCGAGCAGTGGGGGCCCTTCCCACGCCCTTCAGGCAGTGGGGGAGAACGGGCAGCGTGTTGCTCGTGGCTCCCCAGGTGTGGGGCGACTAGGTTCCTCACCGGTCCGTATCCGACAGTTCGACATCCGAGGTGACGTAGGCGTGGCTCTTCCGCCCCTTACCCCTGAACAGCGCGCAGCCGCGCTCGAAAAGGCCGCCGCGGCTCGCCGGGAGCGGGCCGAGGTCAAGAATCGACTCAAGCACTCCGGTGCCTCCCTGCACGAGGTGATCAAGCAGGGCCAGGAGAACGACGTCATCGGCAAGATGAAGGTCTCCGCGCTGCTCGAGTCGCTGCCCGGCGTGGGCAAGGTCCGCGCCAAGCAGATCATGGAGCGTCTGGGCATCTCCGAGAGCCGCCGCGTGCGGGGTCTCGGTTCCAACCAGATCGCCTCCCTGGAGCGTGAGTTCGGCAGCACCGGCTCCTGAGCCCGGCTCCCCGGTCCACGGGGAGCAGGCCGGGCGTCCCGGGCACCCCGGGATTGCTGGAATAATCGCTGCATGAGTGAACGTCCGCGGCTGACCGTGCTCTCCGGCCCCTCGGGGGTCGGCAAGAGCACGGTCGTCGCCCATATGCGCAAGGAACACCCCGAGGTCTGGCTCTCGGTGTCGGCCACCACCCGCAAGCCCCGTCCCGGCGAGCGGCACGGAGTCCACTACTTCTTCGTCACCGACGAGGAGATGGACAAGCTGATCGCCAACGGCGAGCTGCTGGAGTGGGCCGAGTTCGCCGGGAACCGCTACGGCACGCCGCGCGCGGCCGTGCTGGAGCGGCTGGAGAACGGCGAGGCCGTTCTGCTGGAGATCGATCTCCAGGGCGCCCGACAGGTCCGGGAGTCGATGTCCGACGCCCGGCTGGTGTTCCTGGCTCCTCCCTCCTGGGAGGAGCTGGTGCGCAGGCTGACCGGCCGGGGCACCGAGTCGCCCGAGGTCATCGAGCGCCGCCTGGAGGCGGCCAGGACCGAGTTGGCGGCCGAGCCGGAGTTCGACATGACCTTGGTCAACACCTCCGTCGAGGACGTGGCGCGCGAGCTGCTAGCCTTGATGGACGTTGTGTGATCGTTCTCGATCTTTTTCCCTCTTTCGGAAGGTAGAGCGTGTCCTCTTCCATCACCGCGCCCGAGGGCATCATCAACCCGCCGATCGACGAGTTGCTTGAGGCCACCGACTCGAAGTACAGCCTCGTGATCTACGCCGCCAAGCGGGCCCGTCAGATCAACGCGTACTACTCCCAGCTGGGCGAGGGTCTCCTCGAGTACGTCGGTCCCCTCGTCGACACCCACGTGCACGAGAAGCCGCTCTCGATCGCCCTGCGTGAGATCAACGCGGGTCTGCTGACGTCCGAGGCCATCGAGGGCCCCGCGCAGTAGTGCTTTCAGATCGCGACTGACTTATCCACAGGCCCGGCAGTCACGCTGCCGGGCCTGTGGTGTGTGATGGTCCCGTAGGTTCCGAGCCGGGGAGAGACGGTGGACAAGCCGAAGGTCGTTCTGGGGGTCAGCGGCGGAATCGCCGCGTACAAGGCCTGTGAGCTGCTGCGCAGACTGACGGAGTCGGGTCATGACGTGCGCGTCGTCCCCACCGGCTCGGCGCTGCACTTCGTCGGCGCCGCCACCTGGTCCGCGCTGTCGGGCAACCCCGTCTCGACGGAGGTCTGGGACGACGTCCACGAGGTCCCGCACGTCCGTATCGGCCAGGGCGCCGACCTCGTCGTCGTCGCGCCCGCCACGGCCGACACGCTCGCCAAGGCCGCCCACGGCCTCGCCGACGACCTGCTGACCAACACGCTCCTGACCGCCCGCTGTCCGGTCGTCTTCGCGCCCGCCATGCACACCGAGATGTGGGAGCACCCGGCCACCCAGGAGAACGTGGCCACGCTGCGCCGCCGCGGCGCCGTCGTCATCGAGCCCGCCGTCGGCCGGCTCACCGGCGTCGACACCGGCAAGGGCCGGCTGCCCGACCCGGCCGAGATCTTCGAGGTCTGCCGCCGGGTGCTGGCCCGGGGCGTCACCGAGCCCGACCTGAGGGGCCGCCACGTGGTCGTGTCGGCCGGCGGCACCCGTGAGCCCCTCGACCCGGTCCGCTTCCTCGGCAACCGCTCCTCCGGCAAGCAGGGCTACGCCCTCGCCCGCACCGCCGCCGCCCGGGGCGCCCGGGTCACGCTGGTCGCGGCCAACACCGGCCTGCCCGACCCGGCGGGCGTGGACGTCGTCCCGGTCGGCACGGCGGTCCAACTGCGCGAGGCAGTCGTGAAGGCGGCGGCGGACGCCGACGCGGTCGTCATGGCCGCCGCCGTCGCGGACTTCCGACCGGCCGTCTACGCCGCCGGGAAGATCAAGAAGAAGGACGGCCAGGAGCCCGAGCCGATCGTCCTGGTGCGGAATCCGGACATTCTTGCGGAGATTTCCGCCGATCGTGCCCGGCCGGGACAGGTGGTCGTCGGCTTCGCCGCCGAGACCGACGACGTCCTCGCCAACGGCCGCACCAAGCTGGCCCGCAAGGGCTGTGACCTGCTCGTCGTCAACGAGGTGGGGGAGCGCAAGACCTTCGGCGCCGAGGAGAACGAGGCCGTCGTGCTGGGCGCCGACGGCAGCGAGACCCCCGTGCCGCACGGACCCAAGGAAGCCCTGGCCGACACCGTGTGGGACCTGGTCGCCGAGCGCCTGCGCTGAGCCCCGGCGCGCCCCCGCGCACGCCCGCTGGGGGCGCGCACGAGGACTTCTCGATCACCCCTCGATTCGTGTGTGGCGACCCTGGCCAATGCCACCGGGCATTGGGCAGAATGCGCGTGCCGCAGGTCACAGCGCTCCCGAGAGGTGAGACTGTGGCCCATCGGCCGAGTGCGACCGATAAACTGTTCCAGGTCGGCATCAGGCGCAGCCCTCGTGCCGACAGTAAATGATCAGCCAGCAGCCGCTGCAACCACAGGGAGCGTTGTGTCCCGTCGCCTGTTCACCTCGGAGTCCGTGACCGAGGGCCACCCCGACAAGATCGCTGACCAGATCAGCGACACGATTCTCGACGCGCTTCTGCGCGAGGACCCGACCTCCCGGGTCGCCGTCGAGACGCTGATCACCACCGGCCTGGTGCACGTGGCCGGCGAGGTCACGACCAAGGCGTACGCGGACATCGCGACCCTGGTCCGCAACAAGATCCTGGAGATCGGCTACGACTCCTCCAAGAAGGGCTTCGACGGCGCCTCCTGCGGCGTGTCGGTGTCCATCGGCGCGCAGTCCCCGGACATCGCGCAGGGCGTCGACACGGCCTACGAGAACCGGGTCGAGGGCGACGACGACGAGCTGGACCGGCAGGGCGCGGGCGACCAGGGCCTGATGTTCGGCTACGCGTCCGACGAGACGCCGACGCTGATGCCGCTGCCGGTCTTCCTGGCGCACCGCCTGTCGAAGCGGCTGTCCGAGGTCCGCAAGAACGGCACGATCCCCTACCTGCGCCCGGACGGCAAGACGCAGGTCACCATCGAGTACGACGGTGACAAGGCCGTGCGTCTGGACACGGTCGTCGTGTCCTCGCAGCACGCCTCCGACATCGACCTGGAGTCGCTGCTGGC
>NZ_MLYO01000218.1 GCF_001866665.1 Streptomyces monashensis | reverse complement strand
AGGTACCGCCCACACCCAGTCGCTGCCCCCTCACCAGACCATGCCCTCGCCCCACACCGACCAGCACAGAGCGTGGGGCTCCGGCCACATGACCAGCCGGAGCCCCACGTCGTTCAGCGCCTATCAAGCAGCACCTGTCGTGAACGCCCTGGCGCCCGGCATACAAAGCCGGACGCCAGGGCAGGTGCCACGGCCGAGCAGGAGCCGGGTTCGGCCGTGACCCGGTGCAGCAATCAGTACTGCTCGGTCTCCATGAAGCCCGTGCCCCCGTTGTCGTCGGCGCC
>NZ_MLYO01000217.1 GCF_001866665.1 Streptomyces monashensis | reverse complement strand
ACCCTGGAACGCCGGGCCGTACACCAGGCCGCGGCCCGCCAACTCCCCGTAGAGTCCCTCGATGTCCACTCGTTCGGCGCCCGGGACCGGCCACTGCGCCAGTGCCGTGAAGGTCTCGGGGGTGTCGTCGGGCCGCGCAGATGCCGGCCCCAGCTCGCCGGCGGCATGTTGACGCCACGGTGTGTCGTCACCGGCGTTCTCGGGGCGGCTGTAGACCGCCACGGACCGGCGCCCTTCGGCGATCTCGGGGCCCACGGTCACCTGCAGCCGCACCGCCGCATCC
>NZ_MLYO01000216.1 GCF_001866665.1 Streptomyces monashensis | reverse complement strand
GCATCATGCGAACCACCAGCAGCAACCGCCTCCAACGCACCCACAAGCCCAGCCACATCCGCGGCCACCACACTCGCCCGCGACTCGAAATGCGTACGATGACGAGCCGCCGTCACCGCCACATCCGCGAGCCGAACATCCGGACGCTCCGCCAGCCAGCCCGCCCAACGACCCGCCTGCGCCCGCAACGCCTCCTCGGACTGACCCGACACCACCACCGGGAACACACCACCCGGAACCACCGGCCCATCCGCGGTCTCAACCACGACAGGCTCAACCGCAGGCGCCTCCTCCAGCACCACATGCGCATTCGTCCCACTCAGACCGAACGACGACACACCCGCA
>NZ_MLYO01000215.1 GCF_001866665.1 Streptomyces monashensis | reverse complement strand
GGATGGTCGTCGGGTTGGTGGTTTGTTATTTGTTGGGTGGTCTGTAAAGCATATGTTCGGCTTCGGTGCTCGCTGTGGCGGCACTTGTCCGCAGGGTTTGTCGGTGTCTTTTGCTGGGCTGTGTTGTCGGGAGGAGTTGTCGTGCGTGTGGCTCGGTGTGTTGTTGCTGCTGCGGGGGTGGCGGTTTCTGCTTCGGTGATCGGGTTGCCGTTGTTTTTCGCTGATTGGGTGTCTCGGGGGTCTGGGGGTGGGCAGGTGCGTATGGTCAGTGCGGTGGGGGCTTCGTGGGGTGTGGGTGGGTCGTCGGGGTTGCCGTTCGTGGGTCCGGGGTGGGAGGAGGCGGGTTGGTCGTGTCGTAGGTATGAGGGTCCGTATTGTGGCTGGGTGAGGGCGTATTGGGGTGGGTGTGACAGGGAGTGGGGTTTGAGTTTCGGGGTGAAGGATCCTGCTGTGTTGTGTCCTCGTGATCCTCGTCCGACGCCGTCGGGTGCGGCGAGTTCTTCTGCTTCGCCGAGTCCGTCCGGTGCGTCGGGTACTTCGGG
>NZ_MLYO01000214.1 GCF_001866665.1 Streptomyces monashensis | reverse complement strand
CCGGCCGCCCCGGCCCCCGCCGCCGCTCCGGCCGGTGGCGCGACCGGCACGGACGTGGTCCTCCCGGCGCTCGGTGAGTCCGTCACCGAGGGCACCGTCACCCGCTGGCTGAAGCAGGTCGGCGAGGAGGTCGCGGAGGACGAGCCCCTGCTCGAGGTCTCCACCGACAAGGTCGACACCGAGATCCCGGCGCCCGTCGCCGGTGTCCTGCTGGAGATCGTGGTCGGCGAGGACGAGACCGCCGAGGTCGGCGCCAAGCTCGCCGTCATCGGCGCCCCGGGTGCCGCCCCGGCCGCCGCTCCGGCCCCGGCCGCCCCGGCCCCCGCCGCCGCT
>NZ_MLYO01000213.1 GCF_001866665.1 Streptomyces monashensis | reverse complement strand
GGTTCCTGACGCGGTGTGAGGTCGGGGGAAGTGGTGTTCGGTCAGGTCATGGCACTGCACCCCCGTCCGTATCCGACACAGGAGGCTGTCGATCACCTGGCGGTGGCCCCGCCACCGGCCGCACCGGCCGTTTCTCATGGGCAGCATCGGCCGCAGCAGATCCCACGCCTCGTCTGGGACTTGGGCGAGCCGTGCTGCTGGACGTGTTGCGGTGTCTTCGCAAGCATGGTGCGCAGAACACCCGGTTGCACACCGGAACTGCGAATCCGCACCGGTCCTACGACCTCTACGAGATGGTAGGGATCCAACGCCAGAACGATTACGTCCGCCACCGCAAGCGGATCGCCGTCTGATCCCGACGGAGATGCTCCGTAGTCCCTCGGTGATACGGATTCCCGAAGAATGGGTCCGGCTTGATTTCGCGGACAGGGCCTATTCGTCGGTGCCGTTGTTGCGGTGTCGGCGGTGCCAGGCGGTGGCGAGCATTCCGAGGAGCATGAGCAGGCCGCCTGTTGCGATGAGGATGTGTTGGGTGCTCAGGAGGTTGGTGCTCCATTCGGCGGCGGTGTCGGTGGGGGTGTCTTTGCGGGGTGTGGGGGTTGTGGGGGGTTTGGTGGTGTGGGGGAGGGCGTGGTCTTCGTTGTCGTCGTCGTGGTTGTTGTGGTCGTTGCAGTGGGTTTCAGGGAAGGGGAAGGCGCGTTTGTGGTTG
>NZ_MLYO01000212.1 GCF_001866665.1 Streptomyces monashensis | reverse complement strand
GGCTGGAGTGGCGGCGTTTCGGGTTCCTGACGCGGTGTGAGGTCGGGGTCCGGAGGTCCTGCCGTTTGTCTTTGGCGGGGGACACGGCATCGGCAGCCACCTGCACGCGGCATTCGTGCAGTTTCTTCGTGACGCGTCATTGGTCACGGGCGTACTGGAGGCATGGGAACGCAACAGCCGAGCCCAGGCCTTCTACACCCGCCACGGATGGAGGCCGGACGGACGGCATCGGCCTGGTCCAGGCAACGCGCGCTACGTTCGCATGCGTCTCGGTCTGGATCCCGAAGCACAACCTGGCCAGGGCGTTCGACCCGAGTCAGAGCTCCGGGCCGAGAGGGGCACTGATCCACCGGCACCTCGCCGAAGGGAACGACAACTCGCCGACGAACGCCCCACCGGAACACCCACAGGCAGGGCGTTGCCGTCATCGTTCGTCGGCATTCGACGCCGGGTAAAGCCGGTGTCGCGTGTTCGGCGCTGCGGGTCGGGGTTGTGTCGGTGTGTGCTTGGAGGGGTGTGTGGTGTGGTGTCGTTCTCAGCGTGTGGTTGGTGGGCGGAAGCGGCGGTAGAGGGTTGCTCCGCCGATGAGTGCGGTGATGCTTGCGGCGGCGGCTGACCAGGTGCCGTCGGTGCCGGTTTGGGCGAGTGAGCTTCCGGTGTCGTGGTGTGTGCGCGTGTGCGTGCTCATGTGTGGGGTGTTGGGGGTGGTGAGTGGTGCGGGTTGCTGGTGTGGTGCAGGTCGAGTGGGCGGTGTGGTGCGTGCGGGGGGTGTGGTGTGGATGGGCGACGTGGTGCGGGTGGGCTGGCTGGGTTGGTTGTCCGGGGAGTTCGTGGAGTCGTTTCCGAGCGCGGGGTTGCCTGCGCCGGAGAGGTTGGCTGTGTTGCCGCTTACGTTGAGTGGCAATTGGACGGGGAGTTGGAGGGTGTTGCCGGAGACGGCGCCGGGTGAGTCGTGTGTGTGGCCGGTGGCCGTCGTCCGGCCCGGTGTGCGGGCGAGGGCGGTGTGTTCGCGGTTGGTGCAGGTGTTGCCGATGGCGGGGTTGAGGAGGCCGGTGACGTCGATGGTGTTGCCGCAGATGTTTGCGGGGATGTGTGCGGGTAGTTGGACGGCGTTTCCGGAGATCGGTCCGGGGGATCCGGTTGCGGCGCCGTTTGCTGTGGAGTCGGCTTGTGCTGGTCCTGCGACGGCGATGGCGCCTGAGGTGACGGCGAGGGCGATCGCGCTGTTGCGGGTGGCCCGTTTCATGGGGTTCCGCCTTTCAGCGGTGATTGCGGGTACTTGCCCGCATTGTGTGAAACGTTTGTGAATCTCCTTGGGTTATGGCTTGGTCCCTGCGATCGGCCGAATGGGTGGATGTCGGTGGTGTGGTGCGGGGGTGTGCCGCGGGGGTGCGAGGGACCTGGCGGCGGCGGTGACCTGTTCCAGGCCGTGCACCGGGTTGGTGGTTCGTCTTCGGTGCCGGTGGCTACTGGGCGGATCGCGCGGTGAAGTTGGGGAGGGGGGCGGGCTGGTCTGCGTGTGGGGGGATGGGTGTGGGCCCGGGCGCCAGGGTGTGATGCCTGGTGTCCGGGCCCGGTGGTGCCTGTATGGGTTGTGGGTTGGGGTTCCCGGCTCGATTGCGGCGGGCCGGGGTTCTGTGTGGTGTTGTCGGTTCGGGGTCAGTCGTTGTAGCGGTCCCCGCCG
>NZ_MLYO01000211.1 GCF_001866665.1 Streptomyces monashensis | reverse complement strand
GGCGGAGGGTGGCGGGGGTGTGGTGTGGGGGTGTGTGGGTGGTGGCGTGGGCGGGTGAGGCGGCGAGGGCGATGGCTGCGCCTGCCAGTGGTGCTGCGACCCAGGGGTGGTGGTTCATCGGGTGACCTCCGTGAGTGGCGGGCGGGGCAGCTTCTTGCCGGTCGGGATATCGGCATCTTGTTAGAAGTTATGAGAAATCAGCTCGTCATATCGTGAGCGTCTTCGGGTGCCGTACTACTTGTCACTCAACCGCAGCAGTCCCGGGGGAGAGAGGGGGCAGGCTGTAGGGAGTTTCGGCCGGGTAGGCGTCGTGGCGGGAAGCTGGCCTGCTTGTCGGGTTGGGCGGACGGGCCGGTGCAGGTACGCGGTCCGGTCCGCATCCTCGCTGGCTGCGATTGCCTTCAGCTGGGTCGGGGGGAAGGCAGCCCGTGACGCTGCGGACGCTCGTCGGCGATGCGCCGTATGCCGGCCCTGTGGGTCGGGCGGACGGTGTCCAGCGGCGTCGGGAAGTGGCCGTTCCCTCGGTCGGCCGATTCCGGGCACCCGTGGGCGTCCGGAGAGCGGGCGTCTGTGCTCTGGCGACCGTGGGGGAACGCGCGTGAGTGTGGCCGGTTGCACCTGACGCGCACCCGCCTTCGTCCTTGCTCGTGCTCTCGGCTAGCTCCCTGCTGCTTGTCTTCGGGCATGGAGTCTGTGAACGGCGGCTTCAGGTAGCTGTGTTGGTGTTGTGTCCGTGGTTGGTGCAGGTG
>NZ_MLYO01000210.1 GCF_001866665.1 Streptomyces monashensis | reverse complement strand
CCACATGCAACGTCGCCGGCAACACACCATGCCGCAACGCCTCCACCATCTTGATCACACCAGCCACACCGGCAGCCGCCTGCGTATGACCGATGTTCGACTTCACCGACCCCAGCCACAACGGACGCCCACCCTGGCGCCCCTGCCCATACGTCGCCAGCAGCGCCTGCGCCTCGATCGGATCCCCCAGCCTCGTACCCGTACCATGCGCCTCCACCACATCCACATCAGCAGCAGACACACCCGCCGCCTCAAGCGC
>NZ_MLYO01000021.1 GCF_001866665.1 Streptomyces monashensis | reverse complement strand
GTGGCCGGACTCGGCAGCCTCGCCTACCTCACGCTGGCGTGAGGGCCGTCCGGGCGCCGAACCGGTCACCGCGCAGGCACGCGCGCTCCGGCGGCACGGGCCAGAACACGCCTCACCCCCTCAGGGGGCCGTCACCGTGCAGCAGTTGCTCCAGCAGCCGCTCGTCCTCCGCCGACAGATCCGACACGAACCGGGCCAGCACCACCGCGCGGTCCCCACCGTCGTCGAGCAGCGAGTGCATTCCGGCCGCGGCCATCCCCGGCCGGTCGTCCACGGGCGTGTAGACGTAACTGCGCCCCTCACGCCGCCGGGTCACCAGCCCCTTGTCGCACAGCCGCGTCAGGATGGTCAGCACGGTGGTGTGGGCCGTGTCGTCGTCCCCCAGGTTCTCGTGCACCACCACTGCCGTCGCCGGCCCGCCGGCCGCCCACAGGGCGGCCAGCACCTGCCCTTCCAGCTCTCCCCGCGCACGGCGCCGGGACCCCTTCGGGCCGTCAGTACCGCCGGTCATCCGGCACCCCCTCTGTCTGCTGCAGCAAGCTCTGTCTTCGCCCCGTTCAAGCTACTACGAGACGTAGAAGAACAGCCACGGCGTGCTCTCGGACGATTTCCCGTCACCCGCTGCAGAGAGAAACCCCAGGTCGACGGCCTGGGGTTGCTGTCGCCCGGTCGCTTGCGCGGATCCGGGCGAAGACCGACCGTCCGGTCGCCGAGAACCAGAAGAAGGCCCCCTCAGCGCCGACGGCACCTCGATCGTCGTACGCGACCACGGCCCGGGCTCTCCACCCGACCTGCTCGCCGAAGGCCCGCAACGCTTCCGCACCGGCGCCGCCGAGCGCGGCCCGGGCCACGGCCCCTGACGCACCGTCGGCCCGCCGGTACGGCTGACCGGCGGCGGGCGTCGGGACGGCTACCAGGAGAGGGCGTCCTCCGCGTTGTCCTGCGGGACAACTCCGGGCTGTCTGCCGATTCCGACCTGCACAGACGCCGCCCTCCCGGGACGCCGGACGGAGTGGCGGACGGTGGTGGCGGCTGCCGGGAGCGCCGTCTCCGGCCCCTCGTCCCAAGGGCCTACTCTGATCCGCGTGAGGCAGGCAGGCGCTGGGAAGGACGATCCGCGATGACGCCCCTGAGCACCGGGGACCCGGAGTCCATAGGCGGGTACACCCTGCTCGGCCGGCTCGGGGCGGGCGGCATGGGAGTCGTCTATCTGGGAGTCTCCGCCTCGGGACGGCAGGTCGCGGTCAAGCTCGCGCACGGGCCGTACGCCGAGGAGGAGGAGTTCCGGACGCGCTTCCGGCAGGAGGTCGCGGCAGCGCGCAGAGTGAGCGGCGCCTTCACCGCGCCTGTCGTGGACGCCGACCCGGACGCCGTCCGGCCATGGATGGCGACGCTCTACGTGCCGGGGCGCAACCTCGCCGAAGTCGTGGAGCAGGACGGCCCGTTGAGCCGACCCCAACTGCGCGCGCTGGGGCTGGGGCTCACCGAGGCGCTGCGCGACATCCACCGGGCGGGCCTGGTGCACCGGGACCTCAAGCCGCGCAACGTCCTGATGACCGAGGACGGGCCGCGCGTCATCGACTTCGGCATATCGCGCGCCGCCGACAACCAGAGCCTCACCACGACCGGGCGGATGATCGGCACCCCGCCCTTCATGTCGCCGGAACAACTGGCCGCTCCCCGAGACGTCACCGCGGCCTCGGACGTGTTCGCGCTGGGGTCGCTGCTGGTGTTCGCGGCGGTCGGCACGGGACCGTTCGACGCCGACAGCCCGTACATAACGGGCTATCAGGTGGTGCACGGGACCCCCGACCTCGACGGGGTGCCCGAAGCACTCCTGGGCATCGTCGAGCGCTGCCTGGACAAGGACCCGGCCGCACGGCCGGACGTGACGGACATCCACCGCATGCTCCAGGCCCTGCCGGAGTCCGACGTCGCCGGGTCCCCGACGACCGGGCAGCCCGCGCCCCCGAGGGCCGGGCAGTCCGGGAACCCCCGGCGCCGCCGGGCGCGGATGCTGCTCACCGGCCTCGGCGCGGCGCTGGCCGTCGCGGGACTGTGTGCCGGAGCGGGTGTCCTCCTGTCCGCCCCGGACACCACCACCGCCTCCAGGGCCGCCGCCACGGCCACCACCCGTGCCGCGTCACTGCCCGCCGGCTGGCGGCCGTGGCGCACGGCGCTGCGGTACGACGTGAAGGGTGTCCCCCTCGACTACGGCAGCCCCGGATGCCTGGCGGAGGGAAGCGCCCTGTTCTGCGGCGGTACGGGTTTCACGGTCGCCAGGGTCGACGCGGCCTCCGGCCGCACCCTGTGGCGGAGCGGCACCCGCCCCCAGGGCGCGCAGCCGATCGGCGTTCGCGACGGGCTGGTCTACGTGTACGAGGATCCGGACGACAGGACCAGGCGCGTGGTGGCCCTCGACGCCGCCACCGGGCACCGGCGGTGGCAGCGCGACATCGACAAGGCCGCGGACGCCGTCCTGTACGACGGCGGGTTGCTGACCCTGTCCCCCGACGCCTCGTCGTTCGTGGCCTACGGGCCTTCCGGCAAGGAACTGTGGCGGGCGCCCGCGCCGGACGGACACTGCACTCCGTCGGCGCTGGGAGGCGCCCCCTATGCCCTGTGCTCGAAGGGCACCGAGCCCGGCCGGGCCCCGGTCGAGCTGATGAAGCCCGGCCCCGGAAGCCCGACCGCGACCGCCACACTGCCCAGGAAGGCGGAGGCGCTCGGCGCCGTCGGCGGGCAGCCCCTGTTCCTCGCCCCCCAGACCGCGAAGGACGTGTACGAAGCCGGGTACGAACGGCCGTACAACGCGCTGCTGCGGGTGGCCCCGACCGGGCAGGTCACCCGGATACCGCTGGCACGTCCGCTGACCGGCGCGGCCACCCTGGTGGACGGCGTCGTCTACTTCGTCCGCTCCGACGGGTCGGTCACCGCGGTGTCGGCGGACAGCGGCAGACAGCTGTGGCAGAAGGTGACGGACGTGGAGAGCCTGTCCGCGCCCGCGGTGTCGACGACGTACCAGCAAGTCTACTTCGCCAACCGCTTCGGCCGTCTGCTGGCACTGGACAGCCGCACCGGAGCCGAGGTCTGGAGCACCTCCGCACTGGACGACCCCGGGGACAAGGCGCAGGACTATCCGCCGCGCCTGCTGCTCGTCCGGGACGCGATCGTGGCGACGGCCGGCGACACGGCCTTCTCCCGGAGCCCGCAGGGTCCCACCTGACCGTCCGCGGACCGTGGATCCGGGGGGGGCGTCGCCCCGCCCGAACTCCACACAGCCCGGCCAGGAGTGCTGACCGTCGCGGCGGGCGCGGGCGAGCCCGAGCGGGGCCCGCGGGTGTGACGGCTCACTGCCCGCTCCCCGTACGGGCGCGGCGCCATGCTCCGTCCGCCAGCAGGCGCAGGCCGTTGAGGCCGACGATGACGGTGGAGCCCTCGTGGCCGGCGACAC
The DNA here is from genome assembly GCF_001866665.1 of Streptomyces monashensis. Classification (GTDB taxonomy): domain Bacteria; phylum Actinomycetota; class Actinomycetes; order Streptomycetales; family Streptomycetaceae; genus Streptomyces; species Streptomyces monashensis. Next base: position 58,063 of record NZ_MLYO01000021.1, on the reverse strand, counting down.
CGAGCGGCAGTGGGAGGGTGCCGGCGAGGTCCCAGATCACCAGGCCGGTGATGAAGACCGCGGCGATGACCAGGTTCTGCGCCACCAGGCGGCGCGCCCGCCGGGACAGGCCGACGACGGTGGGGACGGCGGCGAGTTCGTCGCGGACGACGACGGCGTCGGCGGTCTCCAGGGCGAGGTCGGATCCGGCCCGGCCCATGGCGACACCGGTGTGGGCGGCGGCGAGTGCGGGGGCGTCGTTGACGCCGTCGCCGACCACGAGGACCCTGCGTCCGGCGCGTTCCAGGTCCTGGACGGCGCTGACCTTGTCCTGCGGGAGGAGACCGGCGCGCACGTCCGTGATGCCGACCTCGTCGGCGAGGCGGGCGGCGGCGCGTGGGTTGTCGCCGGTGACGAGCAGCGGTGTGGTGCCGGCGAGGGCGGTCAGCGCGGTGACGGTGGCGGCGGCGCCCTCGCGGAGCCGGTCGGCGATGCCCAGCACTCCCACGGGGGTGCCGTCGAGGGTGACGAGGACGGCGGTACGGCCCTCGTTCTCCAGCCGTTCGGCCACGGCGGCGGCGGGGTGGGATCCGCCGTCGAGAAGCCGGGCGGGGCTGCCGACCGCGACCGTCCTGCCGTCGACGGTGGCGGTGACGCCGGTGCCGGGGGCGGAGGTGAAGTCCCGCACCGGCGGAATGTCCAGATCCCGGGTGCGGGCGGCGTCCACGACGGCGCGGGCCAGCGGGTGCTCGCTGGGGTGCTCGGCCGCCGCAGCGAGCCGCAGCACCTCGTCCTGCGAAAGCCCGGAGGCGGCCAGGGAGCGGATGTCCGTCACCCGCGGGGTGCCCTCGGTCAGCGTGCCGGTCTTGTCCAGCGCCACCGCGTCCACCTGCCCCAGCCGCTCCATCACGACGGCCGACTTCACCAGTACGCCGTGGCGGCCCGCGTTGGCGATGGCGGACAGCAGCGGCGGCATGGTGGCCAGCACCACCGCGCACGGCGAAGCCACGATCATGAACGTCATCGCGCGCAGCAGCGTGGGCCGCAACGCCGCGCCGCAGAGAAGGGGAAGCACGAAGAGCGCGACGGTGGCGGCCACCATGCCGATCGAGTACCGCTGCTCGACCTTCTCGATGAACAGCTGGGTCGGGGCCTTGGTCTCGGAAGCCTCCTCGACCATGGCGACGATCCGGGCGATCACCGAGTCCGCGGGATCCCGCTCGACCTTCACCCGCAGCGCGCCGGTGCCGTTCAGGGTGCCGGCGAACACCTCGTCCCCGGCCTCCTTCGCCACCGGCAGCGGCTCACCGGTGATCGTGGCCTGGTCCACCTCGCTCGCCCCGTCGAGCACCCGGCCGTCGGCGCCGACCCGCTCCCCGGGCCGTACGAGAATCACGTCGCCCACCGCGAGCCGATCGGTGGGCACGGTCTGCTCGCTGCCGTCGTCGGCCAGCCGGGTCGCGGTGGCCGGTGCCAGGTCGAGCAGGCCGCGCACGGAGTCGGCGGTACGGGCGGTGGCGACGGCCTCCAGCGCGCCCGAGGTCGCGAAGATGACGATCAGCAGCGCGCCGTCCAGGACCTGCCCGATCACCGCCGCCCCGAGCGCGGCGACCACCATCAGCAGATCCACGTCCAGGGTCTTCTCCCGCAGCGCCTGCAGGCCGGCCCAGCCCGGCTCCCAGCCGCCGGTGACGTAGACGGCCGCGAACAGCGGGCCCCACGCCCACGCCGGCGCCCCCGTCAGGTACAGCGGCAGCGCGAGCAGGAACAGGACCAGCGCCGCGGCAGCCCAGCGAGCCTCGGGCAGGGCGAGGATCCGGGTGCGCCGGCGGGGCGCCACGGGCCGGCGTTCGACGCCGGGCAGCGCCTCGTGGGTGAGAGCGGAAGACATCGGCACAGGGTCCTTCACGGCAGGCAGGGGAAGGCGGGCAGAGCACGACCCGACCGCTCACCACCGTAGCAGGAATGAATGAAGAGACATTCATGTGTTCAGAAGTGGTGCCGCTAGCATGGGCTCATGGGTCATGGAGCCGCACCGCCAGCAGGACGCGTCCCGCGCAGCCGCCTGGACGCGGTCAGCGCCGCCAAGGTCGCCACCACCCTCCAGGCGCTGGCCACCCCCTCGCGGCTGCTCATCCTCGCCCGGCTGCGCGAAGGCCCCCTGCCCGCGACGGAGTTGGCCACCGAGGTCGGCATGGAGCAGTCCGCCTGCTCCCACCAGCTGCGCCTGCTGCGCAACCTCGGCCTCGTCGTCGGCACCCGCAAGGGCCGCTCGGTCGTGTACTCGCTCTACGACAACCACGTGGCCGAACTGATCGACCAGGCCATCTACCACGTCGAGCATCTCCGCCTCGGCATCACCGACGCCCCCGCCAGGACGCTCGCCGAGGTACCGGGGTCCGCCACCGAGACCGCCCTCTGAGCCCGTAGCGGCGCCTACGCCCCACGTACCGGTCGTGGAGCCACCCCGTGGCCGGCGCCGCGACGGCGTCCACCGCCGTCGCCGCCGCGCAGAGCACCGGCACCCAGGCGGGGGACAGCGGGTGGCGCGTCCGCGGCAACCGCGCGTCCAGGCCGAAGACAAGTCCGGTGATCGGGCGGGCGCCCTCGTCGGCCGATTCGCGCCCACCGTGTCCCCTCCGGTCCGGCCTCCCGACGCGTCTCGTCACCCGGCCGGCGCACTCGGGCCGAACGGGCCCCGCCGGCCGCACGCGGGGCGGACACCCGCCCTCGTCCACGTACGGCCAGGTGGACTCCGGCGAGTGCGACGATCAGGACCGCGACGGGTCCCCCGAACAGAGGTCTCCCGTCGTTACCGGGGCGAGGGGGCCGTTCGGGGGAGTCGCGGCAGTGGCGCCACCAGGAATGCGGCGGGTGGCCCATACACCGGAGCGTTACGGAGATATCCGCGCTTTGTCACGCGAATCCTGTCGTCGATCCGGTCCCGTGCCGGCGGGCCACAGTGGGGGGCCTCGGCGCAGAGCCGGGAATCTCGGATGGCACGCCCGGCCCCGGCCAGGGGCCGGTGTGCACGAATGTGAGGTGACAGATTCATGTCTGTTTCTCGGACGACGATCCGCCTGATCGCCACCTGTCTGGCGTCGGGCGCCCTCATCGGCGCGGCCGCCATGCCGGCCCTGGCCGCCGGGGGCGGGCACGACCGCGACCACGGAAGGAGCTACTCGCACAGCCGCAGGGGCGGCCACGACCACGGCGGCCGCTTCGAGGGCCGGGGCTGGGACCGGGGCCGGCACCACGGGCGGCACGACGACCGGTACCGGGGCCACGACCGGTACCGGGACCACGACCGGTACCTCGGCCGTCGCTAGCCCGCCTCGCCGGAGGGCCGAGGACCGATCCATGCGGTCTTCGGCCCTCCGGCCGTGTTCCGCGCCGTACGGCGGTCACGCGCCCTCGTCCGTCCCGCATGCCGTGCGTGGCGGCCTCGTCGCACCGGGCGGACAGTGGAACCAGGAGCGTCGGGGAATCGAGATGATCATGGATCGCTACCCGCCCATCGCCGATCACGGCCTCGTCGGTGATCTCCAGACCGCTGCTCTGGTGTCGTCCCAGGGGGTGGTCGACTGGTTCGCGGCTCCACGGTTCGACTCGCCCAGTGTCTTCGCCTCCCTGCTCGACCACGACCGCGGCGGCTACTTCCTGTTCGCCCCGGAGAGCCGGAACACCACCTGCAAGCAGCTCTACTACCCCGACACCGCGGTCCTGGTGACGCGGTTCATGTCGCCCGACGGAGTCGGCGAGGTCTTCGACTGCATGCCGCCGGACCGCACCGGCACCCCCACCGACCGGCATGTGCTGATACGCGGCGTGCGGGCGGTCCGTGGCACGGTCCGCTTCGCCCTGGAGTGCCGTCCGCGCTTCGACTACGGCAGAGCCGCCCACCGTCTCGACCTGCGCGACGGCACCGCCACGTTCCGGGCACCGCACGCCGACGCCTGGCTGCAGAGCACCTTCCCCCTGCGACAGGACGGCACGGACGTGCGGGGGGAGGTGACCCTGCGGACGGACGAGGTGGCCGCGGCGGTGTTCACCGTCGGCGGGCCCGCCGGCGATCCCCCGCCGCCGGTCACCGCGGACCGGGTGCTGGAACGGTTCTGGGAGGTGGTGGACTTCTGGCAGGACTGGGTGCGCTCCTCGCGGTACCGCGGCCGGTGGCCGGGGGTGGTGCACCGCTCGGCCATCACGCTCAAGCTGCTCACCTACGCGCCCACCGGTGCGCCCGTCGCCGCCGCGACCATGGGGCTGCCCGAGCAGATCGGGGGTGAACGCAACTGGGACTACCGCTACACCTGGGTCCGCGACGGCTCCCTGTCCGTGCGCGCGCTGCTGGACCTGGGGTTCGCCGAGGAGGCGGCGCGGTTCACGCGCTGGCTGGGGGACCGCCTGCAGGCCCGGGAGGGCGTCGACGGCGAGCCGCTGCAGATCATGTACCGCGTCGACGGGGACCCCGAGGTGCCGGAAGAGGTGCTCTCGCACCTCGAGGGCTATCGGGGCTCGTATCCGGTACGGCTGGGGAACGCGGCGGCCGACCAGTTGCAGCTGGACATCTACGGCGAGGCGCTCTACGCCCTGTCCGAGGGGCGCGAGGTCACGGCGGGAGGCAGCTACCACGGTTGGAAGAACGTCGCGCGCACGCTGGACTGGCTCGCCGACTCCTGGGACCGCCCCGACGAGGGCATCTGGGAGACCCGTGGCGGGCGCCGGGACTTCACCTTCAGCCGGGTGATGGCCTGGGTGGCCCTCGACCGGGGGCTGCGTATGGCGCGGGAGCACAGCCGCCCGGCGGACGCCCCTCGGTGGACCGCGGCCCGCGACGCGATCCTCGAACAGGTGATGGAGCGTGGCTGGAACGCGCGGGAGCAGGCCCTCGTCCAGCACTACGGGAGCGACGTCCTCGACGCCTCGCTGCTGCTCGTCCCGCGCGTCGGGTTCCTCGCGCCCAGGACGCTGAGCTGGCTGTCGACCCTGGACGCGATGGAGCGCACGCTGGTGTCGGACAGCCTCGTCTACCGCTACGACCCCGCGGCCTCGCCGGACGGTCTGCGGGGCTCCGAAGGCACCTTCAGTCTCTGCACCTTCCTCTACGTGGACGCCCTCGCCCGCGCCGGGCGGATCCGTCCGGCGCGCTACGCCTTCGAGAAGATGCAGACCTACGCCAACCACGTCGGCCTGTTCGCCGAGGAGATCGGCCCCAGCGGCGAGCAGTTGGGCAACTTCCCGCAGGCGTTCACGCATCTGTCGCTGATCATGGCCGCCACCACCCTGGACGACGCCCTCGACCAGCAGCGCGTCTGAGCGCCGCGCCCCGTACCGCTTCCGGCCTCGGCGCATCCGGAACGCAGCAGGCGTCACATCGGCCACTCGGGCACATGGCACACTCGGACGACGGCGGCACGGACGCGGCCGCAGAAGGAGAAGCGGAATGCACATCGCCGTCTATGTGCCGCTGCTGCTCTCGCTCGTCGGCCCGCTCGGCGCGCGCCCGCTGGCCGAGCGCTGCGAGCCCCGCCTCGCCACCTGGCTGCTCACGGCCTCGGCCCTCGTCCTCGGCACGGCGAGCACGATCTCCCTGGGCCTGCTGGCCGTGACCGGTCTGATCCGCGTCCCGCGCCTCGCGGCCCTGGGCCACTGGTCGGCCGCGACCGCGCGGCACGACGACCCCGCCGCGCTGTCCGTCGCGCTGCTCGCCGGTCTGCTGCTGGGCGGCGCCGTGCTCATGGCCGTCCGGATGCTGTGGCGACGGACCCGGTCGCTGGCCTCCGCCGCGTGGGACGCCGCCTGCATGCCCGCGCGCGACGGCCTGGTCGTCCTCCCCGACGACGCCCCCGACGCCTTCGCCCTGCCCGGACTGCCCGGCCGGGTCGTCGTCTCCACCGGCATGCTGCACGCCCTGGACGAGACCGAACACGACATCCTGCTCGCCCACGAACGCGCCCATCTGGCCGCCCACCACTACGCGTTCGTCACCCTCGCCCAGTTCGGCGCCGCCGCCAACCCGCTCCTGCGCCCCCTCGCCACGGCCGTCACCTACACGATCGAGCGCTGGGCCGACGAGAGCGCGGCCGCCCGGGCCGGCGACCGCAGGCGGGTCGCCCGTACGGTCGGCAAGGCGGCCCTCGCCGCGCGGCGCACCCCGGCTCCCGCCCGCGCCGCCGGTCCGGCCCTCGGCATCCTCGGCCGCCGCGGCCCGCTCGCCTCCGCGGGCCCGGTCCCCCGCCGCGTCGCCGCCCTCCTGGCCCCGCCGCTGCGACGCCACCCTGCCCTCACCGCGGCCACCGCGACCGTCCTGGCCGCCACGGCCCTCGCCACCGCCGAGGCCACCCACGACCTCCACCTCCTGCTCCGCACGGTCGGCGCCTGGTAGGGCCCGTAAGCCGGTGGCCGGCCGTCCCAAAGGGGTGGACCCGCCCCGCCGCCGCGGCCGATCGTGGGCGGTATGGACGATCACCGCGACGCACCCGCCACGCCCGCCGAGGCCGCTGAAGCCGCTGAAGTCCGTCGTTTCTGGGCCGGGCTCGGCCTTCCCGGCCTGGTCGACGTGCACACGCACTTCATGCCCGAGCGTGTCCTGCGCAAGGTCTGGGACTACTTCGACACGAACGGACCGCTGATCGGCGGGCTGGAGTGGCCCATCACCTACCGGACGCGGGAGGCCGAACGCGCCGCTCTGCTGCGGGAGTTCGGCCTCCGCGCCTTCACCGCGATGCTCTACCCGCACAAGCCCGGCATGGCCCGGTGGCTGAACGGCTGGGCGGCCGGCTTCGCCCGCCGCACCCCCGACTGTCTGCACACCGCGACCCTCTACCCCGAGCCGGGTGTCGAGACGTACGTCCGCGAGGCCGTCGAGGCGGGGGCGCGCGTGTTCAAGGCGCATGTGCAGGTGGGCGGTTACGACCCGGCCGACGAACTGCTCCGGCCGGCCTGGGGGCTGCTGGCCGAGGCGCGGATCCCCGTGGTCGTCCACTGCGGCTCCGGACCCGCGCCCGGCAAGCACACCGGTCCCGGGCCGATCGCCCGGGTGCTGGCGCGGCACCCGGGGCTGCGGCTGGTCGTCGCGCATCTGGGGATGCCCGAGTACGAGGAGTTCCTCGGCCTCGCCGAGCGGTACGACCAGGTGCGGCTGGACACGACGATGGCGTTCACCGACTTCACCGAGGGATTCCTGCCGTTCCCCCGCCGCGCGCTGCCCCGGCTCGCCGCGCTCGGCGACCGCGTCCTGCTCGGCTCCGACTTCCCGAACCTCCCCTACCCCTACGTCCACCAGCTCCATGCCCTGGAGCGCCTGGACCTGGGACGGCCGTGGCTGCGGGCCGTGTGCCACGACAACGCGGCACGGCTCTTCGGACTGTGAGCCGCACGCGGCACGGCACCCGCCCCGGTCAGGCGGGGACGTCGCCGGGTGCGGCGTCCTGCCACACCGTGTGGAAGGCCAGGCGCAGACAGGTCGCGAGGGCGGGGTGCTCGATGAACAGGGTGGTGGTGGATGCGGCGGCCACCGGGTCGGGCATGTCGCACAGGACGAGGGAGGCGTCGGCGATGACGAGCTTCAGCGGCAGGTCGGGGGCGAAGCGGGCCTCCTCCCCGGCGGCGGCGAAGCGCCGCACGTGCTCCATGGTCTCGGGGTCGTCCCGGGCGTCGTCGAGGTAGAGGGCGCGCACGGTGCCGCCCGACCGGTGGAGCCGACGCACCACCTCGATGCCCTCCGCGTTCTCGGCGGGGGCCACGAACGGCGGTTTGCAGAAGGTGAGCAGCTCGTGCCGGGCCTGCCGCTGGATGTCGGCGAAGCGCTCGGCGATCGCCTTCGGGTCGCGCAGGATCTCGATGTAGTCCAGCGGGTCGGTGTGCTCCCGGCCCTGGGTCCACAGCGGTTGCAGGACACCGGCCAGCCCCTGCGAGACCCGCTCCAGCCGGTCGACGGACTCCCGCTGCACGGCCATCAGCCGGGCGACGGCCAGTTCGGGCGTGACGGCGGAGTACGTGGCCACGCGCCCGGGATGGGCGGTCACCAACTGGCGCCGTACGAGCGCGTCCAGCACGTCGTACACGCGCTGGCGCGGCACGTCGGCCTCGCGGGCCGCCTCGGCGGCCGTGTAGGAACCACGCCTGATGAGCGCCAGGTAGACCCGTGCCTCGTACCGGGCCAGGCCCAGCGACATCAGGTCGTTGACCGTTGCATCTTCCAGCTCCATGGCTGCACAAGGTACCGGTCGCGGCCGAGGAGTTGAGGGCAAGGTTTTACCAACCGCCCCTGTTCTCTTCGGCAAATGTTCCATAACCTCGTCAACAGCCACCACTGACCGGGGTGGCACGACCGACAGCATGCCCGGAAGCGGGCTCCCCCACGGCACACCCCCAACGGAAAGCGCTTGTCATGCACTCGCCATCTCGCTGAGGCGAGTGCCCCCGCAGCGCCTCCGCCCGCCGTCGGGGAAGCCCATCCATCCCCCCACGGAGGGCAGTTCATTGCATTCGCATCGCAGAAGGAACCCGATACGCCGCGGCATACCCGCCCTGCTGGGCGCAGCAGCCCTGATCACCGGCGGTTTCGTCGCCTCGCAGTCGGCGGCCTTCGCGACCACGACCACCTCTTCCGCCACCGCGGCCGCCTCCGCCGCCACCACGGTGCACACCCACCGGCTCTGCTCGCAGCCGAGCAAGCCCGGCTACATGGCCTGTCAGGCGGAGGTCCGCACCGACCTGAAGACGCAGAAGTCGCTCGGCCGCCACGACACCCCCAAGGGCTTCGGACCGGCCGACCTCCAGGCCGCCTACAACCTGCCCAAGGACGGCGGCAAGGGCGCGACCGTCGCGATCGTCGACGCCAACGACGACCCGAACGCCGAGAAGGACCTGGCGGCCTACCGCTCCCAGTACGGCCTGCCGGAGTGCAGCACGAGCAACGGCTGCTTCAAGAAGATCGACCAGGACGGCGGCTCCAACTACCCGACACCCGACGCGGGTTGGGCGGGCGAGATCTCCCTCGACGTCGACATGGTCAGCGCCGCCTGCCCGCAGTGCCACATCCTGCTCGTCGAGGCCAAGTCCGCCAACATGGACGACCTCGGCGCGGCCGTGAACCAGGCCGTCAAGCAGGGCGCCAAGTACGTCTCCAACAGCTACGGCGGCGGCGAGGACGCCAGCGACACCAAGGCCGACGACCAGTACTTCAAGCACCCCGGCGTCGCCATCACCGTCAGCTCCGGCGACAGCGGCTACGGCGTCGAGTACCCGGCCGCCTCCCCATACGTGACCGCCGTCGGCGGCACCTCGCTCAAGAAGGACAGCAGCACCCGCGGCTGGTCCGAGTCGGTGTGGGGCACCTCCGCCGGCGGTGACGGGGCGGGCTCCGGCTGCTCGCAGTACGAGGCCAAGCCGTCCTGGCAGAAGGACACCGACTGCGCCAAGCGCGCCGTCGCCGACGTCGCCGCCGTCGCCGACCCGGCCACCGGTCTCGCCGTCTACGACACCTACCAGGCGAGCGGCTGGAACGTGTACGGCGGCACCAGCGCCTCCTCGCCGTTCATCGCCGGCGTCTACGCCCTCGCGGGCACCCCGGGCTCCGGTGACACCCCGGCGTCCTACCCCTACGCCCACCCGGACAAGCTGAACGACGTCACGAGCGGCGCCAACGGGTCCTGCTCGAACTACCTGTGCAAGGCGGGCACCGGCTACGACGGCCCGACCGGCCTCGGCACCCCGAACGGCGTCTCGGCCTTCACCAAGTGACACCCGAGAGCTGAGCATCGGCGAGAAGGGCCCGGCACACCACGTGCCGGGCCCTTCAGACCGGAGCCCGTTCCGGCGCAGCGCGGCGGAGCAGGAAGCCGCGGAAGCCCGCCCGATGCCCATGCCGACCGAGCGGCACAACGTCGAGCGAGCAGGCCGGAATCTCCCTGTTCCAGGGAGAGCAGGTCACTTCAGACCGATCGCGGCGCAGTCCGCCGCGTACGCCGGGGTGCAGATGTCCTTGACGGTGTAGACGCCGTCCGCGATCACGGTCTGCTTGATGTTGTCCCGCGTGAGGGCGACCACCGGCACGAGCCGCGCGGGGATGTTCCTCGTCGTCGAGCTGTCGACCGTGTCCCGGGTCAGCGCGTCGAACTGGATGTCCTTGCCCTTCACCTTGTCCACCGCCAGCTGCGCGGCGTCGGTCGCCTCGTCCAGGAACGACTTGTACACGGTCATGTACTGCGCGCCCGAGACGACCCGCTGCACCGCGTCCAGGTTCGCGTCCTGCCCGGTCACCGGCGGGACCTGCGTCGCGCCCGCCTCCTTCAGCGCGTCGATGACCGCGCCCGCCATGCCGTCGTTCGCCGAGTAGACGGCGGCGATGTTGCCCAGCCCCACCGACTGGATCGTCTTCTTCATGTTCGCCCTGGCCACCGCGGGCGACCACTTGTCGGTGTCGAACTGCCGGACGATGTCGACCTGGCCCTGGAGTTCACCGAGCGCGCCCTTCTTGAGCAGGGCCGTGTTCGGGTCGGCGGGGTCGCCGTTCATCATGACGACCTTGCTGCTCGCCGCCTTCGGTCCGAGCGCCTTGACGATGGCGCGGGCCTGGACCTGGCCGACGAGTTCGTTGTCGTGGGAGACGTACGCGTCGACCGGCCCCTGGGCGAGACGGTCGTACGCGATGACCGGTATTCCCGCGTCCTTGGCCTTCTGCACATCGGGTGCGACGGCCCTGGCGTCCAGCGCGTCCACCAGGATGACGTCGACCTTGCGCGCCACCATGTCCTGGAACTGCCGGCTCTGCGTGGCCGGGCTGGCCTCGGCGTTGGCGTAGACGACCTTGCCCTTGCCGTTCGTGAGGGTGGCGACCTCCTTCGCGATGATGGGGTGGTCGAACTTCTCGAAGCGCGCCGTCGCCGTGTCGGGCAGGAGCAGCCCCACCGTGATGTCGTCGCCCTTCGCCGAGGACGCGGAGCCGTCGCTCCCGCCGACGCCGAGGACGCCGCACGCGGTGAGGGTGAGGGCCGAGGCGGCGGCGGTCACGCCAACCACGAGACAGCGCGGGGGAGTTCTGTGGGGGGTCGGAGCGTTCACTGCAGGTGCCTTCCGGAATCAGGGAGCATCTGGGAACCCAGGTTTCGGAAGCAAACGCGGAACGCCGGTGAACGTCAAGACGTCAGGACATCACGATAGTTGAGCCGCACCGGAGTCGCCGACGCCACCGACGCCGTCGGCGAGGGAGTCGAGGGCGCCGAGGATGTCCGCCGGCTCGGCCCGCCTGGTGTAGTCGGTGTCCACGAAGGCCCAGCGGATGACGCCGTCGCGGTCGATGACGTACGTGGCGGGCAGCGGCAGGGTGCGCGCGTGGCCGCCGTTGACCCGCTGGAGGTCGAAGCCGAACGCGTCGTAGACGGCGGCCAGTTCGTCGGTCAGGTCGAAGGCGAGGCCGTAGCGCGCGGCGGTGTCCGAGCCGAGGTCGCTGAGCACGTCGAAGGCCAGCTCGTGCTTCTCGGCCAGGGTGAGGGACTCGTCGGGGATCTGCGGGGAGACGGCCACGAGGCGGGCGCCGCGCGCGGCGATGGCGTCGTGGTGCCGCTGGAGGGCGCGCAGGGCGAGGTTGCAGTACGGGCACCAGGCGCCGCGGTAGAAGGTCAGCACGACCGGCCCGGCGGCCAGCAGCTCGTCCAGGGCGACGGCCTGGCCGGTCGCGGCGGGCAGCGTGAAGCGGGGTGCGTCGGCGCCCGCGGACAGGGCGCGGCCGGCCTGCCCGGACGCGGCGAGGTCCCGGGCCGCGCGCTCCATGACCTCCCGGTGCTCGGCCGGGACCTGCGGGTAGCGGGACTCGAAGGAGGCGCGCAGGGCGCGCAGTTCGGCGTCGAGAGTCATGGTGGATGCCTTTCGTCCGGTGCCCGTCTCGGAAGATCTCGGAAGATCCAGGAACGTTCGTTCCAAGTTCCTTTCAGCCTAGCGGGCGACGGGCGTATCTTGGAACCCTCGTTTCAGGATGCTGAGGGAACCATGCCGGACATCAAGCACTTCGACCCGGACACGGCCCTGGACACGGTGGTACGGCTGTTCTGGCGCCAGGGCGTCGCCGCCACCGGGATCCAGGACGTCGTGACCGCGACCGGCCTCAACCGCTCCAGCCTGTACGCGACCTTCGGCGGCAAGCAGGACCTCTACCTCGCCGCGCTGCGGCGCTATGTCGAGACCCACTCCGCACCGGCGTTCCAGAGCCTTGCCGAGGACGGGCGGGGGCTGCCGGCCGTCGCCGCGTTCTTCGCCGGACTGATCGAGGTGCGCTGCTCGGGGCCGTACGCCCGGTGGGGCTGCATGGTCGTCAACGCGCACGCCGGCGCCGAGAACGGCGACGCGGAGGTCCGCCGCGTCCTCGACGCACACCATCACCGGCTGCGGGAGGCCCTGCTCGCCGCCCTGCGCACCGCGAGGACACGGGGACAGCTGTCCCCGAAGACCGATCTCGACGCCGCCGCCGAGCTGCTGGCCGTGCTCGCCTACGGGGTCAACCTGCGCTCCCGCGCCGGCGCCGACCCCGCCGACCTGCGCCGGACGGTGTCCGCGGCGCTGGCCTCCCTCGGCGCTGAGCCCGCCTGAGAGAACCTGAAGTGCGAGGCCGCGAGCCGCTTACACCCGCGCCCTCGGCGGGCAGAATCGAGGTATGCGGGTTCTCGTCGTCACCGCCGGTTCGCGGGGGGACGTCGCGCCGTTCACGGGGCTGGGGCGGCGGCTGCTCGCGGCGGGGCACGAGGTCGCCGTGGCCGCCCACGCTCCGTTCGCGGCGCTGGTCGAGGCGTGCGGTCTCGCCTGCCGGGCGCTGCCGGGGGATCCGCAGGAGCTGATCCGCTCCCGGGGCCGGACGGTCTCCCCGGCCGAGGCCCGGGCGGTGATGACGACGTTCCTGGACAACCTCGCCTCGGGCGTGGTGGACGCCGTGGCGGACGGTGCCGATCTGCTGCTGACCGCCTTCGGCCCGTCGGCGTTCAGCCGGGCGGCGGGAGAGGCGTTCGGCGTCCCGGTCCTCGGCACGTATCTCGCCCCGGCCTTCGCCACCAGGGAGTTCGCGCTGCCCGGCGCCGCGCCGGCCGACGCCGACCTGGGGCCGGAGGCCAACCTCGCGGCCGGCTGGGCGGTGCTCCGGCGCGGGGACCTGCTCTTCGCCGACGCCGCGTCCCGGCTGCGCGACCGCCTCGGCCTGCCCGCCGGACGGCCGTCGGCACCGGCCGGCCCGTCGGCGCCGCTCGCCCACCGCGGGCCGGTCCTGCACGGCTTCAGTCCGCTGGTGGTGCCGCGCCCCGCGGACTGGCCGTCCGGGGTCGGCGTGGCGGGCTACTGGTGGCCCGCCCGGCCCCGGGACTGGCGGCCGCCCGCCGAACTGGTCGACTTCCTCCAGGCCGGCCCGGCCCCGGTGTTCGTCGGCTTCGGCAGCATGGCGCCCGGGGAGGGCGAGCGGCTCGGCGACCTGGTGGCCGCCGCGGCGCGGCGGGCCGGGGTGCGCGCGGTGGTGCAGGCGGGGTGGGCCGGGCCGAGCGGAGCGGGCGACGACGTCCTGGCCGTCGGCGACCTCCCCCACGACTGGCTGTTCCCCCGCACGGCCGCCGTCGTCCACCACGCCGGGGCGGGCACCACCGGAGCCGGACTGCGGGCCGGGGTCCCGGCCGTAGCGGTTCCGTTCATGGCGGACCAGCCGTTCTGGGCGGCCCGCCTGCACCGGCTGGGCGTCGCCCCCCGGCCGCTGCCGTTCGCCGACCTCACCGCCGAGACCCTGGCCGCCGCGATCACGGCGGCCGCCGCCGAGGCCCTCCGCCGCCGCGCGGCGGCCATCGCCCGTCTGATGTCGACGGAGGACGGCGCGGGGACCGTCCTGACCCGCATCACCGAGGGCTTCGCCGCCTGACGTCCGGGGCCACGAACCTCAGGCCCCCGGGATCCTCAGGCCCCCGGGGCATCTCGGGCGGCCGGGGAGGCCTCAGTCGGCCAGGGCGCCCATCGGGTCCCAGGCGGGGAGCACGATCGGGGGTTCGTCCAGGGCGGCGGCCAGCCGCGGGGGCAGGGCGGAGCGGCGGGCCGCGATCTCGAAGACGTGCTCGTCGAACCACGAGTCGTTCATGGTCCAAAAGCCCCGGTCGGCCTTCTCCTCGCCCCAGCTGTTCTCCACCCGCCAGCGGCGCGGGGCGCCGTCCACCACGTCGACGCCGGTGAACAGCATCGCGTGGGTCATCTGAGTGTCGTGGTGCAGCAGCCGGTCGGCCTTGTCCATGGTGAAAGGGGCGTCGTAGACCGCCGCGTAGTCGAAGAGGGCCGCGTCCCAGACGCCCGCGTCCGAGCGCATCATCTTGGTCACGTCGCAGCCGAACCACACCGGCTCGCCGCCCGTGATCGACTCCATGGCCAGCCGCTTCAGCAGCTCCATCCCGACGTTGAGATAGACCACCGGCGGGCCGTCCACGACATTGCCCAGGTACTCGACGGTGAAGGTGCGGCCGACCGGGCTCGACGCACGCGGGTCGTGCACCAGGCAGACGTACTCCTCCAGCGGAAGCTCCACGTAGGAGGCGGCGAACTCGGCCGGGGTGAGCCAGCCGTCGCGGTGGAACGCCTTGTCCTTGTCCTCCCACTGCCACAGGAACCGCTGCGGCGGCGTGCCGAGGTGGATGCCGAGCACGCGGTGGACGGCGGCCAGCACCTCCCGCTTGTGCTCCCGCTGCGCCTCGGCCCCCTCGCCGGCCAGCCCGCGCAGATCACGGGCGCCCTGGCGGAGCAGGGTCTTCAGGGCCCGGTTCATCGCCCGGGTCGCGGAGGAGCTGTGGGTCTCCGGCATGGCCGACTTCGGCACCAGACCGTGCTTGGCGATCAGCGCCACGAACATGTTCCACTGTCCGCCGTCGCTGATCGGGTCCTCCAGCAGATGCGCGACCGTACGGTCGTCGACCTCCCGGTCCGAGGTCTCGATGACCGCCTCCAGGAAGTGGTTCGCCCGCTCGAACTTGTCCCACCAGAGCAGGTGGTTCTGGGAGAACTCGAAGTCCTTCACGCCCAGCTTCCGCGCGGCGCCGACCCGCAGCAGATTGAGCCCGGCGAACATCCAACAGCGGCCGCTCTGCTTCTGGTTGGTGACTTTCCAGTCGTCCAGGTGGTGGGAGACGGAGTGGTCGATGCCGGTCAGGATCCGCCGGTCCAGGGCGACGTCGTCCACCGACGTCTGGGTGACGGCGTTCTGCATCAGCCGGTTCACCGGCCGGGCGGCGAACTCCTTGTCGAAGGACTCGAGATGATCCGGTGTCAGGCTGCGGTCCATGCTCCTCACCGTCGCACGGCCGTTCACCCGCAGTCAACGGAACGTCGAACACCGGACGACAATACGTGACGACCATGATCGACACGTGAGGCGTGTCACACTTCACAGGGAGGGGAGCTACACCGGGAGGGAAGCGTCACCAGGAGGGGGAGAAGGAAGAAGGCGGTCATGGCGCAGCAGCCCCGGCGACGACCGGCCGACCCCGGTGGCACCCACGTCCCGGGTCCCGGGAGATCCAGCGTCGGCCTCCCCAGCATCACCGAGTCCGCGCGCTACGCGCTCACGGAGATGGGGCCGAGGCGCGGCCTGCTGACGCTGCTGTCGGTGAACCAGGCCGACGGCTTCGACTGCCCGAGCTGCGCCTGGGGCGAACCCGCCCCCGAGCACCGCAGGACGGCGGAGTTCTGCGAGAACGGCGTCAAGGCCGTCGCCTGGGAGGCGACGCGCAAGCGGGTCGACGCCGCCTTCTTCGCCGCGCACACCGTCACCGCGCTGCGCGAGCGGGACGGCCACTGGCTGGAGTCGCAGGGCCGGCTCGCCCAGCCGATGCACCTCGCCCCCGGCGCCACCCACTACACCCCCATCACCTGGGACGACGCCCTCGCGCTCACCGCCGCCCGGCTCCGCGAGCTGCCCGATCCGAACCGGGCCGTCTTCTACACCAGCGGCCGTACGAGCAACGAGGCGGCCTTCCTCTACCAGCTGCTGGCGCGCCGCCTCGGCACCAACAACCTGCCGGACTGCTCCAACATGTGCCACGAGTCGAGCGGCGCGGCCCTGAAGGAGACGCTCGGCGACGGCAAGGGCCTGATCGCGTACGACGACATCAGCGAACACGCCGACCTGATCATCGTCGTCGGCCAGAACCCGGGCACCTGCCACCCCCGCATGCTCACCGCGCTGGAGGCGGCCAAGCGGCGCGGCGCCCGCGTCATCGCCGCCAACCCGCTGCCCGAGGCCGGCTTCGGCCGCTTCCGCAACCCGCAGACCGCGCGCGGACTGCTCGGCACCGGCACCCGGCTCGCCGACCGCTGGCTCCCGGTGCGCGTCAACGGCGACCTCGCCCTGTTCGCGGGGCTGAACCGCGCCCTGACCGACCTGGAGGACGCCCGCCCCGGCACCGTCCTCGACCACGACTTCATCGACCGGTACTGCGAGGGCTTCGAGGCCGCCGTCGCCGCCTGGCGGGCCCTGGACTGGTCCCGGATCGAGGCGCTCAGCGGGTTGTCCCGCGCCCGCATCGAGGCCTGCGCGGCCGAGGTGCTCGGCGCGGACCGGGTGATCGTCTGCTGGGCGATGGGCCTGACCCAGCACCGCAACGCCGTGGCGACCATCCGGGAGATCGTCGACTTCCTGCTGCTGCGCGGCAACATCGGCCGCCCCGGCGCCGGACCCGCCCCCATCCGCGGGCACAGCAACGTCCAGGGCGACCGCACCATGGGCATCTGGGAGCGGATGCCGGACGCGTTCCTCGACCGGCTCGGCGACGAGTTCGGCTTCGACCCGCCCCGCGCCCACGGCCTGGACACCGTCGGCGCGATCAGAGCCATGCGCGACGGCGAGGTCGACGTCTTCGTCGGCCTCGGCGGCAACTTCGCCTCGGCCACTCCCGACACACAGGTCACCGAGGCCGCACTGGCCGACTGCGCCCTCACCGTGCACATCGCGACCAAGCTGAACCGGTCCCACCTCTGCCCCGGCACCGAGGCCCTGCTCCTGCCCTGCCTCGGCCGCACCGAGCGCGACCGGCAGACGTCCGGCGAACAGTTCGTCACCGTCGAGGACACCATGGCGATGGTGCACGCCTCGCGCGGCCGGCTCCTGCCCGGCTCCCCGTACCTGCGCAGCGAGGTCGCGATCGTCGCCGGCCTCGGCCTCGCGCTCTTCGGCGACGGCCTGGGCTGGCGGGCCATGCGCGACGACTACGCCGTCATCCGCCGTCACATCGAACACGTCGTCCCCGGCTTCCACGCCTTCGAGCAGCGCGTCCGGCAGCCCGGCGGTTTCATGCTGCCCCGCGCGCCCCGCGACTCCCGCACCTTCCCCACCGCCACCGGCAAGGCCCGCTTCACCGTCAACCCGCCGACGGCGGCCGACGTCCCGCCCGGCCATCTGCTGCTGACGACGGTGCGCTCGCACGACCAGTTCAACACCACCGTCTACGGCCTGGACGACCGCTACCGCGGTATCTCCGGCAGCCGCCGCGTCGTCTTCCTCAACCCCGACGACCTGGCCCAACTACACCTGCGCGACGGCGACTTGGTCGACCTGATCAGCGTCAACCCGGACGGCGAGCGCCGCGCCCCCGGCTTCCGCGCCGTCCGCTACCCGACCCCGCGCGGCTGCGCCGCCGCCTACTACCCCGAGACCAACGTCCTGGTCGCCCTGGACGCCACGGCCATCGCGAGCAACACCCCGGCCTCGAAGTCGATCGTCATCCGCGTCGAGCCCGCCGCCCACCGGGAGACCGGGCAGTGACCCAGTCGGACACAGGTCCCGTGAGCCCTCGGGCCCGTCCTCGCGCGCGGGGCGACAGGGCCTACCGCGCGGCCTGCCGCGGGTTCGGCTTCAGGACGGCGAAGACCGCGCCCGCCGGATCCGTCAGCCAGGCCACGCGGCCGACGTCGGGGATGTCCGACGGCGGCATCAGCACGGTGCCGCCGTTGTCCCGCACGGCCTCGGCGGCCGCGTCCGCGTCGGGCACCGCGAAGTACGGCACCCAGCGCGCCTCCTGGCCCTCCTGGAGCGGGGCCACGCCGCCGAAGGCGCCCTCCTGCTGGTCCCCGTCGGCGATGCTGAGCACGCGGTACGTCATGCCCGGCGCCGACATCTGAGCCGCACGCCAGCCGAAGAGCCGGTGGTAGAAGGCGAGGGCCGCCTCCGGGTCGGGGACGTGCAGTTCCACCCACACCAGCGTGTTGTCCTGCGACGCCCGCTGCAGCCCCGTACCGGACTGGATCACGGCGAACTCGGCGCCCTGGGGGTCGGTGAGCTGCGCCATGGAGGCCTCCCCCATGGTGATGGGCTCGACGCGCACCGCACCGCCCGCCGAGGTCACGGCGTCGACGGTGGCCCGGATGCCGTCGGTCCGGAAGTACGTCACCCAGGCGGGGTCCGCGCTCTCCTCGGTGAGCCGGCCGGCGGCGGCCACCGTCGCGCCGTCCTGCTGGAAGAAGCCGTAACCGCCGGTGTCGGGGCCGGCGGAGGTGAACTGCCAGCCGAAGACGGCGCCGTAGAAGGCGGCGGTCCGGTCGAGGTCGGGACTGCCGAGGTCGAGCCAGACGGGTGACCCGGTGCGGAAGTCTGTGCCGAGCATGCGTTTCCTCCTGCCGATCCGGTGCGGAGCCGCCCGCCACTATGCCCACCGTCGCGGCACGGGACGGCGCACCGACCGGGGCGGCCGACGGGTTTCACCCGGGTGCCGAGGGCCGGCGGCGGGCCGACCGTGACACATGCCATCGGCGAAGAATCTGCGCAGGAGTGGCACATCGGCTGCACACAGCGTTCCGAAAGGCTCGTTAGCGTGTGGGATCGCTCGATCCCCCGTACGAGCGTGACCAGGCCGTGGTCCCGGTGACCGACGGCGCAGTCAACCCAGGAAGACCGCAATGGACTACTGCTCCTCGTGCCGTCGGCACCTCAACGGCGCCCTGGTCTGTCCCGGGTGCGGCGCCTACGCCCCGGACATCGCCCCGCCCGGCACCGACGGGTACTCCACCGGCACCGCCGCTCCACACATTCCCTCCACGGCACCGGCACCGGCGCTCGACGACGCCCCCTGGTACGACGGCGTGCCGGCCGCCGACCCGGCGGAGTACGGCATCGAGGCCACGGCGGGTGCGGCCGACGTCACGGACGCACCCCGGGCCCCGCAGGGACGGGCGGCCCGGCGGCGGCAGCTGGCCCGCTGGAAGAAGAGCCAGCGCCGGGCCGTGGTGGCGACCGCCGTGGCACTCGTCGGGGGCGGTCTGGCCTTCTCCTCGATGGACCGCGGCTCCGGCGACCGCGCCCAGGCGGCCACCGCACCGGACAACCGCAGCATGGGCCTCGGCCAGGAACGACCCGCCTCGCCCACCCCGCCGGAGTCCTCGACACCGCCCCCGTCCACCGCACGCCACGCGGCACCCACCACCTCCGGTACGTCCACCGGGTCCACGGCCCGGACCCCGGCCGGGTACGGCTACGTACCCCAGCAGCAGTCCCACACCTCCGCGCCCCACACGGCGCGATCGGCGATCCGCCCGGACAGCGTCCCCACGACGCCCCGCCCGACGGGCACGTCGGCCCAGAGCACCGGAACCTCTACCAACTCCTCGACAGGAACAGGGAGTTCACCGGTCTCGACGTCGACCCCGGCCCCCGGCACGAGCACCGCCCCGAGCACCCCCTCGAACTCCTCAGGCTCCTCTTCCTCCTCTTCGTCCTCCTCCTCTTCCTCGTCCTCCGGCCAGCTCTGCCTGGTCGTGATCTGCCTGGGCGGATCCTGACCCCGCACCGGCCCTCCCGGTGATCGGCTGCGCTGCGCGTCCGACGACCGGGGGAGAGAGAACATGCTGATCAAGCGCATAACCATCGCCGGTACGGCACTGCTGCTGGCCGCCCTCACCGCGTGCGGCGGCGGCCACACGGGCACCGGGCAGGCGGCCGGGACAGGCGCCGCACCGACCCCGGTGCCGGTCACGGGCCTGCGGGACACCGTCCGCCACGTCACCCGGCAGACCACCCGGGCCACCCGGCCCCACCTGGTCAGGTCCTGCACCACGCGGACCCACCGGGTCCGCCACTCCGCCCGCTCCGGCACGGGCAGCAGGCGCCGCACCCGCACCTGGTACACCACCGATCGCCACCAGGACTGCCACACCGTGCGGCAGGGCACCGAGACCTACCGGCGCCAGATCCGCCCCGAGCGCTGGTGCGTCCGCCTCGACGACGTCAACGGCGACCGCAAGCGCGACGACGTCTGGTACGAGGTCGCCCACGTCGACTACGACACGGCCTCCACCGCCGCCGACCACACCCGCCTGCGCTTCGTCCCGCTCGTCCCGGACGACGGTTGCTGAACAGAGCGCTGGCTGCCGTGTCACAGCGGCGATCAGAGTTCCGGCTTCTCCTCGCGAGCGCGGTGCATCCACGCCAACGGACCGCGCCGCAAGGCCTCTTCGGCGAGCCGCTTGGCAGAAGCCGTCTTCAACGAGGCGAGGGAGGTGTCGACCCACGCTTGCGTGTGCCGGTTGCCCTGCTCACGGTATTCGACGGCCTGCAGGAGACATTCCAGCTTGTCCGCGTCCCGGGCACACACGGATTCCGCCGAATCCCGCGCCTCGTACTCGGCCACGGCGCTGCCCACGACATCGGCCAGTGGCCCTGGCAGCGCCGCCGTCTGGTCCCCAGTGACCTGACTGTCGTGGAAAAGCGCGAGAAACGCGGCGCGCTGCGGGTCGGCACCCTCCATGGCCGCGACGGCCGAGGCGATCACGGCAGTCCGATGGGAGTGATCGGCGATGCTCTCCGGGTCGAGCGGCGGCATGTAGGTCACGAAGATCCTCGTCCTGCGGGGTGCGAGCCGGGACCATCGGAACGTAGCACGGCTCTTCGGCCGACTACCGATGCCATCCGTCGAGAGAGGAGGCCGCCCCCGCGCGCGTCGGGGGTCGCAGGCGCAGGGGCGGCCGGTCTTGGGGTCAGCTCAGTGCTTGAGTGACGCGTTGCCTCAACATCTCGTCGTGGAGGGCGCCGACCGTTTGCCAGGCAGCGTCGGAGACTTCTTCAGTCTGTAGCTCGCCGATGTCGGCGGTGGTGCGGAAGAGGAACCGGAAGTCGAAGTGCTGGTGGGCGGACTCGTCCTTGGCGGGGTTGGCGTCGATGGGGTGGGTGTCGATGTGGAGCGGGATCTCACCGTGCGGGGTGACGACGTGGGGCGGAATGCCGGTCTCCTCGGCGAGTTCGCGGCCGGCGGCCTGCAGGAGCGTGTTGTCGGAGGGCTCCAGGTGTCCCCCGGGCAACAACCACTTCTGGGTCGCGTTATGGAGAATGTGCAGGATGCGACCGTCGGGGCCGACGAGGATGGCGCCTGCGGTGACGTGGACGGGCAGGGTCTTGCGGCTGGCGAGGTCGTCGCCGTCGTCCAAGAGGCCCAGGAGGACATCGAGTTCGCGCTTGTCTTCAGGGTGTTCGTTGAGGTAGACGGCGATGGTGCTGCGGATGTGGTCGGCTGTGATGGGCATGGTGATCACCTGTTGAAGTAGGAGAGCCAGGTTGCCGCGATGGCTTCGCGGTCGGGTGCGGGGACCTCATGGATGCCGGGGGCGAGGTCTCCACGGGTGAGCATCCTGATCGCGGCGAGGATCTCGGCCTGGACCAGGAAGATGAACGGCCCAACGCTGGCGCCGTGGATGAAGTTGACGGCGTTGCCGCCGTTCGCCAGATAGAAGTAGTGGCCGGTGGTCTGGTAGCGGGTGACGTGATCGCCGACCTGGGTGCGGGTGTAGACGTCGGGGAGTCCGGCAAGGTCGAGTTCGTCCTCGCTGGAAGTGACGGTGGCGACGTAGGCGCCGTTGCGCAGGTGGGAGAAGTCCTCGCCGCGCAGGGAGACGGCGCCGGTCGCACAGAGCACCAGCCCGGCCCCGGTCAGGGCGGCTTCACGGTCGCGGGCGACGGTGAAGCCCTGGGAGAGGGCCTGGGTGCGGCGGACGGGGTCGATGTCGAAGACGGTGACCTGGACGCCCTTGGCGTGCAGGAGGCGGGCGATCGAGGAGCCGAGTTTACCGAAGCCGATCACCAGGGCGGGGCGCCCGTGGAGGATGTCGCCGCGGTCGCGCATGACGGCCTCGGTGGAGAAGACGACGGACTGGCCGACGAGGAAGTCCTCGGGGTCCTTCAGCGGCGAGCGGGCGACGGAGATGATAGGGGAGGGCAGTTTGTCGAGGTCCTCGTAGCGGCGGTGTCCGTTCTCGGTGTCCTCGATCACCCCGGCGATCCGTCCGGTAAAGCGGCTGTAGACGTCGGCGAGGCTGGGGGCGAAGTAGCCGCCGACGTCCAGCAGGGTGACCGTCTGGTCGGCGGCCCGGGATTCGAGGTAGTCCAGAGCGTCGTCGGCCTGGGCGAACATCTCACGGGTGAGGGTGTCAACCATGTGCGTCTGCTCGACCTCGCGCTTCGCGGCCGGGTGGACGGACTTCGGCTTGGGCAGCACCGCGGTGAGCCGGGTCATCGCGGCGACCGCGCGGACGAACGCGGGACGCTCGGCCAGCAGGTGCGTGATCAGTAACGACGCCGTCCGCTCATCGGGGGCGAACTGGGTGGCGATCCGAGCGAAGTAGGCGTCCAGCCGGGCGCGTTCGAAGGTTTCCATGGCAGTTCCCTCTCATCCGTTCCGTCCGGGGGCCGTGCGAGGAGATCTGGGTTCAGCGGGTGCGGCCGCGTCCGAACAGCAGCCGGTCGGCTGCGAGCGCGGCATCCAGGTATGCGTCGAGGCGGGCGGCGTCGGCGGACTGTGGCAGTGGGTCCAGCCCGAGCAGGAGGATTGCCTCGCTGTTGCGAGCAACCAGCTCGGTCCAGGACCGGCAGGTGGGCAGCCGCAGCCGCCGGAGGCGCCGGGGAAGTGCACCAGCACTTGGCCCCCGACGATCTGCAGGCATCGCTCCAGCTCCGGGACGACCTCCCGGGCGCCGGCCAGGTCACCGAGGTTGGCGGACAGCCGTCGCATCCGGGTCTCGGCCGTCTCGGCGGTGCCCGAGCCAGTCAGGGCCGGGGTGTGGGCGATCAAGATGTGCGCGATCTCGCGGCCGTCCGGGCGGGTGCCGGGCCAGGTCCAGGCGGCGAGCGACACCAAGCAGCCGCAGCTCAGGACCGGGCGGAGTGAGCAGGACGCTCATGTTGTCGTGCCTCCCGTGGCCTTGAAGCAGGACCAGACGATCTTCCCGAACGGAGTTCGCTCCTCGACTCCCCAGCCGTCGGCGAGCGCGTTCACCAGGATCAGCCCGCGTCCGGAGGTGTCCGTGCCGGCGGCCTGCCGGGCTTCGGGGTGCTGGCGGCGGCTGTCGTGCACTTCCAGGCGTACGACTTCCTCGTCGGCGTCGAGCTTGACCAGGAAGCCGTGTCCCGGGGCGGTGCCGTGGACCAGGGCGTTGGTGGCGAGCTCGGAGACGCAGAGCCTGACGTCCTCGGCTCGGTCCGGAAGGCCCCAGTCGGCCAGGACTCCGGCGGCGAAAAACCGTGCCTGGCCGACCGACTCGGGCCGCGCGTCGAAGAACCGCTGGGTCGTCTTGGTCATCATGGTCCTCATGCCTCGGCGTCCAGGACTGCGGGTGGTGCCGGGGTGGCGGCGGCGGACGGGACCGCTGCGGGAGACGGAGTGGTGGGCCGTACGGGGCTTGCGGACCAGCAGCAGTCGCGAGCCGGCCGCCTCGATACGCTGCCCGCGTTCAGCAGCTATGGCCTTCGGCCCCAGGTGCGACATGGCCGGGGCGACGACGCCATAGACGTCCGGCAGCGCGAGCACGTCCAGCAGCCCGGTGAACGCCGCCGAAGCCGGGCCCGCGGACGCGCCGCGGTCGGTGAAGACGCCGGACAACTGCAGTTCGTGGCTGCGGCAGTACTCGACGAGCGAGGCCACCAGCGCGCCCTGCCGCGCTTGGGAGACCCGTACCAACCGTAGAAAACCGTAAACGAGTGGGCCGCTGACCGGGCGATGCTCCGTGAGGGGTTCCATGCTCAGGACCGTCCGAAAGGCTCGACAGGTGGTGACGCTCTGAGCCTGGCGTCCGGCCAACTCCCGGCCAATCACCGGCTGTTCTACTTCCGTTCCACTTCCGTCACGCCGACTGCACGCGTCTGCTTCGATGACCGGTGGAAGGGAGCGACGCGTGGCGACCGTGCACCACTGGACCGGCCTGGAGGCCAAGGCCCTGCGGCTCGCCCTGCGACTGAGCGTGCGGGCCTTCGCCCAGCAGCTCGGCCTGGCGATTGCGACTGTCTCCAAATGGGAGAGCAAGCTCGCCGACACCGAGCCCAGACCCGACACCCAGGCCATCCTCGACACCGCCCTCGGCCGCGCGGACGCCTCCGTCCACCTGCGGTTCGAAACGCTGCTGTCCGAGATGACCAGCCCGGTGCAGAACGCCGGCCGACGGCGTGTCGCCGCCTCCGGCCCCAGGGCCTGGGAGTACGAGTCCTGGGCGGATGACCTGGACCGGGTCCTGGTCGCCCTGTCCCGACAGAACTTCGCCTTCGCCGACAGCCTCCTGACACGGTGGCTGGGCCGCTTCAAGGCCCCCGAGCTGGACGAGAAGGGCCTGTATCTCTTCGCCCGCTCCACTGCCCTGCTCGGCGACCTCAAGCGCGACCAGGGCGTCGTCCTCGGCCCTCTCTCCGCTCAGCACTCCTATGCCAGCGCCCGAGCGGTCTTCAACCAGCTCGACATCCCCCGCCGCGTCGCCCAGCTCGACCTGTCCCTCACGGTGGTCACGGAGATGTCCGGCAAGCTGGAGATCGCCGCACGCAACTACGAGTCCCTCACCGTCGACGACCGGCTCTCCCGCCGCGACCGCGCCCGTGCCCGCCTGTGGGTGGGGACTGCTCTGAGCAAGGACGGCCAGCACGACTACGCGACCCGCGTCATGACGGCTGCGACCCGCGACTTCGAAGACCTCACCGAACCCGACGACTGGTCGGTTGCCCACCAGAAACTCGCCCTTGCCCGCCGCGGCACCGGCGATCTCACCCAGGCCCTGCACTTCATCGACATCGCCCGCAGCAGCGGGACCACCGACTCACCGATGCAACGCGTGCGACTGGACACCGCTCATGGCCACATCCTGCTCTCCGATGCGGCGACCCGGGATGATGGACTCCTCGTCCTCGGCCAGGCTGCCCAGGCGGCCGCGCAGTACGGACTCGTGCACCAACTGCGCAGTATCGAGGGCATCAAGGCCATGAGCGAGGGGCCGACCGGGCCCCGGCAACGGTGACCAGGGAGAACACGCGTGAGCACTGACCAGCAGGCAATCACCGAGGACCAGTGGCGCCAGGCCAAGCTGATCTGGGACTACCACCAGATGCAGCACGAGCTGCGGCCCGTCCATGTGGCAATCGGTCTGGGCAGCCACGACCTCGGCGTCGCGGCCCACTCCGCCGAGCTGTACCGCTCCGGACTCTTCCCAACCCTGGTGTTCACTGGCGGCAACAGCCCCACCACCGCCAAGGTCTTTCCGCGTGGGGAGGCCGTCCACTTCCGCGAGCACGCCATCGACCTCGGCGTCCCCGCCCAGGCGATCCTGCTGGAGCCCAACGCGACGAACACCGGGCAGAACGTCACCCTCGCCCGCGAGGTGCTCGCCGCCGCCGGTATCCACCCGACCACGGTGCTGCTGGTTTCCAAGCCCTATATGGAAAGGCGATCGTTCGCGACCGCCCGCAAGCTGTGGCCCGACGTCGAGGTCCTCTGCGCGTCGGAACCGCTGGAGTTCGACGACTACCTGAAGTCCATCGGTGACGAGAAGCTCGTCCTGGACATGCTCGTCGGCGACCTCCAGCGGGTGATCGAGTATCCGAAGCTCGGGTTCGCCATCGAGCAGGAGGTCCCGGAGGACGTACATGCCGCGTACGAGTCCCTCATCCGCGACGGCTTCACCAGCCGCCTCATCGTCTCTTGACCTGCCCGAGCCGGGCGGGCTCTGCGCGATTCACCAGCCGAACTTCCTGCCCCGGCTGACCACGCTGGCCAAGCTGTTCGCGGCGGACTACTGGATCGTCCTGGACGACGTGCAGTTCACCCGCCGCGACTACCAGCACCGAGCCCGCCTCGCCGACCTCGATGACCCGGCCCGGCAGCAGTGGCTCACCATCCCCACCCGCCTGCCCCAGAGACGGTCCACGCTCATCCGGGACGCTGTCATCAACGAACCCGGGCCGGCCCGCCGCAGGACCGCAGGGATGCTGCGACAGCACTTCGGTGACAGCCCTCACTGGCCCGCACTCGCCCAGGCCCTGGGCCTGGTGCTGGACGCCTTCACCACCGGCAGGACCGCGGTCGTCACCGAGACCTCCACCCGCGTCCTGCTCGACCTGCTCGACTGGCGGGGCCAGGTCCTCACCAGCAGCCACCTGCCCGCGCGGCCGGGCCGATCCCAACGTCTCGCCGACCTGGCCACCGTCACCGGTGCCCGCGCATATCTATGCGGGACCGGCGGGATGACGTATCTCGACCCGCTCCCCTTCACCGACCAGGGCATCGACGTCATCCCGTACCAGGCGCCGGCTGGGGGACTGTGGCAGCAATCCCGCAGCCTCAGCGCCGCCCACCCTCTGATGCAACTCGGCCCCGAAAGGCTCGCCGCCGAGCTGCGCGATATCGCCTCACGCCACCGCATCCCCCGACAGCGTCACGCCGTGATGCGACCACTCCAGCCCGCCGCTCCCCCTACGGACTGCACGCACCCCTCCCCGGAGAATCCACCGCCCCGGTCCGCCCGTACCTCCTCGCCGCCGAGCGGGAGCGGGAGCGCTCGCAGCAGTACCGGCGCCGTGTTGCCCTGGTCCTGGCCTCCGACTTCGGGGTCGACCTCGACCGGCACCTCGTCGGTGCGGAAAGGTTGGCCTGATGAACGCCGCGTCCAAGCGGACTGAGGCCGAGCCGGAAGCGCCGCGGCCGGTGCGGATGTGCGTCCGCTGCAACGCGCTCACCGACGCCCCGGTCGTGGTGTCCGAGGTGCACTCCAGCACCGGGCCGGGCTTCAACGTGTATGCCTGCCCCACCTGTTCCGCACACTTCCCGCCCCTGCCGGACGTGCTCGTCCTGCTGCCCGCTGCCCGTCCCGCAGGGGGTGAGCGGTGACCGGCGCCACCAGGACGGTGGACGGAACGGCGCGGTCGGCCGAATGCGCGCTCGCCACACGCCACGGGTACCAGGACCTGCACGCCCGGTGCCGTCA
Organism: Streptomyces monashensis; assembly: GCF_001866665.1. Taxonomy (GTDB): domain Bacteria; phylum Actinomycetota; class Actinomycetes; order Streptomycetales; family Streptomycetaceae; genus Streptomyces; species Streptomyces monashensis. Next base: position 30,865 of record NZ_MLYO01000021.1, on the reverse strand, counting down.
GACCACGGACGTCCCCCTGCCCCACAGCACGGGTCTGCTGTTGGTGCACCGCTGCCGCTGTGCCTGTCACCGGCGGGGAAGTCCCCTCACCGCTCCCCCCTGATCGCCGACTCCACCGCCGCCACCCGGTCCGCGAGCAGGCCGAGGGCGGCGACCGCGCGGGTCAGGGGGTCGTCCTCGGGGCCGCCGAGTGTGCGGGCCCGCGCATACGCCGATTTCACCTCGGCCCAGCGGGCGGACTGGACCTCGCTCAACTCGTCGCGCAGTTCGGCAAGTTTCAGGAGGTTGGCCTCGGCGCCCGTGGTGAGGGTCTGGGCCTCGGCGGTGTAGTGGTCGTGGACGACGGCCTCGCGCTCGGCGTCGTTCATGACCGGGCGCAGCCGCTGGGCGATCTTGTTCATGTCGCGGTAGGAGCCCTGGAGGCGGAACGGGGGTTCCGTGCGGGCGGCCTCGGACTGGGCGGCGGAGGCGATGTAGGCGGCGTTCACGGCCAGGACCGTCTCGCGGACGGTGAGAGCGTGCCGCAACAGCCGTACGACGCGGTCGAGTTCGGACGCGGGGAGAGGGTGCGTGAGACGGTCGGCGCGCGCCGTCGGGTCGCCGGACGCCAGCCGGACCAGCTGGTCCAGGTCGGCCCGGTCGCGGGCGGCGAGCGGGGCGAGGACCGGGTTGGCGGTGAGGGCGTTCTCCAGGAAGCTGAGCGCGAAGACGTCCTCCTTGCCGGTGAGGACGTCGCCGAGGTTCCACACGTCGGCCCGGTTGGCGAGCATGTCGGGGATGCGGAAGCGCTCGCCGGACTCGGTGTACGGGTTGCCGGCCATGCACACCGCGAACCGCTTGCCGCGCAGGTCGTAGGTGCGCGGCTCGCCGTCCCGCACGCCGTCGACCCGGCGCGTGGCGTCGCACAGCGGGATGAACGTCTGGAGCAGTTCGGGCGAGGTGTGCTGGATGTCGTCCAGGTAGAGCAAGGTGTTGTTGCCCGCCGACAGAGCGAAATTGATCTTCTCGATCTCGTGCCGGGCCGTCGCGTTCGGGGCGTCGGCCGGGTCGAGCGAGGTGACGGCGTGGCCGAGCGCCGGGCCGCTGACCTTGACCAGCATCAGCCCGAGCCGGTCGGCGACGTACTCCATGAGCGTCGTCTTGCCGTAGCCGGGCGGGGAGACGAGGAGGAGCAGGCCGCCGGTGTCGGTGCGCTTCGTCTCGCCGGTGGTGCCGAGCTGGCGCGCCAGGCTGTCGCCGATCAGGGGCAGGTACACCTTGTCGACCAGGCGGTTGCGGACGAACGCCGACATCACGCGGGGGCGGTGGTCGTCCAGGCGGAGCCGGTCGCGTTCGGCCGCCACCAGGGCCGTACGGCGGCGCTGGTAGGCACGGAAGGCGGGGACCTCCGTGGCCGTGAAACGGGACGTGCGGGACAGGAACTCGTCCACACGCACGGTCAGTCGGCCGGCGATCACGCGCGGGTGCGCGCCGAGCAGCCCCTCCGCCGTGGCCGTGAGCGGGGCGTCGCCGTCGTAGCGGGACAGGGCGGGGCACAGCTCGGCGGCGACCGCTTCCGCCAGTTCGCCGGGGCCGGTCCCGGCGCCGGTCGCGGCGGCGTACGCGCCGAGCCACGCCGCGACCACCTGCCGACGGGCGGCGAGATCCGTCAACCCTTCGAGATCGGCACGGTAACTCCCGTCCGTGTGGCGGAACTTCTCGAGCAGGGTGCGGGCCGCGACCCCGAGCACGAAGCCCTCGGGGCCACAGGTCAGCTCCTCGAAGAGGTACGCGGCGGCCGGGCCGCCCGGCGCCGAGGAGTCCCACTCCCCGATCGCCGCCGCCAGCTCCCGCTCCAGCTCGCCGACGGCCGGTACGGCGCCGAAGGTGTCCCGGGCGCGGGCCAGCGACACCGCCCGCCGGGTCCAGGCCGTGCGGGCCCCGTCCGTCGTGCCGTGCGCCCAGAACAGCTGGGCGGCGGCCCGGGCGGCGGGCTCGTGGCGCAGGGTCCCGGCGCCCTCGTGCAGGGGCAGGAGGACACGCAGCAGGACTGTCGCGTCGTGGTCGTGGACACCGCGCTCGTACCCCTCGTCGTACGCCTCCTGCGCCGCCCGGCGCACCAGGTCCGGCAGGTCGTCGGCGGCGGCGAGGGCGGCCGGGCCGTGCTCGGCGAGCAGGCGGGCGGCCAGGTACTCGGCGCGGTACACCTCCGGTGACTCGGAGGGCAACTGGCGCTCCCAGCAGGGGCGGTACGCCGCGAAGTCGGGGTCGGTGACCGGGGCGCGGTAGTCCGTGCCGGTCACCGCGAAGGCGAGGGCATCGCCGTGCGGGACGAGGGTGAGGTCGAGCGGCTGGGTGTTGACGGCGAAGCGGTGGCTGCCGAGCAGCAGGGTGCGGCCGTCGTCCGCGTACAGGTCGGTGCGGTCGCGCAGGGCGCGGGCCGCCTCCTGGCGGGCGGACTTCAGGCGCCCGTCCAGCTCCTCGGCGCGCACGCTGTCGCCGAGGCCGCGCAGCTCGCCGGCGGTGCGGCGGACCTTGCCGACCAGCGGGTCGGAGGCGAAGTAGGTGGTGACCGCCTCCGTGTCGGCCAGGGTGGCCGCGCGGCGGGCGATCGTCTCCAGCATGCGCCCGGCCGAGACGGCGAGCTGTTCGGCGCGGCGGGCGCGGGCGTCGGCGAGTGACTGCTTGCGCGCGGCGAAGGCCTCGTAGACCTCGGCGCGCCGGTCGGCGAGTTCGGCGAGGAAGTCGTCGAACTCGGCGAACCGGCCGTCCAGGTCCTCCAACCGGCCGAGTACGGAGGTGAGTTGGTCGTCGCATGCCTCCGGGGTTGCGCAGGCGCCGAGCGCCGCGGTGACGGCCTGGGCGAGCAGGGCGGTCTCGGCGGCGAACTCGGCGCGCCCCTCGCTGTCCTGGAGGGCGCGGCGGCGGCCGTCGAGGGTGGCCCGGGCCCGGTTGACGCCGCCCAGCACGTCGGCGATCCGCTCCAGCACGGCGGTGCGGACGGTGGCGTCGGCGATGTCGAGGCCGGTGACGACCTCGGTGACCGTGCGCAGCCCGTCGGCGAGGTCGTCGAGGCGGGCGGCGACGGGCGCGGCCGCGGCGACGGTCGGGGCGGCCGCCGCGTCGGCGACGAGCCGCTCGACCTCCTCCCGCTGCCCGGTGAAGGCGTCCTCGCGGGCCAGGAACGACACCGCGCGCCGGCCGAACGCGGCGAGGTCGTCCTCGGCGGCGGACGCCAGCTCCGCCAGCCGGTCGGCGTCGACGTACCGCAGCTCGCGCCGGGTGAGCAGGTGGCCGTGCGCGTGGCGCAGTTCGGTCAGTCCGCGCACCCAGGCGGCGGCCTCGCGCGGGGCCTCGCCGCGCAGCCGGCGCACGACGGCGGCGATCCGCTCGGCGGCCTCGTCCAGCGCCTCCGCGGCCTGCCGGGTCAGCTCCTGGACGGTCTCGAACTCGGCCAGCACCTGCTCGGCGGTGTCCCGTACCTCTGCCAACGGAGCGGCCAGATCGCCGAGTTCGGGATCGGTGAGCCAGTGGTGGGTGTCGGCGGCGCGCACGCAGGCGGCGGCCAGCGCCCGGTAACCCGCGCCGGTCCCGATCCCGTCCGCCACCAGCCGGGCCACCGACAGGCAGTCGGCGAGCCCGCGCACGAGGTCGGCGTTGCCGACGCGGGCGAGCGGCCCGGTGCCGGTGCGCAGGGCGGCGGCGTGGGTGTCGGAGACGTACGGCGAGGTCCACCACTGCAGGGGGTGGGTGTGCGCGGGCTCGTCGGCGCCGGCGCGCAGCACGGCGAGCGCGCCGTCGGCGAACAGCGCCCAGCCCCGGCACGGCAGCGGCGTCTCCACCTCCTTGCGCAGGGTGTTGTACGGCAGCAGCAGCGTGCGGCCACCGGCCCGGTCGCGGAACGCGTACAGCACGTCCTCGCCGTTCGGCGCGCGCACCTCGCGCTCGAACTCCAGCCCCTGTACGTCGAGTTCGTACGTCTTGTGACCGCCGCCGGCCAGGCAGTAGCCGCCCGGGAAGACGATGCCCTGCTCCTCGGGGAGCCGGCGGCAGGCCTGCCCGATGCCGTCGAGCCGGACCACCGTGCGGGTCAGGGTGTCGAAGACCAGGTGGCGGTCGGTGTCCTCCTTGTACGGCCGCACGCGCAGCAGCACCAGCGGGCCGGCCTGGGCGTGCGCGACGGCCGCGTCGGCGAGGGACTGGAGCGGCTCGCGCACCGGCTCGGTGTGCAGCGTTTCTCCGTCCGGGGTGCGCACGACGAGGGCGCCGCCGACGGTCGTGACCCCGAGGCCGCCGGGGACGGCCACGTAGGGGTCGCGGCCGAGGACGTGGTCCTCGCGGCTGGTCTGCGTCCAGGTGACGTCCTGGCCGGGCGGGAAGACGTCGTCGCGGTCGCCGCGCGCGTCCAGGAACGCCGTCCGGCCGTCGTCGGCGACGCTCCAGCGCAGGACGCGCACGTCGTCGGCCTTCTCGCCGGTGCGGAACACCGCGAGGAGCCGCCCGTCGACCCGGCGCAGCCGCAGCAGGCGGGCCTCGCGGTAGTAGCGGTGCAGGGCGGTGAACTCCCGTACGAACGCCGGATCGTCGAGCAGTCCGGGCACGGCGTCCTGCGGCAGGCGCGCGCCGCCGCGGTCGTACAGCCCGAGGACGTCGGCGACGGACGCCTCGGTGCCGTCGGCCGTCCGCCCGGTGCCGCCGAAGAGGAGGACGTCGCCGACGGCCACGATGTCGCTCGGCAGGCACGGGTGGCCGGTGCCGAGGCGGGCGGTGGTCGCCAGCTCGACCCGGGCCGAGCCGAACTCGCCGGCTCGGCGGGTGTTCAGCGTCTCTGCCCTGCGGGCCAGCTCGGCGGCGTGGGCGGTGAGGCGGTCGCGGAGGAGTTCGTAGGTGCCGGCGTCGACGGTGGCGTCGGTTGCCATGGCGGATGTTTCCCTTCGGGGGCCGTGCGGCTGCGAGCTCGGGGCTGCGGGCCGCGTGCCGGGTGCGGGTCATGGTGGGCCGGTCGCGCCCACGCGGCGGAGCCGCATATCGGTACGGCCCCGCGCCCCTGGGGGGTTGCAGCACCGCCGGCTTCGAAGGCGCCGCAACCCCCGCCCAGCCTCAGTTCAGCGCGCTCTTTCCGTTCAGCGCCGCCAACGGAGTTTCCGCGAGGCCGAGTTCGCCGGCCCTGTCGAGGAGCTTCTGGAAGTCGGCAGCCTGCGGGCCGCCCCCGTTCATCAGCTTCACCAGCAACGCTGACACCGTCAGGTTCTGCACGTCCGCCGTGCCCACGGAGCCCAGGATCCGGCTCAGGTCGTCCGTGAAGCTGGCGGAGCCGTCCAGCCAGGGGCCCGCCAGGGCCTGTGCCGTACGGGAGTTGTCCACGAAGCCGTCCACGCCCTTGCCGAGCGCGACCGAGGAGACGAGCCGGTCGAAGAAGACGGAGTCCCCGCCGACGATGTCGATGTCGGCGTTCTCCAGCCCGGTCGCGAGGACGCTCGCCTGCGCCTCGGCGACGTGGCGCTGGGTCTCCAGGCCGGCCAGCCGGATCTCCTTCTCCGCCTGGATCCGCAGCCGGTACTCCTCGTGCCCGCGCGACGCGTCGTCCAGCGCGGCCATCGCGGCGGCCTTCTGGGTCAGGCCCTCCGCCTCTGCCTTCAGCTTCTCGGCGATGGCGGCGGCCTCCGCGAGCGCCCTCGCCTTGGCGCCCTCCGCCTCGGCCAGGCCCTTGGCCCGCACGCCCTCGGCCTCGGCCCGCAGCCGTGCCTCGGTGGCCTGCGCCGCCGCCTGCGCGCCCTGGGCCTCCGCGAGCCCCCTGGCCCGCGCGCCCTCCGCCTCGGCCTTCAGCCGGGCCGAGGTGGCCTCCGCCGCGGCCCGCGCCGCCTCGGCCTCCGCGAGCCCCTTCGCCCGGGCGCCCTCGGCCTCGGCGAGCGCCCTGGCCTGGGTGCCCTCGGCCTCGGCGCGCAGCCGGGCCTCGGTGGCCTCGGCCTCCGCGCGGCCGGCCTTGACGGTGACCTCGGCCTCCTTGTCGCGCACCTGGACGGCGGCCAGCCCCTCGGCGGCGGCCTCCGCCTGGACGCCCTCGGCGAGCCGCAGCTTGGCGCGGGCGTCGAGGTCGGCGGTCTTCAACCGGGCCTCGGCCAGGGTCAGTTCCTCACCGGCGCGGTGCGTGGCCGCCTGCTCCGCCGCCTCCGCCGCCTTGATGTCCTTGACCAGCCTCTCCTGCGCCTCCGCCTCGGCGGCGATGACGAGGGCCTGCCGCTCGCGTTCGGCCTCCTCGACCACGCGGAGCTTCTTGATGGACTCCTCCTGCTCGGCGACCGTACGGTCCACCGCGACCCGCTCCCGGATGACCTCGGCGATCTCCCGCTTTTCCGCCTCGACCTCCTTCTCGGCGGAGATCTTCGTCAGCTGGGTCTCCCGCTCGCGGGCGATGACCTCCAGCAGCCGGTCCTTCTCGATGCGCTCGTTCTCGACCGCGATGACCCGCTCGCGGTTCTTCGCGGCGACGGCGATCTCCCGGGCCTGGTTCTCGCGCTGCACGCCGAGCTGTTCCTCGGTGCGCAGGAAGGCGCCCTGGGCGCGCAGCCGCTCCTCCTCCACCACGCGGGCGGTCTCGGCCTCCTCGCGGGCGCGGGACGTCTCGATCTCCCGCTTCTGCTTGATCTCGGCGTCCGCCTGCCGGCGCTCCAGCTCCAGGATGGCCTCGCGCGCGTCGACGTTCTGCCGGGTGATCTCCTTCTGCTCGGTGCGCTGGGCCTCGTTGGTGCGCACGTGCTCGACCGCCGTCAGTTCGGTGATCTTGCGGATGCCCTGGGCGTCGAGGACGTTGGCGGGGTCGAGCTGGGTGAGCGGGGTCTGCTCCAGGTAGTCGATCGCGGCGTCTTCCAGGTGGTAGCCGTTGAGGTCGATGCCGATCAACTCGATGACGTGGTACCGCAGTTCCTCGCGCTTGGTGTAGAGGTCGGTGAAGTCCAGCTGCTTGCCGACGGTCTTCAGCGCCTCGGAGAACTTCGCGTGGAACAGCTCCTGGAGGGTGTCCTGGTGGCTGGCGCGTTCGGTGCCGACGGTCTGGGCGACCTTGATGACGTCCTCGACGGTCTTGTTGACCTTCACGAAGAACAGGATCCGGATGTCGGCACGGATGTTGTCCCGGCAGATCAGCCCGTCCCGGCCGGCGCGGCTGATCTCGATCGTCTTCACCGAGATGTCCATGACCTCGGCCTTGTGCAGGATCGGCAGCACGACCTGGCCGGTGAAGGACACGTCCACCCGGCGCGTCTTCGACACGATCAGGGCCTGGCTCTGGTCGACCTTGCGGTACAGCCGCGAGAACCCGAACACCGCGAGCACCACGACGACGAGACAGACGGCGGCGAGCACACCGAGGGCTTCCATGGCATACGTCCTTGCCTCAGACGACAGATCGGAGCCCTTGGCAGTCACAGCTCCCGGTGCCGGACATCAGCAGACCTGCCGGTGTCCGGCACCGGAAACCCCCCGTAGTGCTCCCCGCCGACAATGGTGCGTGGGGGCGCGAGCCGGCGCATTGCCGGTTTCCGGCAGTGTTCACTAGGGTCTTCGTGCCGGACCTGCGCCAAGAAAGCGTCACCGGCGCGTCAAGATCACGGGGGACGGGGGCGGACGGCGTGCGGGACCGGCATGACATATCCGGGCATTACGAGCACTATCTGGACGGTTTCGCCGACACGCTCGCCGAGGTCGCGGCCACCGGACGCCGGCTGACCCGGGAGGAGCTCAAGGCCCGCCGCACCCTGGGCGAGCAGGCCGCCGACGCCGGACACGGACTGCGCGCCCTGGCCGTCGCCCACCTCGCCGCCGCCCGCGCCGCCTGGCCGGTCGGCCCCGGCTCGGCCGAGAGCACGCTGGCCGCCCTGGCCGCCGTGGAGCAGGCGGTGGACGCGTTCGCCGAGGGGTACGAGCGCGCCCAGCGGCTCACCGTGCGCCGCGAGGAGGCGGCCCGCCGGGAGTTCATCGACGACCTGCTGTACGGCCGCGGCGGCCTGGGCCGCCTGGCCGAGCGCGCCGAACGCTTCGGCCTGCGTCTGTCCCGGGCGCACGCGGTGGCCGTGGCCGAGGGCCCGACGGCGTACGTCGAGGGCGGCGGCGTGGCCCGCGCGGTCGAGGCCGCCGTACTCGGCCGCTTCGACACCCGCAGCATCCTGTTCACCACCAAGCACGGCCGGCTGCTGTGCATCGCGCCCGGCGACGAGGACGAGATCCTCACCTACTTCGCCCGGCAGGCGCACACGGCGACGGACGGCGGCCGGATCGCCATCGGCCGCGCCCAGCCGGGCCCCGGCGGCGTGGTCCAGTCGTACGAAGAGGCCCTGACGGCACTGGAGATGGCCGAGCGCCTCGGCCTCGCGGACCCGGTCCTGCGCGCCGCCGACCTCCTCGTCTACCCGGTTCTGGCCCGGGACCGGCAGGCGATGGCCGACCTGGTCTCGCACACCCTGGGCCCGCTGACACAGGCGCGAGGCGGCGCGGGCCCCCTGCTGGAGACCCTGACGGCGTACTTCGACGCGGGCTGCGTGGCGGCGGAAGCGGCCCGCCGCCTCGCCCTGAGCGTGCGGGCCCTCACCTACCGGCTGGCGCGCATCCACCACCTCACCGGCGCCAACCCGGCCGACCCCGCCCACCGCTACATGCTCCAGACGGCGGTGATCGGCGCCCGCCTGCTGGACTGGCCGAACCGCCCGCTGTGACGGTCCGGTGCAACCGGACCCCCCCTGTACTCCGTTACGGCACCTCCGACGCCGCGCCCGCTCCCCGGCAACGGCCTCGGCGGCGATCGGAAAGTACTTGCATTCTTGGAAAGTAATGTCCATGCTGACATCAGCACGTCAGACGCACGACACATGCGGGGCGGACCGACCAACCGCCCCGCCCTCACCGGAGGTTGACGCATGAACGACACGGGGGAACCGATGGATGCCCTGGACGCGCGTCGGGCGCAGGACGCGCTCGCCGCCGCCTGTGCCGCCCGCAGCGCGGCGCGCCGGGCCGGCGGCCGGGACCGGCCCCGGCGGTACCTCGTCGGCCAGGGCCTCGCCTTCGCGGCCGGCTTCACCGCGTTCGGACTGGCCGACCTGCTGCCGCGGTACGGGACATGGCTGACGCTCGCCGGACTGGCCTGCGCCGTCGGCTTCTTCGCACTGGTCTGGATCGGCGCCCACCACGGCGGTGTGACCCGCTGGTTCAGCCGGGACGGCGGGCCCCGCCGTTCGACCTGGGAGCTGTGGGGGGCGCCCCTCGTCACGATCGGCGTCGGCGCGCTGGCCGCCGTCCCGTACGGCGTCGCGGGCTGGTCCATCGCCTTCGGCCTCGCGACCGGCGCGGAGCACCTGCTGCGCGCGTTCCTGCCGCGCCAGGGCAGCACCGCGTGAGCGGCCGCGCGGGCGACTCGCCGCCCACCCTCGACCGCGAGCTGCACCACCCGACGCGGCTGGCTCTCGCCGCCTATCTCTCGGCGTGCGGCGAGGCGGAGTTCGCCGTCCTGCGGGACTACTGCCAGATCTCCGACTCCACGCTGAGCAAGACCCTCTCCGCGCTGGAGAAGACGGGGTACGTCAGCGTCCGCAAGGGCTACCTGGGCAAGCGGCCACGCACCTGGGCCGCGCTCACGCTCACCGGCCGCCGGGCGCTGACCCGCCACCTCGCGGCGCTGGAGGAGATCGCGGCGACGGCCAGGCGGGCCGCCGGCACCTGCGCCGACGGCCCGTCCGAGGCGGGCGGTTGACACGTCCCTGGGCGCCCCCCGACGTTCCGCCCCTCCCGGCTACTCGCCGTTGACGGTCCGCACCGGAGTCGACTCCCCGGGCTCCAGCGGCTCGGCCAGCTTCGCGCGCAGCAGCAGGACGTCACCGATGAACAGGTCGTAGACGACGATCCCGATCACGCCGCCGACCAGCGGGCCGACGATCGGGATCCACCAGTAGTGGCTGAACGAGCCGGCCACGCTGCCCGGGAAGGCCAGGCTCCGCCAGCCCTGGGACCAGATCAGCAGCCGCGGCCCGAAGTCGCGGGCCGGGTTGATGGCGTAGCCCGCGTTGGCGCCGTAGGACATGCCGACCGCGGCCACGACGAGGCCGACGACGAAGGGGGCGAGGTTGGACTGCACGGCCTGGTTGCGCACGTCGAGGACGGCGGCGATCAGCATGAGCAGGAACGCCGTACCGACGATCTGGTCGATCAGCGGGCCCCAAACGCCGCCGTGGAAGTACGGGGCGGGGAAGGTCGCGAAGATGGAGAAGGTGGCGTTGGTGTGGCCGTTCACCTTCGGGCCCGTCGCCGCCTTGTCGTAGGCGTGGATCGCGTCGTGGTAGACGAGGTAGACCAGCGCCGCGCCGGCGAAGGCGCCCACGACCTGCGCGAACCAGTACGGCAGCACCTTGGCCCAGGAGAATCCGCGGCGCACGGCCATGGCCAGGGTGACCGCCGGGTTGAGATGGGCGCCGCTGACTCCGCCGCCGACGTAGACGCCGAAGGTGACGGCCAGCGCCCAGCCCCAGGTGATCAGCAGCCAGTCCCCGGCCGCGAGGAAGATCGTGGTGGGCGTGGCGGCACGGCCCGAACCGGGCAGCGCGGCCACCGCCATCGCGACCACACCGCAGCCGAACGCGATGAGGACGAGAGTCCCGAGGAACTCGGCGAGGCACTCGCCGAGCAGTCCTCCCCGGCTTCTGAGCCGGGACGGCTTGATGATCGTGGGGATTTCCACAGCCATGCCAAGCCCCCTCGAAGAGAGCATTACGGCCAACGTCACCATATTGGCCTACAAACCCGCACCCCGCAGTTCAGCTGTCGAGGTCGTCGGCGAAGTGCCGGAACCCGTGCCGCTCCCGGTGCAGCCCCCACAGCACCTCCGCGAGCACGTCGGGGTCCTTGCGCGCGTGCCCGGGCGTGATGGCGCCGGGGACGACCAGCTGGGCGACGTGGATGCCCTCGCCGGCGAGCCGGTCGTGCAGCAGATGCCCGTACGCGCTCTCCGCCGCGAACGCGATCGAGGTACCGGCCCGCTCGGGATGCGGTACGGCGGCGGTCCCGCCGTTGACGAAGAGGATCGTCCCGCGCCCGAGCCGCCGCATGCCCGGCAGCACCTGCTGCACGGCGGCGACGACCCCGTACACGGAGAACTCGATCGGCCCGACCAGCTCGCGGTGCCCGGTCTCCAGCACGGGCCGCATGAAGTCCCGGTGCGGCACCGGGCTGTACTGGAGCACCTCCACGGTCCCCAGCTCCGCGGCGGCCCGCTCCAGCGCCGCGGCCAGCTCCTGCGGCCTGCGCACGTCGGCGGTGAACCCGGCGGCCCGCACACCGCCCGCGGCGAGGCCCTCCACGAGCCGGTCGAGATGGTCCCGCTGCCGGGCGAACAGCGCCACGGCGAACCCCTCCCGCCCGAACCGCCGCGCGACGGCGGCCCCCAGCCCGGTCCCCGCACCCACGATGGCGATACTGCTCATGGGGGCCATCCGTACCGCACCGGGCGGCACCCCACACCCGGCCCCCGAGGCCGGCCGGGGACTACGCCACCCCGGCCTCCCGCAGCCGCTCGGCCTGCGCGGCGGTGACGGCCCGTACGGCGAAGAACCCGGCGATCGCCGCGCCGACCACGGCCGCGTCGGACGTCAGCAGCGGCCAGACCCCGTGATAGGCGCGGGCGATGATCTCGTCGGTGGAGTCGCGGTACACCAGCCCGACGCCGCTGAGCATGCCGATCACCCACAGCACCCACCACACGTTCACGGAGACGGGCACCCGGCGGCCGGGCGCGCTCCCGTGGAACGCGTCCACGACGATCCCGCGCGGGAACCACAGGTTGACCAGGGGCACGACCCATCCCAAGTACACCCAGATCCCCGCGTACTTCGGCTCCTTCCCGGACAGCGCACGGGCGTTGTCGCGCAGCTGCCACAGCCAGGAGACGAAGAGCAGGGCGCACAGCGCGACGGCCGCACCGCCGGCCGACGTCACCAAGTGGTACGAATCCTCAAGGGAGTTGAGCGGGCGGTGCACGCCGTTCCCCTGGTCGGGCGGGCCCGCGGCCGGTTCCCCGGCGGCGGCGAGCCGCAGCTCCCACACCGCCCGTACCACCCAGGCGAGCCCGGCCAGCAGCAGTCCCCCCGAAGCCAGCCACCCGGACACCCTGATCGGCCGGAGCGCGAACGGAGGGGCCGTGGGCGTGTTCATCTGTTCGGTCACCTGATCATCCTGTCCCATGGAAGGCGCCGCTGGGCCATCCGTGTGCATCCGTCATGCGATCGGCCGTGCGCGGGCCGTTCCGGCTCTCCCGCGCGGCGTCCGCGCGGCAAGGATGACGAGGAGCATGACGAGGCGCGGACGTCTTGGCGTGCGCGGAGCGCGAGCAGCGGGAGACAGACGACTTGTGAGCATCATCGACGAACCCCACGGTGCCGCCGCGGCCGCCGACTCGTACGAGAGCGAGGTGCCGCTGCGGGGCAGACAGCCCGGCGGCGTCGTGGTGAAGTGGCTGACGACCACCGACCACAAGACGATCGGCACGCTGTATCTCGGCACGTCCTTCGCGTTCTTCCTGGTCGGCGGCGTGATGGCGCTGCTCATGCGCGCCGAGCTGGCCCGGCCGGGCCTGCAGCTCATGTCGAACGAGCAGTTCAACCAGCTCTTCACGATGCACGGCACCGTGATGCTGCTGATGTTCGCGACCCCGCTGTTCGCCGGCTTCACCAACTGGATCATGCCGCTGCAGATCGGCGCGCCCGACGTGGCGTTCCCGCGGCTGAACATGTTCGCCTACTGGCTCTACCTGTTCGGCTCGCTCATCGCGGTGGCCGGCTTCCTCACCCCGCAGGGCGCGGCCGACTTCGGCTGGTTCGCCTACTCCCCGCTGACGGACGCGATCCGCTCACCGGAGGTGGGCGGCGACCTGTGGATCATGGGTCTGGCGTTCTCCGGCTTCGGCACCATCCTCGGCTCGGTCAACTTCGTCACCACCATCATCTGCATGCGCGCCCCGGGCCTGACCATGTTCCGCATGCCGATCTTCTGCTGGAACGTGCTGCTGACCGCCGTCCTGGTCCTGCTCGCCTTCCCGGTCCTCGCGGCCGCGCTGTTCGCCCTGGAGGTGGACCGCAAGTTCGGCGCCCATGTCTTCGAGGCGACCAACGGCGGCGCGCTGCTGTGGCAGCACCTCTTCTGGTTCTTCGGCCATCCCGAGGTGTACATCATCGCCCTGCCGTTCTTCGGCATCGTCTCCGAGATCATCCCGGTCTTCGCCCGCAAGCCGATGTTCGGCTACATGGGCCTGATCGCCGCGACCATCTCCATCGCCGGTCTGTCCATCACCGTCTGGGCACACCACATGTACGTCACCGGCGGTGTGCTGCTGCCGTTCTTCTCCTTCATGACCTTCCTGATCGCGGTGCCGACCGGGGTGAAGTTCTTCAACTGGATCGGCACGATGTGGAAGGGCAGTCTGTCCTTCGAGACCCCGATGCTCTGGGCGGCGGGCTTCCTCGTGACGTTCCTCTTCGGCGGGCTGACCGGGGTCATCCTGGCCTCGCCGCCCCTGGACTTCCACGTCTCCGACTCGTACTTCGTGGTGGCCCACTTCCACTACGTCGTGTTCGGCACCGTCGTCTTCGCCATGTTCGCGGGCTTCCACTACTGGTGGCCCAAGATGACCGGCAAGATGCTGGACGAGCGGCTCGGCAAGATCACCTTCTGGACCCTGTTCGTCGGCTTCCACGGCACCTTCCTGATCCAGCACTGGCTGGGCGCCGAGGGCATGCCCCGCCGCTACGCCGACTACCTGGCGGCCGACGGCTTCACGGCGCTGAACACGGTCTCGACCATCAGCTCCTTCCTGCTCGGCACGTCGATGCTGCCGTTCCTCTACAACGTGTGGAAGACCGCCCGGTACGGCAAGCCGGTGGGCGTCGACGACCCGTGGGGCTACGGCCGTTCGCTGGAGTGGGCGACCTCCTGCCCGCCGCCCCGGCACAACTTCGTGACCCTGCCCCGGATCCGCAGCGAGTCCCCGGCGTTCGACCTGCACCACCCCGACATCGCGATGGCGGAGCACGAGCACCAGCTCCCGGCGCGGACCGACCGAGGGCAGGCGTGACCGGCCCGGCCGCGCACGGGGCCGACGGCACGCTCGCCAACCAGGTGGAGGGCTACCTCCTGTGGCAGGCGCGGATCGCCGAAGCGGAGCAGCGCGCACGGGAGTTCACCGGCCGCCTGGACTGGCTGACGACCGCGCAGCGCGAGGAGATCGAGCGGCGCTACACCGCCGACAGCCTGCACCGGGCCCGCGCGGACCTGGAACGCGTCGCGGCCCGGTGCCGGTCGCTGCGCGCCGAGTACGAGCACCGCTACGCCGAGCTGCGCCGCCGCTGTCTGGCCGTGACCGTCGCCACCGCCGTCGCCGTGTGCGCCGGCTGCACGGCCGTGGCCGCGCTGTTCCTGGCCCTGTGAGCGTGCCTCACGGCTCTCACGCCATCCAGAAGAAGACCGCCGTCATGCGCTTCTCCTCCAGCGTCCTGCCGGTGTAGTCCGTCGCGCTGTGCACGAGGTTGGCGTTGTAGAGGAGCAGCCGGTTGTACTTGTGCGGGACGCAGACGTCTTCCTCGAAGTGGTCGCCCGGGACGAAGCGCGTACCGAGGGCCTCGACGAGGTTGTTGTGCGGAGCCTGGACGATGTTGCCGCCGAGCCGGCCGCCGGGCAGGGACTGGCGGTAGAAGGCGGTGCCGCAGTTCTTCGGCACGTGCGGGTTGAGGTAGAGCACGGCCGCGTACCGGCACAGGGCGCGCGAGTCGGTGTGCGGGCGGGGCTCGCTCTCGCCCGCGCCGACCACCTGGACGCAGTTGTGGTTCAGGGTGCCGCCGCCGGGCGCCCGCTGCACCCACAGCTCCTTCGCGCCGGTCGCCCGCTTCACCAGCCGCTCGATGACGGCGAGTTCGCCCGGCTCCAGCCCCGGCATGGCGCGCAGCCCCGGCCAGGTCTCGGAGGTGTACGGATACCCCTGGACCCAGTCGTCCTTGGCCAGACAGCGTTCCCGTACGGCGTCGACGTCCGGCAGGACGTCGTCGAACACCCAGTAGTCACGGCCCTTGGTGGGCTTGCGGTAGGGCAGGACGGGCAGCGCGGCGGGCGTCCTGGGGGGCGGCTGTGGGGGCATGCGGCGAATCTATGCCAGCGTTTGCCCCGCTCTCTCCCGAGGGATGGTCAACTCTTTCCGGTAAAGGTCAACTCTTCTTTACCTGTTGCGGCGATACGAACGGCTTCCGCATCCGTACTGCTGTGTGTCCGAGCCGCCCCGCACGCCGTCACGTGGGCGGCACCCCGACCGGGCAGGAGGCACGGTGCGCTTTTCGCGGAACGCGACGGGAACTCTCTTCGTGGGCGGTGCGATGGCCGTGACCCTCGCGTCACTGGCCTACCCGAGCATGCTCGGCCTGAGCAAGGTCGCCACCGCCCAGGACCGCGTCATCGCCAACACCCAGTGGGGGCCGCTGACCGAGCAGGACCGGGACTTCGTGGTGAAGGTGCGGGCGGCCGGTCTGTGGGAGTACCCGGTGGGGCAGATCGGACTCCAGAAGGGGACCACGCCGGCGGTCAAGACGGCCAGCGAGCACCTGGTCGACGGGCACGCGGCGCTGGACACCACGTGCCGCAAGATCGCGCCGATGCTGAACATCACGCTGCCCAACATCGCGAGCCCGCAACAGGAGGGATTCGTCCGGCAGTTGCAGGCCGACAGCGGGACGAAGTTCGACAGCGACTTCGCCAACATCCTGCGGATGACACACGGCGCGATCTTCAACACCATCTCGAAGATCCGCTCCACCACGAAGAACACGCTGGTGCGGGCACTGGCCGACCAGGCCAACAACACCGTGCTCGACCACATGACGGTGATGGAGAAGACCGGCTTCGTCGACTTCGACCAGACGATCTTCCAGCAGACGACCCCGCCGAAGCTGCCGAACTCGGACCTGACCCCACCGCCGCCTCCGGCGGGTCAGCCACAGGTGGTGCTGACCCCGCCGCCGAACGCGACGTCGACCCCGGTGGACATCAACGGGCTCGCCGGGGGCGGCGGTGCGGCCGGGGCCTCACCGGGAGCCAGCCCCGCGCCGACGGCCGGTTAGCCGGCGCCCGAGCCGCACACCGGCCCCGAGGAAGGCACGGCGGAATCTCCCCTGTTCACGAGACAGAACTCTGCAATGTGTCCAGATAGAGCTTCACGTACCGCTGCACGTCCACCTCCAACGCCACGTCCACCAGGGCCTGTTCGCGTCCGCCGCCGTGGATCTCGGACTCGCCGGGCCGGGGGCGGCGGTCGACGATCGTCTGGCCCCGGGACGGGCCGGGGGCCAGGGAGACCTCGACGGGCAGGAGACGGGTGGTGAGGCCGCCCGGATCGGCGACGGCGCACACCGCGCCCGCGTCGCCGAGGCCGCCCGCCTCCTCCGCCTCCGGCTCCTCGCCGATCGCGGTCGGCCGGTGGGCGAGCAGGTCGCCGGCCAGCCGGGTGCCGGGGTCGTCGCTCGCGCGCAGCCGCCGCACGTCCGGGGTGTCCACGGTGACCTGCATGAAGACGTCGAGGCCGTACATCGTGATCGGCACCCCGGCGGTGAGCAGGATCGCCGCCGCCTCCGGGTCGTGCCAGACGTTGAACTCGGCGACCGGGGTGGCGTTCCCGCTGCCCACGGCCCCGCCCATGAAGACGATCCGCTCGATGTTGCGGGTCACCTCCGGGTGGGTGCGCAGCAGCAGGGCGATGTTGGTCAGCGGAGCGGTGGGGACGAGCGTGACCGGGCGCGGGGAGGCGAGGATCTCGCGGCGCAGCAGGGCCATGGCGTCCAGCTCGGACGCGGTCCGCCGCGGCACGGGCAGGCCGAGGTCGCCCATCCCGTCGCTGCCGTGCACGTGCTGGGCCGAGCGGGCCGGCTCGATCAGCGGGCGGGCGGCACCCCGGCCCACCGGGATGTCGGGCGCGCCCGCCCGCTCCAGCACGGTCAGCGTGTTGCGGACCACGCCGTCGACGTCCGTGTTCCCGGCCACGCAGGTCACCGCCCTGAGGTCGATCCCGGGGTGGCGCACGGCGAACAGCAGGGCGAGGGCGTCGTCGACACCCGTGTCGCAGTCGATGATCACGGGGATGGGCTGACCGGTCACAGTGGACTCCTTCCGTCGAGGCGACCCTAGATGAGGACGGTCACTCCCACAGCGCGCTGCCGCGCGCCGCGACCCGCCCGGCGATCCGGCGCAGCAGCTCGGACACCGGCACCTGCCCGGGGCGCCGCCCGTCGCGCAGCCGTACGGCGGCCAGCCCCTCGGCCGCCTCGCTCGCCCCGACCACCGCCTGGTACGGCACCAGCCGCGCGCCCCGGATCCGGGCGCCGAGGGTGCCTTCCTCCGGCCCGACGAGCTCGGCGCGCAGCCCCCTGTCCACCGCCTCGCGGACAACCGCCGCCGCGTGCTCCGCCTGCTCCCGCGCGACCGGCAGCACCGCCAGCTGCACCGGGGCCAGCCAGGCCGGGAAGGCGCCCCGGTGGACTTCGACCAGGTGGGCGACGGCCCGTTCGACGCTGCCGATGATGCTGCGGTGGACCATCACCGGGCGGTGCCTCGCGCCGTCGGCGCCGATGTAGTGCAGGTCGAAGCGGGCCGGCTGGTGGAAGTCGATCTGCACGGTGGACAGGGTGGACTCGCGGCCCGCCGGGTCCGCGATCTGGACGTCGATCTTCGGCCCGTAGAACGCGGCCTCGCCCCCGGCCTCCTCGTACTCGATGCCGGACTCCTCCAGCGCCTCCCGCAGCAGTGCGGTGGCCCGCCGCCACAGCTCCGGGTCGGCGACGTACTTGCCGCCCTCGCCGGGCAGCGACAGCCGGTGCCGTACGGCCTCGATGCCGAGGTCGGCGTAGGCGCGGGCGATCAGCCGCAGCGCGGCGCGGGCTTCCGCCACGGCCTGCTCCAGGGTGCAGAAGACGTGCGCGTCGTTGAGCTGGATGGCGCGGACACGGGTCAGCCCGCCAAGCACGCCGGAGAGTTCGGCGCGGTGCATGCCACCCAGTTCGGCGAGGCGCAGCGGGAGTTCGCGGTAGCTGCGGGAACGGGAGCGGTAGATCAGGGCGTGGTGCGGGCACAGGCTGGGGCGCAGCACGACCTCCTCCGCGCCGAGCCTCATGGGCGGGTACATGTCGTCGCGGTAGTGGTCCCAGTGCCCGGAGATCTCGTACAGCTCGCGTTTGCCGAGCACGGGCGAGTACACGTGCCGGTACCCGGCCCGGCGTTCGGCCTCGCGGACGTACTCCTCCAGGGCGTGCCGGACGACCGCGCCGTCCGGGAGCCAGTACGGCAGCCCGGCGCCCATCAGCGGGTCGGTGTCGAACAGGTCGAGTGCGCGGCCGAGGCGGCGGTGGTCGGGGAGGCGGTCGTCGCTCATGGTCCTTGGTCCTCTCCTCGCTGCGGAGGGGAGGCGAGCGCCCCGGGACGCGCGAAAGCCCCGGGGCGCTCGCCCCGGGGCTTCGTTGCTGCTGGTCAGGTGTCAGCGCGCCGGGACGGTCTCCGGCGTCGTCGTGCTCGACGGGCACTGCTGGGCGCGCTGCATGCGCCGACGGTAACAGCGCCGAGGACGGCGGGGCGAGGCATTTTCCCCGCGCCCGCCCCCGGCCCCTCACCCGTACGGACCGGAGCGCTGGTGGGGCGGGCGGGGCGGTGGTGCCGTGAGAACAGGACCCACCGGCCCGCAGTCCAGGAAGGCAGCCCGATGCCGTCGAAGCCGTCGATGCAGTCGATGACCTCGTTGACCGAGGCGATACGCTCCCGCCCCCGCCTGCGGCTCTCCCTCGCAGCCGCCGGGCTCATCGCCGTCGGCGGCTGCGCCGCCCTCGGGCTGAACCATCCGGCGACCGCGCCCCAGCCCCTGCCGACGATCGACCGGCCGACCCCGATCCCGAAGGCGCCCGGACGGCCGAACGGGGCCTCGCTCACCGACGCGCAGGCGCAGGCCGCGCTCCTCACCCCGACCGACCTCGGCGCCTCCTGGACGGCGACCCGCGGGTTCGCCACCTGGCGGGACGGGATGCTGAAGGCGACCAGCTCGGCCGGGGAGTGCTCCCGGCTGCTGAACGCGCTCTACACGGACGAACTCCTCGGCGGCCCGCCCCGCGCCGTGATCGGCCTGGACGACACCGGCACCGACGCCCAGCTGCGCTACCAGATCGGCGCCCGCCGCCCCGCCGACGTCGACGCGGTGCTCGGCTGGCTGAAGTCGCTGCCGGCGCAGTGCGCCCGGTTCACGGCCACCACCGACAACGGGCTCCAGGAGGACGTGCGGGTCGACGCGGCCGCGCTGCCCGAGGTCGGGGACGCCCGCCAGGGCCTGCACCTCACCATCGCCACCACCACGTCCGACGGCCGGAACCGCCTGCTCACCATGGACGTGGCCGCCGTCCGGGTCGGCCAGGACGCCTTCGCCCTCACCAACGGCGGCCTCGGCGACGTGACGAACGCCGCGACCCAGGCCGCCGTCCAGGTGGGCGCACTGCACCTGACGGACGTCCACCGGCGGGGGCGGGCGCAGGCGTGACCTGCCCGGGAGCGGCACAGCGGCGGCCGGGCCCGGGCACGACCCGCACGGGTGTCACAGCGGCGGCTGGGCCGGGGCCGGGCCCAGCGTCGTCGTGCCGGGGGCCGTGCGGTGGCCGAGGCCGGTGCGGTAGGCGTCCAGGGCCGCCTCGGTGCGGCCGGTGCGGCGCAGCAGGTCGCCGAGGAGGCGGCACAGGTCGGCCAGGTCACCGGCGGCGCCCGCGCGTTCCAGCAGGCTGAGCGCCCGGACGTAGTGCTCCTCGGCGGCCTCGGTGTCCCGGGTGTCCTCGGCGATGATGCCGAGGAGGCGGTGGGCCGCGGCGGCGTGCACGGCGCCGCGCTCGGAGGAGAAGTCCCCGAGGACCTCCCGGAGCAGGGCGGCGGCCTCGTCGGATTTGGCGCGCCGGTGCAGCACGTCGGCGAGTTCCACGGCCGCCTGGCTGCGGTACAGGGCGGCCCGGCTCGCCGAGAGCATGGTGTACGCCTGCCTCAACTCGGCCTCCGCACGGTCCAGTTCGCCGTTCTGCGCGCAGACGTAGCCGCGCATCCAGTGGCAGTTGGCCAGTTCGGTGCGCAGCCGCAGCCGGCGGTACAGCTCTGCGGCCTTGGCGAGGGAGGCATCGGCCTCGGTGAGCCGGCCCTCGGCGAGCAGGGTGCGGGCCACCGAGCGGTGCATCCGGGCGATCAGCGCCGGGTCACCGGCCTGCGGGGCGAGCGCGAGGGCGAGCTCGGCGGCCTGCGCGGCCCGGGCGTGCGCGCCCATGTCCATGTACGGCCCGATCGCGCTGGCGTAGAGCAGGAGCAGCGCGTCGGGATCGTGCAGCCCGCCCCGGTTCAGCTCGTCGAGCGCGGACTCCAGCAGGTAGACGGCGTACCGGAGTTCACCGGCGAGGTAGTGCGAGACCGCCCGGCCGCGCAGTGCGGGCACCCGCACCGGCAGCGACTCGCCGTCGAGGCACCGCTCGGCCCCCTCGAAGCGCTCCCGGGCCTTCGTCAGCTCCCCTGTCTCCAGCGCGCATTCACCGAGTCCGAGCAGCGCGCCGGCCTGCTCGGCGACCAGCCCGTAGCCCTCCGCCTCGGCGAGCAGCGCCTCGTACCGCCCGGCGGCCTCCTCGGCCCGGCCGTCGGCGAGCACCCGCTGGGCCTCGGTGAGCCGTAGCCTGAGGTCGGTGGCGAGATGGGCGGGCTGCCCGACGGCCAGCTCCTCGAAGGCGACGCCGAGCCGCCCGGCGATGTGCCGCAGCGCCTCGTCGGAGGGCCGCACCCGGCCGGCCTCCACGGTGGAGATGTAGGCGGGCGTGTAGGCGGGCTCCGCCAACTGGCGTTGCGTCAGCCCGCGTTCCGTACGAAGTTGCTGTACGCGCCGTCCCACGACCGCCGGATCATCCCGTTCCCTCATCCGTTGGATCCCCCCAACTGCCTTGGTGCCTCTTGCCGTTCGCATCGGACAGCCCTAGGTTAAACGGCGGATTAAGCGTGCTTAATACGTCGCTGTTGTGTTCGTCGTTCCGTCGCTGTGTTCGTCGTTGTGCTCGTTGTTGTGTTCGTCGTTGTTGTGTTGCGAGGTCGCCGTGCAAGGACGTACGCCCGCCCCCTACGGACCCCCCACCCCCGCACCCCTGATCCCTGCCCGGATTCGCCTGAGCGCAGGCACCCCGACCGTGCGGGGTGTGGCGGCAGCCGTGATCGCCGCGGCGACCCTCATCCTCGCGGCCAACGCCGGCCCGGCCCACGCAGCGGACGGCACCCGGGCACCCACGGCCGTCCAGCAGCACGTCCACCACCACTGACGACGCCCCTCTCCCCGCGCCCTGGCCGGAGGCCTAGGGGGTGTCATTTGGATCAGGTCGGCCGTGAGGAACGGCGTCTGGCGACTGACCCGAGCGGGGTCTGGTGCGTGCAGATGCAAGGCGGAGGAGTGAGTCGACGCGGTGGGGGCCCCTCCCGCGCGAGCGAAGCCGAGCGTGGGGGAGTCGGCGATCGACGACAACGCCGCAGATGCGCGTGCCAGGGCCCGCGACGCCGGCTGGATCCAAACGACACCCCCTAGTCTTGCGCCCGTGACCTCCGCCGCAGCGCGCACCGCCCTCGACCTGACCGCCGACCTCCCGGTCCCGGACCTGGAGGATCTGTACCGGGACCTGCACCGCCACCCCGAGCTGTCCCTGCGCGAGCACCGCACGGCCGGGCTGCTCGCCGGGCGGCTGGCGGACGCCGGGTTCGAGACCGCCGAGGGGATCGGCGGCACCGGCGTCGTGGCCCGGCTGCGCAACGGCGACGGGCCCACCGTCCTGCTGCGCGCCGACATGGACGCCCTGCCGGTGCAGGAGGAGACCGGGCTGCCGTACGCCTCCCTGGCGGACGGCGTGATGCACGCCTGCGGACACGATCTGCACGTCACCTGGCTGGCCGGCGCCGGCGCGGCACTCGCCGCCGGCCGGGACACCTGGCGCGGCACCCTGCTGCTCGTGGGCCAGCCCGCCGAGGAGACCGGCCAGGGCGCGGCCCGCATGGTCGCCGACGGCCTGTACGAACGCTTCGGCCGCCCGGACGTGCTGCTCGGCCAGCATGCGGCCCCCGGCCCGGCAGGCCTGTACCCGCACTCACCCGGTCTGATCATGTCGGCGGCGACGGACGTGGACATCGTCGTGCACGGCCGGGGCGGACACGGCTCCCGCCCGGAGGCCACCGTGGACCCCGTGGTGACGGCCGCCTACCTGGTCACCCGCCTCCAGACGGTCGTCTCGCGGGAGCTGGCGGCCGGTGAGTCGGCCGTGCTGACCGTGGGCCGGATCGAGGCGGGCACCCGGCACAACATCATCCCGTCGCAGGCCCGGATCTCCCTCAACCTCCGCAGCCAGTCCGAGGAGGTCCGCCGGCGGATGCTCGCCGCGATCGAGCGCATCGCGCGCGGCGAGTGCCTGGCCGCCGGCTGCCCGCGCGAGCCGGAGGTCACCGTCGGCAACACGTTCCCGGTGACCGTGAACGACGCGGCCACCGACACCGCCGTCGCCGCCGTGCACGGCGAGGTCTTCGGCCCCGGCACGGTCTTCGACCCGGGCCCGGCGATGGGCAGCGAGGACTTCCCCCAGCTGGCCCTCGACGGCACCCTCCCGTACGCGTACTGGTTCGTGACGACCACCCCCGCCGAGGTGTGGGAGAAGGCCCCCGGCGACACCGTCCCGGAGAAGTTCGCGGCCGTCCCGAGCAACCACAGCCCGCGCTTCGCGCCCGACCTGTCGGTGATCGCCCCGGGCGTCCGCACCCTCGTCTCCGGAGCCCTGGCACTGCTGCCGACCGCGTAACTACCGCGCCGCGTCCTGGAGTTGCCGCAACTGCCGCTGGACGTTCTCCAGCGCGCCCTCCCGGCGGCCCGGGACCCGCAGCCGCAACTCCGCGAGCGCCGACCCGAGTTCACGGGCCCGCGCCGAGTCCTCGATCCGGCCCCACTGGTGGTGCGCCCGGTCCGCCGCCGCCTCCACGGCAGGCGCGTCCACGGCCTGCCCGGCGGCCAGCCGCACCCCGGCCACCGCGAGCCACGCCCGGCAACTGCCCACCGCGTCCCCCGCGAACATCGCGAGGTCGGCCCGCACCTCCGCCCAGTGCAGGGCCGTGTCGGACGCCGGCCCGTGCGCCCGCACGGCCGCCGCCTCGTACCGGGCCGCCAGCTCGGCCGCCTCGGCATGCCGCCCGTCGCGCACGGCGGTGCTGATGGCGGTGTGCGGGTCCGGACCGGTGGGGTGCGGGGTGTGCGCGGGGGCGGTGCGGGAGCCCGGCACCGGCGCCGGCGCCGCGGAGCCCGGGGCGGCGGGGCGGACGACCGGCGAGGTGACGTGGGCCGACGGCGGGGCGACGTGACCCGCCGGCGGGACGGCCGGTGCGCCGGGGTGAGGGGCTCGGGCGAAGGTGTGGGGGTGCCGATGGGCGCCGCCCGGCAGCGGCGGCGCCGAGCCGTCCGGACGGGCGGGGCCCGCGGGCGGGTGGGCGAAGACCAGGTCCCGGCCGGCTCCGGCCTCGGCGATCCGGGCCAGCGCCTGCTCGTGCAACCGGAGGAGCGGCGGCCGGTGCCCGCTGCGCAGCAGCGTCGCCACCGCCTTCATGTACGCCGGCTCCGCCAGGCCCCGCCGCCCGGACGCCGGAGCCACCCGGCCGTACACCGCCGCGTTGGGCCCGCAGTCCAGCCCCCGCTCGGCGACGTAGCGCCACGCCTCCGCGTCCGCGTGCAGGTCCACGACCAGCGCCGCGTCCGCCGCGGAGCGCAACCGCAGCTCGTCCCGGATCCAGTGCCACGGCAACGCGGTGTAGCGCACGGTCGCCGCGGTGGTGCGGGCCAGCGCCACATGCGGCAGACGCTGCTTACGGTCCAGCTGGAGTTGCCCGGCGAGGTAGACGGTCAGCGGACCGGGCGCGGCCGCCGCGGCCCGCAGCCGGGTCAGCACGGCCTGCGGCTCCAGCGGATCGGCGAGTTCGACCACGTTGGCCGTCTCGGTGCCGGACAGCACGGCCGGGGCGACCGCGGCCAGCACCGGCAGCACACCGGCCGCGTCCACCAGGCGCCCCTTGCCCAGCGGCGAGGCCGCGAGCAGCAGTACGGTTCCGGGCATCGTCCCTCCCCCTGTCGACGGTCGACCCTGCGCAACCCGTGGTCACGGCTTGCTTCCAGCCAGCACCGTAACCGCTGCGGCCGCACCCGCGCGCCTCAGGACCGCGGACCACCCGGTTCGGCCCCTTCGTCCCCGCCCGCACCGGCCGGCTCCTCCGCCCCCGCCCCCGCTTCCTGCGCCAGGCGCCGTACGGCGAACACCGTGGTGTCGTCGCCCAGCCGCCCCCCGCTGTGCCGCAGCACCCCGTCCCGGACCCGGCGGACCAGGCTCAGGGGCTCGGTGCACAGGCCCGGTTCGGCGGCGACGGCGCGGGCGACGTCCGGGGCCGGCGCGTAGAAGGCGCCGTCGCGGTCACGGGCCTCGGTCACCCCGTCGGTGACCAGCAGCAGCGTCTCGTCGGCGGCCAGCGGCACCCGGTGCACGGGCGGCGGTGCCCCCGCCAGCTCCCCGAGCCCGAGCGGCAGCCCGTCCCCGCTCGGCAGCTCCCGCACCCCGCGCGGGCCGACGGCGAGCGGCGCCTCGTGCCCGAAGTTCACGGTCTCGACGACGTCCGGGCAGTCGGCGCGGAAGCCGATCAGCACGGCTGTCGCGAACCGGTCCCCGTCGTCCCGGCCGAGCGCGGTGCAGTGCATGCGGTGCCGCAGCATCCGGACCTCCAGGCGTTCGGCGACGGTCGCGAGATCCTCCTCGTGGTAGCCGGCCTCGCGGAAGGTGCCGAGCAGTGCGGCGGCGGCCTCCACCGCGCCGAGCCCCTTGCCCTGCACGTCACCGACGAGGACCCGGGTGCCGTGCGGGCCGGGCTGGATGTCGTAGAAGTCGCCGCCGACCCGGGCCTCGACATCGGCGGCCAGGTACACGCCCGCGTGCTCCAGTCCGGCCCAGCACGGCGGCAGCGGGCGCAGCACCGTGCGCCGGGTGGTCTCGGCGATGCGCATGATGTGCAGGGTCTGCCGCTCCTTGCGCTCACGCACGGCCGCGGCCAGCACGGCGAGGATGCCGCCGAGGCCGACCAGGACGAAGTCGCCGAGCCCGGCCCGGTACTCGCCGGGCCAGGCGCTGTCGACGGCGAAGTACGTCACCACCGCGAGCACGGCGAAGGCGCCCGTCGTCCACACCCCGCAGATCGCCGCGGCCGTGCCGGGGACCAGCACGATCCAGGAGATGATCCGGAACCGCTCGGTGGTGTTGAGGTCCACCAGCACGATGCCGACGAGCAGCAGCAGCGACGGCACCCAGGCGATGCCGCGACCGCGGACCCGCAGCAGCTGACGCCCCCGCCCGTACTCCGTCTCCGTCACGGCGGGCAGCCCTCCATGCACCCAGCGAAACACGCCGGACACCCGCCCGCATCCGGGCCCCGCCCGGTCGACTTCACCCGTCCGGCCGACTTGCCGGGCCGCGGTCCCAGGTGTGCTCTGGAAGGCGGGGGCGAGGAGAGAGAGGAGCGCTCTCATGGCTCAAGCGGCACCCGTGCCCGGCGGCATGTCCCGCCCCGGGCGGACACCGGAGGTGGAGGCTGCCCGGCACGCCCGCCCGCCCGACGTCTTCGACGCGCGCACCCACCGCATCGCCCGCATCGCCGGCCCGGTCGTGCTCGGCCTGGTGTACGGCTACTGGGTCGCGGCCGACAACCGCGCCGGCGGCGCCATCACCGGCTGGAACCTGCTGCTCGGGTTCGTCAGCGCGCTGGTGTTCGCGGTCGTGTCCATGGCCCTGCTGACCCTGGCCCCGCGGATGCCGCGGGAACTGCACGCGCTGCTGTGGACGGCGTTCGTCGGCTGCGCGTTCGGCTTCCTCTACAGCCAGACCGGACACTCGATCTGGCGGGCGACGGTGATCTCGCTGGTGGTGGCGGGGGCGACGTTCGCCACGTTCTTCTACCGTTACTACACGCGCGAGGACGCGTTCGGGCAGCGCATCCGCTGAGCGGGCCGCCCCGCATCCGTACGAAGCGCGGCCGCGCGGCCGAAGTGCGGACGTGCGGCTCGTGTGTGCGTGCGGCTCGTGTGTGCGTGGGCCCCGGCCGGCAGGTCGTCGGACGGGGCCCACGCACTCCCCTGTTTCCCTCTACCCACACCGGCCCCATGAGCCGGTTTCCGTCTCCCCAGCACCAGGAAACACCCGTTCGGACGAACCCTCCACCGGAGGAGCCGAAACCCCAGGTACGCGCGGTGGGACGCGCGCTGGGGCCGGGAGCACCCGAATGCCACGCTCGGGTCGCGCACCCCGCCCGAAGGCCGTTGCCTGGAAACGTGCCCCCACGTCCCAGGAGCGTCCTGTCGGCCGCACTGATCACCCTGTCCTGCCTCCTCGTGCCGTTCGGCGCGCTGGCGGCCTGGGCGGCGTACGGGCTGGTGGACACGGGCCGCTACGTCACCACGCTGGCGCCGCTCGCCGCCGACCCGGCGGTGCGGGACGCCGTGGCGGACACGGTCGGCGACGGCCTCTGGCGCGTGGTCGACGAGCGCATGGACGTCCGCCCGGCTGGGGGTACCCCCTCTGGGGGAGGCTCCCTGCGTCCCTTCGTGCACGACGCGGTGCGCTCCTTCACCCAGACCGAGGCGTTCCGGCTGGCCTGGGACACCGGCAACCAGGTCACCCACGACGCGGTGCTGCGCGCCCTGCGCGACGAGCAGGACAGGACGGCCGGGCGTCCGGTCACCGTCGACCTCGCCTCCGTCACCGACCCGGTCAAGCGCCGGCTGACCGAGAACCACGTGCCGCTGGCCGCGCGCATCCCGGTGCAGCACACCCCGGTCGCCGTGCTCCCCGGGGACGAACTGGCCGCGTACCGGAAGGGATTCCACGTGCTGGAGGTGGCCGGCTTCTGGCTGCCGCTGTCAGCGGTCGCCTTCGCCGCGACCGGCATCGGCCTGGCCGTCCACCGCCGCCGGGCCGTCACGGCGACCGCCCTCGGCACGGCCCTGGGCGGCGGCCTCCTGGCCCTCGCCCTGTCCATCGGCCGCGCCCTGACCCTCGCCGACCTCCCCGCCGACGTCCCCCACCCGGCCGCGGCGGCGGTCTACGACGCCCTCACCGCCACCCTCCGCACCACGGCCTGGCTCCTGCTGGCCCTCGGCCTGACGGCGGCCGCGACCACCTGGCTGACCCGCAACGTCCGCCTGAACCGCCCCGGCCGCCCCTCCCGCCGCAGGCCGCCGGCCTCGGCGTCGACACCGGAGACACCCCGGCCCCGGGCGCAGGCCTGACCCGAGAGGAAGCCGAAGCGGAACCGGATAATGGGCCCATGTCCCGAGAGTTCCCCATCGGCCTCACCCCTCCCGACTGGCTGGTCCGGAACCTCCAACCCGAGCAGTCCCCCGTCAACTGGCCCGCCGTGGCGCGCGCCGCCGTCGCCCTGGCCCTCCCCCTCGCGATCGGCCTCGCCGCCGGCCACCCCGCCTACGGCGCCCTCGCCTCCATGGGCGCCCTGTCCGGCGTCATCGGCGACACCGCCGACGCCTACCGCATGCGCATCCTCAACATCGCCGTCCCCCAGCTCTTCGGCGCGGTCGGCGTCACGCTGGGCACGCTGGTGTACGGCCACGGCTGGTACGCGGTGGCGGCGGTCACCGGGGTGGCCCTGCTCTCCGGCATGATCTCGACGATCGGCGCGGTCGCCTCGGTCTCCGGCCTGCTCCTGCTCCTGAACTGCGTGGTGGGCGCGGGCCTCCCGCTGCCCCGCCCCTGGTGGCTCGCCCCGGCCCTGATGACCGGCGGCGGCCTCCTGGTCCTCCTCCTCGCCCTGCTCGCCTGGCCGTTGCGCTCGGGCGTACCGGAACGCGCGGCGGTGGCCGCCACGTACCGCACGGTCGCCGCACTCCTCACCGTCTCCGGCACCGACCGCACCGAGGAGTACGCCCGGACCCGCCAGGCCGTCACCCAGTCCCTGAACCAGTCGTACGACCTGGTCCTGGCCCGCCGCGCCCGCCATCACGGCCGCAGCCCCGAACTCACGCGCCTGCTGGCCCAGTTGAACGCCATCACCCCGATACTGGAGGCGGCTCCCGCGGCCCACTGGGCGGCCCGCCCGCTGTCCCCGCAGATCCCGGAGGCGGTCCACCGCCTGGCCCACGCCGTCGAAACGGGCGCCACGGGCCCGACGGCCCTCGACCTCCCGGTCCCGTTGACCGAGACGGCCCGCGCGGTGGACCACGCCCTGCGCCACACGGCCGAGGTGGTCGCGTCCCCCGACGTGGACCCGCGCGGCATCGACGACCGCCTCGGCCGCCCCGCCGCCCTGGGCATCCGCACGGCACGGGCGACCCGCAACGTGATCCTCTCCGCCAACTCCTGGCGCTACGGCCTGCGTCTCGCGGTCTGCATCGGCATCGCCCAGGCCCTCGTCTCCCTGATCCCGGTCCCGCGCTCGTACTGGGTGGCCCTGACGATCACCTTCGTCCTCAAGCCCGACTTCGGCTCGGTCTTCTCCCGTGCCCTGCTGCGCGCGCTCGGCACGGTGGTGGGTCTGGTGGTCGCGGCGGTGGTCCTGGCCGAGGTCCCCCTCGGCTGGTGGGACGTCCCGGCGATGCTGCTCCTGGCCCCCCTGATCCCGGCCCTGACCCCACGGGGCTACGGCTACCAGACCGCCGCCATCACCCCGGTGATCCTCCTCCTCTCGCACATCCTGAACCACCAGGGCACGGCCCTCCTCCTGCCCCGCCTGACGGACTCCCTCCTCGGCTGCGCGATCGCCCTGAGCGTCGGCTACCTCCTGTGGCCGGAGAGCTGGCGCACCCGTGTCGGCGACCGTCTGGCGGACGCGGTGGCGGACACGGCGGCCTACGTGGAGAAGGCGTTCGCCCCGGGCGCGGCGCCGGACCCCGCCGCCCGGGCCCGTATGCGCCGCCGCCTCTACCGCGACCTGTCGGTCATCCGTACGGAGTTCCAGCGGGCCCTGACCGAACCGCCGCCGACCGGCCGCCGCGCGGCGGCCTGGTGGCCGCTGGTCGTCGCCGTGGAGCGGATCGTGGACGCCACGACGGCGGCCCGCGTCCGCGTGAAGCACGGGGCGCCGCCGCCGTCGCCGGCCGAGGTCGCGCAGATCGCGCTGCAACTGCGGGAGCTGTCGGAGGGCGTGCGCAACGCCGAAACGTTGACCCCGGTTCGCACGGATCTCACCGGCCCGCCGGACAGCGTTCTGGAACCCCTCCGCCAGGAGGTCGCCGCGGCCCGGTCGATCGCGTCCCCCCACTGAGCGCTTCGCTAACCTTACGTGTCCGTCCTGGCCAGGGATCTACGGGCATCAACTCACACGAAGGGTTGCGCACATGGGCATTCTCACTCTCCTGCGGAACGCATTCGGCCGCTCACGCAAGGGACGAGCCGCCGAGGCGGAGGGTGCGAGCCGCCTCGCGACCCGACCGGCCGAACCCCCCGCCTCGTCCTCCGGCCCGACCCCCACGGTCCCCGAACCCCGCCAGGAAAACCCCGGCACCCACGACCTGGTGGCCGCGGCCTTCGACAACGTCACGGTTCCCCACCCGTCCCAGCCGGAGGCCCTGCCGGAATCCGGCAGCGCGCCGGAGACGACGCCCGAGGTCGAGGCGACGGCCGAGGCCCAGGCCGCGGTTGAGGACGAGGCGACGGCTCAGGCTGAGGTCGGGGCCGGGGCCACGGCCGAGGCTGAGGCGACGGCTGAGGCCGAGGACGAGCCGACGGCTGAGGCCGAGGTCACGGTTGATGGCGAGGCGACGGCTCAGGCTGAGGCGACGGCTGAGGCCGAAGGCGAGACGACGGCTGAGGCTGAGGTCACGGCTGAGGCCGAGGCCGAGCCGACGGCTGAGGCTGAGGTCACGGTTGATGGCGAGCCGACGGCTGAGGCCGAGGGCGAAGCGACGGCCGGGGGCGAGGTGAAGGCAACGGTCGAGGGCGACACCGAGCCCGAGGCGACGGCAGATGCCAAGGCGGCGATCGAGACCGGCGCCGACACCGAGGCCGGCACCGCGGCCGAGGCGACGACGGCAGACGCCGACGCCGACGCCGATGCCGCAGCCGAGGCCACCGCCGACGCAACCATCGAGGCTGGCAGCGAGCCCGAGGCGACGGCCGAAGGTGAGATCGACGCCGAGCCCAGCTCGCTGGTCGAGACCGACGCCGAGGGGGCCGCCGAGCTCGGCACCGAGCCAGAGACCCAGAAGCCGGCCGAGCCGGTGGTCCAGGCCGAGCCAGAGGCAGAAGCGGCGCCTCGGAACGAGGAGCCGCGGGCCGCGGACGACGCCGAGCCGGGCCTGCCGGAGACGGCCGAGTCCACGCCCACCGCCGGCACGGACCTGACGCCGGAGGCAGCACCGGATGCGGCCGAGCCGCGGACGACCGTGGAGCCGACGGCCGAACCGAGGCCCGACGCCACCACCCGGAAGCCGGAAACGGAACCCACGGCCGACTCCGCCGAACCGCAGACCGCACCCGAGGCGGCGACCGAGCCGGAGGCCGAGCCCGGGCCGACCGCTGAGCAGGTCGCGCAGGACGCCAGCGAACCGGAGACGGAGACGGAGACGGACACGGATCCGGAAGCCACCGCCGAGCCCGACCCGGCGCCGGAAACGGACCCGGCCACCCCGGAAGCGGAACCCGCGGCCGAACCCGAGGCCGCTGCCGAGCCCGAGCCGGAGCCGACCCCCGTCGAAGACGCCACCACGACGGTCGAAGCCGAGGCGCCGGCCACCAGCACCGCTTCCGCCACCCCCACCCCCACCCCC
>NZ_MLYO01000209.1 GCF_001866665.1 Streptomyces monashensis | reverse complement strand
TGCGGCTGGTGTCTGAGCTAGGACTCCAGGGCCGATCACAGCGGCGCCGTCGTCCCGTTCACTGATCATCACGCAGCACGGATCGCCCGCGGTGAGCGTGCCGACCGTTCCGCCGAACCAGAGCCAGGAAGCCACGGCGTGACCAAGGAGTCGTCACGACAGCGCTTTCTGGAGCGCACTTTCTCAAACGCTCAACATTTCTTGCCGAGTTGAGTGTTTCGATCGATCGATGGGTCGGGTGTGCGAGGTGCCCGGAAGGGACGCGTGGGGCGGAGCGTGAACGTGGACCGGAGCGTGAACAGGGCTGCCGTGCGGGCCGTATCTGAGCACGGGGACCTCACGAGTCCCGCCCGTCCGGGACGGGTCGGGGACGGAAGGAGAGTCAGGTGCCGACACCGCCCGATCCCGAACGCCCGCAGTCCGGGCCGGCCCTTGAGCCCGTCCGGGTGCTGCGGCCCCGCAGGTTCGACGCCCTCGCGGAGCTGATGCGGGAGATCCGGCCGGACCCCGTGACGTACGAGCCCGTAGGCGTGCCCACCGGGCCGCGCCCGGTCACCGGGCGAGCGGCGCCCGTCGCGGAGGACGACACCCAGGAGCTGCCGCCCGTACCGGCGGCCGCAGCCACGGCCCCCGCCCCCAGAGCC
>NZ_MLYO01000208.1 GCF_001866665.1 Streptomyces monashensis | reverse complement strand
GTGGCCGGACTCGGCAGCCTCGCCTACTTCACGCTGGCGTGAGGGCCGTCCGCTCTCCCGCGGCGGCCCAGGTGGCTCAGGTGGCGTCGGGATCGTAGGTGCCCGCCGGGGCGTCCTGCGGCGCGGCGGCCCGGCTCCCGGGCCGCTCGGCCGGCTCGCCGTTCACCGCGGCGGCCACCTCCGCCAGCTCCGCCCTCGGGTCCAGGGCGGAGCGGATCTCGTCGATGCCGAGGCCGTCGCGGTCGAGGCCGTCGAGGACGTGCTTGCGGACGAAGGTCCTGGGGTGCAGGTCCGCCAGCTCCAGCTCCTTGAACTCGGGGCCGAGTTCCGCGCGGACCTCGTCCCTGGCGCTGTCGGCGAACGCCCGCACCGTCCGCACGAACCCCGCCACCTTCTGGACGACCTCGGGCAGCTTGTCCGGGCCGAAGAGAAGGACGGCGAGGAGCACCAGGGTGAGCAGGTCAAGGGGACTCACGTCGAAGAACATGGCGGCTCCGCTCGGTCACCGAGGGGGATGGGGGGCTTGGACGGGCCGTACGAACTGGGTCTCGGCGGCG
>NZ_MLYO01000207.1 GCF_001866665.1 Streptomyces monashensis | reverse complement strand
AAGACGGCACGCCATCGACACCACGGCGATCGGCTCGTCGGCGGGCGCCGCCCTACGGCGGCCGCGGCCGGGTGCGGAGCGCTTTTGGTCCTGCCCCACCTGCAGCTTGTCGAGGAGGAGTTGGGCGATGGCGGTGGGTGTCGGGTAGTCGAAGGCGAGGGTCGAGGGGAGGGTCAGTCCGGTCTCGGCGGACAGACGGCGGCGCAGTTCGACCGCCATCAGGGAGTCGAAGCCCAGCTCCTTGAGGACTTGTTGCGCCCCTACACCGTCCGCCTCGGCGATCCCGAGGATCACCGCTGCCTCGGCCTGCACCAGTCGCGTCAGAGTTGCGACACGCTCCGTGTCAGCGAGGGCGGCGATCCTGTCGCGAAGTCCGGAGCCGCCCGGTTCGGCCTGTCCGGCGCGTTTGCGGGGGGCGCGGACCAGAGCGCGCAGCAGGGCCGGAATCTCGTCGGCCTGCCGTTGCAGTGCCGTGAGGTCGAGTCGTACCGGGACGAGGTGTGCGCAGGGCTGGGCGAGCGCGGCATCCAGCG
>NZ_MLYO01000206.1 GCF_001866665.1 Streptomyces monashensis | reverse complement strand
AACAAACCACCAACCCGACGACCATCCCTCACATAATTCACCCGAAAGGTCGCACTCGCCCCCAGCACCGGAACCGGCTCCCCGGCTCACGGCCACGTCGACCACCGCTCAGAAACACCCCGGCCGCCAACTCATGACGGAGCGCATACGCCCAGCACTCCCCCTACACCCGGCGGAGTAGTCACGAAGGCTCCCTCCGCAGGATGACCGCGGGTGCGCCGTGGGCGATGCTGTGCGCTGTGACAGCTGATCTTTACCGAGCCGGAGACGGAGCCGCAGACGGAGGCGGAGGCGGAGGCGGAGGCGCCCAACCGTCGTCCGCTCTGCCGTCAAGCCCTGCCGAGCGCGCGCTGCGGCCACGCCGTCCCCGGCTGCGGCGGTGGCTGCGCCGCGCCGCGCTGGCCTGCGCCCTGGTGCTGGTAGTCGTCACGGCGGCCTCGTTCGTCTACAACGGCGTCACTGCCGGGCGCGCAGCGCCGCCACGCGGGCTCAGGTATGTGCAAGCCGCCGACATCCGCACGCGCTACCAGACCTGGGGCACGGCGGGCCCGCCAGTCGTCCTGGTGCACGGCGCCTTCGAATCCGTGGACACCTGGTCGCGCCTTGCCCCGCTGCTCGCCCGCGACCACCGGGTGTACGCGCTCGACCTGACCGGCGACGGATACAGCGAGCGTCACGGCCCCTACACCGTCGACCATTTCACCCGGCAGCTCCTGGGCTTCCTGGACGCCATGCACCTCGGTGGTCCGGGCGAGCGTCCGCTGCTGGTGGGGCACTCCAGCGGAGCCGCCGTAGTCACCGAGGCGGCGTTGCGGGCTTCTGGCCGGCTGGGGGGTGTGATGCTCCTCGACGGCGACGCCCTCGACACGGGTGCCGGTCCGCCGCCGGCCTTCAAGTACGTGCTGATCGACCCGTACCGCACCAGCCTGCTGCGGATCGGGCTCGGCATCGACGGTGTGATCCGCAGCCTGTACGACGCACAGTGCGGGCCCGCCTGTCCGCGCCTGGACGCCGCCGGCCTCGATCAGTGGCGGCGCCCGCTGCGGGTACCGGGCGCGGAGAACGCGCTCTGGAGCATGCTGGCCGCCGGGGTGCCCGGTCTGCCCGCGGATCAGGTGGCCCGGCTCGCCGGGGTGCATCTGCCCAAGTCGGTGGTGTTCGGTGCCCAGGACGACGTGTTCACCCGGCAGACGCCGCAGGAGACTGCGCGGCGCATCGGCGCACCCCCTGCAACGCTCATTCCGGGCGCCCGACACCTGACGATGATCGCCAGTCCCGAGGCAGTTGCGACAGCCGTAGACAGACTCACGGCGGCAGCGAC
>NZ_MLYO01000205.1 GCF_001866665.1 Streptomyces monashensis | reverse complement strand
GTTCGGCGGCGTCCTACTCTCCCACAGGGTCCCCCCTGCAGTACCATCGGCGCTGTGAGGCTTAGCTTCCGGGTTCGGAATGTAACCGGGCGTTTCCCTCACGCTATGACCACCGAAACACTATGAAACTGTGAACGCCACACCGCCTCGACAGGCGGGGCTGTTCGTGGTTTCAGAACCAACACAGTGGACGCGAGCAACTGAGGA
>NZ_MLYO01000204.1 GCF_001866665.1 Streptomyces monashensis | reverse complement strand
GGCCGACAGCGTGCCGGTGGCATGCCGTGTCCACGTCTCCGCGTCGTCGGAGGCCTCCTCGCGCTGCGAGTAGACCTCCACCGTGCGCGAGCCGCTCTCGTTCGGCGCGCCCACGGCGACCTGGACCCGTACGCCGCCCTGCTGCGGCACCACCAGCGGTGCTTCGATCACCAGCTCTTCCAGGACGCCGCACCCGGCCTCGTCACCGGCCCGCACGGCCAGCTCCACCAGGCCCGTGCCCGGCAGGATGACCACTCCACCGATCGCGTGATCGGCC
The DNA here is from genome assembly GCF_001866665.1 of Streptomyces monashensis. GTDB lineage: Bacteria > Actinomycetota > Actinomycetes > Streptomycetales > Streptomycetaceae > Streptomyces > Streptomyces monashensis. Next base: position 53 of record NZ_MLYO01000204.1, on the reverse strand, counting down.
AGCCAGGGGTGCGACTTCAGCGACAGGCGCGAGGTGAACACCAGCCCGTCGGA
>NZ_MLYO01000203.1 GCF_001866665.1 Streptomyces monashensis | reverse complement strand
GGCACTGGAAGCACGACCTGGACGTCTCCGCCGACGGATCCCTCTACCTCAACGAGCTGGTCGGCCTCCACCTGGCCACCGCCCTCGCACTCGTCGTCTACTTCTGGCGGGACTGGGTACGCATCGTCCGCGGCCTGGTCACGTCGGTCACCCAGCGCCGCGTCGAGACCGTGGACCAGAAACTCGCCTGGCTGATCGTCACCGCCTGCGTCCCGGTCGCGGTCGCCGGCGTCGCGCTCGACAAGGTGTTCCGCACCACGCTCGGCAAGCCCGTCCCCACCGCGATCTTCCTGGCGCTCAACGGCATCGTCCTCTTCGTCACCGAGCAGCTGCGCCGCGGCGGCACCGGCCGCCGGCGCGCCGGGGCCGCGGCCGCCCCCGGGGAGGAGCACCTGTCGGCGGACGAACAGTCCGACCTGCGGATCACCCGGATGACCGTCCGGCAGGCCGTGACGATCGGCGCCGCCCAGATCCTCGCCCTGCTGCCCGGCATCAGCCGCTCCGGCTCCACCATCAGCGCGGGCATCTTCAAGGGCCTGGGCCACGAGGACTCCGCCCGGTTCGCGTTCCTGCTCGCCACCCCCGTCATCGGCGGCGCCGCGCTCCTCAAGCTGCCCCCGCTGCTCGGCGCCCAGGGCAACGGCCTGCGCGGCCCCCTGCTCGCGGGCAGCGTGGCCGCGTTCGTCGCGGCCTACCTCGCCACCCGCTTCCTCGTCCGCTACTTCGAGAACCGCACCCTCATCCCCTTCGCCGTCTACTGCTCGGTGGCCGGACTCGGCAGCCTCGCCTAC
>NZ_MLYO01000202.1 GCF_001866665.1 Streptomyces monashensis | reverse complement strand
CGCGCGGCCGACCCGGCTGACCCTGGAGCCGCTGGAGGCCGGCCCCGGCGTCCCGGTGCAGAACGCGGCGGGCGCCCCGGCCTTCGGCCTCGGGCACGGGGTGAAGCTGGCGATCGTCCGCACCGGCGCCGACAGCGCCCTCGCCTTCGAGGTGCGCAGCGCGGCCGGCAACGACCGGGCCGCCTGCAAGCAGGGTGTCCTCGTGTACCGCGTCAGGAGCGGCGCGCAGTCCGGGGCCGGCCCGGTGGAGGTCGTGGACGCCCACCCGCACACCGAGGCCTGCTGGGAGAACTCGGTCCATCCGGCCCTCGCGGATGCCCCGGTCGCGCTCGGCGAGAGCTTCACCGTGCCGGGGGAGGACGTGAAGGTGGAGGCCGAGGGCCGGACG
>NZ_MLYO01000201.1 GCF_001866665.1 Streptomyces monashensis | reverse complement strand
GGTGCGGGCCATGCTCGGCGTCCTCGGTCTCGACCCGCTGGACGAGCGGTGGGCGGGCGAGTCCGACCGCAGCGAGGACCTGCACGGCGTGGTCGACAGCCTCGTCCGCCTGGTCCTGGACCAGCGCGAGGCCGCCCGTGCCCGCAAGGACTGGGCGACCGCCGACGCCATCCGCGACCAGCTCACCCAGTCCGGCCTCACCGTCGAGGACAGCCC
>NZ_MLYO01000200.1 GCF_001866665.1 Streptomyces monashensis | reverse complement strand
CGGCCGCGATGACGGACACGACCCGGTTCAGCGGCAAAGACGCCGAAACGACCGGGTTCGCTGAGCCTCGCCACAACTCCCGGACCCGAGCCGATTTCCCAGGCCCGGTCCCCGTCGTCGAAGTCCAGCGCGGCGCTGGCGCTATGGAGAAGGCGCTGCGTGAGAGCTTCTCTTCCAACTGCCCGCCCATGGCAAGGAGTTGGCGCAGCTGTTGCTGCAGGACCGAATGTGGATCCCACCGCATGAAGACCGTGGGTCACAGCCGCTCGTTGGAGTTGATGCGGGCGCTGACAACGCAACCGCACCACAGCCGCACCAGATCAAGCGGTACACAGCAGGGGAGTCACGGCGAAAGCAACCCAGCGGGGTGAGGCCGAAGCGAGACCGTCACCGCAGGTCAGCGCTCAGCCCAGCCCTGAATGATCGCAGCTTCCCAAGGCGATGGCACCGGAGGCGGCGCCGGCGGAAGCCGTCGCGTCAGCTGCCGCCTGTGACGCGCATTTTCTTTCTGATCAGGCGGCTTCCCAGTGCCATCCGTGGTATCTCCTGGCCATGAGCGGGGAGCCGAGGCGGGGGCGCGCCGAGCGCTGGAGCTGCTGGTGCGCGCCGTGGCCGCTTTCGAACAGCAACCCAACGGCTCCGACGAGTTGGGGGCCCTGTACGCGGGCGTCTTCGCCCTGGCCGTACTCGGGGCCCGCGACACGGCCGCGCGCCTGCACGCGGCGGTCACCGACCACGCCGAACGCGGCGGCACCGATCCGGGCCGGTACATGCGCTTCGCCGGACCGAGCCTGGAGGACCGGGTGAAACGGCTGCTCGCGTCGATCCCTCCCGTGGCGAGCAGCGGCACGATGGCCTGGGCGGAGATGGTGACGCTGTTCACCGGCGCGGCCGCCACCCTGTCCGCACCGTCGTGACCCGCCCTGCCGGAGCGCACTTCAGATATAAGCGGGCTGAAATGCCGGCCGGGCACCGTGGGGGACGTGCTGCGCCCCGGGAACAGGACGCAGGAACAGGACGCAGGAGAGCATGACCGGTCCCCCGCTCACCGCACGCGACATCGCGGTCCGCTGCGTGCGGATGATGGCCGACGGCAGCCTCGCCGACTTCGAGAAGCTCATCCACCCCGATGCCGTGAACCGCGAGAGCCGAGCCGAGCCACCGGCGGCTCGCAGCCGGGGACCGCGGGCCTTCCACGCCAGCGCGCTCTGGCTGCGCGCCGCCTACTCCGACCTGGGGTGGACGATCGAGGAGGCGGTGGCCGACGGTGACCTTGTGGTCCTGCACACCACCATGTCGGGCCGGCACACGGGCACGTTCGTGACGTACGACGAGAACGCCGCCCCCTCCGGGGCGTTGCCCGCGACCGGGAGGACCTTCGCCGTCACCCAGACGCACTGGTGCCGCATCGCCGACGGCCAGTTGATCGAGCACTGGGCCGATCGAGACGACCTCGGCCAGGCTCTGCAACTGGGCTGGGCACCACCCACGGCCCTCTACGTCCTGCGCATGCGGCGAGAGCCATGCGCCGGGCCCGGCGCGACCACGCCCGGGTGGGGACACCGCGAAGGCCTGAATGACGGCGCGCTGCAACGGTGCCCCGAGTCCGTCACCGCGTACTGCTGAGGTCGCCCATCACCTCATGGAGAGCAGCTCCCGGGCCAGCCGGTGGTCAGCGGGTGGACGGATGTCGCGGCCACGCACGCGCTCAGCCCAGCAATCGTGAACTGACGCCAGAGTCCACGGGAAGCAAGGGGGAGTACCGCCGGTGGCCACCGGCCACCCCCGCCCGGCAGGCAGCGCCCCCGGCGCTCGGCCCCGCACCCACGAGGACCAGAACGCCGCCGTCACCGCCTGCATCCGCGGCGCAACGCCCGCGTCGATGGCCTCGACGATCTCCGCGGGACGAGCTTCGAAGGCCGCCGCGTCGGGGACGTTTACCCGCCTGGTCCGGTGGAAGAGTCGAGTCCAG
>NZ_MLYO01000020.1 GCF_001866665.1 Streptomyces monashensis | reverse complement strand
GCGGCGGTGGCGGGCAGCGGTGCGTGTCCCGGTGTCCGGGCGAGGGGCCGGTTTCCGGTGGGGCGGGTGTGCGGGGCGCGGGTCATGCGGGGTCTTCGCGGTCGAGGGGGAGGGTGGCGCGGACGGTCCAGCGGCTCTGGCCGGATCCTGCGTCGGGGCCGGCCTCGAAGCTGCCGCCGAGCAGTGCGGCCCGCTCCCGCATCCCGGTGAGCCCGGAGCCCGAACCGGGCGCGCGCGGGGTGTCACCGCGCCGGTAGGCGCTGGTCACGCGGACGTGCAGCATGCTCTCCTCCTGGTGCAGCGCGATCTCGACCGGCCCCTCGGCCGCGTGCTTGAGCGCGTTGGTCAGCGACTCCTGCACGATCCGGTACGCGGCCAGCTCCACCGGCGCGGGCACCCGGCCGTGGTCGTCCGCGAGGCGGACGTCCAGCCCGTTGGCGCGGGCGCCCTTGACGAGCGCGGCCAGGCCGTCGAGCGTCGGGGTGGCCGCGGGCTCCAGGTCGCCGCTGCCGTCCCGCAGGATACCGATCAGCCGGCGCATCTCGGCCAGCCCCTCCACGCTGTTCTCCCGGATCACCTCGAGGGCACCCCGGGAGGTCTGCGCGTCGTCCAGCGACAGCGCGGCCGTGGAGTGGATGGCGATCGCGGACAGGTGGTTGGCGACCATGTCGTGCAACTCCCGTGCCATCCGCGACCGTTCGGCCGTGACCGCCTGGGTGCGGTCCATCTCGGCGAGCAGCGCGGTCTGTTCGGCGCGCAGCCGGGCCGCCTCGGCGGCGTCGCGGTGGTTGCGCACCACCCAGCCGGTCGCCGCCGGCGCGAACGCGACCACCCCGATCCCCACACCGATCAGCAGCGCCTGCGGATCGCGCCAGAGCGCCGCCGGCACGACACCGCCGAGCACCGTCAGCATCCCGGTGATCCAGGGGACGCGGCGGGCCGAGGCGGGGTCGCCGTACAGGACCGACGCGTAGATCAGGTCGGTGTACATGACGACGGTGACGACGTTGCCCTGGGTCACCGTGTCCAGGGTCAGCGCGAGCGTGCCGAGGAACACGCCGAGCCGGGGCCGGGAGCGGCGCAGCGGCTCGCACGCGGCCGTCACCGCCAGCGGCACCAACGGGGCCCAGGTCGCGTGCCACAGCACCAGCGGGTCCGAGGCCGTGCGCGGATGGATCCGGAGCGCCCACAGCACCACCCCGCCGAGCAGTCCGCCCAGCGCGATGCGCAGGTCGTCGGGGTGGGGGCGGGCGAGCGCTCGTGCCATGCGTCCATCCAACACGCCCGCTCCGTCGCCCGCGTGCTCCTTGGGAAGGGTCCCGAACTGCAACTTTCGTTTACGCCGGGGTCGCCCCCGCAGACGACGGAAGCGGACAGAACGGCGGCGAGGCTGGGAGGGGACGGGAAGGAGTGAGTCGTGATCGTCGGATTGGTCATCGCCTGCGAGGTGGCGTTCTGGATACTGCTGGCGGCCGGACTGGCCGTCCGCTACCTGCTGAAATGGCGCCGCACCAGCGTGGCGCTGCTGCTGTGCGAGCCGCTGCTGGAGGTGGTGCTGTTCCTCGCGACGGCCGTCGACCTCCGGGGCGGCGCCCGGCCGGGCTGGGAACACGGCCTGGCCGCGCTCTACATCGGCTTCACCGTCGCCTACGGCCACTCCACGATCACCTGGCTGGACGGCCACGCCGCCCACCGTCTCGCGGGCGCCCCCCGGCCCCCGAAGCCGCCCAGGTACGGCCTCGCCCGCGCCCGGCACGAGGGACGCCTGTGGCTGCGCACGCTCCTCGCGGCGGCCGTCGCCCTCGCCCTGCTCCAGTGCGCGATCTGGTACGTCGGCGACGGCACCGCCACCGGCTCGCTGCGCTCCTGGCAGTGGACGGCGCTGCGAGTCCTCGGGATCCACGGGGTCGTCGCCCTGACCTATCTGCTGTGGCCGAAGAAGGCCCCGGCCGGCACTGCCGCGCACGAGGCGGAGGACCGTACGCTGACCGGACGATGAGGAGGGCGTATGACTGACGGAGCGGGTGCCGGCGCGGTGCTGGTCGTCGACGACGACGCGGCGATCCGGCGCTCGCTGGAGCGCGGCCTGCGGCTCGGCGGCTTCGCGGTGCGGACCGCCGCCGACGGCCCCGGGGCGCTGGCCGCGATCGAGGAGGCCCCGCCGGACGTGCTCGTCCTCGACGTGTCGATGCCCGGCATGAGCGGCATCGAGGTGTGCACCCGGCTGCGCGACGCGGGCCGGGACCTGCCCGTGCTCATGCTCTCCGCGCTGGACGAGACCGCCGACCGGATCGCCGGGCTCCAGGCGGGCGGCGACGACTACCTGGTCAAACCCTTCGCCCTGCAGGAGCTGGTGCTGCGGCTGCGCGCCCTGCTGCGCCGCCGCCCGCCGGCCGGCACAGGCCGGACGGAGCCGCTGCGCGCGGCCGGCCTGGTGATCGACCCGGACGCCCGCACCGCGGAGCGCGACGGCACCCCGCTGGAGCTGACCCGGCGCGAGTTCGAGCTGCTGGAGGTGCTCGCCCGCAACGCCGGGCTCGTCCTCACCCGCGACCAGCTCCTGGAACGGGTGTGGGGCTACGACTTCGACGTACGCACCGACACCGTCGACACCTTCGTCAGCTATCTGCGGCGCAAACTGGAGACCCGGGGCCGCCCCCGGCTCATCCACACCGTCCGGGGCGTCGGCTTCGTCCTGAGGGAACCCAGGGAACCCAGGGAACCCCGAGAACCGCGGGACGCATCGTGAGACTCTCCACCCGGATCGGCCTGGCCGTCGGCTGCACCGTCCCGCTGCTCGTGCTGGCCGGCGGCTGGCTGCTGCTGCACCTGGTCTCCGGCGATCTGCGCAAGGCCGAGGACCAGCACCTGCGCAAGCGCGCGGCGGCCCTCGCCCCGGACGCCCGGTCCCTGCTGCGGGCCGCGGCGAACGACCACCCCAAGGCCGCCGACACACGGCAGCGGCAGCTGTTCGACGCGGCCCTCGACGTCGGCGTACGCGTCGTCGGCCCGGACGTGTCCGTCAGCGGCGGCCCCCAGCCCGGCCCCGCGGCGGCGCTGCCCGACCGCACGTCCGGCTTCGCCGTCGTCCACGCCGGCGGCCGCACCTGGCGGGCCCTGGCCCGGCCGCTGCACGCCGGGACGGCCTCCGGCACGCTGTGGCTCTTCTCGCCCGACACCGCGCAACGCGTGCAGATCCCGCTCGTCCGCCGCCGGGTGGTCGGCGCCGCGATCCTCGCCGCACCGCTGTCCGGGCTGCTCGCCTGGGGCCTGGCCGCCGGGACGAGCGCCCCGCTGCGCCGCCTCACCCGCCGCACCGCGGGCCTCGACCCGCGCACCAGCGGTGCCCGGCTGGGCCAGTGGCGGACCGGCGTGGTCGAGGTCGACGAACTGGCGGCCACCGTGCGCACCGTCCTGGCCCGCTACGACGAACAGGCCGCGCGCACCGCCGAGGCCCTGGACACGGCCCGCTCCTTCTCGTCGGCGGCCGCGCACGAACTGCGCACCCCGCTGATGAGCATGGGCACCAACCTCGACATCCTCACCGGCCACCCCGACCTGCCGGAGCCGGACCGCACCGAGGTCCTGGACGATCTGCAGCGTGAACACGCCCGGCTGCTCGGCCTGTTGGTGATGCTCCGGGAACTGGGGCGCGGCGACCTGGTGGAGGCGGAGGCGTTCCGGGCCGTCGACCTGCCCGAGGTGGCCGACGCGGCCGTGGCCGAGGCCCGCCGCCGCGCACCCGACGCCGCGATCACCCTGGACGCGGCACCCGGGCTCACCGTGCACGGCTGGGAGCCGGGGCTGCGGCTGCTGCTGGACAACCTGCTGGCCAACGCCCTGGCCCACGGCCGGGACCGGACGGGCCGGGCCCGGGTGCGGGTGGCCGTGGACCGGGGCGGTGCCGGCGAGGTGCTGATCACCGTGGACGATCAGGGTCCGGGCGTGCCGACCGAGGCCCGGTCCCGGGTCTTCGAGCGGTTCCAGCGCGGCCGGGACAGCACCGGCTCCGGACTCGGCCTCACGCTCGTCGCGCAGCAGGCGGCGCTGCACCGGGGGAGCGTGGCGGTGACGGACGGCCCGGACGGCGTGGGTGCCCGCTTCGCGGTACGGCTGCCCGTGGACGGCGGCGAACCGCCGGGCATGTCCGACCGGCGGGACTGGCTGATCGGGACAGCCGGAGCAAACCGGTCACAGAGTTTCCCCAAGGATCCTGCCTAGCGTCCGTCGCGACGGACGGCCGACCGAGGCCGCCCGGGAAGTGAACGGAGAGGCAGATGTACGTACGACGCCACACGCGCACGCTGCTCGCGGGGCTCGCCGTGACGGCCGTCCTGGCGGGCACGGCGGGCACGGCGGCCGCCGCCGGCAGCACCCCCGCACCCGGTCCCGCCGGCGACGGGGCGAAGTCGCTGTGCAAGCGGCTGCCGAAGATCGACCGGCGGATCGCACGGGCCCTGAAGCGGCTCGACGCCGGGGCGGGCACGCGCGGCTCGGTGGCCCGGCTGGAGAAGCGGGTGGACAACGCGAAGAAGGCGGGCCACACCGCGATCGCCACCTATCTCCAGGACAGGCTGAACTTCCGCACGTCGCTGGTGACGACCCTGGAGCAGCGGCAGAAGGACCTGGCCGCCGTCTCCACCTGGTGCAAGGACAACGGCGAGGGCAAGGCGGCGAGCTGATGCGGGCCCGCTCTGCCGTGCTGCCGGCGGTGGCGCTGCTCGTGGCGCTCACCGCGGGCTGCGCGCACCACGACGGCGCGTCCCCGAAGGCTCCGGCCTCCTCCGGCGCGCCCTCGGGATACGCGCAGATGCAGCAGAAGGTGAACGCGGCCGAGTCCGCCGCGGCCGCGGCCGACCAGGACGCGACGAGCGCGGCGGACCGGTGACCCGGCGGGGAGCGGGGGTGTTGCTCAGCGCTCCCCGCCCGGTACCCACAGCACGTCGCCCGTCTCCCCGTTGGCGCACCTGGCCAGGATGAACAACAGGTCGGACAGGCGGTTGAGGTAGGTGGCGGTGAGCGGGTTCATCGTCTCGCCGTGCGCCTCCAGGGCCGCCCAGGTGGAGCGCTCGGCGCGGCGGACGACCGTGCAGGCCTGGTGGAGCAGGGCCGCGCCCGCGGTGCCGCCGGGCAGGATGAAGGACCGCAGCTTCTCCAGGCGTTCGTTGAAGCGGTCGCAGTCCGCCTCCAGCCTGTCGACGTAGAACTGCTCGACCCGCAGCGGCGGGAACTCCGGGTTCTCCACGACGGGCGTCGACAGGTCCGCACCCACGTCGAACAGGTCGTTCTGGACGCGGGTGAGGACCTGCACGACCTCCGCCTCCAGGCCGCCCAGCGCGATCGCGGTGCCGATGACGGCGTTGGCCTCGTTGGCGTCGGCGTAGGCGGAGATCCTGAGGTCGGTCTTGGGCACCCGGCTCATGTCACCGAGGGCGGTGGTGCCCTTGTCGCCGGTCCGGGTGTAGATGCGCGTCAGATTGACCATAAGGCCAGCCTAGTTACGCCCCGGCCGTTCGGAACACTCGTGTGCCCACCGTCACCGCGAGCACCGCGAAGCCGACGGCGACGAGGCTGCCGTAGAGCATGTGCGCGGTGGCGTACCGGCCGATGTACGCGTCGCGCACCGCGTCCACGAGATAGCGGAACGGCACGAAGTGCGAGAGCACGTTCAGCCAGGTGGGCGCGAGGGTCATCGGGAGCATGAGGCCGGACAGCAGCATCGACGGCATCGACACCGCGTTGATCAGCGGGCCGAACTCCTGCGGGGTGCGCACCACCATGCCGAGCGCGTACGACAGCGAGGCCAGCGAGAGGGTGAGCAGGGCGACGAACGCGAAGCCGATCAGGATGCCGGTGAGCGGCGCCCGCAGGCCCATCACCAGCGCGGCCAGCACCAGCAGCACCGCCTGGAAGACGAACACCGTGGCGTCGCGCAGCACCCGGCCGAGGAGCAGGGCGAGCCGGCTGACAGGGGTCACCCGCATCCGCTCCAGCACCCCCTGCCCCTTCTCGATGATGACCGTGAACCCCGCGAACAGGGCGCCGAACAGGCCGAGTTGGAGCAGCAGGCCGGGCACCAGCACCTGCCAGGAGCTGCCGCCGCCGCCCAGCGGGAGCCGGGTGAGCAGCGGTCCGAAGAAGAGCAGATAGAGCAGCGGGGTGAGCACGCCGAAGAGCAGCGCGAAGCGGGAGCGCAGGGACTGGCGCAGATAACGGCCGTAGACGAGGGCCGTGTCGTGGAGCAGCATCTTCTTCCCTTTTCTTCTTCCTTTGCGCCGGATCGCTAGACGGATACGGGGGCGGTGTCGGCCGGGGCGGGGCCGCGGCCGGTGATGGCGAGGAAGGTGTCCTGGAGGGTGGCGTCGAGCGAGCCGCCGTGCCGGAGCTTGAGCGCGCCGGGCGTGCCCTCGGCGGCGACCGTGCCCCGGTCGACGATCACCAGGCGGTCGGCGAGGGCGTCGGCCTCGTCCAGGTAGTGGGTGGTCAGGAACACGGTCGTGCCGTGCCGGTCGCGCAGCCGGCGGACCAGGTCCCACAGATCGGCGCGGCTGCCGGGGTCGAGCCCGGTCGTCGGCTCGTCCAGGAAGAGCACCTTCGGGTGGTGCGTGAGCGCCATCGCGATGTCGAGGCGGCGGCGCTGCCCGCCGGAGAGCGCGCCGGTCCTGCGGTCGAGGAGCCCGCCGAGGTCCAGCTCCCGGGCCAGCTCCTCGGCTCGCGCGACCGCCTCGGTCCGCGCCAGCCGGTACATCCGCCCCTGGGTGACCAGTTCCTCGCGCGCGGTGATCTGCGGGTCGACCCCGCCGGACTGGGCGACGTACCCGCTGGCCGCGCGCACCCCGGCCGGGTCGCCGGCCAGGTCGTGCCCGGCGACGGTGGCCGCGCCGCCGGTCGGTTTCAGCAGGGTGGTGAGCATCCGCAGGGTCGTCGTCTTGCCGGCGCCGTTGGGTCCGAGGAAGCCGAGGATCTCGCCCTCGTGGACGGTGAGGTCGATGCCCCGGACGGCCTCGACGGGGCCGGCCTTGGTCTGGAAGGTGCGGGCGAGGCCCGCCGCACTGATGACTGCTGCCATGCCGACCAGAAAAACAGAGTCCCTGAAATTTTGCAACGCCTCCAAAATTTCTGCCTCTCCAACTTTTAAGTTGGTCCAGCAAAGTTAGGATGCGGACATGGCAGAGGGGCTCAGGGAGCGGAAGAAGCGGCAGACCAGGCAGTACATCTCGGATGTCGCCACGGGTCTGTTCCTGGAGCGTGGCTTCGAGGCCGTGACCGTCGCCGAGATCGCGGAGGCCGCCAACGTCTCCGTCAACACCGTCTACAACTACTTCCCGGCCAAGGAAGACCTCTTCTTCGACCGCTCGGCAGGCGTGGTCGACCGGCTCGCACGCTGGATCCGCAGCCGGGACGCGGGCGAGTCCGCCGCGGGCGCCGTCCTGCGCGAGCTGCGCGGCGAGGTACAGGCCGTCTCGCCCAGGGTCGGCCTGATGACGGGCTACGACCGCTTCATGCGGGTCATCCACGAGGCACCGGCGCTGCGCTCCCGGCTGTGGACCCTCCAGCAGGAGGTGCACGACAACGTGACCGCCGCCCTGCGCGAGGAGACCGGCGCCGCCGACGGCGACCCGCTGCCGGACCTGATGGCCGGCCAGATCTGCTGGATCCACCAGACGGTGTTCGTCACCATCGGCCGCGAGATGATGGCCGGCCGCGAACCGGCCGAAGTCTCCCGCGAGGTGCTCGCCCTCATCGACGACATCGAGGACCTGCTCGGCGAACGGGTCCTCGAGTACGCGGTGCGCGCACAGGACTAGGTCCCTTCCCGTACGTCCAGCAGCAGGGAGCTGACGTGGTCGGCGAAGCAGGGGCCCGGTACGGGGATCTCGACGCCGGGGTGGCGGGCGTAGCCGCGGGTCACGGCGTGGGCGACGTAGGACGTGACGATCTCGACGCGCCGGGGCGGCCGGCGCACGCCCGGGGACGACAGGCGGCTGAGGACCCGGAGCACCGTGGGGACGGACGCGTCGAAGGTGCAGCTGACGGGCGGGCAGACGCCGGTCACCGGGATGGTGTCGTGCTCGGTCACGGTGTCGAGGCCGGTCTGCTCGTACCAGAAGGCCGCCGCGTGGGCCTCGCCGCGCGCACGGTGGTGCAGGGAGAGGCAGTACGCCGCGGGCGCGTGTCCGGCGCCGCCGGCGTACTGCCACCAGAAGCGCGCCCCCTCGTCGATGCCGGCGACGAGCAGTGCGCAGCCGAGCAGCCAGGCGCACTCGGGTTCGGGCAGCTGGTCGGTGAGGAAGTGCAGCGTGCCGGGGGCGAGGGCGCCGAGCAGGGAGTCGCACAGGGTGCGCAGGTCGCGGATGGCGGCCGGGTCGGCGGGCCGGGCGCCCGGGACGGCCATCGTCTCCTCGCCGTACGCGGGGTAGGCGCTGTCCTCGTAGGGGACGGTGTCCGCGGGCACCTCGGGGCGGCGGCGCAGCCGGGCGCGGGCGAGGAGGGTGTCTATGTCGGTCGTGTCTGTCATGGCGGTGGGGTTCACTCCCGGGAGCCGGCGCGGTGCAGCAGGGCTTCGAGGGCCGCGCGGGCGTGGTGGTCGACGGCGTGCGTGATGGCCGGGCTCAGACCGGTGACGTAGGGGATCGTTTCCGCCAGATCCAGGCCGCACAGGTGACCCAGCACGACCACGTCCATCTGGTCCTGGGGGAGGCGGGCGATGGCGTCGAAGAGGTCCACCAGGTCGGTCATCAGGACGAGATGGTCCGGGACGCTGTCGCTGACCTCCTCGGTGGAGAAGACGGCGGCGCGCAGGTCGGGACGGCCGTCGCGGTGGGCGGCGCGCGCGAGGACCCGGGAGCGCAGCAGGAGCCAGGCGCCCCGGCGGACGTTCTCGCTGCTCGCGACCGTGTCCCAGGACAGCCACAGCAGGTCGAAGGTCTCGCCCACCGCCCAGCGGACGCGGTCCTCGGCCAGCAGGAAGGCGCGGGCGTAGGCGGTGTAGGGCGCGCGCATCGCCTCGATGAAGGCCTGGTGGGCCAGGGGCGGGGGCTCCGCCTCGCAGGCCACCTGCCCGATGCACTGCTCGATCCACCACTGCTCCTTGCGGGCCTCGCGGGCCGCGGCGGTCCACAGCCGGCGCATCGGCCGCACGGGCAGACCGAGCGCACGGATCATGCTGAAGGTGATCTCCCACGTGGGGTAGTAGCCGTTGCCGCGCAGGAGTTCGCTGATCCGGGTCTTGGAGTAGCCGGAGCGGTGGACGAGGTCGTCCAGGGTCAGGCCGCTGGAGAAGACGTGGCGGCGGACCGGTTCCAGCCAGGCCCGGTGGGCCGGACCCGCCGCCGTGGATATGGGGGCGGGCCTACGGCCGCGCCGGCCGGCGGCCTCCGGGGGAGCGGGGCGGCCTGTGCCACGGGGTTCGGTCATCGGGGTGGCTCCTCCCCGGCGGTGGCGGTGGGCGCGGGGTCGGCGGGCGCCCGGGGGCCGTCGGGACCGGTCAGGGCCTGGACCATCTGCTGCACGAGCAGGCCCAGGGACGGGAGCAGGGTGGCCATGGCGGCGACCTGTCCCAGCACGGTCATCACCGTGCTCCACGTGAGGACGGTCACCAGGACGGCGACGGTCCACACCTTCTTACTCGACATCACGCACTTCGTTTCTGTGAGCGGGTCTCACTCCAACTGCCCCTCCCGCGAGCGGTGCTGAAGCGCCATCAGGAGGGAGAGCCAGCATGGCCCCGGCCCCGTCCGCCACGCCACGTGATCATGGAGTTACGGAACAATGACCCCAAGTGCCGGTCCGCGCTACCCCGCGCCACCCCTGGCGCGTCGGATGAATGACAGCGATTCAACCTATTGAGGGGGAAAGGGCACTTCTGCTCGCACAGTGCCCCGTACCTCGCCATCATGAGTGACCCCAAGGCGCCGCTCGACACCGCACTGGGAAACCGTGCGGCCCCCTGTGCTGAAGCAACACCCCAAGAGGGGGCCGCACGCTCGGGAGGCTCGTACCGCTGCCGGTGTGATGTCCGTCAATTGAGACGTGACGCGCGTTACTTACCGGTCACACAGCGGCTCCAGAGCGCTAGGGTCCGCCGGAGAAGCAGACTTGGAGCGCGATTCAAGGGAGTCGTCAGTGGCACGGAAGCTCGCCGTCATCGGAGCCGGTCTCATGGGGTCCGGCATCGCTCAGGTCGCCGCGCAGGCGGGCTGGGACGTCGTCCTGCGCGATGTCACCGACGAGGCACTGAAGCGTGGCACCGACGGCATCAAGGCGTCGTACGACAAGTTCGTGAGCAAGGGGAAGCTGGCGGCCGACGCCGCCGACGCCGCCCTCGCCCGCATCACCGCCACCACGGACCTGGATGCCGCCGCCGACGCCGATGTCGTCGTGGAGGCCGTCTTCGAGAAGCTGGAGGTCAAGCACGAGATCTTCCGCGCGCTCGACAAGATCGTGCGCCCGGACACCGTGCTCGCCTCCAACACCTCCGCCATCCCGATCACCAAGATCGCGTCGGCCACCGAGCACCCCGAGCGGGTCGTCGGCGTCCACTTCTTCTCGCCGGTGCCGATGATGCAGCTCGTCGAGCTGGTCCGCGGGTACAAGACGAGCGACGAAGCCCTCGCCACCGCGCGGGAGTTCGCCGAGTCCGTCGGCAAGACCTGCATCGTCGTCAACCGCGACGTGGCCGGCTTCGTGACCACCCGGCTCATCTCCGCGCTCGTCGTGGAGGCCACCAAGCTCTACGAGTCCGGGGTCGCCACCGCCGAGGACATCGACCTGGCCTGCAAGCTGGGCTTCGGCCACGCCATGGGCCCGCTCGCGACCGCCGACCTCACCGGAGTCGACATCCTGCTGCACGCCACGAGCAACATCTACACCGAGTCCCAGGACGAGAAGTTCGCCGCGCCGGAGCTGATGCGCCGGATGGTGGACGCCGGTGACATCGGCCGCAAGAGCGGGCAGGGCTTCTACAAGTACTGAGCACCATCTGTACGGACATCCGCCGGATATCACCCCCGGGAGTATCACTCCCCGGGGTGAATTCGGTATCGGTTCGCTTACAAACAGCAACCGCACCGCCACTCGCACAGTCAGACGTTGCAACGTCACGGAGTACCGGTCAGGACGAGGCAGCGTCACGGAGAACGCCAACCGCACTCAACGGGGAGCGCTTATGCACATCAGGGGCGACCATGCCGAGCTGGTCGTCGGGGGCCGCCTCGACGTCCGCAGCGCGGCGGACGCCCGTACGGCCCTGCACCGGGCGGTCGATCACGGCGTCGGCGACCTGGTGCTCGACCTGTCGGAACTGGACTCCTGGGACGCCACCGGACTCGGGGTGATCATGGGCGCCCACCGACGGGCCGGCCGCTGCGGTCGCCGTCTGGTGCTGCGCGGCGTCCCGCCACAGATGCAGCGCCTGCTGGTGGCCACCCGGCTGCACCGTATCCTCGCCATCGAGGGCGGCATCGGCGTGGAGTCGCTGCCCCGCGTGTGACGCGCCGGACGGCCGGTCCCCGGGTGTGAGGCGCCGGGCGGCCGGGACGGGTGCGCACAGCGTGGGCAATCCTCACCGGACCGTGACGTCCCGGGCCGTACGGCACCCCGCCCTGTCGGAGATACTGAGCCAAGGTTTAGGGTTCGGTCGCCCGCTGCCTCGCAACCCTCGACCGAGCGGGCCCGGACCAGAAGCGACAGCGCGGTGTGCGACAAGGCCGGGAGGGGCCGGATCACGGGCACACGACGCTTTTGGGGGGCAGGAAACCCATGGAACCGATGCAACCCATGGAACCCATGGACCCGACCGACCCGGGACATCCGGGCGGCCCGGGACCCGAGGGACACGGACAGGCCCCGGGCCGCCGCGCGCCCCGGGAACCCGTCACCTCCGACTTCGGCACGAGCACGCCCCCGCCCGTCCGCACGGCGCAGCTCGTCACCGGTGATCTGCTGCTGACCGTCAACCCCGTCGACGGCAGCGAGATAGAGCCCTGCCCGCCGGCCCAGCGTCCCGCCGCGCCCCGCAAGCGCACCGCCGCCGAGCGCGCCGAGACCGAGCGGGCCGCCAGGCCGCCCGCCCCGGCCGGTCCCGCCCAGCCGCCCCTCGCCCTGCTGGAACGCCAGGACGAGCGCGAGCGCCTGGTCCGGCTGCTGGCCCGCGGCCGCTCCGTACGCCTCACCGGCCCCGGCGGCTCCGGCCGCACCGCCCTGCTCGACCTCGTCGCCGAGGACTGCCAGGACCTCGCCCCCGACGGGGTGATCCGGCTCAGCGGCTTCCACCGCGGCTCCGCCGACGTGCTCCACGACCTCTTCCACGCCGTGTACGACGCCCCCGGCCACCGCCCCGCCCCGGACGACCTGCGCGCGCTCGTCGCCGAGATCGGTGCGGTCGTCGTCCTGGACGACATCGAGTTCGGCGGCGCCGGTCTGGAGGAGCTCCTCGACACCGCCCGCGAGTGCGCCTTCGTGATCGGCGCCACCCCCGACGTGCCCGCGCCCTCCGCCGCCTCCGCCGTCGAGGAGGTCTTCCTCGGCGGCCTCGACCGCGCCGCCGGCGTGCAGGTCCTGGAGCGTACCGTCGGCCGCGTCCTCACGGAGGAGGAGGCCAACTGGGCCGGCGACCTGTGGTTCGAGTCCGAGGGGCTGCCCCTGCGGTTCGTCCAGGCCGGCGCCCTGCTCCGGCAGCGCGACGAGCTGCGGGCCGGCCCGCAGGCGGCGGACCAGTACGACGAGTACGGCGTCTTCGAGGACGCACGACCGGACGCGCGCCCGCCCGTGGACCTGGCCGCGGAGCCGGCGGACGCCGTCCCGCTGCCCTCCCTCGGCGAGGCCGCCGCGCCCGCCCCGCTGCTCGCCTCCCGGCTCGGCGACTCCGCCCGCGCCACCCTGCGCTTCGCGGTCGCCCTCGGCGGCGAGGTGCCGCACCAGGCGCATCTGCCGGCGCTGGTCGGCGACACCCACGCCGACGCCGCCCTCGGTGAGCTGGCCGGCTGCGGACTGGTCTCCCCGGTCGGCTCCCGCTACCGGCTCGCGGCCGGGGTGCAGACCCAGCTGGAGGCCGCCGGATACGCCGACGACGCCCCGGACCGGGTGCTCGCCGCCGCCGAGCACTACACCTGGTGGACCGGCCACCCCTCGGTCACCCCCGAGCGGGTGAGCGCGGAGGCCGACGCGGTGCTGGCCGCGCTCGCCGCCGTCGTCCCACAGACCTCGGCGCCCGTCGACGGCGAGGAGAGCCGCGCGGTACGGCTCGCCCGTACGGCCGCGCCCTCCTTCGCCGCCGGGCTCCGCTGGGGCGCGTGGGAGCGTGCGCTGCGCTCCGGCGCGGAGGCCGCCCGGCTGGCCGGTGACGTACATGAACAGGCCTATTTTCACCACGAGTTGGGCGTCCTGGCGCTCTGCACGGGCCAGCTGGACCGGGCTCGCGCCGAGTTGGAGGCGTCCATCGGGCTGCGCGGCGCCCTCGCCGACAAGCGGGGCACCGTCGCCGGGCGCCGGGCCCTCGCGCTGGTCGCCGACCGCTCGGGCGAGCTGCCCGGGATCACGGCCATGGCGGGGGAGGAGCTGCCGGAGATACGGCACGAGGAGTCGGCGCCGCCGCCGTACGCGCCGCTCGGCGAGGCCCTGGTCACCCAGCGGCTGCCCGCGGCCCCGGCGCGCGGCGGGATCGGCGGAATCCGCCGGCTGGCCCGCCGCAACCTGGTGGCGGCCGGCTCCGGCGCGCTGCTCGCCGTGGTCCTCGGCACGGTCGTCACGCTCGGCATGACGTCCCACGAGAACGCCGACAAGCACCCGGCCGGCAAGGTCGACGTCAACCCCTCGATCAGCGAGGGCACGGACGGCGGCTCCCTCGGCGCGGACCCCGGGCAGAGCCGCGGCGGCGGTACGACGGGCGGGGCGACCGGTCGGCCGACGACCGTCGGCGCACATGGCACGTCCGGCACGACGGGCGGCCCGGGGCCGTCGACGGACCCGGCCCGGCCGTCGGAGAGCATCAGCCCGTCCGGGTCCGGCAGGACCTCGCCCCCGCCCTCCAAGTCGCCCAAGCCGTCGGGGTCTTCCGGCTCGAGCGGTTCGACGGGCGGTACCGGTACGGGCGGCAGCACCGGCGGTTCCTCGACGGGCGGCACGACCGGCAGCACCGGCACGAGCGGTTCCACGGGCACCGCGAGTGGGGGCACCGGCTCCTCCGGCGGTTCCACGGGCACCTCGACCGGTGGCACCGGCTCCAGTGGCGGCTCGACGGGCACCACCGGATCCACGACCGGCAGCACCGGCGGATCCTCGACCGGGGGCTCCACCGGTACCTCGACGGGCGGCTCCACCAGCGGGACGACCGGCACCACCACGAGCAGCGCGTCGGCGCCCCAGAGCGCACCGCAGCCGTCCGGCACGGTGGCCTGACCGTCCCGCGCCGCCCGTCCTTCTCGAAAGGGCCGGGCGGCGCGGGACGGGGCCCGCTAGAAGAGCCGCAGCTTGTCGTCCTCGATGCCGCGCAGGGCGTCGTAGTCCAGGATCTGGCAGTTGATGCCGCGGTCGGTGGCGAGGACGCGGGCCTGGGGCTTGATCTCCTGGGCGGCGAAGACACCGCGGACCGGGGCAAGGTGCGGATCGCGGTTCAACAGGTCGAGGTAGCGGGTGAGCTGCTCCACGCCGTCGATCTCGCCCCGGCGCTTGATCTCGATCGCCACCGTCCCGCCGTCCGCGTCCCGGCACAGGATGTCCACCGGGCCGATGGCCGTCATGTACTCGCGGCGGATCAGGGTGTAGCCCTCGCCCAGGGTCTCGATGCGGTCGGCGAGGAGCTCCTGGAGGTGCGCTTCCACGCCGTCCTTGATCAGGCCGGGGTCCACGCCGAGTTCGTGCGACGAGTCGTGGAGGATCTCCTCCATCGTGATGATCAGTTTCTCGCCCGCCTTGTTGACGACCGTCCAGACGCCGTCCTCCTCGCCGCTTCCTTCCTTCAGCGTGCAGGGCGGAGACATCCAGTTGAGGGGCTTGTAGGCCCGGTCGTCCGCGTGGATGGAGACGCTGCCGTCCGCCTTGACCAGGATCAGTCGGGGCGCCGAGGGCAGGTGGGCGGTGAGCCGGCCGGCGTAGTCGACCGAGCAGCGGGCAATGACGAGACGCATGGTCGGCAACGCTACTCGACACCCCGAGGTGCGCGCGATTCGCCCGCCCTGCTCCCGAACGATCACCCCAATTGTCCCTGGAAACTCTTGTTCATCCCTGGCCGATTGTGCGCGTAACGGGACCGTTCCATATACGCATTCTGCTGGTGTGGTCACCTACGGTTGCCTACCGTAGGGAACGTGAGGTCGCGACGCATGTACGCAGCGTGTTCGATATCGCGAACTCCCTTACCTGTCCGGCAACCCCTGCTCCCTGCGGGGGTGCGAGAGGAGAACCCATGTCGCTCGACGTCTCACCGGCCCTACTCGAACAGGCCGAGCGAGGCGAGGTCGACGAAGCAGCATTCGTCGACTGCGTCCGGACCTCCCTGCCTTACGCATGGGAGATGATCAGCTCCCTGGTGGCGCGGCTGAAGGTCGACGGCGGTCCGTTCGCCGACAACCTGACGCCCCCGCCGGACGAGCAGGCACGCGGTCAGCTGTTGCGCGCGCTCGCGAGTGACGCCATCCGCGGCGCGCTGCAGCGGCACTTCGGGGTACGTCTGGCCTTCCAGAACTGCCACCGGGTGGCGGTGTTCCCGCTGGACGCCTCGGCGGACGAGACCTTGGCGCGCTTCACCTCGGTGCGCAACCAGTTGCTCAACCAGTCGCCGGAGCTCCGGGACTGCTGACGGGCAGCCCCGCCACGACACCGGCAGTGAGCCGCTTGCTTGCCGCTCCACTCGCGGGAGGTGCTTTCACTACTGGGGCGGCAAGCCCCCCAGGTGGCTTGCGCGAAAGACCCGCCGGGTCAACGCAGTTGAGGCAGCACCTCGGCGCCCAGTCGCCGCAGGTTCTCCTCGGTCGCGGCGAGATCGCCCGAGCCCTCGACGAGGAGCGCGAAGCGGGAGATGCCCGTGCGCTCGGAGGTGGCCGCGAGCCGGTCGGCGGCCAGCCGCGGGGTGCCCACCGGGTGCAGGCCGCAGAGCAGTTCGGTGTAGGCGTACGGATCGCGCATCCGGCGCGGCCGTCCGTCGACCGTCACATGCGCCTCCAGCCCCTGCTTCAGCCAGCCCGGCATCGCCTTCAGCAGGGTCTCCGCCGCGTCCGTGCGCCGGTCCGCGAGCTGGCACACCCCGGCGGAGACATGGGCCGCCCCCGTGATCTCCTCGGCGGGCCGGCCCGCCGCCCGGGCGCAGCGCCGCCACAGGGCGACCATCTCGGCCTTTTCCTCGTCCCCGACGTGCATGCCGAGCAGCATCGGCAGCCCGCGCTCGGCGGCCAGCCGCACGCTCGCCGGGGAGGTGCAGGCGACCACGACCTCGGGGCCGGGCGTCTCCGTGAGGCTCTCCGAGGGGCGCGGTACGACGGCCACCTCACGGAAGGTGAACCGCTCGCTCTCGCCCGCCACCCGCGGCTCGCGCAGCCAGCGCAGCAGCAGATCGAGTGACTCCGGGAATCCGTGTTCGTACGCGTCGAGGCCCATGCCGAACACCTCCAGGTCCACCCAGGGGCCGCCGCGGCCCACACCCAGCGTGAACCGGCCGCCGCTCGTCAGGTGCAGCAGCGCGGCCTGCTCGCCGAGGGCCACCGGGTGCGCGGTGGGCAGTACGCTGACCGCCGTACCGACCCGGATGCGGTGGGTGCGGCCGAGCAGATACGCGGCCAGGGTGACCGCGGACGGGCACGTGCCGTACGGCACGAAGTGGTGCTCGGCCAGCCAGACCGCGTCCAGCCCGGCCTCCTCGGCGACCTCCGCCGAGCGGACCGCCCGGTGCAGGGCCTCTCCCGGACCCTGCCCCGGGAACTGGG
Source organism: Streptomyces monashensis (assembly GCF_001866665.1). Lineage (GTDB taxonomy): Bacteria > Actinomycetota > Actinomycetes > Streptomycetales > Streptomycetaceae > Streptomyces > Streptomyces monashensis. The sequence goes on along the minus strand of NZ_MLYO01000020.1, from coordinate 62,678 downwards.
CGCCCAGCACAAAGCTTCCTACGTACATCGCGTTTCCTGCTTCCTTGGCCCCGACTCGGAGCTCCCCCACCCGGCATAACCGTCCGACACGTGCCCAGGACACGGCCTGGCGGAGGGATTTGCCGATTGTCTTCAGAATGACGTGCCGTGGAGGGGGACTTGTGTGGGTTGGCGCTCTTCGCGTACCCCGCTCGGCGGCGCGTACGCTGGACGGAGCCCGTGCTCCCCGTACAGCCCCGAGAGGTGTCCCGTGTCCCCGCGTCGCAACCGACCGAAGGCAGCCGGATCGCCGGGCCGCAGCGCCGAGGACGACCGCACCGGCCGGTACGGCGGCTGGCAGTCGACCGAGGACTGGCAGGGCGAGGAGTGGAGCGTGCGCCATGTCGCCGGGGCGAGCGCGGAGGGCAAGACCTACCGCTGCCCGGGCTGCGACCAGCTGATCCCCTCCGGGGTCCCGCACGTGGTGGCCTGGCCCGAGCACGCGGGCGTGGACGACCGCCGGCACTGGCACAAGGCGTGCTGGAACGCGAAGGACCGCCGCACCACGCGGGTGCAGCGGTCCCGTAACGCGCCGAAGTTCTGAGGGCCCGGGGCGGTGGGCCTCGGCGTCACACGTCCCGGCTGCGCAGCAGCGCGAAGGCACCGGCGTACGCCGCGACCGTCACGCCCAGGATGATCCACAGCGGTTCCCAGCCGGAAGGGCCGGTCGTGCTCAGCGAGTTGGAGTAGAACACGCTCATCTGGTTCGGGATCGAGTACTCCAGCAGCCACTCGCGCAGCTTGTGCAGCGACTGGGCGAACATGAACAGGGCGATCACCAAAGGCGCCAGCAGCAGGCCGATCATGATCGTGATGGCGCCCGCCGAGTGCCGGATGATCGAGCCGATGACCAGCGAGAGCAGGCCGAGCAGCGCGACGTAGAGGCTCACGCCGACGGTCGCCTTGAACCACTCGCTGCCGGTCGGCGTCCGTGCGCCGTTGTCCTGGACCATGGCGTTCTGCACCATCGCCACGAAGGCGGCGCAGGCCAGGGTGATCGTGAAGGCGAGGACGAAGAACACGATGGCCTTGGCGGCCAGCACCCGGCTGCGGCTCGGGCACGCCGTCATCGTCGTCCGGATCATGCCCGTGCCGTACTCGGACGCCGTGGTCAGCACCCCGAGGGTCATGATGCACATGCTGCCGAGCAGCAGCCCGAAGAAGCCGAGCTGGAGCGGGCTCTGGTCGTCCATCGACGAGGAGGAGTTGCTGACCACCGCACCGGCCAGCAGGCCGATGCCGAGGACGAGCAGCACGAAGACGCCGAGCGTCCACATCGTGGAGCGCACGGACTTGATCTTCGTCCACTCGGAGGCCAGCGCGTGCCCGAGGTGGGCGCGCACGACCGGGATCGGCGAGGTGTAACCGGGGTACTGCCCGCCGGGCGCCGCCTGCCAGTCGGGAGCGGCAGCCGCGGGTGCCTGCGGCATCGGGGGCTGGTGGTTGCTCATCGGGCGTCGTCCTCGGGCTGGGTCTTGGTCAGGTCGGCGGGTGCGGGTGCAGGCGCGACGGCCGGGGCCGGGGCCGCGGCGGGCATGGCAGGCGCCTGGCCCTGCGCGTACGGGTTCGGGGCGCCCGGAGCGCCGGGGTGGCCCTGCGGGGCGCCGTACGGGCCCGGCTGGGCGCCGTAGGGGCCGGCGGCCGGGGCCTGGCCCGGGACGGGCCGGCCGCCCTGCTGGGGCGGCGGCGGGGCGTACCAGCCGGCCTGGCCCTGGCCGGGCACCGGCATGGGCGGCTGCGCGCCGGGCGGCAGCGGCTGCTGGAGGCCCGCCTTCTGGTCGACGGTCGAGCGGTAGTCCACGGCGCCCTGCGTCATCCGCATGTACGCCTCCTCCAGCGAGGCCTGGTGCGGGGACAGCTCCCACAGCCGGACGTCCGCCGCGTGCGCGAGGTCGCTGATCCGGGGCAGCGGCAGCCCGGTCACCCGCAGCGCGCCGTCCTGCTCCGGCAGCACGTGGCCGCCGGCCTCGGTGAGCGCGGAGGTCAGCTTCTCGCGCAGCTGGGGCTCGGTGTCGGGGGTGCGCACGCGCGCGAAGTCGGCGGAGTTGGCCGAGATGAAGTCCGTCACACTCATGTCGGAGAGCAGCTGGCCGCGTCCGATGACGATGAGGTGGTCGGCGGTCAGCGCCATCTCGCTCATCAGGTGCGAGGAGACGAAGACCGTACGGCCCTCCGCCGCGAGCGCCTTCATCAGGTTGCGGACCCAGAGGATGCCCTCGGGGTCGAGGCCGTTGACCGGCTCGTCGAACAGCAGCACCTGCGGGTCCCCGAGGAGCGCGGCGGCGATGCCCAGGCGCTGGCCCATGCCGAGCGAGAACCCCTTGGAGCGCTTCTTGGCCACGTCCTGGAGGCCGACGACCCCGAGCACCTCGTCCACGCGCCGGGCCGGGATGCCCGACAGCTGGGCGAGGCTCAGCAGGTGGTTGCGCGCGCTCCGCCCGCCGTGCACCGCCTTGGCGTCCAGCAGCGCGCCGACCTGGCGGGGCGCGTTGGGCAGCTTGCGGTACGGGTAGCCGCCGATGGTCACGGTGCCGGACGTGGGGTTGTCCAGCCCGAGGATCATCCGCATCGTCGTCGACTTGCCCGAGCCGTTCGGCCCGAGGAAGCCGGTCACGGTTCCCGGTCGCACCTGGAAGGAAAGGTTGTACACGGCGGTCTTGTCGCCGTAGCGCTTGGTCAGGCCGACAGCCTCGATCATGCTCCGCACCCATCGAAAGGATCTGGACAGCGGGGCGCACGCCCCCGTAAGGGTTAGGAGGATATCGAGCGGCTGACGGTTCCGCCCAAAAGAAAGTAAAGCCTGAGCATCACGAAGCGTGAACGATCGGTCTACCGCGCGTCCCGCCGCTTCAGCAGCACGTACCCGCCCGCGAGCGCCGCGAGGACCCACAGCACCATGATCCCGAGCCCGCCCCAGGGCCCGTACGGCCGCTCGTCGCCGAGTCTCGGCACCACCTGCATGATCCGGCTGCCCGCCTGGTCCGGCAGGAACCGGCCGATCTTCCTGGTCGCGTCGACGTTGCCGAGGATGGTGGAGATAAGGAAGAAGAACGGCATCAGGATGCCGAGCGAGAGCATCGGCGAGCGCAGCATCGCCGCGACCCCCATGGAGAACACCGCGATCAGTGTCATGTACAGCCCGCCGCCGACCACCGCGCGCAGCACTCCGGGATCCCCGAGGTGCGCCCGGTACGGCCCGAGCACCGCCTGCCCGAGGAAGAAGGCGGCGAAGCTCGTCGCCATCGCCACGACCAGCGCGAGCGCGGTGGCCACGGCGACCTTGCCGAACAGGAAGCCGGCGCGGCGCGGCACGGCGGCCAGCGAGACGAGGATCATGCCGGTGCTGTACTCGTTCGACACGACCAGCACCCCGAACACGATCATGGCGAGCTGGCCGAGGGTCATGCCCGCGAAGGACACGAAGGTCGGGTCGAACGACAGCCGGTCCCTGACCGGCATCGAGTCGAACTGGCTGCGGGACAACGCCGAGATGAGCATCCCGAGCGCGATCGTGACGACCACGGCCACCGACAGCGTCCACACCGTCGACGCCACCGACCGGATCTTCGTCCACTCGGACCGGATGACCTGACCCGCCGCCATGGCGCTCACACCCCCTTCCAGCCGGCGCCCCAGTCCCGCGGGGCGGATTCCGGTTCCGGGCCGGCCTGCGCGTGGTACTCCACCGACTCCGCCGTCAGCCGCATGAACGCCTCCTCCAGCGACGCCTGCTGGGTACTCAGTTCGTGCAGCGCGATCCCGTGCCGCGCCGCCAGCTCGCCGATCTGCTCGGCCTTGCCCCCGTCCACCTCCAGCGCGTCCCCGCCCGCCTCGACGACGGTGATCCCGTCCTCGTGCAGCACGTCGAGGAGCCGCTCGCGCTGGGGCGAACGGATGCGGACGTACGCGCGCGCGTTCTGCCGGATGAAGTCCGCCATGGAGGTGTCCGCGAGCAGCCGTCCCTGCCCGATGACGACGAGATGATCGGCGGTCAGCGCCATCTCGCTCATCAGGTGCGAGGAGACGAAGACCGTACGGCCCTGCGCCGCGAGCGATTTCATCAGGTTCCGGATCCAGTGGATGCCCTCCGGGTCGAGCCCGTTGACCGGTTCGTCGAACATCAGGATCCGCGGATCGCCGAGCAGCGCCCCGGCGATCCCGAGCCGCTGTCCCATCCCGTACGAGAACCCCTTGGCCTTCTTGCGCGCCACGGCGGTCAGGCCGACGGCCTCCAGCACCTCGCCGACCCGGCTCCTCGGAATGCCGTTGCTCTGCGCGAGGCAGAGGAGATGGTTGTACGCGCTGCGCCCGCCGTGCACGGCCTTGGCGTCCAGCAGCGCCCCGATGTACGTCAGCGGGTCCGCCAGCTGGTCGTAGTGCTTGCCGTCGATCCGGACGTCCCCGGCGGTGGGGTGGTCGAGCCCGAGGATCATCCGCATGGTGGTGGACTTCCCGGCCCCGTTGGGCCCGAGGAAACCGGTCACGATGCCCGGTCTGACCCGGAAGGTGAGATGGTCGACCGCCACCTTCTCGCCGTACCGCTTGGTCAGCCCCGCCAGCTCGATCATGCGGCCACGCTAGGACGAGCGAAAGCCCCCTGCCACTCGAAGGCAGGGGGCTGGGTCGCGTCCCTTCAGGGGCGCGGGGAACTGCGCGACCGGCCACATCCGGCCCGCAGTTCCCCTACGACCTGTCGGTTCAGCGCGTCTGCTGCGCCGGCACCCCACGGGAGATGGGCTCGTCCTCACCCGGCGCACCCGCGGCAGCGACTGCGGCGCCGGTCAGCGTGGCCAGCATCTCGCGGACGTTGGTCAGCTGGGCGTTGATGCTGTCGCGGCGGTTGGTGAGGGCCGCCAGCTCGCGCTCGGATTCCGACCGGATCCGGTCCGCCTTGGCGTTGGCGTCGGCCACGATGTCCTCGGCCTGGCGCTGGGCCGTCTCCACCGTCTGGCGGGCGCGGCGCTCGGCGTCCGTGCGCAGCTTCTCCGCCTCCAGGCGCAGCTGCTCGGCGCGGTGCTCGATCTCCGCCAGCCGCTTCTCGGCCTTCTGCTGACGCGAGGCGAGGTCGCGCTCGGACTGCTCGCGGCGCTTGGCGAGGTTCGTCTCGAAGTCGGCGGCGGCCTGCGCGGCCTTGGCGCGGGTCTCCTCGAAGAGGGCGTCCGCCTCCTCGCGCTTGGACTGCGCGTCCTTCTGCGCCTCCGTGCGCAGCTGGGCCGCGTCGCCCTTGGCCTTCTCGACGATCCGGACGCCCTCGTCCTCGGCCTTGGCCTTGCGCTCGGCGGCGTAGGACTCGGCGTCGTTGCGGACCTGCTGGGCCGCCGACTCGGCGAGGTCACGGTGCTGTTCGGCCGCCCGCCGGGCCTCCTCACGCAGCTCCTTGGCCTCTTCCTCGGCCAGGCGCAGGATCTTCTCGACCCGCGCGCCGAGACCCGCGTACGACGGCTCGGCGTCGGTGACCTGGGCCTGGGCGTTCTGCGTTTCGAGGTGGAGCTCCTCGATGCGCTTCTCCAGGGCGGTGATCCGGGCGAGAGCGCTGTCACGGTCGGAGACGAGCTTGGAGATACGTTCGTCCACCTGAGCGCGGTCGTACCCACGCCGCACAAGCTCGAAGCCGTAGGGGGAAGTGTCGCTCATGGGGTTCCTGTCGAATGAGACCGGTGAGGTGATAGGTGGAATCCTAGGGGCCGAAGCGGTGTGTCATCACGCGGATACGTGTTTGATCTGGAGAATGAGACCCCTTTTGGGTGGCTGACGGCCGGAAAGCTTGCCAACGACCCGGGCAAAGCCCCCAGAAGACACCGGAACGTCCCCGACACGCTACCCGTCTGACGATTTGCCACCCGATCGTGGGGCACCGACCGAGGCGCCCGCCTTGACCCCGCCGTCCTTGCCGGCCGTCGGCGCCTCGAAGGACTCCAGCGCCTCCAGGACGTCCTGGACCCGGGAGATCTCGGCGTTGATGTCCTCGCGCCGGCGCACCAGGATCTCCAGCTCGCGCTTGCCCTCCTCGACCGTGCGCCGGGCCTCCCGGATCGCCTCGGCCTTCAGCTCCTCGGCCTCCTTGACGAGCCTGGCCTTCTTCTGCTCGGCCTCCTTGAGCAGCCCCTCCGCCTTCTTGACGGCGGCGATACGCACCTTGCCCGCCTCGGAGTTGGCATCGGACACCATCTCCTTGGCCTTCGCCTCCGCCTTGGCCAGCTGCTCCTCGGCGGCCTTGATGAGCGCGTCGCAGCGGTCGCCGGTGGACTTCATCGTCTCGGCGGCCTCGCGGCGGGCCCGCTCGTGCAGCTCCTCGATCTCGGTCGTGACGCGGTCGCGCAGCTCCTCCGCCCGCTCCCTTATGGCGGTCGCGTCGCGGCGGGCACCGACCAGCAGCTCGTCCGCGTCCGTACGGGCCTTCTCCACCAGGGAGTTGCCCTCGACGGTCGACTCGGCGACGATCCGCTCGGCCTCGCTGCGGGCCGCGCCCACCATCGTGTCGGCCTGCGACTCGGCGTCCGCGGTCGTCTTCAGCGCCTGCTGCTGCGCCTCCGTGAGCAGCTTGTCGGCCTCGGCCGTGGTCTCCGTGATGAGCGTGTCGACCTGCTCGGCGGCCTCCGAGCGCCGCTTGTTGGCCTCCTTGCGGGCCTCGTCCAGCGTCCGGTCGGCCTCCTCGCGCGCGGAGTTGACGAGCCGCTCCGCCTCCTCCGCCGCCTCCGCCCGGAGCCGCTCGGCGTCCGCCCGCAGCCGCTCGGCGTGCTGCTGGGCCGAGCCGACCGTCTCCGCCGCCTCGGCGCGCAGCCGCTCGGCGTCGCCGGTGGCCTCACCGATCAGCTGCTCGGCGCCCGCCAGCGCCTCCGCGCGCACCCGGTCCGCCTCGGCCACGGTCTCCGACTGGAGCCGCTCGGCCTCGGTCAGCGCCTCGGTGCGCACCCGGTCGGCCTCCGCGGCCGTCTCGGTCGTCAGCCGCTCGGCCTCGCTGCGCGCCTCGGTGATCAGGGTGTCGGCCTGGGTCGCCGCGTCCGAGCGGATGCGGTTGGCGTCCTCGCGGGCGTCCGCCCGGGTGCGGGCCGCGCTCTGGTCGGCCTCGGCGAGCGCGTCGGAGGCCTCGGTGCGCACGCGCTGGCTGTACTCGCCCGCGTCCGCGCGCAGCCGCTCGGCCTCCGCGATCGCCTCCGCGACCGTACGCTCCGCCAGCGCCTTGGCGGCCTCCGTCTCCTCGCCGACCTCGCGGCGGATCCGGGCGGCGTCCTCGCCCGCCCGCTCCCGCTCGGCGTAGGCGTCGGCGCGGACCCGGTCCGCCTCCTGTTCGGCCTCCTGCCTCGTACGCTCCGCCGCGTGCTCGGCGGCCGACCGCAGCCCGGTGATCTCCTCCTGCGCCTGCTCGTGCAGCCCGGCGACGGAGTCCCGCACCTGCTGGGCGTGCTGCTCGGCGGCGGAGACCATCTCGGTCGCGCGCCGCTCGGCCTCCTCGACCAGCCGGACCGCCTCGGCCTGCGCCTCCTCGACCCGCTTGCGGGCGGAGGCCAGCAGCTCCTCGCTCTGCTCACGGGCGCGCAGCCGCTCCTGGTCGGCCTCCTCGCGCGCCGAGCCGAGCGTCTCCTCGGCCTCGCGGCGGCGCCGGGCGGCCTCCTCCTGCGCGGCGGCCAGCGTCTCGGAGGCCTCGGTGCCGAGCCGCTCGGCGGCGGCCTGCGCCTCGGTGCGCACCCGGTCGGCGCTCTCCTGCGCCTCCGTCCTCAGCCGCTCGGCCTCGGCGGCGGCCTCGGAACGCAGTCGTACGGCGACGGACTCGCCCTCGGCGCGGGAGGCGGACGCGTCGGCCGCGGCCTCGTCGCGCAGCCGCTCGGCCTCGTCCTCGGCCTGCTGCCGCAGCGTGCGGATCCGCTCGGCGGCCTCCGTGCGCAGCCGCTCGGCCTCCTCGGCGGCCTCCCGGCGGATCCGGGTGGCCTCCTCGCGGGCCTCGCCGAGCGCCTGCTCGGCGGAGTCCAGGCGCTCCTGTGCCTCGGTCTGGAGCCGGGTCAGCTCCTCGGCGGCCTCGGCGCGGCGGGCCTCGATCGCGCGCTCGGTCTCCTCGCGCAGCTCGCGCGCCGCACTCTCGGCGTCCGTGCGGACCGTCTCGACCTGCTCCTCGGCCTCGGCGCGCAGCCGCTCGGCCTCCGCACGGCTGCGCTCCAGGGTCTCGTCGGCCTGCCGGCGCAGGGAGGTCGCCCGCTCGATGGCCTCGGTGCGGACCTTCTCGCTGTCCGCGGTCGCGCTCTTGCGCAGCTCGTCGGCGTCCACCCTGGCCTTGGCCAGCAGCTCCTCGGCGGACTTGGCGCCCTCCTCGATCTGCGTGACCGCCTCCCGGCGGGCCTCGGCGCGGATCGACTCGCCCTCGGCGACCGCGTCGGCGCGCAGCTGCTCGGCCTCGCCGCGCAGCCGGCGGGCCTCCTCCTGCAGCTCGACCGTCTTGGCGCGGTACTCCTTGGTGTCGTCCTTCGCCGCGCCCTTGAGCTGCTCGGCGATGTCGTGCGCCTCGGCGCGCAGCCGGTCCGCCTCGGCCTCGGCCTCGGTGCGGATCCGCTCGGCCTCCTCGGTGGCCGCCCTGGTGGTCCGCTTGGCCTCCTCGGAGGCCTTGTCGAGCACGTCCTCGGCGGTCTTGGCCGCCTTGGAGAGCTGGGTCGCGCTCTCCTCGGCGGTGATCGTCCGGGCCTTCTCGGCGGCCTCGGTGACGATCTTCTCGGCCTCGGCGCGGGCGTCCGCGACCAGCTGCTCGGCCTCGGAGCGGGTGGCCTCCGCCTCCTTGGTGGCCTCCTCGACCAGCCGGGCGACCTGCTCCTTCGCCGTGCGCGTGCGCGTCTCGTTCGCGGCCTCGGCGCTCGACAGGGTCTTCGCGGCGCTCTGCTCGGCCTCGGTGACCAGCTTCTCGGCCTCGGCCTGCGCCTTGCGCAGCGCCTCCTCGGCCGCCGCCATCCGCTCCTCGGCGGCCCGGCTCAGCTCGGCGGACTGCCGGCGGGCGGCGTCCGACTCGGTGGCCGTGGAGGAGCGCAGCTGCTCGGCGTGGTCGGTGGCCTCCTGGGCCTGCGTGGACGCGGCGTTCAGCAGCCGCTCGGCGTCCGTGCGGGCCCGGCGCAGGATCTGCTCGGCCTCCGCGCGGGCCGCCTCGGCGTCGTTCGTGAGCCGCTGGCGGGCCTCGTCGGTCAGCCGCTCGGCCTCCGCGCGGGCGGCGGCCAGCGCCTGGTCGGCCTCCGCGCGGGACTCGTCCAGCAGCCGGCGGGCCTGCTGCTCGGTGCGGGCGCGCAGCTGCTCCGCCCAGGCCACGTTCTCGTTGACGTGCGACTCGACGGTCGAGCGGCGCTCGGCCAGCTCCTGGTCGAGCTGCTGGCGCCGGGTCACCGCCTCCTGGTGCAGCTCGGCCTGGAGCCGGGCGGCCTGCTCGGCGTGCTCCTGGAGGATGCGCTGGGTCTGCGCGCGGGCCTCCGCGGCCATCCGCTCCGCCTCCTGGCGCAGCTGGTCGGCCTGCATCTGGGCATTGCGGAGCAACTGCTCGGCCTGGTAGCCGATGTCGCCGCCGTCGAAGGCGGGCCGGGTCATGAGGGTGCGGCGCGCCTCGTGCAGCTTGGCGCGCAGCACCTCGACCTGGTAGCCGAGGTCCTCGGCGTGCTGGATCGCCTTTTCCCGCTCGGTCCTCAGCCGCTTCATCTCGGCCTCGAACCGAGAGAGGTGGTCGACGTCAGCCGCCGGCTCTCGCTCCTGGCTCTCGTAGCCCCGCACTGCGCGGTCCCATCCGTCCCCTGGTCAGCTTCTGCAACGAGCTCCGTCCAACCGCCGAACGGGGCCCCCGGGGAATGGTGTCAGATCAACGGCGGAGCACGGGCTGCTGCCCCGACGCTCGTCCCCCGAAAACCCGGACCCCGGCATGCGGCCGCCCCCGCCTTCAGGGACGACCGCCCCCAACCCTACCGGCCCTTATGTACGGCAGTCAGTGCTCAGTGGACTCAACAGGGGCCGAAGTGACCAGTTCTGTCAGGACACCGTGGCAATCCTTTGGATGCAGGAAGGTGATCCGCGACCCCATGGAACCGATCCGGGGCTCCTGGTAGAGGACGCGGACGCCCTTGCCGCGGATCTCCTCGGAGTCGGCGTCGACGTCCGCCGTGCCGAAGGCGATGTGGTGGACGCCCTCCCCGTTCTTCGCCAGCCACTTGCCCACCGCGGAGTCCTCGCGGGTCGGTTCCAGCAGCTGGAGGTAGGAGGCGCCGCCGTCCGACGTCTCGTTGATCTTGAGCATGGCCTCGCGCACGCCCTGCTCCTCGTTGACCTCGGAGTGGAACACCTCGAAGCCGTACGTCGCCCGGTAGAACTCGACGGTGGCGTCGAGGTCGTGGCAGGCGATCCCGATGTGGTCGATTCGCGTCAGCATGGATTCAGTGCAGCGCCCTGCGGGTGGTTACGCAACGTGCGCGCGATCACACCGACGGGCCGATGACGGCACGGAGTGCCATCAGTACATTCGAAGTAAACCCTCGTTCACTCCTCGGCCGCGCAGGCCGGTAAGGGGATCGCAGCTCATGCCTTCTGGAACGACCAGCTCTGTGATCGTCGCGGGCGCGCGCACGCCCATGGGACGACTGCTGGGCTCCCTCAAGTCCTTCTCGGGCGCCGACCTCGGCGGCGTCGCGATCAAGGCCGCCCTCGACCGTGCGGGGATCGGTGGCGACCAGGTGCAGTACGTGATCATGGGCCAGGTGCTGCAGGCCGGTGCGGGCCAGATCCCCGCCCGCCAGGCGGCGGTCAAGGCCGGCATCCCGATGAGCGTCCCGGCGCTGACCGTCAACAAGGTGTGTCTGTCGGGCCTCGACGCCATCGCCCTCGCCGACCAGCTCATCCGCGCCGGCGAGTTCGACATCGTGGTCGCGGGCGGCCAGGAGTCCATGACCAACGCCCCGCACCTGCTGCCGAAGTCCCGTGAGGGCTTCAAGTACGGCGCGATCGAGATGCTCGACGCGATGGCCCACGACGGCCTGACCGACTCCTTCGAGGGCATCGCCATGGGCGAGTCGACCGAGAAGCACAACACGCGCCTCGGCATCAAGCGTCCCGAGCAGGACGAGATCGCCGCGCTGTCCCATCAGCGGGCCGCCGCCGCGCAGAAGAACGGCGTCTTCGAGGCCGAGATCACCCCGGTCGAGATCCCGCAGCGCAAGGGCGAGCCGGTCGTCTTCAGCAAGGACGAGGGCATCCGCGGCGACACCACGGTGGAGTCGCTGGGCAAGCTGCGCCCGGCCTTCGCCAAGGACGGCACGATCACGGCCGGTACCTCCTCGCAGATCTCGGACGGTGCGGCGGCCGTGGTCGTGATGAGCAAGGCCAAGGCCGAGGAGCTGGGCCTTCAGTGGCTCGCCGAGATCGGCGCGCACGGCAACGTGGCCGGACCGGACAACAGCCTGCAGTCGCAGCCGTCCAACGCCATCCTGCACGCCCTGAAGAAGGACGGCCTGGAGGTCGCCGACCTCGACCTGATCGAGATCAACGAGGCCTTCGCCGCGGTCGCCGTGCAGTCAATGAAGGACCTCGGCGTGTCCACGGAAAAGGTGAACGTCAACGGCGGCGCCATCGCCCTGGGCCACCCGATCGGCATGTCCGGTGCCCGTCTCGTGCTCCACCTGGCGCTGGAGCTCAAGCGCCGCGGCGGCGGTACCGGCGCGGCGGCGCTGTGCGGTGGCGGCGGCCAGGGCGACGCCCTGATCGTGCGGGTACCGAAGGCGTAAGCAGTACTCTCCCCCGAGTGAACGGAGCTGTTTGATGCAGGACGTCTCCTCTCTGGTGGCCCAGGCCAGGGACGGCCGGCCGCGTGCCGTGGCCCGGCTGATCTCCCTGGTGGAGGGGGCGTCCCCGCAGCTCAGGGAGGTCATGGCGGCACTGGCCCCGTTGACGGGCAACGCCTACGTGGTCGGCCTGACCGGCTCGCCCGGCGTCGGCAAGTCCACCTCGACCTCCGCACTCGTCACGGCGTACCGCAAACAGGGCAAGCGGGTCGGCGTCCTGGCCGTCGACCCGTCCTCCCCGTTCTCCGGCGGCGCCCTGCTCGGCGACCGGGTGCGGATGTCGGACCACGCCTCCGACCCCGGGGTCTACATCCGCTCCATGGCCACCCGCGGCCACCTGGGCGGCCTGGCCTGGGCGGCCCCGCAGGCCATCCGGGTCCTCGACGCGGCGGGCTGCGACGTGGTCCTCGTCGAGACGGTCGGCGTCGGCCAGTCCGAGGTCGAGATCGCCTCCCAGGCGGACACCTCGGTCGTGCTGCTGGCCCCGGGGATGGGTGACGGCATCCAGGCCGCGAAGGCGGGCATCCTGGAGATCGGCGACGTCTACGTCGTCAACAAGGCGGACCGGGACGGCGCCGACGCCACGGCCCGCGAGCTGAACCACATGCTCGGCCTCGGCGAGGCCCGCGCCCCCGGCGACTGGCGCCCGCCGATCGTGAAGACGGTGGCGGCACGCGCGCAGGGCGTCGACGAGGTCGTGGAGGCCCTGGAGAAGCACCACGCGTGGATGGAGGAGCACGGCGTCCTCGCCGAACGCCGCCGGGCCCGCGCCGCCCGCGAGGTGGAGACCATCGCGGTCACGGCCCTGCGCGAACGCATCGGCGACCTGCACGGCGACCGCCGCCTCAGCGCCCTGGCCGAGCGCATCGTCGCGGGCGAACTGGACCCCTACCGCGCGGCGGACGAACTGGTCGCGGGCCTGACCCAGGGCTGAGCGCTGGCCAACTCCCTTGAGGGGACGGTATCTTGACCCGCATGTCCCTCTTCCTGGCGTAGAGCGCGCACCGGACCGCGAGGCCGTACGAACGGCCGGCCGTCGCGTCCCTCGGTGTCCCCTCCTCCGCCTCGACCAGAGGAACATCCGCATGTCCACGCACGCCCCCGCGCGGCCCACGTACGCCGCCGTGCTGCGCCTTCCGCACGCCCGCCGCGCCTTCGCCTCCGCCCTGACCGGCCGCCTCTCCTACGGCACGGTCTCCCTGGCCGTCCTGCTGTCCGTCACGCGCTCCACCGGCTCCTACGCCGTCTCCGGCACCGTGCTGTCCCTGTTCGGCGCCACGACCGTCTTCCTGATGCCCCTGCGCGCATCCCTGATCGACCGGTACGGCGCACGCCGCGCCCTGCCACCCATGGCGGCCCTGTACGGCATCCTGCTGTGCGCCCTGGCCACCACCACCTGGCAACGGGGCGCACCCTCGGTGACCGTCGCCGCGCTCGCCGCCCTCGCGGGCGCGTGTGCGCCGCCGCTGGGGCCGACGATGCGCGCGGTGTGGGCCGAACTGGCCCCCGATCCGGGCATGCTGGCCCGCGCCTACAGCCTGGACGGTGTCGCCGAGGAACTGCTCTACGTCTCCGGCCCGGCCCTGGTCGGCGCGCTGACCGGTGTCGCCCCGCCGGCGTCCGGGATCCTGCTGAGCACGGTCCTGGTCGTGACGGGCACCGCCGCGTTCGTCACGTCCCCCGCACTCCCGGGCCCGCGCCCCGCGCCGGGCGGCCGGCGAGGCGGCACGGCCCGTGGTCTGCTGACCCCGGTCGCCGTGGCCGCCGGCGCGGGGCTCGCCCTGAGCGGCGTGGACCTGCTGGTGATGGCCTTCGCCTCGCGGCACTCCTGTGACACCGCCCTGGTCCCGTGGGTGCTGGGCGCGCTGTCGGCGGGCAGCGCGGTGGGCGGGCTGGTCAACGGGGCGGTGCGGTGGCGGGCCTCGGCGCGCGTGCGGCTGCGCGGGTTCGGTGCGGGCCTGGGCCTGGTGGTGGCGGTGGCCGGTCTCGCGCCGGACATGTGGACCCTGACCGGGGCCATGGTCCTGGCGGGCGCGTTCATCGCGCCGACCCTGACCACGGCCTATCTGCTGGCCGACGAACTGTCCGACGAGGGCACCCGCACCCGCTCCGGCGCGTGGGTCAACACGGCCGTGAACGCGGGGAGTTCAGGCGGGGCGCTGGCGACGGGCCTGCTGATCGGGCGGCTTCCGCTCCCGGTGTGCTTCGCCCTGGCGGGCGCCACGGCGCTGGCCGGCGCCGTCGGCACCCTCGGCCGGTCGGGCCGCGGCGGGCTCAGGGACGTCCCCGCTGTCCCCTGAGATGCTCGGCGATCGGCTTCAGGGCCTTGTCCAGTTCCGTCAGCGCCTCCGGCGACAGCAGATCGATGAAATGCCGTCGCACGGAGGCGACATGATGTGGCGCCACCTTCTTCATCGTCTCCATGCCGTGCTCGGTCAGCACCGCGTACAGCCCGCGCCGGTCGGACTCGCAGTTCTCACGGCGCACCAGGTTCGCGTTCTCCATCCGCGTGATCTGGTGCGAGAGCCGGCTCTTGGACTGAAGCGTGGCGGAGGCGAGGTCGCTCATCCGCATGCGTACGTCGTCGGACTCGGACAGGTTCACGAGGATCTCGTAGTCGTTCATCGTCAGGCCGAACGGCTGAAGATCCTTCTCCAACTGGTACGTCAACAGCCTGTTGACCTCCAGGTGGGTGCGCCAAGCGCACTGCTCCGCATCGGTCAGCCAGCGCGTGGCCGTCTCGGTCTCCATGAATGAAGTCTACCTAAGAAGTTGAATGCCGAACTACTTTGGATGATGTGACAGTGCGCACGCGTTCGATGTCACACTCCGCAGACTACCGCTCACAGCCCGAAGCGACGCTGGAGGTCTCCCAGCTGTCCGGGAAGGCGCGGTGCGCCCGGCGGTTGCTGACCGTGTCCGCCCGGACCCGGAACGCCACCTCCCGGCACGCCCGGTTCCGCCGGGACGGCCCCCGTCGCCGTCTCGTCCATCAGGCTCTCCGACGACTGCAGCAGGACCGTCCCGGCGCCCACGAACTCGAACTGGTGCTCCTCGCCGGACACCCCGCCGAGGCCCGTCATCGCACGTAGACCGCCCAGTACGCCCGTCAGGTACCCGTGGTCGTAGTGATGGCACGGGGACGGGCAGTCGGCCCACCCGACGAGCGCCTGCGGGTCGACCCGGATCGGAGGTTCCATGAACACCACCGGACCGTTAGATGCGGCCACAAACTTTCCGGTTCCGATAAGGGTCAGAAAACCCGGCACGATCGATTGCTTCAGCGCGAGACTTGGCTGAAAAGCGAGCAGGTTGCCCGCGCGAATGGTCAGGTTCCCGTCGTCGAGGTCGTAGGAATTGACGTCGAAGGCCCGGTCGGCGAGCAGCATCCTGCCCGAGCCCTCGGCCACGACCCAGTCGCTCGCGTGCAGTGGCGAATGGAACGAGGTACGGACAAGTCGGTCGAGTCGCCCGTGTCCGATCCCGTTGAACTCGATCGCCCCGTAGTAGGCGATCATCTTCCCCTTCTGCAGGAACCACTGCCCGCTCTTCAGCTCGACACAGAACGTGTACGCGTTCACGTTGTCGTCGGCGGGCAGCGTCATCGGGTCGTGCACGACCGGTCCGGTCGGTCCGGCACCCGGCGTTCCGTACGTGCTCACAGCTTTTCCTCCGACGCCTGGACGAACACCGTGCCACTGCCGCTCAGCTCCAGCTGGAACGCCTCGCCCGAGCCCCGGCCCACCATCTCGCGCCAGCCGAGCGCGGCCGACAGCTTGTTGCGCACCTCGCCGTGGTGGGCGACGTAGGCCTGCGGGTCGACATGGACCGGGTGCTGCGGGGTGATCGGGATCTCGAAGACGCCGCCGTGCGCCATCACGGCGACCGAGCCCTGCCCCTGGAGCGTCGTCGTGAACAGACCCTGGCCGGTCACCTGGCCCCGGACCAGGCCCATCACCCCGCCCTGCGAGCCCATGAACATCGTCCCCTGCCGCAGCGTGCCCTCGAAGGCGAGCAGCCGGTCCGCCTCGACGTACAGGGTGTCTCCCGTGAGGTGGATGACGTGGACGTGGTGGCCGCCGTGCCCGAAGAAGACGGTCCCGCTGCCCTCGACCGACATCAGCGGGGTCGCCTCGCCCGTCACCCGGCGCCCGAGCATGGACATCAGCCCGCCCTGACCGCCCTGGACGTTCGGCGTGAAGGACACGTCCCCCCGGTACGCGAGCATCGCCCCGCGCTGACTGAACAGCCGCTGCCCGGGCAGCACCGTCGCCTCGACCATCTTGGAGTTGATCTCCCGGAACGCCATCTCTACAGATCCCCCGCGATCGTGTTCCGCTCGCTCGGCTGCACGTAGACCAGCCCGTCGCCCTCGAACCGGATCTGGAACGCCTCGCCGCCGCCCTCCCCGAGGAACGTGCGGAACGTCACGCCGGACTGGAAGGACTGGCGCACGTTTCCCTGGTGGGCGATGTACGCGCCCGGGTCCACGGTCAGCGGGTACTGGGGGCTGACCCGGAGCACCACCGCCGGTCCGTCCGACAGCAGCGCCGCCTGCCCGTGCCCCTCGACCGTCGTCGTGAACAGGCCGTTGCCCTGCGAGGCGCCGCGCAGTCCCGTGAACGTCGTCCCCGTGCGCAGCGCGGCGTCCGTCACGAGCAGGTTGCTCGACTCGACGTACAGCTTGTCGCCCGTCAGGCTCACGAGGTTGATCTCCGAGGCGCGGTCCGCGAACCAGCACGTGCCCTGCCCCTTCACCTCCATCACCGTCATCTGCTCACCGGTCAGCCGGCGGGTCACCATCCCCCGCAGCCCCTCACCCCCGCCCGTCAGCTTCTTGAAGGACATCCTTCCGTCGTACGCCACCATCGAGCCGTTCTTCGCCTTCACGGCGTCCCCGGTCATCTCGACGGCGAGCACCTTGCTGCCTTGAAGTCGGAACATCGCCACGCAGTGAAACTAGCGGCGGTGCGGGTGGACGGACCAGGGCCTCTGGGTGGACACCGACCCTGAGCGGACCCCTAGGGCAGGCGTTTGCCACAATGGGGCAACGTTTGTGCACGCATTCACAAAGCGTCGACGACTCCCCACCGAAGGTGACCTGTGGACATCAAGACCGCCACCGCCCTCCGCCGTCTCCGTCTGGTCTCGGCCCCGGAGGCCGTGTCCTTCCTGATCCTGCTCGTCTGCTCGGTGCTGAAGCGGACCACGGACTTCAACGCGGTCCCCGTCATGGGCGGGGTCCACGGCGTCCTCTTCATCCTCTACGTGATCTTCTGGGCGGACGCCTGGAACCGCACCAAGTGGCCGCTGAGGACCGGCCTCCTCTACTTCGTGCTGTCCGTGCTGCCGACCGGCGGCTTCTTCGCCGAGCGCAAGCTGAAGCGTGCCGCCGAGGACGAGGTCATCGCCGCGCGTGCCCGTAAGGAAGGGGTCGTGGGCGCATGATCGTCGCCTTCTCCGTGACGCCCCTGGGCGTCGGCGAGGACGTGGGGGAGTACGTCGCCGACGCCGTCCGCGTGGTGCGGGAGTCGGGGCTGCCCAACCGCACCGACGCCATGTTCACCTCGATCGAGGGCGAATGGGACGAGGTGATGGACGTCGTCAGGCGCGCCGTCGCCGCCGTGGAGCAGCGCGCCCCGCGCGTGTCGCTCGTCCTCAAGGCCGACCTCCGGCCCGGCGTGACGGACGGTCTGACCTCCAAGGTCGAGACCGTCGAACGCCACCTGGCCGGCTGACCGGACCCCTCGTTTTGGGCGGCACGCCCACCGCGTTGTACGTTCCCCTGTCGATGTTCTGAGCGATCATTTCAGAGCACGTTCTGACCTGGGGGAACACCATGAGTCTCGGCATGGAGACACACATATGCGCGGACCTGGACACGGTGTGGGCGCGCACCCAGGATCCCGACGCCCACCGGCGCTGGGACCTCCGGTTCACCGCGATCGAGGAACTGCCGGGCGCGGCGGGTGAGCCCCGGCGGTTCTCCTGCACCGCGCGCGTGCTGCCGTTTCTCACCGTGTCCGGCACCGGTCACGCGGCGGACGAGACGGACCGCCCCGACGGCACCCGCACCTCCGCCGTGCGCTTCTTCGCTCCGCACCCGCTGTCCCTGATCGCCGAGGCACGCGGCTACTGGCGCTACGTGCCCGACGCCCACGGCGTCCGCCTCGTCACCGGCTTCGACTACCGCCCCCGCTGGGGCGCCTTCGGCGCGGTCGCCGACCGGGTGCTGTTCCGGCCGCTGACCGGCTGGGCCACGGCCTGGTCCCTGGACCGGCTGCGGCTCTGGCTGGAGCGGGGCATCACCCCCGAGCGGGCCCTGGCCAACTGGCTCGCCGAACTGACGGTCCGCGCGCTGGTCCTCACGGTGTGCCTGCCCGGGCTCGGACTGGAGTCACTGCTCACGCTCTTCGGGTCGTTCGCGGACACCGTGGCGTACCTGTGCCCGCTGCTGCTGGTCGTGGCCATCTCGCTGGCGCTGTTCACCGCGCCGCTCGGGTGCACGCCGGCGGCGCGCAGGTGCGAGCGGGAGACCGCGGGGGAGGCGCGGGCGCCTCGGGTGCTGCGCATGCTGGAGCAGTACGGCTGACGACCCGGGTTTTCAGCCCCCGGCCGCCAGCGCCACCCCCAACGGCGTCCTCTCGTACAGCACGTGATGGCCGTACCGCCGCGACGTCAGCAGACCTGCGTCCCGCAGCGCCGTCAGGTGCGACGACACCGACGACGGGGCCAGGCCCAGCCGGTGGGCCAGCGTGGTCGTGGCCGACGGTTCGTCCAGCGCGGTCAGGACGGCCGCCCGGTTCGCGCCCAGCAGCCGTACCAGCGCCGCGGGTGTCCGCTCGCCCGGATCCGTCCACAGCCCCGCCAGCCCCCGGGCCGGATACACCACCGTCGGCTGCCACGGCGGCTCGAAGCCGGTGACCACGTCGGGCCAGGAGAACACGCTCGGCATCAGCACCAGGCCCTGGCCGGCGAGGTCGCGGGCGTACTCCCCGTGCAGGGCCAGCGTGAGTGTGCGCCCGTCCCAGGACAGCCGCCGGTCGAGTTCCGGCAGCAGCGTGCCGAGGCCCACCTCGGCCAGCCTGCGCGAGTGGAAGGCGACGTCCGCCTCCAGCAGGGCCCGCAGCCGGGGCCAGTCCGGCTCGATCAGCACCCGCCAGGCCTCCTCGACGGCGTCCGCCAGCTCCGCGATCATGCGGGCCGGATCCGCCAGCCAGGCCCGGCCCCGCGGCGACCCGAGCGCGCCCGGGGTGCAGGCCAGGGCCAGGGCGGTGTCCTCCCGTGCCGCCACCGGGTCGCAGGCCCGTACGGCCGCGATCTCCTCCTCGAACGTCGCCGCCGGGCCGATCGGCGGCGGCCCCAGCCAGTCGGGGGAGTGGCCCCGGCGGGGCATCAGCAGCCACAGCGGGCCGAGGTCGAGCCCGGCCGCGGCCGCGCGGATCCGGCGCAGCCAGGGCGCGTGATAGCCGTGCCGGTCCGGGCGCTTGAGGGTGCGCACGGCCTCCTGCGTCTCCCACATCGGCGAGATGGCGAACCGGCAGCGCAGGAAGTCCGCGTCGCCGAAGTGCAGGCGTGAGGGCACGGGCCACCTCCTCAAGGGACACGAAGATTCGGCTGGAGCCGAAAATCTACGGCCTGAGGCCGTCCTCCGCCACGCTCCCCGCATGTCCGCACCACCGCAGACGGCCCCGGCGCCCGCCGGCTACGGCCGTGTCTTCGCCGTGCCCGAGTTCCGGGCCGTCTTCGCCGCGCACGTGCTGTCCATGCTCGGCGTCATCGTCAGCGAGATCGCGCTGTCCGTCCTCGTCTACGACCTCAGCCGCTCACCCCTGCTGAGCGCGCTCACCTTCGCCCTGGGCTTCCTGCCGTACGCCGTCGGCGGCACCCTGCTCGCACCGGTCGCCGACCGCTTCCCGGCCCGCCGGGTGCTGGTCGTCTGCGACCTGGTGTGCGCGGGCTGCGTGGCCCTGATGACGGTGCCGGGCACCGGGATCGGCGTCCTGCTCGCGCTGCGCTGCGCGCTCGCCGTCGTCTCCCCGGTGTTCGCCGGCACCCGCATGGCCACCCTCGCCGATGTCCTCGGCGGCGGCGACCTGTTCGTGCTCGGCCGCTCCCTGCTGCGGATCGTCGCCCAGAGCGCCCTGCTGGTCGGCTACGGTCTCGGCGGGCTCCTCCTCACGGTCCTCACGCCCCGCCACGCCCTGCTGATCACCGTCGCCACCTTCCTCGGCTCCGCCACCCTGCTGCGCTGCGGCACCCGGTGCAGGCCCGCCCGCACCCACGACGGCGCGCAGGCCCCGCCCGGCCTGCGCCGGCTCGCCGGGGACCGCCGGATCCGGGTCCTGCTGCTCGCCTGCTGGCTCCCGGCCGCGTTCGGGGTCGTCCCCGAGGCGCTGGCCGCGCCGTACGCCGACGTGCTCGGCAGCGGCTCCGCCGGGCTCGGGCTGCTGATGTGCGCGCTGCCCGTCGGCACGGTGGCCGGTGAGCTGTTCGCCGGAGCGCGCCTCGTGCCCGCGACCCGGGAACGCGTCGCGCTGCCCCTCCTGTGCCTGGCCCTGCTGCCCTATCTCGGCTTCGCCCTGCACCCCGGGCTCGTCGTGTCCCTGCTGCTCCTGCTGGTCTCCGGAGCCGGCGAGGCGTACACCCTGGGCCTCGACCAGAGGTTCGTGCGGGCCGTGCCCGACGAGCTGCGCGGGCGGGCCATGACCGTGCTCGGCGCCGGGCTGATGACCGTCCAGGGCGCGGGCATGGCGCTGGCCGGGGTGGCGGCGCAGGTGGTGGGGGTGCGGGCGGCGGTGACGGGGGCCGGCGTGCTCGGTGTGCTGTGCTGCTGCGGGCTGGCCCTGGCGGTCCGGGCGACCGAGGACCGAGACGGGGCTGCCCCGGATATGACCGGCCGGTAGGGTCTGGTGACGTGCCGAAGCCTCTCAGCCTCCCCTTCGACCCCATCGCCCGTGCCGACGAGCTCTGGAAGCAGCGCTGGGGAAACGTGCCGTCCATGGCCGCGATCACCTCGATCATGCGGGCGCAGCAGATCCTGCTCGCCGAGGTGGACGCGGTGGTCAAGCCGTACGGGCTGACCTTCGCGCGCTACGAGGCCCTGGTGCTGCTCACCTTCTCCAAGGCCGGCGAGCTGCCGATGTCCAAGATCGGTGAGCGGCTCATGGTGCATCCCACCTCCGTGACGAACACCGTGGACCGGCTGGTGAAGTCCGGTCTGGTGGCCCGGCGGCCCAACCCCAACGACGGCCGCGGCACCCTCGCCGTGATCACCGACAAGGGCCGCGAGGTGGTCGACGCGGCCACCCGTGACCTGATGGCCATGGACTTCGGGCTCGGCGTGTACGACGCGGAGGAGTGCGCGGAGATCTTCGCGATGTTCCGCCCGCTGCGGGTCGCGGCCCACGATTTCGACGACGACCGGGACGACGGCTGAGACGACGGCCGACCCCGGCCAAGATCTCCCGGAACGGGTGGTTACGCTCGTGGGCATGAAGAAGAGCGTGCTGACCCGCTACCGCGTCATGGCCTACACCACGGGTGTCCTGCTGGTGCTGCTGTGCCTGAGCATGATCGCGAAGTACGGGCTGGACATCAGCGGTGCCGCCGACGTCACGCGCGTCGTCGCCATCGCCCACGGCTGGCTGTACGTCGTCTACCTCGTCGTCGCCTTCGACCTGGGCTCCAAGACGAAGATGCCGGTCGGCAAGCAGCTGTGGGTGCTGCTCGCGGGCACGATCCCGACGGCCGCCTTCTTCGTCGAGCGGAAGATCAGCCGCGAGCTGGAGGCCAAGGTCGCCGACCCGGCCCCGGCCGTCGCCAAGGCGTAGGGGCGACGCGAGCGCCGTCACACCGCCGTACGGACACCGTACGGCGGTCAGCCATCGACATTTACTAGGACGTCCAAGTAAATTCGAGGGTATGGACGCTCACGCCATCGAGGAAGGCCGCCGGCGCTGGCAGGCCCGCTATGACGCCGCGCGCAAGCGCGACGCTGACTTCACCACGCTCTCCGGCGATCCCGTGGAGCCGGTGTACGGACCCCGGCCGGGAGACACGTACGAGGGATTCGAGCGGATCGGCTGGCCCGGGGAGTACCCCTTCACGCGCGGGCTCCATCCGACCGGATACCGGGGCCGCACCTGGACGATCCGCCAGTTCGCCGGGTTCGGCAACGCCGAGCAGACCAACGAGCGCTACAAGATGATCCTGGCCGCCGGCGGCGGCGGACTGTCCGTGGCCTTCGACATGCCGACGCTGATGGGCCGCGACTCCGACGACCCGCGCTCGCTCGGCGAGGTCGGGCACTGCGGCGTCGCCATCGACTCCGCGGCCGACATGGAGGTCCTGTTCAAGGACATCCCGCTCGGGGACGTCACGACCTCCATGACCATCAGCGGGCCCGCCGTGCCCGTCTTCTGCATGTACCTGGTCGCCGCCGAGCGCCAGGGCGTGGACCCGGCGGTCCTCAACGGCACGCTCCAGACCGACATCTTCAAGGAGTACATCGCGCAGAAGGAGTGGCTCTTCCAGCCCGAGCCGCATCTGCGCCTCATCGGCGACCTCATGGAGCACTGCGCGGCCGGCATACCCGCCTACAAGCCGCTGTCCGTCTCCGGCTACCACATCCGCGAGGCCGGGGCCACGGCCTCGCAGGAGCTGGCGTACACGCTCGCGGACGGCTTCGGGTACGTCGAACTCGGCCTCAGCCGCGGTCTGGACGTCGACGTCTTCGCGCCCGGCCTCTCCTTCTTCTTCGACGCGCACCTGGACTTCTTCGAGGAGATCGCCAAGTTCCGCGCCGCGCGCCGCATCTGGGCCCGCTGGATGCGCGACGTGTACGGCGCCACGAGCGAGAAGGCGCAGTGGCTGCGCTTCCACACGCAGACCGCCGGCGTCTCGCTGACCGCGCAGCAGCCGTACAACAACGTGGTCCGTACGGCCGTGGAGGCGCTGGCGGCGGTGCTCGGCGGCACCAACTCGCTGCACACCAACGCCCTGGACGAGACCCTCGCGCTGCCGAGCGAGCAGGCGGCCGAGATCGCGCTGCGCACGCAGCAGGTGCTGATGGAGGAGACCGGCGTCGCCAACGTGGCCGATCCGCTGGGCGGTTCGTGGTTCGTCGAGCAGCTCACCGACCGGATCGAGGCGGACGCGGAGAAGATCTTCGAGCAGATCAAGGAGCGGGGCCTGCGGGCGCACCCCGACGGGCGGCACCCGATCGGCCCGATCACCTCCGGGATCCTGCGCGGGATCGAGGACGGCTGGTTCACCGGCGAGATCGCCGAGTCCGCCTTCCGCTACCAGCAGTCGCTGGAGAAGGGCGACAAGCGGGTCGTGGGCGTCAACGTCCACACCGGGTCCGTCACCGGGGACCTGGAGATCCTGCGGGTGAGCCACGAGGTGGAGCGCGAGCAGGTGCGGGCGCTCGCCGCGCGCAAGGCCGCCCGGGACGAGAGCGCCGTACGGACCGCCCTCGACGCCATGCTGGCCGCGGCCCGCGACGGCTCCAACATGATCGAGCCGATGCTGGACGCCGTACGCGCCGAGGCGACGCTGGGCGAGATCTGCGGGGCGCTGCGCGACGAGTGGGGGGTGTACACGGAGCCGGCCGGCTTCTGAGGGCGCGCTGCGGACACAGGGGTCAGGCGGACGAGGCCAGTCCGCCGATCAGGACGCGCGTGAAGCTGCGCACCCACTCCTCGTCCGCCGCCTTGCCGCTGACCAGGGTGCGGTGCACCACCGCACCCGCCACCACGTCGAAGATGAGGTCCACCGTGCGGGCGGCCTCCCGCGGATCGGGTTCCGGCGGGAGTTCGCCGCGTTTCTGCGCCCGCGCGCGGCCCTGGAGGACCAGACGCATCTGCCGCTCCACGATGGAGCTGCGGATGCGTTCGCGCAGGGCGTCGTCGCGGGTGGCCTCGGCGACCACCGCCATCAGGCCGCTCTTGGCCTCCGGGCGCGCGAGGATCGCCGCGAACTGGAGCACCACGCCCTCGATGTCGTCGGCCAGGCTGCCGCGGTCGGGCAGCTCCAGTTCGTCGAAGAGTTCGGCGACCGCGTCGACCACCAGTTCGTTCTTGCCGGCCCAGCGGCGGTAGAGGGTCGTCTTCGCAACCCCGGCCCGTGTCGCCACGTCTCCCAGGGTGAGCTTGGACCAGCCCAGTTCCACCAGCGCCTGCCTGGTCGCGGCCAGGATCGCGGCGTCCGCGGCGGGGTCGCGCGGGCGCCCGGCACGGCTGGCGGGGGTGCGGCTCTGCATCCCTCGACCATAACCGGCGGGTCCTGTGGTGTCGTGAGGGAGATCACCGGGGCGTGGTGTCGCGCGGGGTCCTCATGGCATTACGCTACGAGTCGTAGCGAAAACGCGTGAGCGCGGCCCGTGACGGACGTACGCGGGCCTGATCATGAGGCGTGGGGTGGGGACCCGGCGCCCCGGCGCACGACTTTTTCATTCCGGCGCGGTGACGGGGGAGGATAGACGCATGCAGCCACGGAACATGTCCATGAGCGGCGTCGTCGACCTCGCCGCGGTGAAGGCGGCCCAGGAGGCCAAGGCCAAGGCCGAGCAGACGCGCGCCGAGGCCGCCCGGCAGGGCGGCACGGGGGCCGTCGCCCCGGCCGATCTCGTCATCGACGTCGATGAGGCGGGCTTCGAGCGCGATGTCCTGCAGCGCTCCGCCGAGGTCCCGGTCGTCATCGACTTCTGGGCCGAGTGGTGTCAGCCCTGCAAGCAGCTGAGCCCGGTCCTGGAGCGGCTCGCCGTCGAGTACAACGGGCGCTTCCTCCTCGCCAAGATCGACGTCGACGCCAACCAGATGCTGATGCAGCAGTTCGGGGTGCAGGGCATCCCGGCGGTGTTCGCCGTCGTCGCGGGCCAGGCGCTGCCCCTCTTCCAGGGTGCGGCAGGCGAGCAGCAGATCCGGGAGACGCTGGACCAGCTGGTGCAGGTCGCCGAGCAGCGCTTCGGGCTCACCGGCCTGACCGTCGACCCGGACGCCACGCCCGGCGAGGCGCCCGCGCAGGAGCAGGCGGGGCCGTACGACGCGGCGCTGAACGCGGCGGCCGACGCCCTGGACGCCGGCGACCTGGCCGGTGCCGTCCGGGCGTACCAGAACGTGCTGGCCGACGACCCGGGTCACCCGGAGGCCAAGCTCGGCCTGGCGCAGGCCGAACTGCTCCAGCGGGTGCAGGGCTTCGACCCGCAGAAGGTGCGTCAGGAGGCCGCCGAGCGGCCGAAGGATGCCGACGCGCAGATCGCCGCGGCCGACCTGGATCTGGTGGGCGGGCACGTCGAGGACGCCTTCGGGCGCCTGATCGAGACCGTGAGCCGCACCGCGGGCGACGACCGCGACAAGGTACGGCTGCGGCTGCTGGAACTGTTCGAGGTCGTGGGCCAGGAGGACCCGAGGGTGGTCGGGGCGCGCAGGGCGTTGGCCCGGGCGCTGTTCTGACCAGTCACTAAACGCCACGGCTTGTGATGCCGGGGTGAAAGATTTGCCGACGAGTCGTCAGGGCGGTCTTGCTTTACCAAATCTTGGTAATCGCGGCCGCTGTTACTCGGAGTAAATCAAAGCCGTTGATCTGTCTGGTTTCGTCCAGGGATCAACGGCTTTGCTCTGCCCAGAGTTGCAACCGTGTGTCGCGCTCCGAGATCGGCGGGTCGTCCTACGGTTATCCCCCCGTTACTACCGAGTAACGAAGCCCCTTGTGTCACGGGCGAGAATGCACCACGATCGGCGACGCTCGGTCCAATTCCGCACCCCGGCAACCGGTCGGGTCGCGGGAGACTCTGGGTCCCCACCGGGCAGAGCCGGCGGCAGTGGCGCCGGCTCTTGGGCAGGGGGGTCTTCGCCGGCCGGCGAAGCCTGTCCAGCAAGGTTGTGCGTGATGCGTGTCAGGCGCGACCAGTGGTTGTCGCTCGGGGGTGATCGCCGGTGATTGTGGCGCATGTCGCGCCACCGAGCGCAGGCGCTCCCCTTCCGAGGACGTAGCACTTCTCCCATCCCTGTCCGGCCGAGCCGTCCACCGCGGCTTCCGGGCCAGGAGATGTACGTCCGAGAAGGAGGAAATATGGAGTCCCAGGTGCGTGGCGGGACCAGATGGAAGCGGTTCGCTGTGGTCATGGTGCCCAGCGTCGCCGCCACGGCGTGCATAGGTGTCGCCCTCGCGCAGGGCGCTCTCGCCGCGTCGTTCAGCGTCTCCGGCCAGTCGTTCAAGGTGACGGCGGACCGGCTCGACGGCACGGGCTTCGAACAGTACGGAGCGATCGACTCGGGCTACACGCTCGACGGCCAGAAGACGGCTCACCCCGTCGCCGTCTCGGCGTTCAAGTCCGCGAAGATCAAGAACATGTGCCAGTCCGTCGTCACGCCGAACATCCCGGTGTTCGGCTCGGTCAGCCTCACGCTGAAGGCCGGCGCGGACGCTCCGGTCGAGGCGTCGAACCTCTACATCGACCTCGATGACCTGAGCGCCGACGCGACGTTCAACAACATCGACATCGGTGTGGCCGCCAAGGACGCCGGCAAGGGTCCGGGCATGAAGGGCGGCAGCGAGCAGTCCAACCCCTACGGGTTCGCCCAGCAGGCCGACTCGGCCACGCTGACGAACGTGAAGCAGACGGCGTGGGCGACCACCGCCGGAACCTTCAAGCTCAGCGGTCTGCACATGTCGGTGTCCACGGGAACGCACGAGTGCTACTGAGCACTCGATGACGGGCGGGGGGCCGGTGGCGCCCCCGCCCGTCCACTCCCCGGACGTCCTTCGCGTCCGGGGTACATCACCACCACAGCAACACCGCAACAGGGAGCTGTTTTCCATGAGCGCCGAGACCCCTGCCGCCCACCCCGGCCAGTTCACCTACCGGAGGCAGCAGTTCCGCGCCTGGCGTGGTGCGCGTCCGTTCTGGGCCGGTCTGTTCGTCCTGCTCGGCGGCTTTCCGATCATGTACTTCCCGTACGCGCATCTCCAGATCGGCCATCTCACGCTGGCGATGGCGACCACCGCCGGTGCCGGGTCCCTGATCATCGGTGTGCTGCTCGTCGTCCTGGGCGTCAGCCTCTGGTTCCAGAAGCACGTACGGACCTTCGCGGGAGTCGCCGCGATCCTGCTGGCGCTCGTGTCCCTCCCCGTGTCCAACTTCGGCGGCTTCGTCATGGGCTTCCTGCTCGCCCTGATCGGCGGAGCGATGGCCGTGTCCTGGGCGCCGGGGGTTCCCCCGCAGCCGCAGCCGGGGCAGGACACTCCCCCGGCCGGGGGAGAGGCGCCGGGAGAGGCCCCCTACGGCTTCGACCAGGGCACGGCCGCGGACGGCGCGGGCCAGAACGACCTGTCAGGAACGAGCCCGGCCAACGGGGCGAACGGGAGGCACAGTGCCGGCTGACGAGGCGACCCGCGAGACCGAGGTGGACGGGTCCCGTGAGAGAACCGGGCCCCGCCACGCGGCACCCAGAAAGCCGCTGTTCACCAGGTTCCACATGCCCGCGGGCAAGGCGATAGCCTCCGTGGCGATGCCGACCGCGGTGCTGATGGGCATGGGCTTCACGTCCACGCTCGCCCTCGCCGACAGCGGCAGCAGCCCGTCCCCGTCGACGACCTCCAAGAGCCTGACGGCGGACGAGTACAAGAACTGCGTCAAGCAGCTGGCCGGCAAGGACAGCTCGGCCTCGCCGACGCCGTCCGCCTCCGCGAGCGCGTCCGACTCGGCCACGCCGTCGCCCTCGGCGAGCGCCGGCGCGAAGGACGGCAAGGCGGCCGACGGCACGAAGGGCTCGGGCACGTCCTCGTCGTCTTCGTCGTCCTCTTCGTCGGATTCAGGTTCCGGCGACAAGGCCACGCCGACGCCGAGCGCGACCTCGGGCTCCTCCGGTTCGGGCTCCTCGGGTTCGGGCAGCGACTCGGCCTCGCCGACGCCGTCCGCGTCCAAGAGCAGCGGCGGCCTGCTGGGCACCATCGGCGACACGCTCGGCGGCCTGCTCGGCGGCGGCACGGACTCGGGCTCGTCCGCGAGCCCCTCGCCGTCGGCGACCCCGTCGGCCAGTGCGTCCCCGAAGGCGTCGGCCACTCAGGACGCGTCGGCGGGTTCCTCGGGGTCCACCGGCTCCAAGCTCACCGACACGGTCAAGGGCACCGTCTCCAAGGCGGGCCAGAACGTCACGGACACGGTGAAGAACGCCACCGGCACGGTGTCCAAGACGGTCGCCGACACGACCAAGGCGGCGAAGGACGCGGCCGCGTCGGCGACCCCGAGCCCGTCGGCGAGCGCCGGCACCCCGGCGGGGGACTGCCCGGCGGCCACGACCGGCCAGAGCGGCGTCGACAACCAGGTGCCGGTGGCGGACGACCCCTGGTACCTGAGCGCCAGCTCGCTGCTGCTCAAGAGCGCCGACTACCAGGGCATCGTCGAGGTGAAGACGGCGTCCGGCACCACCAAGAAGGTGCTGAAGTACGTCATCTCGGGCGGCACGGACATCGGTGACCTGCACCAGACGGTGAACGACAGGCTGTCCGGCAAGGTCTACCACGTGCAGGCGTCCAAGGGATCGACGTCCACCATCACCGGCGGCTCCACGACGATGTACACGGAGAGCATCTCGGGCAATCTGTTCGGCCTGATCCCGATCACCTTCAGCCCGGACAGCCCGCCGCCGCTGAACATCCCGCTGATCTACTTCACCAACGTGAAGGTCGTCCAGGCCGCGCAGTTCGGCGGCAACCTGCACGTGCCCGGGATGCACGTCTACACGACCGACAACTGACCGGTCGCACAAGCCCGTTCGGGAGCCGCACAAAAGCCGAGGGCGCCCCCTGGATCCCAGGGGGCGCCCTCGGTGCCGTACGGGGCCCGCGCGGGCCCCGTACGGCCGGTGCTCAGTTGCCCTGCGTGCCCAGGTGGTGGACGCGGAGCATGTTGGTGGTGCCGGGGACGCCGGGGGGCGAGCCGGCCGTGATGATCACGATGTCGCCCGCGTCGAAGCGGCCCAGCTTGGCGACCTCCTGGTCCACCAGGTCGACCATCTCGTCGGTGGTGTTGACGAACGGCACGATGTGCGACTCCACGCCCCAGCTGAGGGTGAGCTGGTTGCGGGTGCCCTCGTCCGTGGTGAAGGCGACGATCGGCTGGACCGCGCGGTAGCGGGACAGCCGGCGCGCGGTGTCACCGGACTGGGTGAAGGCGATCAGGCCCTTGCCGCCGAGGAAGTCCGCGATCTCGCACGCGGCACGCGCGACCGAACCGCCCTGCGTACGCGGCTTCTTGCCCGGCACGAGCGGCTGCAGGCCCTTGCTCAGCAGCTCCTCCTCGGCCGCCTGGACGATCTTCGACATCGTCCTGACCGTCTCGACCGGGTAGGCGCCCACACTGGACTCGGCGGACAGCATGACCGCGTCCGCGCCGTCCAGGATCGCGTTGGCCACGTCGGAGGCCTCGGCGCGGGTCGGGCGGGAGTTGGTGATCATCGACTCCATCATCTGGGTCGCCACGATCACCGGCTTGGCGTTGCGCCGGCACAGCTCGATCAGGCGCTTCTGCACCATGGGGACCTTTTCGAGCGGGTACTCGACGGCGAGGTCACCGCGGGCGACCATCACGGCGTCGAACGCCGCGACGACGTCCGCCATGTTCTGCACCGCCTGCGGCTTCTCCACCTTGGCGATGACCGGGACCCGGCGGCCCTCCTCGTCCATGACGCGGTGCACGTCCTGGACGTCCTTGGCGTCCCGGACGAAGGACAGCGCGACCATGTCGCAGCCCATGCGGAGGGCGAAGCGCAGGTCCTCGACGTCCTTCCCGCTCAGCGCGGGCACGTTGACGGCCGCGCCGGGCAGGTTGATGCCCTTGTGGTCGGAGACGACACCGCCCTCGATGACGATCGTCTTCACCCGCGGGCCCTCGACGTCCAGGACCTTCAGCTCGACGTTGCCGTCGTTGATCAGGACCTGGTCGCCGCGCGAGACGTCGCCCGGCAGCCCCTTGTACGTCGTACCGCAGACGTGCTTGTCGCCCGGGACGTCCTCGGTCGTGATGACGAACTCGTCACCGCGCTCGAGCTCGACCGGACCCTCGGCGAAGGTCTCCAGACGGATCTTCGGCCCCTGGAGGTCGGCGAGGACACCGATGGCCCGGCCGGTCTCCTTGGCCGCGGCACGGACGCGGTCGTACCGCGCCTGGTGTTCTGCGTGGGTGCCGTGGCTGAAGTTGAACCGGGCCACATTCATGCCCGCCTCGATCATGGCGACGAGCATCTCGTGGGAGTCGACCGCGGGGCCGAGCGTACAGACGATTTTGGAACGGCGCATGGGGCGATCCTATCGGTTTGTTTCGCTACGGAATATTCCGTCTGGCGGAAGATACAAATGAGTGGTGCACCGCTCAGGTGCTATTCAGTTGTGCTTTCCGACCAGTGCGTAGGTCTGGGTCGCGATCTCCAGTTCCTCATCCGTCGGCACCACGGCGACCGCGACACGCGCATCCTTCGGAGAGATCAGCCTGGCCTCGTCCGCTCGCACCGCGTTCAGTTCCGGGGAGAGGGCGAGGCCCAGCCCGGCAAGGCCCGCGATGGCGGCCTCGCGCACCGGCGCGGCGTTCTCGCCGACCCCGGCCGTGAACGCGACCGCGTCCACCGTGCCCAGTACGGCGAAATACGCGCCGATGTACTTCTTGAGCCGGTGAATGTAAATGTCGAAGGCGAGTGCGGCTTCTTCGTCGCCCTCGTCGATCCGGCGGCGGATCTCCCGCATGTCGTTGTCCCCGCACAGGCCGAACAGACCGCTCCTCTTGTTGAGAAGAGTGTCGATCTCGTCCATGGACATATCCCCAACCCGGGCCAAATGGAAGATGACGGCCGGATCCAGATCACCGGAGCGCGTGCCCATCACGAGCCCCTCCAGCGGCGTCATCCCCATCGAGGTGTCCACGCACCGGCCCCTCTCGACCGCCGAGGCCGAGGCGCCGTTGCCCAGGTGCAGCACGATCACGTTGACCTCGGACGGGTCCTTGCCCAGCAGCCGCGCGGTCTCGCGGGAGACGTACGCGTGCGAGGTGCCGTGGAAGCCGTAGCGGCGGATGCGGTGGCGGTCGGCGATCTTCGGGTCGATCGCGTAGCGCGCCGCGGACTCCGGCATCGTCGTGTGGAACGCGGTGTCGAAGACGGCGACCTGGGGCAGGTCCGGGCGCAGCGCCCGAGCGGTGCGGATGCCGGTGAGGTTGGCCGGGTTGTGCAGCGGGGCGACCGGGATCAGCCGCTCGATCTCGGCGATCACCTCGTCGTCGATGACGGTCGGCTCGGTGAAGAACATCCCGCCGTGCACCACCCGGTGCCCGATCGCGGCCAGTTCGGGCGAGTCCAGGCCGAGGCCGTCCCGGCCGAGCTCGGCGGCGACGGCCTTGAGCGCCGCGTCGTGGTCGGCGATGGGCCCGGTGTGCTCGCGGGTCTCGCCGGTGGTGAGGCGGGTGTGCCTGAGCCGGGACGTCTGCTCGCCGATGCGTTCCACCAGGCCGGCGGCCAGGCGGGCGGCGTCGCGCATGTCGAGCAGCTGGTACTTCAGCGACGAGGAGCCGGAGTTGAGGACGAGGACGCGGGTTGCAGCCACGGTTTTCGAGAACTCTCTGTACGGGAAGGTCAGTTGGCGGGCGTCTGGGCCTGGATGGCGGTGATGGCCACGGTGTTGACGATGTCCTGGACGAGTGCGCCCCGGGACAGGTCGTTGACCGGCTTGCGGAGCCCCTGCAGGACCGGGCCGACGGCGATCGCGCCGGCCGAGCGCTGCACGGCCTTGTAGGTGTTGTTGCCGGTGTTGAGGTCCGGGAAGATCAGGACCGTCGCCTGCCCGGCGACATCGGAGTCCGGCAGCTTGGTCGCGGCGACCGTGGGCTCGACGGCCGCGTCGTACTGGATCGGCCCCTCGATCTTCAGGTCGGGCCGGCGCGAGCGCGCCAGTTCGGTCGCCTCGCGCACCTTGTCGACGTCGGCGCCCGAGCCGGACGTGCCGGTGGAGTACGACAGCATCGCGATCCTCGGCTCCACGCCGAACCGCGCGGCCGTCGTCGCCGACTGGACGGCGATGTCCGCGAGCGCCTGCGCGTCCGGGTCCGGGTTGACCGCGCAGTCGCCGTAGACCAGCACCTTGTCGGCCAGGCACATGAAGAAGACGGACGAGACGATCGACGACTCGGGCGTGGTCTTGATGATCTCGAAGGCGGGCCGGATGGTGGCGGCCGTGGAGTGCACGGAGCCCGAGACCATGCCGTCGGCCAGGCCCTCCTGGACCATCAGGGTGCCGAAGTAGTTGACGTCCGTCACGACGTCGTAGGCCAGCTCGACGGTGACGCCCTTGTGGGCCCGGAGCAGGGCGTACTGCTCGGCGAAGGCGTCGCGCAGCTCGCTGGTGGCCGGGTCGATCAGCTGGCTGTCGCCGAGGTCGATGCCGAGGTCGGCGGCCTTCTTGCGGATCTGGTCCTCGGGGCCGAGCAGGGTCAGGTCGCACACGCCCCGGCGCAGCAGCACCTCGGCCGCGTGCAGCACGCGCGTCTCGGTGCCCTCGGGGAGCACGACCCGGCGCTTGTCGGAGCGGGCCTGCTCCAGCAGCTTGTGCTCGAACATCATGGGGGTGACCCGGTCGGTGCTGGGTGCGCTCACCCGCGCGGCCAGCTCGGCGGTGTCGGCGTGGCGCTCGAACAGGCCGAGCGCGGTCTCCGCCTTGCGCGGGGTGGCCGCGTTCAGCTTGCCCTCCAGCGAGAACAGCTGCTCGGCGGTGGGGAAGCTGTTGCCGGTCACGGACAGCACCGGGGTGCCGGGGGCGAGGCGGGCGGCGAGGGTGAGGATCTCCTCGCGCGGCACCTCGTTCAGGGTCAGCAGCACACCGGCTATCGGCGGGGTGCCGGCGCTGTGCGCGGCCAGCGAGCCGATGACCAGGTCGGCGCGGTCGCCCGGGGTGACGACCAGGCAGCCCGGGGTCAGGGCGCCGAGCAGGTTCGGCAGCATCGCGCCGCCGAAGACGAAGTCCAGCGCGTCCCGGGCGAGCCCCGAGTCGTCGCCGAGCAGGACCCTCGCGTCGAGGGCGTGGACGATCTGGGAGACGGTCGGCGCGGCCAGCGCGGGCTCGTCGGGGACGACGTAGCAGGGCACGGGCAGCCGGTCGCGCAGCCGCTCGGCGATCTCGTCGCGGTCCTCGCGGGCCACCCGGTTGGTGACCATCGCGAGCACGTCGCAGCCGAGGCCGTCGTAGGCGCGGTAGGCGTTGCGGGTCTCGGCGAGCACGGACTCGGCCGACTGCCTGCGGCCGCCGACCACCGGGATCACGGAGGCGCCGAACTCGTTGGCCAGGCGGGCGTTCAGGGACAGCTCGTCGGGCAGCTGGGTGTCGGCGAAGTCGGTGCCGAGGACGAGGACGACGTCGTAGTCGCGGGCCACCAGGTGGAAGCGGTCGACCAGCGTGGAGACCAGTTCGTCGGTGCCCTGCTCGGCCTGGAGCGCGGACGCCTCGTGGTAGTCCATGCCGTAGACGGTCGCCGGGTCCTGGGAGAGCCGGTAGCGCGAGCGCAGCAGCTCGAACATCCGGTCGGGCCGGTCGTGGACGAGCGGACGGAAGACCCCCACCCGGTCGACCTGGCGGGTCAGGAGCTCCATGACTCCCAGCTCCACGACCTGGCGGCCGTCACCGCGGTCGATCCCGGTCACGTACACGCTGCGCGTCACGCGTCCACTCCGTTCCTCAGTCTCGTATATCGCAATGTCTCGTATGTCGCATCACTGGCATAAAAATCGCCCACCAAGGTGAGCGGAACCCTCTTGACAATACCTCCGTCTCCGGATAGGGCGCCCGTCAAGTAGGTCGGTGCTCCGGCGGACGTGGAACAATCGGCACTGGCTCACCCGCACCGACAGCGAGCAGGAGACACAGCACGATGCGCATCGGAGTTCTCACCGCAGGCGGCGACTGCCCCGGCCTGAACGCCGTGATCCGGTCGGTCGTGCACCGGGCGGTGACGCAGTACGGCGACGAGGTCATCGGCTTCGAGGACGGCTACCGGGGTCTGCTCGACCGCCACTACCGCACCCTCGACCTGGACGCCGTCAGCGGCATCCTGGCCCGCGGCGGCACGATCCTCGGCTCCTCCCGGCTGGAGCGCGACCGGCTGCGCGAGGCCTGCGACAAGGCGACCGACATGGTCGAGGAGTTCGGCATCGACGCGCTGATCCCGATCGGCGGCGAGGGCACGCTGACCGCGGCCCGCATGCTCTCCGACGCCGGACTGCCCGTCGTGGGCGTCCCGAAGACCATCGACAACGACATCTCCTCCACCGACCGCACCTTCGGCTTCGACACGGCCGTGGGTGTCGCGACCGAGGCGATGGACCGGCTCAAGACCACCGCCGAGTCCCACCAGCGCGTGATGGTCGTCGAGGTCATGGGCCGGCACGCCGGCTGGATCGCCCTGGAGTCCGGCATGGCCGCCGGCGCCCACGGCATCTGCCTGCCCGAGCGGCCCTTCGACCCGGCCGACCTGGTCAAGATGGTCGAGGAGCGCTTCGCCCGCGGCAAGAAGTTCGCCGTCATCTGCGTCGCCGAGGGCGCCCATCCCGCCGAGGGCAGCATGGACTACGGCAAGGGCGAGATCGACCAGTACGGCCACGAGCGCTTCCAGGGCATCGGCACCGCGCTCGCCTACGAGCTGGAGCGGCGCCTGGGCAAGGAGGCCAAGCCGGTCATCCTCGGCCACGTCCAGCGCGGCGGCGTCCCCACCGCCTACGACCGTGTCCTCGCCACCCGCTTCGGCTGGCACGCCGTCGAGGCCGCCCACCGCGGCGAGTTCGGCCGGATGACCGCGCTGCGCGGCACCGACATCCAGATGGTGCCGCTCGCCGAGGCGGTCACCGAACTGAAGACCGTCCCGAAGGACCGGATGGACGAGGCGGAGTCGGTCTTCTAGGCGTTCCGGATCTTCCAGGTCTTCCAGGCCTTCTGGACCGCCGGGACCTAGGGAACGGCGAGCGCCCAGAAGCGCTCGACGATCCCGTCGAGGAACTCGCGGCCCGCGTCACCTGCGGCGTCGGCCGCGCTGTTCCCGCCCCAGCTCAGGCTGGCCACCATCTGCCCCTGGTAGTCCGTGTGCAGCTGCTGGAGAGCGCTCTCCAGCAGTTTCCGGTCCAGGGGCACCAGCTTCGCGACCGGCCGTACGTAGGCCTGCCAGCGTGTGGTGACCGCGCTGCGCAGCAGTTCGGTGAGCTTCCCCTCCCGCTTCGTCACGGCGACGAAGTCCGGCAGGGACAGCTGGAGGGCCTCGGCGAGCGCGGCGGACTGGCGTTCGTTGCCGCGCCAGTCGTCGCTCTCCTCCATGCGCAGATAGGCGCGGTGCTCCAGGCCGGTCGCACGGGCGACGTCCTCACCGGCGAGGCCGCGCGCGACGCGGTGCTCCCGCAGGGTGCGGGGCCGTCCGATCAGCTCGCCGGCGGAGCACCACAACACCCCGGCGAGAGCGGTGACTTCGGGGCCCGACGGCACCGCCGTACCCCGCTCCCAGGCGATGACGAGATCGGGTGTGACGTAGGGCATGCCGTACGAGACCCGCATGCCGTAGGCGACATGCTCGGGGCCCATGCCGAGCGCCGCGCGCAGTCTGCGGGCGGCCTGGGCGTTGAACGGTGGAGCTGACGGTTGGCGCACCTCGCACAACCTAAGGGTGTCGGTGCGGGGATGGCTACGGTCTGTTCGGCCAGGACCACGGATTGTGGGAACGTACAGTTCCGACTGTTCGGTATGCAAGGAATGTAACGGACGGAACACCTCTGCCGGCTACCCCTTGACCGCCCCGCCCAGCGCGAACCCGCCGCCCAGTCTGCGCGCCACCAGGACGTACAGCAGGATCACCGGCGTCGAGTAGAGCACGGAGAACGCGGCGAGCTGGCCGTACGCCACCATGCCGCGGTTGCCGAAGAAGTCGTTGATGCTGACCGAGGCCGGCATCCGGTCCGGGGTGAGCAGCAGCATGAACGGGACGAAGAAGTTGCCCCACATCGTCACGAACGAGAACACCGTGACGACGGCGACACCCGGGCCCATCAGCGGCAGCACGATGCGCAGCAGCGACTGGAGCGCGGAGGCGCCGTCCGTCCAGGCCGCCTCCTCCAGCTCCCTCGGCACCCCGTCCATGAAGTTCTTCATCAGCCAGATGGCGAAGGGGAGTTGGGAGGCGGCGAAGAACAGGATCGTGCCCTGCATGGTGTCGATCAGGTTCACGCGGACGAACAGCGCGTACACCGGCACCATGATCGCGGTGATCGGCAGGCTCGTCGCGAACAGGATCGTCAGCAGGAACGGCCGGTTCAGTCGGGAGCGGAAGCGGGAGAGCGGGTACGCGGCGAGGGCGGCGCAGACGACCGTCAGCGCGGTCGCGCAGCCGCACAGGACCAGGCTGTTGAGCAGCGGGGTGTAGGTGATGTCGGGGGTGAGGACGGCCCGGAAGTTGGCGAGTGTGAAGCCGTCCGGGACGCGGACCCTGAGGTCGGCGTGCGGGTCCACGGCGGACAGCACCACCCAGGCGAGGGGCAGGGCGAAGGCGGCGGCCACCAGCAGCAGGGCGGCGTCCGCCGTGAGCCGGCGGGAGGTGCGCTTGCGGGGCACGGCCGGTCACACCTCCGTTCGCAGCAGGCGCAGGTACACGACGGAGAACAGGGAGCCGACGAGCAGCAGGAGCAGGGCGACCGCGGTGCCGTAGCCGATCATGCTGTTCTGGAAGGCCTGTTCGTACATGAACAGCGGCAGGGTCTGGCTCTTGTTGCCGGGGCCGCCCCGGGTCATCACCCAGATCAGCCCGAAGACGGACAGCGTCTGGAGAGTGTTGAGCATGAGGTTGGTGGCGATGGACCGGCGGATCATCGGCAGCGTGATGTGCCACGTCCGCCGCCAGCCGCCGGCCCCGTCGACCTCCGCGGCCTCCGTGATCTCGGCGGGGATCTCGTCCAGCGCGGCCGAGTAGACGAGCATCGAGAACGCCGTCCCGCGCCAGACGTTGGCGAAGGACACCGCGAGGACGGGCAAAGTGAACAGCCAGTTCTGACGCGGCAGATGAAGCCACTCCAGGATGGCGTTGAGCGTCCCCTCCCGCCGGAAGAAGGCGTACAGCAGGAACCCGGCGACGACCTCCGGCAGCACCCAGGCCGTGACCACCACCCCGCCGGTGAGGGTCCGCACCGGCTTGCTCGCCCGCTTCATCAGCGCGGCCAGCGCGAGCCCCAGGGTGTTCTGCCCGACGAGCGAGGACAGCACGGTGAACACCAGCGTCAGCCATACGGCGTTCAGGAACTCGCTGTCCCGAAAGGCCCTGCGGAAGTTGTCGAACCCGACGAACGACGCGTGCGCCTGCCCGGTCAACTGCAGGTCGGTGAAGGCGATGTAGACGCAGTAGGCGATCGGGCCGGCGAGGAAGAGCAGGATGAGGACGACGGCGGGGGTGAGCGGGAGCACCCGCACGAGCCGGCGGCGGGCCTGGCCGGGACGGGCCCGGCCGGGACGGCGCCTCACTTGTGGACCACTTGGCCGCCGGTGACGTCCTTCAGTGTCGAGTCGTACGTGCTCGCCGCCTTCTCGGCCGACGCGTCACCGGTGGTCACGCTCTCCATCGCCTCCTGGATCGCCGTGGACACCTTCGGATACGCCGGATACGCGGGCCGGTAGTGCGTGCTGGACACGAGGTCGGTGAAGAACCTGATGCCGGGCTGGGCGGTGGCGTACGCCGGGTCGGCGGCGACGTCCTTGCGCAGCGCGATACCGGAGTTGGCGATGTACCACTTCCTGGCGTTGGCCTCCGTCTGCATCGTCCTGATGAAGTCGAAGGCCAGGTCCGGGTGGGCCGCCTTGGCCGGAATCGCCCACGTCCACCCGCCCGACATGCTCACCTTCCCGGGCGCCTGCCCGGCTTGCGTCGGCATGTACGCGAGACCGAGCTGCCTGGACCAGTCCGGCCAGTCACGGCCGCTGCCCGGCAGCCAGTTCTGCGGCAGCCAGGAGCCGTCGAGGTCGATGCCCAGCTTGCCCTGGGGGAGCAGTTCGCCCGCGACGGTGGTGGCGTAGTTCGGGTCGAGGGCGTCGGAGACGTCGGGCCCGAGCTTCTCCTTGTAGACGCTCTCGATGAACTTCAGCGAGTCCGTGAACCCCCGGCTGCCCGCGATCCACTTCTTGCCGGCGCTGTCGTACAGCGGATCGGACGTCCCGTTCCCCGTGCCGTACAGCAGCATCTCCATGCCCTGCATGGTGGCCCGCTCACCGGCCGGCTTGCCGGTGTAGACGTTGAGGGGGACGACGCCGGGGACCTTCTGCCTGATGGTGCGGGCGGCGGCGAGGACGTCGTCCCAGGTCTTCGGCTGCCAGTTCAGCGGCAGCCCGGCCTTCCGGAACACCCGCTTGTCGAACCACAGCCCCCGGGTGTCGGTCCCGTCCGGCACGCCGTACGTCTTCCCGTCCTCACCCCGCGCCGACGCCTTGGCGTTGTCGAGGAACTGCTTCCAGTCCGGCCAGCCGGCGAGATAAGGGTCGAGAGGCTTCAAATACCCGCTCGTGATGTCGGAGTTGATGAGGAAGGTGTCCTCGTAGACCAGGTCCGGCGCGGTCCTCGGCGAACGCATCATCTGCTGGACCTTGGTGTAGTACTCC
This sequence comes from Streptomyces monashensis, assembly GCF_001866665.1. Taxonomy (GTDB): domain Bacteria; phylum Actinomycetota; class Actinomycetes; order Streptomycetales; family Streptomycetaceae; genus Streptomyces; species Streptomyces monashensis. The sequence continues at coordinate 24,198 of NZ_MLYO01000020.1, read as the reverse complement.
GAGTCCGGAGCCTTCACGGGAACGAACTCGACCTTCTTCCCCGGGTACTTCTTCTCGAACTCCTTCTTGATCCCGGCGAGATAGGTGTCCATCACCTTGATGGAGTTGTCGGTCGACTGCTTGTACGACACCTTCAGCGTGTTCGGACCGCTCCCGGAACCGCTGCCGCACGCGGTGAGCGCGGTGGCGGCGAGAGCGGCGGTGAGGAGGGCGGAGAGGGCGGCGGTGGGGCGCACGGGCATGACCTCCTGAGCGCACGTGGGGATGGCGCGGAGATGACTGCCGTGCGAAGGTAAGAGGAGTGGTCTAGTCAGGTCAATGGATGTGCGCGGGATGACTACAGGAGATGGTCTGCCTCGCCGGCTTTGATGGCGCGGATGAGGGCGCGGAGCGCTTCGCGGGAGTCGGTGAGGGGGCGGTCCTCTTGTCCGGCTACGGCGATGTAGGCGTTGCCTGTTGGGTCGGTGCCTATGCGGAAGCAGTTGGCACCCTCTCCGCAGAAGGGTTCTTCCCAGTTGATGCCGGTCATGGCAGCGCTCCTAGAGGTCGTCGGCCAGGGCCTGGACGAAGGTGCGCGAGGCGTCGGGCGGGAGCGCGACGGCGCGCGCGGCATCCAGTTGGGCTCGGTACTTTTCGAGTTGGGCTTCAGAGTCGATGAACTCAGGGCCGTGTGTGCTGTCCAGTTCCACTGTGTCGAGGCGGGGGACGGCTGCCTCGGCGTAGACCACGGACTGGCCGGCACCCGGGAAGCCGCCCGCCTTGAACGGGATGACCCGCAGGGCCACGGTGTCACGCTCGGACACACGTACCAGGTGCTCCAGTTGACGACGCGCGACCGCGGGTCCGCCGAACTCCATGCGGAGCGCCGCCTCGTGGAGGATGACGTCGAGTTCCGGAGGGTTTGGGCGGTCGAGCACCTGTTGTCGCTCGAGCCGGTGGGCGACGCGGATGCCCACATCATCCGGAGACAGACGCGGGATCACCGCTTCGAAGACGGCACGGGCGTGGTCCTCGGTCTGCAGCAACCCCGGCAGGTGCACGGTGAGGGCGATGCGCAGGCGGGTGGCGTGCCACTCCATCTCGGCGATGTCGTTGAAGCCGTCCCGGAGTTGGCCCCGGTATCCCTCCCACCAGCCCTTGTCCCGGCCGGCGGCCATGGCGGCCAGCGCCTCTACCAGAGCCTGGTCCGTGCAGTCGTAGTTGCTCGCGAGGGTGCGCACCCGTTCCGCGCTGATGCCGGAGCGCCCTGACTCCATGTTGGGCACGTTCGTACGCGGCACGCCCAGCAGCTCGGCTGCGCGCTCCGTGGTCATTCCGGCCGCGACGCGCAACCTGCGCAACTCGGCACCGAGTCGTCGCTGACGCTCCGTCGGAGCGCTCCTCGGCGGCATTCGCCCTCCCGTTCGGCCGTGTGACGAGGGACAGTCTGCCGCCGGTGCGACTGATCGGTCCACCTGGGACTTGAGCGAAGAGTAGTACGTGTACTCCGCTCATCCTCTACAGTCAGTGCTGAGCCGCTTACGGAACGACGCCGCCGGAAGCGCATCGCGCGAGCCTGCCCGCACTCTCCCGCCCTGGGAGGGGTGGGCCCGTGCCAGGGAGACAGGCCACCGGCCGAGCCGTCGGCTCATTCGGATTCACGCGCACCATCAGCATGCGAAGGAGTCTTCCGTGTCCGCACTGCTCGCCGTCTCGGCCTGCCCTCTCTCCACCGATGCACCGCTGACGCCACCGCCGTCCCCCGACACGCTCGCCTACAGCTTCACGCTGCCCGCCGGACCGACCAGTCCGCGCATCGCCCGCGCGGCCACCAGGGTTGTCCTCCAGACGCATGGGCTGGCCGACATGACCGACGTGGTGGTGCAGGTCGTGTCCGAACTGGTCGGGTCTGCCTGCCAGTTCACTCCCGGCAGCGAGCTGTACGTGTCCCTCCGGTACCGGGACGGGGACGTACGCGTGATCGTCTACGACGGACACGCCCGGCACTGCCATCCGAGGCTGGCGGCGGCCTGCGACGCGCGGCGGCGGGCGGCGCTGCGGGTGCTCGGGTGCGTCGTGCGGGCGTGTGCGGGGGAGTGGGGGTTCGGGGAGGCGCGGGAGCCGGGGGGTGGGACACGGATGTGGGCGGTGCTGCCATGTATGAGGGCCGGGAGTTAGTCCGGTTCCTCGGGCAGCTTGGCGGCGCGGGCGCGGGCCTGGGCGGCTTTTGCGGGGGCGTCGGCGCGGGTGTAGGCGTCGGCGGACTGGAAGTAGAAGGTGCGGGCCTCGGCGGGGCGTTGGGCGGCTTCGTGGGCGATGGCCAGGTTGTAGAGGGTCTGCCCCTCTCCGTACCGGTCCTCGAACTTCCGACGCATCTCAAGTGACGTGCGGTACGCCCCGATCGCTTCCTCCGGTCGGCCCGCTCGTTGCAGGGCGAGGCCGAGGTTGTTCCATGCGCTGGCCTCGCGGTGGCGGTCTCCGACCGTCTGGTGCAGGTCGCGGGCGCGGGTGTGGGCGTCGATTGCTTCCTCCGCGCGGCCCGCCTCTCGCAGGGCGAGTCCAAGGTAGTTCCACGCGATGGCCTCGCCGTGGCGGTCTCCGACGGCCTGAGACAGGTCGCGGGCGCGGGTGTGGGCGTCGATGGCCTCCTGCGCCCGCCCCGCCTCCTGCAGGGCGAAGCCGAGGTTGTTCAAATCCATCGCCACGTCCAGGCGGTTTCCGGTACGGCGGGCATCGTCGTGCGGGGTTTCCATGACGGCGATCCAGTCGTCGAAATACCGACGCCAAGACAGGTACTCGGACAGGGACCATGCCAGCCGCACCGCCGCGTCCGTGAACCGCCCCTCCTGCGCCCATGCCGCCGCAGCCGCCAGTCCCGCCCGCTCCCCGTCCAGCCACGCCAGTGCCTGCCTCCGGTCCCCGAACCTCTCCGGCTCCTCCTGCCCCGGCAGCCACCGCAACCTGCTGTCGGCCGCCTCCGCCCACCGGACGTAGAACTCCAGAACACGCTCCCGCGCCGCGTCCGCTTCCTCCCGCAACGCGGCATCTGCCGCCACCACACCCGCCCCGAACCCCCGTACCAAGTCATGCACTCGCCATCGCACGGCTGAAGCCGCTCCGCCGACGGGGCGCACCGGCGTCACGAGGTACGCGGCAGCCAGGTCCTCCAGCAGTGACAGCGCGGTTCCTGGACCGAGGCCGGCCAAGGCGGCGATCGTCTCCGTACCCGTCTCCGCGTCCGGAGCCAGACACATCAGCCTCAGCAACCGGGCCTGGCCCGAGGGCAGTCGGCCATACGACGTCTCCAGCACAGGACGCAGGACCAGCGACCGCCCGTACAGATCCGTGCCCGGACTGCCCTGGTCCAGCACAGCGATCGCGTCCCCGGTGTCGCGGATCTTGGCCACCAACGAGGCGATGTCCCGATGCCGGCGCCTCCGCAGCATTCCCGCAGCGATCTGCAGCGCCAACGGCAAGTGGCCGCACAAGTCCGCCAGTTTGTGGAGCGCGTCCGGCTCGCACCGCGCGCGTTCGTCACGCTCGTCGGTGTCCAGCAACGCGTGTGTCAACAGAGCGACCGAGTCGTCCGGAGCAAGCGTCTCCAGGTCGATGAGCCGTACCGGGAGGGAATCAGGCCGGTCCCGCGAGGTGATGAGGACCCGGTGACGATCCGTCCCGGGCAGCAGCGGCAGGTACTGCGACGGATCCGACGCGTTGTCCAGGATCAGCAGCATCCGGTCCCGGCGCTCGGCGAGAAGCGCCCGGTACGTGTCGTACTGCCTCCCCGCCGTCGGGGGCAGATCCCGGTCCCGCACCCCGAGCGCGTCGAGCAGCGCCAGCACCGCCTGGTCAGCCGTGACCGGATCATCGTCGTACCCCCGCAGATCCACGAACAGCGTCCCGCCCGGGAACCAGCCCTCCGTCCGCGCCCGATGTGCCGCCTCCACCGCCAGCGCGGTCTTTCCGATGCCTCCCATGCCGGTGACGGCGAAAATGAGGAGCGGGAGATCGGTCGTAGCGTCCCCGGCGGGGCCGAGGTGCGGGAGCAGGCGGTCCAGCTCTGCCGAGCGGCCGGTGAAACCAGGCGGGCGGGGCGGCAGGGTGGCACTCGCGCGCGGGACAGGGTCGTGGACGGTGCCTCTACCGGCCACAGCCCTGCTTTCCCGTGACGGGGCCGTAGAAGGTCGCGCCTCGGAAGTCGATGTGGTCATCCGTGTGGCGTTCTTGAGGACCCTCCTCGGAGTCGGCGGAACCCCTGCCGCGAGGCAAGTGCTTCCGCAGCACCGCCACCGTCACCGAGGCCGCCTGCGCCGCCGCCAGCTTCTGCGAGCCGCCGGCGTCGGCCCCATCCTTCGCGGCGTTCGCGTGGTCGCTGACGCCCCGGATGACGAGTGCGTCCAACTGGCCACTGAAATGCGCCGCGTTGGCCGCCCCAGACCCCTCCATCTCGATCGCCCCGGCGTCGTTGTAGTTCGACTCGATGAAGCGCGCGATCTCGGACTCGGAGTCGGCCAGCACCACGTCACCGGTGGCGATCGGTGCGAAGTGCACCTCCACGTCGTCCAGGTCCCGTGCCGCTGACCGAGCCGCCTGTTCCAGTGCGTGTGAGCCGGGCAGGGCTTTGGGCCGTACCTTGAAGCCCTCGCTCGTCTGCTTGCCGCCGTGGATCTCGTACACCTGGGTGCCGACCACGACGTCACCGATGCCGATGTCGTTCTTCAGGCTGCCGGCGACCCCCACGAAGAACACGGCCTGCGGCCTCAGCCACTCGATCAGCTGCGCGGCGAGCGTCGCGGTCCGTTCGGCGCCCACGCCCAACTCGCTGATCGCGACCTGCCAGGGGCTGTCGGGCAGCCTGCCGATCTCGACACGGGTCCCGTTGTGATGGACACGTTCCTCGCGATCCTCGATGTATGGGCGTATGGCCGCGTATTCCAAGGCGAGTGCGGTGAGGATCAGAATGGTGGGTCGAGTCTTCGGCACACTCTCAAAGTACTGCCGGGGGAAGGGGCTGGAGTGCCGGAACGCGATGTCACCGTGGGGCAGTTGCTGCTCACCGAGTACCAGACGCTCAAGGACGAACAGAAGGCACGGATCGGGTTCCGGGACAATCTGCTGTACGTCACCCTCACCGTGGTGGCCGCCGTCATCGCCGCCGCCGCTCAGGCCAAGCAGTCGTCGATGCTGCTGGCGTTGCCGCCGGTGTGCGTCGTACTCGGGTGGACGTATCTCGTGAACGATCAGAAGATCTCGGCGATCGGGGCGTACGTACGTGAGGACCTGGGGCCGCGACTGACCCGACTCGCGGGCACCCCCGACGCCCCTTGTGCCTTTCGCTGGGAAACGGATCACCGCACTGACGCACGCCGCAGGTCGCGCAAGGCCATTCAGTGCATGGTGGACCTGACGGCCTTCTGCGTCGTGCCGTTGGCGGCCCTCGTGCTGTTCTGGGCGGCGGGGGACGGCGGTGGGCTGCTCGTCGCGGTCTCCGTGCTGGAGGCGCTGGCGGTGGGCGGCCTGGGGGTACAGGTCGTGTCGTATGCGGGATTCGCCGCGTCGGAGTGAAATGCGGCGTACCGTGCGAGTGTTGACGATCTCGGGTGGGCGACGCAATGCAAGGCGAATCCAATGACCGCAACTCCGGCCACGATCACGTCGATTTCCGGGACGGCGTGTTCATCGGTCCCGTGACCGGAAAGGCCGAGCACCACCACAGCCATCATCACTACGGTGCCGCCCCTACCGCCCTCGAATCCCTCCCCGCCATGCCGTCCGGTTTCACGGGGCGCGAGCTGGAACTGCGCGCGCTCCTCGACGCCCTGGATCCCCATGCATCGGATGCGTCAGCTGCCGTTCTCGTCACGGCTGTCTCGGGCCTCGGCGGTGTCGGCAAGACCGCGCTCGCGTTGGCGGCAGCGCACGAGGCTTGCGGCAGGGGATGGTTCCCCGGCGGTTCCCTCTTCGTCGACCTGCACGGCTATGAGGAAACTCCCGTCACGGCGGACCTCGCCCTTCAGGCGCTGCTCCGGGCGCTGGGCGTAGCGCCCGATGACCTTCCCAGGGGCGCCGAGGAACGCGGCGCCCTGTACCGCATGAAGCTCGCGGGCATTGCCCGGGACCGAGGTCCGCTTCTCCTACTCACCGACAATGCCTCCTCCGCGGGGCAGGTCTGGCCCCTGCTGCCGGGGCGCTCCGAACACCGGGTCCTGGCCACCTCACGGCACCGACTCGCCGCGCTGGGCGCGCGTCGGCTGCCTCTCGGTGAACTGCCGGTGGACGCCGCTGTCGGTCTCCTCGAGCGTGCGCTGCGGGCAGCGGACCCCGCCGACACGCGGATCACGGACGACCCCCAGTCGGCCGGCCTGTTGGCGGAACTGTGCGGTCGGCTACCGCTGGCGCTGCACATCGCTGCCGCGTTGCTGTCCACCGACCCGGGCGCTCCCGTGTACGAACTCGTCACCGAACTGACGGAGGCGCAGAGCCGTATCGACTGCCTGAACGACGGTGAGCGCAGCGTGCGTGCCACTTTTGATCTCTCCTACCGAAGGCTGCCCGCTGCGGAGGCCCGTCTACTGCGTCTCTTCGCACTGCTGCCCGGTACGGAGTCAGGGTTGGCCGTGGTCGAGTCACTCCAAGGGAAGCGGGATCGTGCGGCGCGTGGCCTGCTGGCCGCCCTCGAACGGGCGCATCTGGTGGCGAGGGGGAGCCATCGGGAGCGGTGGAGGTTGCACGATCTCGTCCGGGAGTACGCCGTGGGCAAGGCGACGACGAAAGAGCGCACTGCAGTCCGGGGACTGGCGATCTGCTTCTATCTGGAACGGGCCAGTGCGGCGGACACACATGTGCGTACAGGCCCTGATGCCCCCTCACCCCGGAGCATCCGATTCCAGCCGTTCCGCGACCGCGGGGAAGCCTTTGCCTGGTTCGACAAGGAGCGTCAAAACCTCGTGGCGGCCACTCAGTGGGCGGCCGATTCACAGCTCTCAGGGGGTGTCTTCCTGCTGGCCCATCATGTGCACGAATATCTGCAGTTCCGCCGGTACTTCGACGACGGAGTCGCCGTCGGCCGTGCTGCCCAGGTTGCCGCTCGGCGAACTGGTGACACGGACTGCGAGGCCGAGGCCTGCAACAGGACGGGAATCTCGCTGCGGGACACAGGGCGGGTAGGACAGGCGATCGAGGCATTTCGGCAGGCCTTCGACCTCTACCAGGCCAGCGGGCAGGAGAGCCACGCGGCTCAGGCGGCGTGCAACCTGGGTATCTCGTTCGTGGATATTGGGCGTTTCGATGACGCGATCAGTGCCTTCGACCACGCTCTCGGCTGCTTCCGGAGCGCCGGGGACCGGCACCACGAGGCCGCCGTGCGCACCAACCTGGCTGTGGTACTCCGCAAGTCCGGCAGGGCGAGGGAGGCGGCCGAGACCGTGAGGCGGGCCATCGACCTCTACCGCGAGACCGGTGACCGGCTCCGCGAGAGCCGCGCCCGGCACGGCTACGGACTCGCGCTCGACGCGTGCGGGAAATCGGACGAGGCGATGGCTGCCTGTCGTGAAGCCCTGGTTGTGGCAGAGGAGTTCGGAGACCGGCACGGTGCCGCAAAAACCCTCTACGCTCTTGGCCTGATCCATGACGGCGCCGGTGAATCGGAGCGGGCACGCTCGTACTGGCTGCGGGCCGCCGAGGCCTACGACCGTGCGGGCGACGCCCGGAACGCAGATCATGCCCGCCGTGCGGTCCGTATTGCGGACGGCATGGCGCCACGATGCTGAGACTTTCCGGCCCTCACCGCCCCTGTGCCACCCACCGGTACACCAGCTCCGGCCTTCCCACCTGCCCGTACAGCGGGCTGCGTCCGGCTCGGCCTGAGTCCACCAGATGCTCCAGGTAGCGTCGGGCGGTGATGCGGGAGATGCCCACCGACTCCGCCAGGCCCGCTGCCGTGAGGCCCTCCGAGGCCTCCCGCAGTGCCGCCGTCACGCGTTCCAGCGTCGGGGCGCTCAGCCCCTTGGGCAGGGCCGCGGGCGACGGTGCCCGGAGGGTGGCCAGGGCGCGGTCGACCTCGTCCTGGCCGCTCGCCTCGCCGGCCGCGGCGTGGAACTCGGCGTAGCGGACCAGGCGGTCGCGGAGGGTCGCGAAGGTGAAGGGCTTCAGGACGTACTGGACGACGCCCAGGGAGACGCCCTCGCGGACCACCGTGAGGTCGCGGGCCGAGGTCACCGCTATGACGTCCGCGTGATGGCCGGCCGCGCGCAGGGAGCGGGCGAACTGGAGGCCGTGCACGTCGGGGAGGTGGAGGTCCAGCAGGAGGAGGTCCACGGGCGTGCGGTCCAGGACGCGGCGTGCCTCCGCGCCCGTGTGGGCCTTGCCGACCGCGACGAACCCCGGCACCCGGCCGACGTACAGCACGTGCGCGTCCGCGGCCACCGGGTCGTCCTCGACCACCAGCACCCTGATCGCCGGTTCATCCGTCATGTCGTGTCGCCTCCCGGCAGCGGGGAAGCCGTACGCGTCGGCAACCGCACCTCGAACACCGCTCCGCCCTCGCCGTCCGCGCCGTCGTCGTCGGACTCCGCCACCGTCAGCGTGCCCTCGTGGCGGGCCACCGCCTGCCGGACCAGGGCCAGCCCGAGCCCCCGCCCGCCGGGCCCGGCCGGCTTGGTGGAGAACCCCCGCTGGAATACCAGGTCGGCATGGGCCGGGTCGACACCGGGGCCGGTGTCGGTCACCCGCAGGACCACGTCGCTGTCCGAGGCGTACGCCGTGACCGTCACCCGCGCCCCGGCGCTGCCCTGCGCCGCGTCCACCGCGTTGTCGATCAGGTTGCCGAGGATCGTGACCAGGTCGCGGGAGGACAGCTCCGCCGGCAGCAGGCCGTCGTCCAGGCGGCTGTCGGGGGAGACGACCAGCTCCACGCCCCGCTCGTTGGCCTGGGCCGTCTTGCCGAGCAGCAGCGCGGCCAGCACCGGCTCGCGCACCGCCGCCACCACCTGGTCGGTCAGGGCCTGCGCCAGCTCCAGCTCCGCCGTGGCGAACGCCACCGCCTCCTCGGCCCGGCCCAGCTCGATCAGCGAGACGACCGTGTGGAGGCGGTTGGCGGCTTCGTGCGCCTGGGAACGCAGGGCCTGGGTGAAGCCGCGTTCCGAGTCCAACTCGCCCGTCAGCGCCTGGAGTTCGGTCACGTCGCGCAAGGTGACGACCGTGCCGCGCCGCTCGCCTCCCGACACCGGGGAGGTGTTCACCACCAGGACCCGGGACGCCGTCAGGTACACCTCGTCCACCCTCGGCTCCGACGACAGCAGTGCACCCGTCAGCGGGCCCGGCAGGCCGAGGTCCGCCACCGAGTGCCCGATCACCTCCTCCTCGCGCCCCACCCCCAGCAGCTCCCGCCCGCCGTCGTTGATCAACGCCACCCTGTACTGCCCGTCCAGCATCAGCAGCCCCTCGCGGACCGCGTGCAGCGCCGCCTGGTGGTAGTCGTGCATCCGGCTCAGCTCGGTGGCGTTCATGCCGTGGGTGTGGCGGCGCAGGCGCGCGTTGACGACGTACGTGCCGACCGCGCCCAGCAGCAGGGTGCCGCCGGCCACCCCGAGCAGGGCCGTGACCTGGCCCTGGACCCGTTCGCTGATCGCCTCGACCTTGATGCCGGCGCTGACCAGGCCGATGACGCGGCCGCCGTCCTCGACCGGGGTCACCGCGCGGACGGACGGGCCGAGGGTGCCGGTGTAGGTCTCGGTGAAGGTGTGGCCGTGCAGGGCGGGGTCGATACGGCCGAGGAACCGCTTGCCGATCTGCGACGGGTCGGGGTGCGTCCAGCGGATGCCGTCCGTGTTCATGATCGTCACGAAGTCGACGTCCGCGTCCCGGGTGACCTGGAGGGCGTAGGGCTGGAGCACGGCCGAGGGGTTCGCGGTGCGGACGGCCGAGCGGACCGAGGGGGCGTCCGCGATGGACCGGGCCACCGCGACGACCTGGCGCTGCGCCGCGTCCTGGGCCTGCTGCCGGTCGCTGACGTAGGTGAACAGCGCGTACCCGGCCACGACCAGCGCGATCAGCACGGCCTGCACGGCGAACAGCTGGCCCGCCAGGCTGCGAGGTCGGGGGAGGGAGGGAACGCGCATGTCAGCAGTGTGCCCCCTCGGTTAAGTGTGAACTAAATGAACGGAAGGGTGACCGCCCTCACAGGCCGGGAGATAGTCACGGCATCCCCCACAACACCCCCGGACGTGAGCCGCACGCCGGTGATGCCGACGAAGACGTCAAGGAGGGCAGCCGTGGCCGCCAGCACCCCCGATACGGCACCAGCCGTACCCCGCGTGAAGCGGGACCGGACTCATTACCTGTACATCGCCGTGATCGCGGCGGTCGTGCTCGGCATCGCCGTGGGGCTCATCTGGCCCGATGCGGCCGTCCAGCTGAAGCCGCTCGGAACCGGTTTCGTCAACCTGATCAAGATGATGATCTCGCCGATCATCTTCTGCACGATCGTGCTCGGCATCGGGTCCGTCCGCAAGGCCGCCAAGGTCGGCGCCGTCGGCGGTATCGCCCTCGGCTACTTCCTGGTGATGTCGCTGGTCGCGCTCGCCATCGGTCTCGTCGTCGGCAACGTGCTCCACCCGGGTGACGGGCTGCACCTGACCGAGGCGCTCAAGCACACCGGGCACGCCCAGGTGGACAGCAAGGCGCTGGGGCCCGTCGACTTCGTGCTGTCGATCATCCCGACCACGTTCGTCTCCGCCTTCACCCAGGGCGAGGTGCTCCAGACGCTGCTGATCGCCCTGCTCGCCGGGTTCGCGCTCCAGGCCATGGGCTCGGCCGGACAGCCGGTGCTGCGCGGCGTCGAGCACATCCAGCGGCTCGTCTTCCGCATCCTGGCGATGATCATGTGGCTGGCGCCCGTCGGTGCCTTCGGCGCCATCGCGGCCGTGACCGGCTCGGCCGGCGTCGACGCGCTCAAGAGCCTCGCCGTGCTGATGCTCGGCTTCTACATCACCTGTGTCCTGTTCGTCTTCGTGGTGCTCGGCGCGGTCCTGCGGATCGTCGCGGGGCTGAACGTCTTCTCGCTGTGCAAGTACCTCGCCCGTGAGTTCCTGCTGATCCTGTCCACCTCCTCCTCCGAGTCCGCGCTGCCGCGGCTCATCGCGAAGATGGAGCACCTGGGCGTCAGCAAGCCGGTCGTCGGCATCACCGTGCCGACCGGGTACTCGTTCAACCTCGACGGCACGATGATCTACATGACCATGGCGTCGCTCTACATCGCGGACGCCCTCGGCACACCGATGTCGATCGGCGAGCAGATCCCGCTGCTGCTCTTCCTGCTGCTGGCGTCCAAGGGCGCGGCGGGCGTCAGCGGCGCCGGTCTCGCGACCCTGGCCGGCGGCCTCCAGTCGCACAAGCCCGCGCTGGTCGACGGCGTCGGTCTGATCGTCGGCATCGACCGCTTCATGAGCGAGGCCCGCGCGCTGACCAACTTCGCGGGCAACGCCGTGGCGACGGTGCTCGTCGGCACCTGGACCAAGGAGATCGACAAGGAGCGGGTGCGGCGGGTGCTCGCCGGTGAGCTGCCCTTCGACGAGACGACACTCATGGACGAGGGCCACGGGACGGCGGCCGAGGTGCCCGAGCGGCGCGAGGAGGAGCTGGCCAAGGCCTGACCGCGAAAGAAGCTCCGGATGTCCGGCCCCGCCTGAACCGGGGCCGGGCATCCGGCATGTCCACGGCACCGCTACGGCGCCGCTACGACTCCTCACTCACCTCGGCCACCAGCTCGGTGGCCGTCGAGGCGGGCACGCCCGCCGCGGTCAGGACCGTGACCGTGGCCGAGCGGCCCGCCTCCGCCGCGGTCAGGAGGCCGTCGTTCACCGCCTCCATCACGGCGAACAGCAGCTGCTCGTGCACGTACGCCAGCGCCGGGGCCGGCAGCGGTGAGCTGAACACGCCCTTCTCCAGCCCGCGTTCCAGCAGCCGGACCTTGTTCGCGCGCAGCGGGGCGAGGCGTTCGCGGATGCCCTGGACGGTGACCGTGCGCTGGGCGAGCGCGACCAGCAGCCGGTAGCGGTCGGCGATCTCCCAGATCGCGAGCACCGACCGGGCCACCGCCTCCGCCGGGTCGGCGACCTCCCTGCGGGCGCCCGCGTCCGCGTCGGCCAGCGCCGCCACGGCCTCGTCGACCAGCGTGCTGATCAGCGCCTCGCGGCTGGGGAAATGGCCGTACACCGTCCGCCGTACGACCCCCGCGGCGCGCGCGATCTGGTCCATGGAGGCGTCGGGGTCGCGCAGCAGTTCCGCGAGGGCGACGTCGAGGATGCGACGCCGGTTGGCGTCGGCGCGGCTGTTACCCGTGGTCATGGCAGTCATTCTGCACGCCCTCCACGATTTGCACACCACTGTGCAGCGGCGTACATTACACATGGTTGTGCAATTGCACGTCACTGTGCAAGTTCGCACGGCTCCGCACCAACCGTCGCGATCCGAGGAAGGCGACCCCTGCCATGCGACTCGTCATGACCGAACCGGTCGAGAAGATGGAGCGCCCGTACGCCCGGCGCTGGTGGGCACTGCTCGTGCTCTGCCTGAGCCTGCTGATCATCGTCATGGCGAACACCGCCCTCACGGTCGCCGCACCCGACATGACGAAGGACCTCGGGCTCTCCAGCGCCGACCTCCAGTGGGTGATCGACGGCTACACCGTGCCGTACGCCGCGCTGATGCTGCTGCTCGGCGCGATCGGCGACAAGTACAGTCGACGCGGCGCGCTCGTCCTCGGCCTCGCCGTGTTCGGCGGCGGTGCCGTCTTCGGCTACCTCGCGGACAGCTCCACGACCGTCATCGCGGCCCGCGCCGTGATGGGCGTCGGCGCGGCGCTGATCATGCCCGCCACGCTCTCCCTGCTCGCCGCGACCTTCCCGCGCGCCGAGCGCGCCAAGGCGATCGTGCTGTGGACCGCCACCGCCGGTCTCGCCATCGCCGCCGGACCGGTCGTCGCGGGCGCGCTGCTGCGCGACCACGGCTGGTCCTCGACCTTCCTGATCAACGTGCCGATCGCGGCCGTCGCGATCGTCCTCGCCTTCGTGCTCATCCCGCCGTCCAGGGCCGGTCACCACGACCGCATCGACTACGTCGGCGGCCTGCTCTCCGTCCTGTGGACCGGCTCCCTCGTCTACATGATCATCGAGGGCCCGCACTTCGGCTGGCACGCCAAGGCCATCGCGGCCGCGGTCGCGGCCGGCGCCGGCCTGGTGGCGTTCGTCCTCTGGGAGCTGCGCCACCCCCGCCCCATCCTGGACGTCCGCCGCTTCGCGCACCGCCGCTTCGCGGGCTCCAACCTCGCCGTCGCCCTGTTCTTCCTCGCCGTCTTCGGCGCCTTCTACTACCTCACCCAGCACCTCCAGTTCGTCCTCGGCTACGACGCCCTGCAGACCGGCGTCCGGATGCTCCCGCTGGCCGGCGCGGTCTTCGTCGGCTCGGCCCTGACGGGCTTCCTGACCCCGCGCGTCGGCATGAAGTGGACGGTCAGCGCGGGCATGGTCGGCGGCACCACCGCCCTCGCCCTGCTGACCCGGGTCGACGCGGGCTCGACGTACGGCGACTTCCTCGCCCCCCTGATCATCCTGGGCCTCGCCATCGGCCTCGCGCTCTCGCCCTGCACCGACGCGATCATGGGCGCCTTCCCCGAGTCCGAACTGGGCGTCGGCGGCGCGGTCAACGACACCTCGCTGGAGCTGGGCGGCTCCCTCGGCATCGCCATCCTCGGCTCGCTGCTCGCGACGTCGTACGGCCACCACCTGAGCGACGCCACGGCCGGCAGCAAGCTCCCGGCGAGCGCCCTGGACACGGCTCGGGACTCGGTCGGCGCCGGGTACGCGGTCGCGCAGGGCATCGGCGACAAGGCGCACGCGCTGGCCGCACAGGCCGCGAAGGCGACCGACCCGCAGCAGGCGGCGCAGCTCAAGCAGCAGGCCGCCGAACTCGCCGGCGGCGCCCGGCAGATGGCCGACGCGGTCGGCTCCTCCTTCTCCGCCGCCGTCGCGCACACCAGCCTGGTCGGCGCGGTCATCCTCGGCATCGGCACCGTCCTGGTGGCCGTTCTGCTCCCGCGCCGTGAAAGCCCCGCGCCACAGGTGAAGGAGCGGGAGAGGGAACCGGCGGACAGCGCCGCCGTCTGAGCACTCCTTCCCCGCGTCCGCTAACGTGCCGCTCCGGATCGTTCGGAACGGCACGTTCGCGTGTGGCGTCCGTACAGGCGACACATCAGGTACAGGCAAGTGGAGGCTCGGGGGACATGAAGATCGACTGGGACCGGCGGACCTGCGCGCGCAAGGGGCATACGACCTACGCGCCCGACGAACCCACGCTGCGGCCGCGGCTGCACGCCGAGACCGCGCTCGGGGACGCCTGGCGCTGCCTGCGCTGCGGCGACTTCGTGCTCGGCGAGCCGCACGGCTCGGGACCGGCGGCGAACGCCCCGCTGGTGCCGCGCGGCAAGGTGCTGCGGGACCTGTTCATCCTGCGCTTCCTCGCGATCGAGCGGCTGGTGCGCGGCGTGTTCATCGTGCTGGTCGCCATAGCGGTCTGGAAGTTCAGCAACAGCCAGGACGCGGTGCGCCGCCTCTTCAACGAATACCTGGACGTCCTGCGCCCGGTCTTCCGGCACTTCCACTACGACCTCGACCACTCGCCCGTGGTCGGCTCGGTACAGAAGGCGTTCGGCTACAAGCACTCCACGCTCATGATCGTCGCCGGGCTGGCGCTGGCCTACGCCCTGATCGAGCTGATCGAGGCGGTCGGCCTCTGGTACGCCAGGCGCTGGGCGGAGTACCTGACGGTCGTCGCGACGGCCGCGTTCCTCCCCCTGGAGATCTACGAACTCACCGAGAAGGTCAGCTATCTGAAGATCGCCACCCTCGTCCTCAACATCCTGGCCGTCCTCTACATCGCCGTCGCCAAACGCCTCTTCGGCCTCCGGGGCGGAGCCAGGGCCTTCGAGGAGGAGCGCCGGAGCGCGTCGCTGATGGAGGTCGAGGAGTCGGCGGGGGTGCCCGTCTTGCCTTGACCCCGGCGTCAACGCCTACCGTCGTGGGCATGCGAATCGGCGAGCTGGCCGCGCGGGCCGGGACCACGACCCGCGCGCTGCGGTACTACGAGTCGCGCGGGCTGCTGCCGGCCCGGCGGGACGGCAACGGGCACCGCACGTACGACGAGGGGGATCTGCGGCTGTTGGCGCAGATCCGCACGCTCCAGGACTTCGGGTTCGAGCTGGAGGAGACGCGGCCCTTCGTCGAGTGCCTGCGGGCCGGGCACCCGGAGGGTGACTCCTGCCCGGCCTCGCTGCAGGTCTACCGGCGCAAGCTGGCCGAGCTGGACGCGCTCGTCGGACAGCTGCGGTCGGTGCGGGAGACGGTCGCGGGGCAGCTGGCGCGGGCCGAGGAGGCACGGGACGCGCTGGCCGCCGATGCGCTGGTTCCGGGGGGTCCGGAGCCCGGGTGCGAACTGGGAGGGCAGCAGCGGTGATCAACGCGGCGGGTGTGGCCGAGGTGCGGGACACGGATTTCGAGGCGGAGGTGCTGCGGTCGGAACTGCCGGTGCTCGTCGAGTTCACGGCCGACTGGTGTCCGCCGTGCCGGCAGATGGGCCCGGTGCTCAGCGCACTCGCGGCCGAGGAGGCGGGCCGGCTGAAGGTCGTACAGCTGGATGTGGACACCAGTCCGGAGATCACGAACGCGTACCAGGTGCTGTCGATGCCGACGTTCATGCTGTTCCGGGCGGGCGAGCCGGTGAAGGCGATGGTGGGGGCGCGGCCCGGGCGGCGCCTGCGCGAGGAGCTGGCCGACGCGCTGCACGGCATACGGTAAAGAACGGCCGGGCACCAAAAAATCCCCTGAGCAATTGCACTCGGGGGATTTCTCTGCGTATATTCGGTGGTTCGCGACTTCAATCCTGCGATGCCGCGAAGAAGTTCACTGAGCAGAGTATATCCGGGCGGGAGTGGAATTGTCAAACAGCGAATATCCAGGCGATGAATTGCGCAACGAGCAGGAATTCATCGACGGACTGTACGCGTGCGTGGACGTACTGCGCGGAGAGACCGAGACCTCGGTCACGGACGCGCTCGCCCAGGGCGACAAGCCCATGCAGGCCCGGCTGGAGCGGGACATCCTCGTCGCCGAGCGCTCGGGGCTGCTCGCCGCGCTGAACGCCGTGGACGGCTCGCTCTGCTTCGGCCGGATCGACCTGGCCGACGGCACCGCCCACCACATCGGCCGGATCGGGCTGCGCGAGGACGACGCCGAGCACACCCCGGTGCTGATCGACTGGCGGGCCGACGTCGCCCGGCCCTTCTACCTCGCCACCGGACACACCCCGATGGGCCTGCGCCGACGCCGGCACATCACCACCGAGGACCGGACCGTGACCTCGCTGCACGACGAGATCCTGGACCTCGGCGACACCACCCGCACCGGGCACGAGGACCCGAGCGGGGACGCCGTGCTGCTGGCCGCGCTGAACTCGGCGCGCACGGGCCGGATGAGCGACATCGTGCAGACCATCCAGGCCGCACAGGACGAGATCATCCGGGCGCCGTACCGCGGGGTGCTGGTGGTCGAGGGCGGCCCGGGGACCGGGAAGACGGCGGTCGCGCTGCACCGCGCCGCCTACCTGCTCTACGAGTACCGCGAGCTGCTGGCCCGCCGCGCCGTGCTGATCGTCGGCCCCAACCCGGCCTTCCTCGGCTACATCGGCGAGGTGCTGCCCTCGCTCGGCGAGACCGGCGTGCTGCTGGCCACCGTCGGCGAGCTGTTCCCCGGCGTGAAGGCCACCGCGGCCGACACCCCGCAGGCGGCCGCCGTGAAGGGCCGCGCCGACATGGCCGAGGCGCTGGCCGCCGCCGTCCGCGACCGGCAGGCCCTGCCCGACCCGGTGATCACCGTCCAGCACGACCGCGAGGTGCTGATGCTCGACGACGGCCTCGTCGGCGTCGCCCGCGAACGCACCCGCGCCGCCAGGCTCCCGCACAACGCGGCCCGCGAGTACTTCGAGGGCCACATCCTCAACACCCTCACCGAGCTGTACGCCGAGCGCGTCGGCACCGACCCCTACGACGGAACCAGCCTGCTCGACGCCTCCGACCTCACCCAGATCCGCGACGAACTCGCCGAGAACCCCGAAGTCTGGTCCGCCGTCGACCTGTTGTGGCCCCGGATCACCCCGCAGCGCCTCGTCGCCGACTTCCTCACCGAGCCGCACGACTACCTGCCCGAGGCGGACGCGGACGCGATCCGCAGACCCGTGACCCGCGCCTGGACCGTCGCCGACGTCCCGCTCCTCGACGAGGCGGCCGAACTCCTCGGCGAGGACGACCGCTTCGCCCGCGCCCGGGCCGAGCGGGAACGCGAGACGCAGGTCGCCTACGCCCAGGGCGTGCTGGACGTCTCCTACGCGTCCCGGACCTACGAGTTCGAGGACAAGGAGGACAGTGACCCGGACGCGTCCGAGGTGCTGTCCGCGCACGACATCATCGACGCCGAGCGGTTCGCCGAGCGGCAGGAGGAGGCGGACCACCGCAGCGCCGCCGAGCGGGCCGCGGCCGACCGCACCTGGGCGTTCGGGCACATCATCGTGGACGAGGCGCAGGAGCTGTCGCCGATGGCCTGGCGGCTGCTGATGCGGCGCAGCCCGACCCGCTCGATGACCCTGGTCGGCGACCCGGCCCAGACGGCCGAGGCGGCCGGGGTCGGCTCCTGGTCGGACATCCTCACGCCGTACGTCGAGGACCGCTGGGAGCACACCCGGCTCGGCGTCAACTACCGCACCCCGGCCGAGATCATGGAGCTGGCCGCGGCCGTCGTACGTGCCGAGCACCCGGACTTCGAGCCGCCCAGCTCGGTCCGCTCGACGGGCGAACGGCCGTGGGTGCGCCGGGCGGCGGACGACCTGCCCGGCGCGGTCGCCGAGGCGGTCGCCGAACTCGCCCCCGCCGAGGGCCGCCTCGCGGTCATCGCCCCGCGTGACCTGCACCGGCGACTGGCCGCCCGCCTCGACGGCGTCACGGCCGGCGCCGAACCCGACCTCACCCGCGGCGTCGTCCTCCTCGACCCCCGCCAGTCCAAGGGCCTGGAGTTCGACGCGGTCCTGGTGGTGGAACCGGCCCGCTACGGCACCAGCGACCTCTACGTGGCCCTGACCCGGGCCACACAGCGGCTCGGGGTGCTCTACACGGACACCCTGCCCGAGGCGCTCACGCCGGCCGCAGCCACACCGTAGCCAGCGGGGGCAGGGTCAGCCGGATGCTCGCGGGGCGGCCATGGGTGCCCCGTGGCTCCGGCTTGACCACGTCCGGGTGGACGACGCCGCTGCCGCCGTAGCGCCCGGCGTCGGTGTTGAGCACCTCCACCCATGCCGGTACGTCCTCCGGGACGCCGAGGCGGTAGTCCTCGCGCACCACCGGTGAGAAGTGGCAGACGGCGAGGAGCGGGGTGCCGTCGGCGGACCGGCGCAGGAACGCGAGGACGTTGTCGTCGGCCGCGTCCCCGGTGAGCCACTCGAAGCCCGCCGGATCGGTGTCCCGCTCCCAGAGGGCCGGGGCCGCGCGGTAGAGGGTGTTCAGGTCGCGGACCAGCTCCCGTACGCCCCGGTGGTCGGCCTCGGCGCCGTACGCCGGGTCGAGCAGCCACCAGTCGGGGCCGTGCGCCTCGGACCACTCGGCGCCCTGTGCGAACTCCTGGCCCATGAAGAGGAGTTGCTTGCCGGGGTGGGCCCACATGAAGCCCAGGTAGGCCCGGTGGTTCGCGCGCTGCTGCCACCAGTCGCCGGGCATCTTCGAGACCAGGGACCGCTTGCCGTGCACGACCTCGTCGTGGGAGATCGGCAGGACGTAGTTCTCGCTGTAGGCGTACACCATCGAGAAGGTCATCCCGTGGTGGTGGTACCTGCGGTGCACCGGCTCCTTCTGCATGTACTCCAGCGAGTCGTGCATCCAGCCCATGTTCCACTTCAGCCCGAAGCCGAGCCCGCCGCCGTCCGTCGGCCGCGTCACCCCGTCCCAGGCCGTGGACTCCTCGGCGATGGTGACGACCCCCGGGCAGCGCCGGTAGACGGTCGCGTTCATCTCCTGCAGGAAGGCCACCGCGTCCAGGTTCTCCCGGCCGCCGTGCTCGTTCGGCGTCCACTGGCCCGGCTCGCGCGAGTAGTCCAGGTACAGCATCGAGGCCACGGCGTCCACACGCAGCCCGTCGATGTGGAACTCCTCGCACCAGTACACGGCGTTCGCCACCAGGAAGTTGCGCACCTCCCGGCGGCCGAAGTCGAACTCCAGCGTCCCCCAGTCCGGATGCGCGGCCCGCAGCGGATCGTGGTGCTCGTACAGCGGCCGCCCGTCGAACTCGGCCAGCGCCCAGTCGTCGCGCGGGAAGTGCGCCGGCACCCAGTCCATCAGCACACCGATCCCGGCCTGGTGCAGCCTGTCCACCAGGTACCGGAAGTCGTCCGGCGTGCCGAGCCGGGCCGTGGGGGCGTAGAAGCCGGTCACCTGGTAGCCCCAGGAGCCGCCGAAGGGATGCTCGGCGACCGGCATCAGCTCCACATGGGTGAAACCCAACTCCGATACATAGGCCGGTAGTTGGTCGGCCAGCTCGCGGTACGACAGTCCCGGCCGCCAGGACGGCAGGTGCACCTCGTACACCGACAGCGGCGCCTCGTGCACGGGCCGGTCCCCGCGGTGCGCCATCCACCGCGTGTCGCCCCACTCGTGGTGCGAGGCGGTCACGATCGACGAGGTGGCGGGCGGGGCCTCCGTGCGGCGGGCCAGCGGATCGGCGCGCAGGGTGTGCGAGCCGTCGGGACGGATGATCTCGAACTTGTACAGCTCGCCCTCGCCGAGGCCCGGCACGAACAGCTCCCACACCCCACAGGAGCCCAGCGAGCGCATCGGATGCCCGGTGCCGTCCCAGAGGTCGAAACCGCCCGCGAGCCGCACCCCGCGCGCGTCCGGCGCCCACACCGCGAACCGGGTGCCGGACACCCCCTGGTGGACGGTGACATGCGCGCCGAGCGCCCGCCACAGCTGCTCGTGCCGGCCCTCGCCGATCAGATGCAGGTCCAGCTCGCCGAGCGTGGGCAGGAACCGGTAGGCGTCCTCGGTCTCCAGGACCGTGCCCTCGTACGCCACGAGCAGCCGGTAGGCGGGGACCTCGGTGAGCGGGAGCAGCCCGGAGAAGAAACCGTCCCCGTCGTCGTGCAGTTCCGCCTCGAACGCGTCGGCGGCGACGGTGACGGACAGCGCGTACGGCCGGAAGGCCCGGAACACCACACCGCCCGGCACCGGATGGGCGCCGAGGACCGCGTGCGGGTCGTGGTGGACGCCATGCAGCAGCCGCTCGCGGTCGGCGGCGGGGGCCACGGCGGCGGGGACGGTGTGCCGGTCGGTCACGGACGGGCCTCCTGGTCGGACGCGGCGAGCCGGCGGATCGCCGAGAGCGGTACGGGGAGCCAGTCGGGCCGGTGCCGGGCCTCGTAGAGGACCTCGTACACCGCCTTGTCGGTCTCGAAGGCCCGTAGCAGCACCGCGTCGGTGCGTGGATCGCGGCCCGCCACCTGCGCGTACCCCGCGCAGTAGGCGGCCCGGCACCCGCGCGCCCAGTCCGGTGCGGGCGGCCGCACCGAGTGGGCCGCGTAGTCGAAGGAGCGCAGCATCCCGGCGATGTCCCGCACCGGCGGCTGCGGCAGGCGCCGTTCGGCGAGCGGCCGGGCCGGCTCGCCCTCGAAGTCGATCAGCGACCAGGTCCCGTCCGCCGCGCGCAGACACTGCCCGAGGTGCAGATCGCCGTGGATGCGCTGCGCGGTCCAGGCGTGACCCCCGGCGGCCGGCCGGTCCAGGTCCGCGTAGGCCTGCCGCAGCCCCTCCTCGTACGGCCGCAGCGCCGGTACGGCCTGTACCGCCGCCCCCAGCCGCTGACGCATCCCCTCGGACAGCGCGCGGAGTTGGGCATGCCCGAGGGTGACCGTCGGCAGGGCGCGGGCGAGCGCGGTGTGCACCTCGGCCGTGGCCCGGCCCAGCGCGCACGCCTCGGCGACGAAGTCCTCGCCCTTGGCCAGCTCCCGCAGCGCCAGCTCCCAGCCGTCGGCCGCACCGCGCACGAAGGGCTGCAGCACGGCGAGGACGTACGGCTCCTCGTGCTCGACCTCCGCGCGCGCCCACGCCGTCGGCGCGGGCACCCGGGGGCAGCCCTCGCGGGCCAGCGCGAGCGGTATCTCCAGGTCGGGATTGACGCCGGGCACCACCCGGCGCAGCAGCTTCAGTATGAACGTGTCGCCGTACACCACCGAGGAGTTGGACTGTTCGGCGGTGATCAGCCGGGCCACCAGACCCGTGCGGATGTCGTGCCCCGGGTCCCGGTCGAAGCGCAGTGAGCCGATGCGGGCCCGGGTGCGCAGGGCCTCCAGGAGCACCTCGGCGGGCCGGGGGTCGTACAGGGCCTCGTACACCGTGCGTCCGGCGAGCGGCCCCTCGTCCACGTGCCCGATCAGCGCGGGCGCCAGCCGGGGCGGCAGCGCCTCGCGCACGCCTATCAGGAACTGGTAGACGTCGCCGGGGCCGCGCACGTCCGGCTGGTGGACGCGGAGCAGCAGGTGGTAGAGGCCGAGGCGGCCGTGGGGCGGGAGCAGTTCGGTGACGGCCACGGGGGAGAACCCGGTGACCGGGCGTCCCTTGCCCGAGAACCAGCGCTGTCTCGGCAGCCAGGTGCGCAACAGGGGAGCGAGGGAATCCAGGAGCGAGGGGGTGGTGACCGGATCCGCCATGGGCGTCACGTCCTTTCCCCGGGGTCGTCGGGGGGTGTTCCTTGTGCGTGCCCCGGGCGGGCCGGTGGAAACGCGCCACCGCCCCGCCCGGCCGGAAACCACGCAGGTCCGCTACACGGACTCGCGGCGCAGCCTGAACCAGTAGAAGCCGTGCCCCGCGAGGGTGAGCAGGTACGGCAGTTCACCGATCGCCGGGAAGCGGACCCCGCCGAACAGCTCGACGGGATGCCGCCCGCCGAACCGGCTCAGGTCCAGCTCGGTCGGCTGGGCGAAACGCGAGAAGTTGTGCACGCACAGCACCACGTCGTCCCCGCCGTCCCGCGACAGGGGGGTCTCGCGCAGGAAGGCGAGCACCGCCGGGTTGGAGGACTGGAGTTCGTTGTACGACCCCAGTCCGAAGGCGGGGTTCTGCTTGCGGATCTCGATCATGCGCCGGGTCCAGTGCAGCAGCGACGACGGCGAGGACATCGCGGCTTCCACGTTGGTGACCTGGTAGCCGTAGACCGGGTCCATGATCGTCGGCAGGAACAGCCGCCCGGGGTCGCTGGACGAGAAGCCGGCGTTGCGGTCGGGGGTCCACTGCATGGGGGTGCGGACGGCGTCGCGGTCGCCGAGCCAGATGTTGTCGCCCATGCCGATCTCGTCGCCGTAGTAGAGGATCGGCGAGCCGGGCAGGGAGAGCAGCAGGGCGGTGAACAGTTCGATCTGGTTGCGGTCGTTGTCGAGGAGGGGGGCGAGGCGGCGGCGGATGCCGATGTTGGCGCGCATCCGTGGGTCCTTGGCGTATTCGGCCCACATGTAGTCGCGTTCCTCGTCGGTGACCATCTCGAGGGTGAGCTCGTCGTGGTTGCGCAGGAAGATGCCCCACTGGCATTTCGAGGGGATGGCGGGGGTCTTGGCGAGGATCTCCGAGACCGGGTAGCGCGATTCGCGGCGTACGGCCATGAAG
The DNA here is from genome assembly GCF_001866665.1 of Streptomyces monashensis. GTDB lineage: Bacteria > Actinomycetota > Actinomycetes > Streptomycetales > Streptomycetaceae > Streptomyces > Streptomyces monashensis. The sequence goes on along the minus strand of NZ_MLYO01000020.1, from coordinate 1,478 downwards.
ATGCGCGGCATGACGGGGAAGTGGAAGGCCATGTGGCACTCGTCGCCGCCGGTGCCGTAGTCGCCGAAGTAGTCGACCACGTCCTCGGGCCACTGGTTGGCCTCCGCCAGCAGCACGGTGTCCGGGTACTGGGTGTCGATCTCCTTGCGGACCCGCTTCAGGAACTCATGGGTCGCCGGCAGGTTCTCGCAGTTGGTGCCCTCCTGCTGGTACAGGTACGGCACGGCGTCCAGCCGGAACCCGTCGATGCCGAGATCCAGCCAGAACTTCAGCGCGGAGATCATCTCCTCCTGCACCGCCGGGTTCTCGTAGTTCAGATCCGGCTGGTGCGAGAAGAAGCGGTGCCAGTAGTACTGCTTGCGTACGGGGTCGTACGTCCAGTTGGAGGCCTCGGTGTCGACGAAGATGATCCGGGCGTCCTGGAACTGCTTGTCGTCGTCGGCCCATACGTAGTAGTCGCCGTACGGCCCGTCCGGATCGCGCCTCGACTCCTGGAACCAGGGGTGCTGGTCGCTGGTGTGGTTCATGACGAAGTCGATGATGACGCGCATGCCGCGCTGGTGGGCGGCGTCCACGAACTCCACGAAGTCGGCGAGGTCGCCGAACTCGGGCAGGACGGCCGTGTAGTCGGAGACGTCGTAACCGCCGTCCCGCAGCGGGGACTTGAAGAACGGCGGCAGCCACAGGCAGTCCACGCCGAGCCACTGCAGATAGTCCAGCTTGGCGGTCAGACCTTTCAGGTCGCCGATGCCGTCGCCGTTGCTGTCCTGGAAGGAGCGGACCAGGACCTCGTAGAAGACGGCGCGTTTGAACCAATCCGGGTCACGGTCCTTGGCGGGCGTGTCCTCGAAGGTGTCCGGAACGGGCTCGTTGACGATCATGTGGTGGGTGACCCTCCGATCTGCGGGGTGGACGGTCGCAGGACGCGGAAGACGTGCGCGGGCCTGATACCCGGTTCGAGGCGCACATAGTTGGCCCTGCCCCAGTGATAGGTCTCGCCGGTGAGCTCGTCGCGCACCGGCACGGACTCGTGCCAGTCCAGGCCGAGTTGCGGCATGTCCAACGAGACCGTGGCCTCCTGGGTGTGGCGGGGATCGAGGTTCGCGACCACCAGTACCGTGTTCGACCCGCTCCGCTTCGAGTAGGCGATCACCGCGTCCTTGTCCGCGTGGTGGAAGCGCAGATCGCGCAGTTGGCGCAGCGCCGGGTTCTGCCGCCGGACGGTGTTGAGCCGGGTGATGAGGGGGGCGATGCTGCGGCCCTCCCGTTCGGCGGATTCCCAGTCGCGGGGGCGGAGTTGGTACTTCTCGGAGTCGAGGTACTCCTCGCTGCCGTCCTTGAGCGGGGTGTTCTCGCACAGTTCGTAGCCGCTGTAGACGCCCCAGGCGGGGGAGAGGGTGGCGGCGAGGACGGCGCGGACCTCGAAGGCGGGGCGGCCGCCGTGCTGGAGATAGGCGTGCAGGATGTCCGGGGTGTTG
>NZ_MLYO01000002.1 GCF_001866665.1 Streptomyces monashensis | reverse complement strand
GTGGATGTGGCGTGGTCGTTGTGGCGGTCGCGGTCGGTGTTCGAGTGCCGGTCGGTGTTGGTGGCGGGTGAGGTGGTGTCGTCCGGTTCGGTGGTGGGCGGGGCTGTTTCGCCGGTGTTCGTGTTTCCGGGTCAGGGTGCGCAGTGGGTGGGGATGGCGGTGGAGCTGCTGGATTCCTCGCCGGTGTTCGCGGCTCGGTTCGCGGAGTGTGGGGTGGCGTTGGGGGAGTTCGTGGAGTGGTCGTTGGTGGATGTGGTGCGTGGGGTGGAGGGTGCGCCGGGGTTTGACCGGGTGGATGTCGTCCAGCCGGTGTTGTGGGCGGTGATGGTGTCGCTTGCCGCGTTGTGGGAGTCGTTCGGGGTCAAGCCTGCGGCTGTGGTGGGTCATTCGCAGGGTGAGATCGCTGCGGCTGTCGTCGCGGGTGCGTTGTCGTTGAGCGACGGTGCGCGGGTGGTGGCGTTGCGGTCGGGGGCCATTGTGGCGCTGGCGGGGCGTGGCGGGATGGTGTCGGTGGCGTTGGATGCGGAGGGTGCTGGGGAGTTGGCGGGTCGTTGGGCGGGTCGGGTGTCGGTGGCCGCGGTGAACGGGCCGACGTCGACTGTGGTGTCCGGTGACGCGGACGCGTTGGACGAACTCGTCGCCTACGCCGAGGGGTCCGGTGTTCGGGTGCGGCGGATCGATGTGGACTACGCGTCGCATTCGGCTCATGTGGAGGCGATCGAGGAGGAGTTGGCGGAGGTGTTGGCGCCGGTTGTGGCGTCGGTGCCGGTGGTGCCGTTCTTTTCGACGGTGTCGGGGGAGTGGATCGGGTCGGCGGAGACGGATGGGGGGTACTGGTACCGCAACCTGCGCCAGACGGTTCGGCTCCAGCCCGCTGTGGCCGCGCTGATCGATGAGGGGCACGGCGCGTTCCTGGAGATGAGTCCGCATCCGGTGCTGACGGTGCCGGTGGCGGAGACGGTCGAGGCGGCTGGGTCGGATGCGGTGGTCGTCGGGTCTCTGCGTCGTGGTGAGGGAGGTCTGGAGCGGTTCTACGTGTCTTTGGGTGAGGCGTGGACGCGTGGTGTCGGTGTGGACTGGGCGCCGGTGTTCGAGGGGTTGTCCCCGCGTCGGGTGGATCTGCCGACGTATGCCTTCCAGCGCAGTCGTTACTGGCTGGATGTTCCGAGGGCGGGGGCCGTTGTCGATCCGGGTCAGGAGTGGTTCTGGCGGAGTGTCGAGGCGGGTGATGTGGCGGAGTTGGCGGGGACGCTCGGGGTTGCGGAGGGGTTGGAGAGTGTTGTTCCGGCCCTCGC
>NZ_MLYO01000199.1 GCF_001866665.1 Streptomyces monashensis | reverse complement strand
CCCCCGTTATGTTTTCCGCGGTCCTGCAAGAGGGCCGCTGGCCTCCGGGCCCGGCATGGCTGTTCCCCCCTGTCGAGGGCATGACCTGGGGGGTGGTGCCACCGGGCCCGAGAGGCGCCGTTGGAGACGCTGATGAGAGGTCCGACTACCGCCCGGCCGAGCGCAACGCCCGGCCTTTCGTAGGCGGCAGGTCTGCATAACGTGGATGCGCGCACGACGCCAACGCCCCGGCCAGCACCGCACAACCCCGCATCGGAGGACGGCTTGAACGACAGCGACGAGATAGGCGTCTTCCTGGGCCTGGACGTCGGCAAGAGCCACCACCACGGCCACGGACTCACCCCGGGCGGCAAGAAGGTCTTCGACAAGCAGCTGCCGAACACCGAGCCGAAGCTGCGGGACGTCTTCGAGAAGCTGAAGACCAAGTTCGGCACCGTCCTGGTGATCGTGGACCAGCCCGCCTCGATCGGCGCCCTGCCGCTGGCGGTGGCCCGGGATGCTGGCTGCAAGGTCGCCTACCTGCCCGGCCTGTCGATGCGGCGGATC
>NZ_MLYO01000198.1 GCF_001866665.1 Streptomyces monashensis | reverse complement strand
CGGGGCAAGGTTGTGTTTGTGTTTCCGGGGCAGGGGAGTCAGTGGGTGGGGATGGGGCGTGAGTTGTTGGCGTCGAGTGAGGTGTTTGCGGGGGTGGTTGATGAGTGTGATGGGTTGTTGCGGTCGTTGACGGGTTGGTCGGTGCGTGAGGTGTTGGAGGGGGTTGAGGGGGGTCATCCGGGGTTTGATCGGGTGGATGTGGTGCAGCCTGCGTTGTTTGTGATGGGGGTGGGGTTGGCGGCGGTGTGGCGTTCGTTGGGTGTGGAGCCGGCTGCTGTGGTGGGGCATTCGCAGGGTGAGGTGGTTGCGGCGGTGGTGTCTGGTGCGTTGAGTCTTGCGGAGGGTGTGTTGGTGGTGGTGGGGCGTTCTCGGGCGGTGTTGGGGTGTGCGGGGTCGGGTGGGATGGCTGTGGTGGAGCGGTCGGTGGGGGAGGTGGAGGAGTGGTTGGTGCCGTTTGGTGATGGGTTGTCGGTGGCGGCGGTGAATGGGTCTGGTTCGACGATTGTGTCGGGTCGGGTGGATGCGGTGGAGCGGTTGGTGGGTGAGGTGCAGGGGCGGGGTGTGTATGCGCGGGTGATCCGGGTGGATTATGCGTCGCACAGTGCGCAGATGGATGTGTTGTTGCCGGGGTTGGCTGAGGAGTTTGCGGGGTTGGTGCCGAGGCGGGCGGGGGTGGCGTTTTATTCGACGGTGTCGGGTGGGGTGGTGTCGGGGGTTGAGTTGGATGGGGGGTATTGGTGCCGGAATCTGCGGGAGCCGGTGCGTTTTGATCGTGCGTTGGAGCGGTTGTTGGAGGATGGGTATGGGGTGTTTGTGGAGGTGTCGGCGCATCCGGTGTTGGCGATGCCGTTGACGGATGGGTGTGCGGGTCGGGGTGGGGTTGTGGTGGGTTCGTTGGCGCGTGGGCGGGGTGGGATGGGGCAGATCCTGCGGAATGCGGGGTTGTTGCATGTGCAGGGGCATGTCCTGGACTGGGACAGGGTGCTGCCGTTGGCGGGGGGAGTGGTCGCGGGGCTGCCGACGTATGCCTTCCAGCGCGAGCGGTACTGGCTGGAGATTCCCAAGTCCTCCGGTGATGCGGGTTCGTTGGGGCTGGATGCTGGTGGGCATCCCTGGATCGGCGCGGTGACGGCCCTCGCCGACGGTGACGGGTATCTGTTCACGGGGCGTCTGTCTTTGGCGGAGCAGCCGTGGCTGGC
>NZ_MLYO01000197.1 GCF_001866665.1 Streptomyces monashensis | reverse complement strand
CAGACCGTCGCCAAGGCGCTCGGCCTGCCCTCCGCGAACCTGAAGCAGGGCACCGGCACGGGCCTGACCCTGGTGATCGGATCGGACTGGCCCAGCGGCACCGCATTCCCCGGCGGCAACTCCTCGCCCGCGCCCGCGGACACCCACGCCGCCGTCTCCAACGCCCACGCCTCCACCGCCGACCAGTCCAAGACCTGCGCCCAGGTCAGCCCGTACAGGACGGTCAGCCTGGGCGGCGTCTCGATGACACCGGCACAGGCGTACGCGGCGGCACGAAACGTTCCCGACTCCGCCTCCTGAG
>NZ_MLYO01000196.1 GCF_001866665.1 Streptomyces monashensis | reverse complement strand
GGGGTGCCTCTATGTCTTTCGTCAAGCGAGGCGTGGGGTTCTGGGTTCGTAGAAGGTGCCGTCGCGGAGCATCGCGAACAGCACGTTGATCCGTTGTCGGGCCAGGCGGAGAAGTGCCTGGGTGTGGGTCTTTCCGCGGGCCCGGCAGCGGTCGTAGTAGGTGCGGGAGGCGGGGTCGTGCAGGGCGGCGAACGCGGACAGGAACATCGCGCGTTTCAGGACGCGGTTGCCGCCGCGTGGTGCGTGTTCGCCGTGGATCGAGGTCCCGGACGACTTCGTGGTCGGCGCGAGGCCGGCGTAGGAGGCCAGGTGGGCGGCGGTGGGGAAGCTGGTGCCGTCGCCGACGGTGACCAGCAGGGTGGCGGCGGTCCTGACGCCGACGCCGGGCAGCGACGTCAGGACCTTGGAAAGAGGGTGTGCCTCCAGCAGGGCGCTGATCTGGGCTTCTGTGGCCCGGCGTTGTTCGTGGACGGCGCTGAGGGAGCGGGCCAGGGAGGGAATGACGATGTCGAGGGTGCCGGTGCCGGGGACTACGACGGTCTGCTCGTCGAGGGCGTCGAAGACGTCGTCGATCAGCCGCGTGGCCATGCGCGGGGCCTTGGGCCGGATCACCTCGACGAGCCTGCGGCGTCCAGCTTTTCGCAGGGCGGCTGGGGATCCGTAGCGTTCGAGGAGCCAGGTGACGGCCTGGTGGTCGAGCCGGGGGCCGAGGACTCGTTCCAGGGACGGGTGGAACTGGGTGAGCAGGCCGCGGATCCGGTTGCTGGTGCGGGTGGCCTCGGCGGCCAGGTCCTGGTCGAAGCCGACGAGGACCGTGAGTTCAGCGGTGATCTCGTCGGTGAGTTCCAGCGAGCGCAGGGTGTGCGGCATGGTGCGGGCCGCGTCGGCGATGACGGCCGCGTCGCGGGCGTCGGTCTTCGCCTCGCCGGGGTAGAGGTCGGCGATCCGCCGCATCGACAGGCCGGGCAG
>NZ_MLYO01000195.1 GCF_001866665.1 Streptomyces monashensis | reverse complement strand
GACACACCCGCCGCCTCAAGCGCAGCCCGGATCACCCGCTGCTGCGACGGACCGTTCGGAGCCGTCAGACCGTTCGACGCACCATCCTGATTCACCGCCGAACCCCGCACCACCGCCAACACCCGACGCCCCGCAGCAACAGCATCCGACAACCGCTCCACCAACAGCACACCGACACCCTCACCCCAGCCGGTACCGTCCGCCTCCTCCGCGAACGCCTTGCACCGACCATCCCCCGCCAGACCACCCTGACGACCGAACTCCACGAACGCACCCGGCGTCGACATCACCGTCACACCACCGGCCAGCGCCAGATCACACTCCCCCGACCGCAACGCCTGCACCGCCAGATGCAGGCCCACCAGCGAGGAGGAGCAGGCCGTGTCGACCGTCACCGCCGGACCCTCCAGACCCAGCACGTACGACACCCGACCCGACACCACACTCGCCGCGCCACCCGTACCGACATACCCCCCGAAGTCACCCTCCGACAAGCTCAACAACGCCGGATAATCCTGACCGTTCGTCCCCGCGAACACACCCGTACGACTCCCCCGCAACGACCC
>NZ_MLYO01000194.1 GCF_001866665.1 Streptomyces monashensis | reverse complement strand
CAGCACGATCGTGCCCTTGCCCGCGGCGTCCGACTTCTCCATGTGCGGCTCCAGATACGCCACCGCCGACTTCATCACCTCGGCGGACTGCAGCACGAACGGCAGCTGCATCTGCCCCGAGCCGAACAGCTCACCGACCACCTTCATCCCGTCCAGGAGGGTGTCGTTGACGATGTCGAGAGCCGGCCGGTCCGCCAGAGCCGCGTCCAGATCGGCCTCCAGGCCGTTCCTCTCCCCGTCGATGATCCGCCGCTTGAGGCGCTCCTCCAGCGGGAGGGCGGCGAGTTCCTCGGCCTTGCCCGCCTTCAGCGACTTCGCGGTGGCGCCCTCGAACAGCTGCATCAGTTTCTGCAACGGGTCGTAACCCTCACGGCGCCGGTCGTAGACCAGGTCGAGGGCGGTGGTGACCTCCTCCTCACCGAACCGGGCGATCGGCAGGATCTTCGAGGCGTGCACGATCGCCGAGTCCAGACCCGCCTTCACACACTCGTCCAGGAACACACTGTTGAGGAGGATGCGGGCGGCCGGGTTCAGACCGAAGGAGATGTTCGACAGGCCGAGCGTGGTCTGCACGTCCGGGTGGCGGCGCTTCAGCTCCCGGATCGCCTCGATCGTCGCGATACCGTCCCTGCGGGACTCCTCCTGACCGGTACAGATCGTGAACGTCAGGGTGTCGATG
>NZ_MLYO01000193.1 GCF_001866665.1 Streptomyces monashensis | reverse complement strand
CAGCACGATCGTGCCCTTGCCCGCGGCATCCGACTTCTCCATGTGCGGCTCCAGATACGCCACCGCCGACTTCATCACCTCGGCGGACTGCAGCACGAACGGCAGCTGCATCTGCCCCGAGCCGAACAGCTCACCGACCACCTTCATCCCGTCCAGGAGGGTGTCGTTGACGATGTCGAGAGCCGGCCGGTCCGCCAGAGCCGCGTCCAGATCGGCCTCCAGGCCGTTCCTCTCCCCGTCGATGATCCGCCGCTTGAGCCGCTCCTCCAGCGGGAGGGCGGCGAGTTCCTCGGCCTTGCCCGCCTTCAGCGACTTCGCGGTGGCGCCCTCGAACAGCTGCATCAGCTTCTGCAACGGGTCGTAACCCTCACGGCGCCGGTCGTAGACCAGGTCCAGCGCGGTCGTGACCTCCTCCTCACCGAACCGGGCGATCGGCAGGATCTTCGAGGCGTGCACGATCGCCGAGTCCAGACCCGCCTTCACACACTCGTCCAGGAACACACTGTTGAGGAGGATGCGGGCGGCCGGGTTCAGACCGAAGGAGATGTTCGACAGGCCGAGCGTGGTCTGCACGTCCGGGTGGCGGCGCTTCAGCTCCCGGATCGCCTCGATCGTGGCCAGACCGTCCCTGCGGGACTCCTCCTGCCCCGTGCAGATCGTGAACGTCAGGGTGTCGATG
>NZ_MLYO01000192.1 GCF_001866665.1 Streptomyces monashensis | reverse complement strand
GGCCGTACGAACTGGGTCTCGGCGGCGTTGACGTCGGCGGCCGGCTGCGGCGGGGGACGGCGGGCCGTGTCGCTGACCTTGAGCAGGACGGCGACCAGCAGCCAGTTGGCGACCATCGACGAGCCGCCCTGGGCGAGGAACGGCAGGGCCTTGCCGGTGAGCGGGATGAGCCCGGTGACGCCGCCCACGACGACGAAGACCTGGAGGACGAGCGCCGAGGCCAGGCCGCCGGCGAGCAGCTTGCCGAACGGGTCGGTGACGGTCAGGGCCGTGCGCAGGCCGCGCTCGGCGAGCAGGGCGTAGAGCAGGATGACCAGCGTCACCCCGGCGAGGCCGAGTTCCTCGCCGACCGTGGTCAGGATGAAGTCGCTGCGCCCGGCGAAGCCGATGAGCTCAGGGTGGCCCTCGCCGAGGCCGGTGCCGAGCATGCCGCCCGAGCCGAAGCTGAACAGGGCCTGCGCGGCCTGGTCCGAGACCAGTCCGGCCGGGCGCTGGTCGGGCGGCAGGAAGATGTCCATGGGGTGCAGCCAGGCGACGACGCGGCCGTGCACGTGCGGTTCGAAGGAGCCGACGACGAAGGCCCCGACGGCGAACATGACGACGCCGAACACCACCCAGCTGGTCCGCTCGGTGGCGACGTACAGCATGATCACGAACAGGCCGAAGAAGATCAGCGAGGTGCCGAGGTCCCGCTCGAAGACCAGGACGAGCAGGCTGAGCATCCACACGGCCGCGACCGGGCCGAGCTGCCGCCCGCGCGGCAGGTACATGCCCATCAGGCGCCGTCCGGCGAGCGCGAGGGCGTCCCTGCGCATCGTCAGGTACCCGGCGAAGAACACCACGATGACGATCTTCACGAACTCGCCGGGCTGGAAGGACAGCGGCCCGATGAAGATCCACCGCTTGGCGCCGTAGACGTCGCCGGGGTAGAACGCGGGCGCCATCAGCAGGACCATGCCCACGGCGATCGTGACGTACGGATAGCGCTGGAGCCTGCGGTGGTCCTTGAGCAGCGCCACGACCCCGGCGAACACCGCCACCGCGATGCCGCACCACATCAGCTGCCCGGACGCCGCGGGCGGCGCGTTCTTGTAGTGGGTCGAGTAGGCGATGTCGAGCCGGTGGATCAGGACGAGCCCCAGGCCGGTGAGCAGGGTGGCCAGCGGCAGGATCAGCGGATCGGCGTGCGGTGCGAACCGGCGCACGGCGACGTGGCACACCAGGGGCAGTGCGGCCGCGGCCACGCACGTCAGCGCCATGCCGGGCGGCAGCTTCCCGGTGAGCGCGAGGGCCGTCTCGGCGTAGCCGAACACGCATATGAGTACGGCGCCGAGCAGCAGGGCCAGCTCCAGTCCCCGGTCGCTCAGCCGCCCCGACCGGCTCGGCCGTACGGCCAGTTTCGCCGGTCCACGCCGACCAGTCATGCCTTCCCCCTCGATCGGGTCC
>NZ_MLYO01000191.1 GCF_001866665.1 Streptomyces monashensis | reverse complement strand
GGTGACATGGCGGCGGATGATGCGCAGGGTGCGGGTGAAGGAGATCCGGTCGGGGTCCTGGTCCGATTGCCGGGCGGCTTGATGCATCAGGTCCCGCAGAGCGTGATGCACCAGCAGGAAGGCGAAGATCTCCTGCTCCACCCCGCGGGGGTGCTGGGAGCGCAGGACGAGGCGGGGCCCGCCCTGGTGTGTCTTGATCTCGTCCAGCGTGCTCTCGATCTCCCACCGCTGGGCATACAGCGCGGCCAGCGACGTGGCCGACGCTGCCTTCGGGCCGAGGATGGTGGTGATCAGCCGGTAGACCGTGCCGCTGCCGTCGTGGCCGAGGGCGTACTCGATGACGCGGACCCTGATCGGGTCCGCGCGGCGGTTCTTGTCCCTCGCGGCGACGATCTCCGAGAGGTAGGAGCCGTCCTCCAGCAGGGTCCGCACCGGCAAGACGGAGTCGTTCTTGACCCGCCACAGCAGGTCGGCACCGGTGGCGGCGGCGGCCCGCCACAGGTCGAAGCCGCGAAAGCCCCGGTCGGCCAGCAGCAGCATCCCCGGCACCAGAGAGCTGAACAGGCGCTGGGCCAGCTCGGTTTCATGGACGGCCAGCGGCCCGGCCTCGGCCGCAAAGACCGCGTGGGTGCCGCACTCGACCAGCGCGGCCAACCTCGCCTGCGGGTAGGCGCTCTTCTCCTGCCCGCGGCTGACGCCGGGACGCCCGAAGAAGGCGGCGTTGGCTTCGGTATCGGGCAGGTCGAAGGTGGTGCCGTCCACCGCGACCAGCCACCAGCCCCGGTACCACGATCCGCTCGTCTCCTCGGTCGCCACCGGACGGCACACCCTGGTGAACAGGGCCTTGAGCGGCTCCGGACCCAGCCGCAACCGGGCCCGGCCGATCGCCGCGGTGGTCGGCACCCGCCACGTCCCCTTCCACCGGCCCATCCGCTCCAGCCCGTGAGTGAGAAGCCGCGCGACCTCCTCATATCCCTGCCCGGAGAACAGGCACATCGCCAGCACGAAATAGACCACCACCCGGGCCGGCAGCAGTCGGTGACGCTGCTCGGCCCGGCCGCACTCCGCGATCACCTC
>NZ_MLYO01000190.1 GCF_001866665.1 Streptomyces monashensis | reverse complement strand
GACCTTGTCGGGTAGCGGGGACGCATTGCTGCGTCCCCGCCCCCTAAGAACCGGCCGTGCTCGATTTCCAAGCAACCGGCTCAAGCAAGTCCCGAGGGCATCGGGGGAGTTGGAGTCGCTGGCTCATTGCCTCCGCGAGCAATGGGTATGTACGAGGTAGCGTGCGGCGCGACCATCCGCTCTGCTGGACTCCGGAGAGGTGATCGCGCACTTACGAATCGCCTTCCGGATGGCCCCGAGCCATTGCTCCCATGCTTGCGGGGTCTGTGGCTCGTGGTTGGTGTGCAGCAGGAGGCACCGGCAGATCGGGCACCGCCCATGCTGCGCTTGCAGTAGCCGCAGCAAGTCGGTGCTGATCGGGGGCTTTGAGCGGCGACGCCGCTTGGCCCAATAGTCGGTCAGAGACGGGTCATCCGGGGACGCCCTCCCTGCAACCATTCGATGCCGGACGATCGGAGTCCAGGAGAATTTACGCAGGTAGTAACCGGTCTCCCGGCTGCCGAATACCCACCTGTCTTGCCTGGACCGGTTGAACCTGCCGAAGTACCGGGCGCTTACCCAGTGCGCCGACTTGTTCGGGTGTGAAAATCTGGCCCACTTATAGACCAGCTTCCACATGTGGTTGTCCAAAGCATTGAACGCTTGCTTGGACACCCCGATCCGGTAGTACGCGGCCCACCCTTTGATGATCGGATTGAGTTTGCTGATCACCATGTCGGCGTTCGCCCCGCGAAGGGCTACCACCTCCCGGGAGAGCCGTTTCCGGATCCGCCGCAACGCATCTTTGCTCGGCTTGGTCAGGAGCTTGCCGCGGAAGCGCCGGATGTTGAAGCCCAGGAAGTCCACGCCCTTGTCCAGGTGCGTGATCTGGGTCTTGTCCTCATTGAAGACCAGACCCCTGGGCGCCAGCCATTCAGCGAGCCGTGACTTGACCTGCTCGGCCTGGTCACGTGAGTGGCACAGGGCGAGGAGATCGTCTGCGTACCTGACCAACACCGGGGAATCCCGTGATGTATGGACGGCTCCGCTACTGGTTTCCCGGTAGCGGACCCCGGCGGCCGTTTCCATGCCGTGCAGAGCAACGTTCATCAACAAGGGGCTGATCACCCCGCCTTGTGGAGTTCCCTCCTCGGTTGGGGCGAACCGTCCGTCTTCGATCACTCCGGCCTTCAGCCACTGGGATATCAGCTCCCTTGCGGGGAAACTGCCAATGGACCTTAGGATGTGATCGTGGCTAAGACGATCGAATGCCGATTGGAGATCGGCGTCGAGCACCCACAGCCGCGTGGATTCCTTCTTGTTCGCGGTGCTGTGGATGGCCACGATGGCATCGTGGCAGCCTCGGCCCGGACGAAATCCATAGGATCTCGGCTCGAACCAGGCTTCCCATTCGGGGTCCAGTGCATTGACCGCCAGGGCCTGAAGGCATCTGTCGGCGATCACGGGAATTCCTAATGGGCGCCGGCGCCCGTTGCTCTTGGGCACGTACACCCGCTTGACGGGCCGGGGTGACCACGGCATCGCGCGTTGTTGCACCCAGTTGGCCAGTTCAGCCTTCTCTTCGGGCGCCACTACCACTTTGCCGTCGATCCCGGCTGTCTTGCGGCCAGCGTTCTCCTCCGTTACCCGCCGCACACTCAGCAGAGCATTGCTGCGGGAACGGAGCATCAACTTTTGCAGGTTCCGGACTTTCTTCAAGTCCCCTGCTTCCGATGCCGAGAAGATCCGCTGCCTCAACCTCCGTACGTCCTCCTCGACTATTCGCCAGTTCACGGCATCCCAGTCGAAGCCTCGGCCCTCAGGTCCGTTCACCACTGCATCGCTGCACTCGGCCTGAGCCTCACGCAGTTGTGTCTGGGTGTCCAACTTTTCCCTCAGTTCCGGAATTTGCGGTCAGTAGTTCTTCACGGACTCACCCGACCCGCGTCAGCACCCTTTCGGGTCAGGGCACCTGCCCCTATCCGGCCAGTTATGCCGGGCCGCTGGCGGAGGAGCCAGTACTCGGTCCGGGTTTCCTGCTGCCTTTCGGCTACCGGCATTCGCTTCTCGGGTCGTCCTGCTCCCGCTGGGGGTTGGAGCCTTCCTCACGGTCGGCCTGCCAGGTTCAGCACCTGGACCCCATCGGGGTTGTCACGTTCCGCTTGAGTGAGACGCGACCGGGGAGGGCGCCCTCTATGCCCCGGGGACGGTGGTGCGTTCCCGCCCAGTAGCCGCCCCCTGGACGGCACCTGCCGCATTTCAGCAGCTTGTCCCTATCACCCGCTTGAGCTATCCATCTGCGGGCGCGCTTCTGACGAGACGTCAACGAGGGTTCAAGTACTTCACCCGTCCGGTCTTCCCCAGCCTGTAGCCCCCGGATGGAACGGGAGCCCTTGGACCCTGAACCTTGGGCTTCGCACCCCACAGTTACCCGTGGCGCACGCCAAAGCGGGGACAGTCCTCACGCACTGGACCGGGCGCTATTCCTTCAGCATCAGCTGATCCTCCTTTCGTGGTGAGCGCCACTCATCTCAAGCGACTTCGTGTCGCACGCGGTTGCGCAGCCAGGT
>NZ_MLYO01000019.1 GCF_001866665.1 Streptomyces monashensis | reverse complement strand
CTGCCGGGCGCTGGTGTCGTACAGGCGAATGGTCACCACTCCAGGGTAGTGGGCGTGGCGTGGTGCCCGGTGCCGCATGGCTCAGAACATCCCGACGACCTTCTCCGGGGTGATCCTGACGATCACACGGTCGGCGTCGTCGGCGGAGGCGGGATTGAACTCCGCGTATTTCTTGCCGGTGTACTTCAGCGACAGTTCGTCGATCAGTTCCTCGGCGCCCTGCACGGCGAACTCCGCGGTGCCGCGGATCTCGGCGTAGACGTACGGCATCTCGGGATCCTGGACGACGACGCTCACCCGGGGGTCGCGGTCGAGGTTCTTCTTCTTGCGGCGGTCGACAGTCGTGGAGAACAGGACCTGGTCGCCGTCCCGCTTCACCCACACCGGGGACAGCTGGGGCCGGCCGTCGGGCTGGATCGTGCCGACCACGATGAAGACGGGACCGTCGAGCACGGACTTGAGCCGGTCGGGCAGGGTGGCGGGCATGGTGGCTCCTTAAGTCGGCGGTGACTCTCCGGGTACCCTCGCACGCTCTCCGCTCACCCGCACCACGAGCGACGGCCGCCGCCCGCCTCAGCCCGTACGGACCACCAGCGCCGTCGCGATCGCCATCAGCCCCTCGTCGCGGCCGGGGAAGCCGAGGCCGTCCGTCGTCGCGCCCGAGACGGAGACGGGCGCGCCGGCCGCCTCGGAGAGGACCTTCTGGGCCTCGTCGCGGCGCTTGCCGATCTTCGGACGGGGGCCGACGACCTGTACGGCGACGTTGCCGACCGTGAAACCCGCCGCGCGGACGATGCGGGCGGCCTCCGCGAGCAGGGTCACCCCGGGGGCGCCGGACCACTCGGGGCGCCCGGTGCCGAAGTGCTGCCCCAGGTCACCGAGGCCGGCGGCGGAGAAGAGCGCGTTGCAGGCGGCGTGCGCGACGACGTCCGCGTCGGAGTGGCCGGCCAGCCCCGGCCCCTCGCCCTCCCACTTCAGGCCCGCGCACCACAGCTCACGGCCCTCCTCGAAGGCGTGGATGTCGGTGCCGATGCCGACTTGGGGAAGCAGGACCGGAGGCTGCGGGGACTGCGGGGGCTGCGGAGACTGCGGGGGCTGCTCAGAAGCCATCGTTCAGCCTCCTGCGGGCCAGGACCGCCTCGGCGAGGACCAGGTCGAGGGGGCGGGTGACCTTGAAGGCCTCCTCGTGACCGGGGACGGTCACGACCGGCAGCCCGAGCTGCTCGACCATGCTCGCGTCGTCCGTCACGTCGTCGGTGACGGTCTCGTGCGCCCGGACCAGGGTCGTGCGGTCGAAGCCCTGCGGCGTCTGGACCGCGCGCAGGCGGGCGCGCTCCGGGGTGGCGACGACCGGTTCGGGGGCTCCTGCCTCGGCGGCGGGCTCGACCTCCTTGACGGTGTCGGCCAGCGGCAGCGCGGGGACGACGGCGGGTGCGCCCGCGCCGACGGCCTCGATGACCGCGTCCACGGTGTCGACCGGGACGAGCGGGCGGGCCGCGTCGTGCACGAGGACGACGCCGTACTCGGGGGGCAGGGCGTCCAGGCCCCGCTTGACCGATTCCTGACGGGTGTCACCGCCGGGGACCACCAGGAAGTCGGTCCTCTCGGGCAGCGCGTGCGCGTCGAGCAGGGACTTGACCTCTTCGGTGCCGTCGGACGGGGCGACGACGATCACGAGGGACACACGGCGGGACGCGGCGAGCGCGCGGACCGCGTGGATGAGCATGGGCGTGCCGTTCAGCGCGCGCAGCGCCTTGGGGGCGCCCGGACCGAGGCGTACGCCCCGGCCGGCGGCGGGAATCACGGCTGCGACGGGGGTCTGCGCAGGTGAGGGGCGCGATTCGTCAGACATCGGTTCCTGTCAGGTTTGTGTGCTCGACCTAGGTGGGTATGGCCTGGAGGAGTGCCGGGCGCGCTGCCTTGACCGGACCCTTCCGTGACCCTGGTCGAGGCCGACTGCCCGGGCCCGGCACATCAAAATATCGGGGGGTCTTTCCTGTCAGGAAGTCGCCCGATCGGCGCGTGGGTACGAACATGCCGCAGCGCCCGGCGACGGGATCCGACAGGGTCAGTGTCGGATCCGTGTCATCGGGCACCGCGGCATTTCACTGTGCGCATTTCACTGTGCAGAGCGTGCTGCGCGAACCGGCGGCGAAAGTTCGCCACCGTGGCGCATCAGGAGGCGAGCACCTCGTCGAGCAGAGCCTCGGCCTTGTCCTCGTTCGTGTTCTCCGCGAGGGCCAGCTCACTCACCAGGATCTGGCGGGCCTTGGCGAGCATGCGCTTCTCACCGGCGGACAGTCCGCGCTCGCGCTCACGACGCCACAGGTCACGCACGACTTCCGCGACCTTGATGACATCACCGGAGGCGAGCTTCTCCAGGTTTGCCTTGTAGCGACGGGACCAGTTGGTGGGCTCCTCGGCGTACGGCGCGCGCAGCACCTCGAAGACCCGGTCCAGCCCGTCCTGACCGACCACATCACGCACGCCCACGAACTCAGCATTGTCCGCTGGCACACGCACCGTAAGGTCACCCTGGGCGACCTTCAGCACCAAGTAGGTCTTGTCCACGCCTTTGATCTGGCGAGTTTCGATGGCCTCGATCAGCGCGGCCCCGTGATGGGGATAGACCACGGTGTCGCCAACCTTGAACGTCATGTGACAGGTACCCCTTCCGTGGCTATCCAGGGTAACACGGATACGGCGTCTTCTGAATGGCGTTTTCGCAGGTCAGGGCATATCTCGGGGCTTGACAACAGCAACAGGAACGTGCTTCGAGGGGCCTGCGCGAGCGGGTATTCGCAGGTCGGAGGGGCTCTTCGGGCGGGGTGAAACACGCGCGTCACACACCCCGAGCACCCTCTCCAGGCGGCTTAACATCCCGATTTGTCCTGTTCCAAGCGTACGACTTCCGCTACTCCGTTCGGTGTGTGCGGGCGGATCCGGAGGGCGATCCGGAGGCGGCCGCGACGGGAATCCGGAATTGATCAACGGCTGCCCGAGGGGTGCCGGGTGATCAATATCGGGGACGGTCGTCGGGCGGCGGTCGAGAGAAGGCTTCAAGACAGCCGTCAAGAGGGCCCGCATTCCTCCACGTAATTTTTGCGCGCGGTTATGTGAATGGCGGACGAGCACCCGGCAAAGTTACGGAAGAGGCGCCTGTGTCCGGAGCGACGAGGCCCGCACGCAGTACCCCAGCCGGAGGCAAGCGGGACGCTTGGGGAGGGTCGGGTGCGGCGGCGCGGGAACGGCTCGGTAACCTAAGGCCGCTGACAGACACTTAGGGTGGCTTTATAAGGGGAGCCGCCCGCGCGTTCAAGGAGTTGCCGCCGCCGTGAGCAGCAGCCTTCGACGCGGCGCCCTCGCCGCCTCCGCCATCGTCTTCTCGATCGCCTCGCTCGCCGCATGCGGCGCCGGCAACGGCTCGCAGACCCTGGAGATCAAGCCGGACAACGCTGCCACCAAGGTCGGCAACATCAAGGTCCAGAACGCGCTGATCATCACGCAGCCCGACCTGCAGTCGACCGGGCCGGCCGTCGTCTCCGCGACCCTCTTCAACCAGGGCGAATCGGACGAGACCCTCCAGTCGGTCGCCATCCCGGGCACCAGCGGCACGGTCAAGCTGACCGCCGCCAAGGGCCAGAGCCTCACCGTCCCGGCGCACGGCTCCCTGGTCATCGGCGGTCGGGGCAACGCCTCCGCGGAGGTGCCCAGCGGCCGTACGGCGGTCCAGGACGGCAACGTCCAGAAGGTCACCTTCACCTTCAGCAAGACCGGCGACGTGAGCCTCAGCGCCTTCGTGGTCCCGGCCACCAGCTACTTCGACAAGTGGGGCCCGAGCACGATCCCGTCCGCCCCGGCGGTCCCCACGGGCGCCCCGGGCCCCTCGGCCTCCACCAGCGGCAAGCCGGAGAAGGGCAAGGGCAAGGGCGGCAAGGCGACCCCGTCGTCCTCCCCTTCGTCCTCCGCCTCGTCCGCCACGGGCACCACGGGCACCACGGGCACCAACGCCACCCCGAGCGACTCGGCGTCCCAGTCGGTCGCCGGTCACTGAGCACCGCGCCACGCGCGAAGGGCGGCACCCCGGCAGGGGTGCCGCCCTTCGTCGTACACGGGGAAGGCCCGTACGGCCATGGGGCCGGGCCGGCGGTCTACGGCTCGAACTTGTAGCCCAGACCGCGGACCGTCACCAGGTAGCGCGGGGCGCCCGGGTCCGGCTCGATCTTGGCGCGCAGGCGCTTGACGTGGACGTCGAGGGTCTTGGTGTCGCCCACGTAGTCGGCGCCCCAGACGCGGTCGATCAGCTGCATGCGCGTCAGGACGCGGCCGGCGTTGCGGAGCAGCATCTCGAGGAGGTCGAACTCCTTGAGCGGAAGGTCGACCTTGGAGCCGGCCACCGTCACCACGTGGCGGTCGACGTCCATCCGGACCGGGCCCGCCTCCAGCGCGGCCGGGGTGACCTCCTCCGGCTCGCCGCGGCGGCGCAGGACGGCACGGATGCGGGCCACCAGCTCGCGGGACGAGAAGGGCTTGGTGACGTAGTCGTCGGCTCCTATTTCGAGGCCCACGACCTTGTCGATCTCGCTGTCCTTGGCGGTCACCATGATCACCGGGACGTTGGAGCGGCCGCGCAGCTGACGGCACACCTCCGTACCGGGCAGACCCGGCAGCATCAGGTCGAGGAGGACGAGGTCGGCGCCGTTGCGCTCGAACTCGTCGAGTCCGTCGGGGCCCGTGGCCGCCACTGCGACCTCGAAGCCCTCCTTGCGGAGCATGTACGACAGGGCGTCGGAGAAGGACTCCTCGTCCTCGACGACGAGCACTCGGGTCACGGAAGGACCTCCGGGGCGGGAAGCGGTTCGTACGGGGATGATTCGGTGGAGCCGCCGGCCTCGTCGTCGAGGTCGGGGTCCGGGTGCTGACCGGCACGGTCGCGGGCCAGGCCCGCCTCCGGCAGTCTCAGGGTGAAGGTGGAGCCCTGGCCTTCGGCGCTCCAGACCGTGACCTCCCCGCCGTGCGAGGCGGCCACGTGCTTGACGATCGCGAGACCCAGACCGGTGCCTCCGGTCGCCCGGGAGCGGGCGGGGTCGACGCGGTAGAAGCGCTCGAAGATGCGGTCCTTGTCCTTGTCGGAGATGCCGATGCCCTGGTCCGTGACGGCGAGTTCGATCATGTCGCCACCGGGTGCGGAGACCCGGCGGGCGGCTATGCCGACGCGGGTGCGGGCCGGGGAGTAGTTCACGGCGTTCTCGACGAGGTTGCCGAGGGCGGCGGCCAGCTGGCCGCGGTTGCCCCAGACGCGCAGGTCGGCGGTGCCTCCCGCGGCCATCGTGATCTGCTTCGTACCGGCCTGGTGGCGGCAGCGGTCGACGGCCTCGGCGACGAGTTCGTCCACGCGGACGGGCTCGGCGTCCTCCAGCGGATCGTCGTTCTGCACGCGGGACAGGTCGATGAGCTCCTGGACCAGGTTGGTCAGCCGGGTCGCCTCGATCTGCATGCGGCCCGCGAAGCGCTGCACGGCCTCGGGGTCGTCGGAGGCGTCCATGACCGCCTCCGAGAGGAGGGACAGCGCGCCGACGGGTGTCTTCAGCTCATGGCTGACGTTCGCCACGAAGTCGCGTCGTACCGCCTCGATCCGGCGGGCCTCGGTCAGGTCCTCGACCAGCAGCAGGACCAGGCGGGAGCCGAGCGGGGCCACGCGGGCGGAGACGGCGAGGGCCTCGCCGCGTCCGGTGCCCCGCCGGGGCAGGTCCAGCTCGACCTGGCGTATCTCGCCGTCGCGTCTCGTGTCCCTCGCCATCTGGAGCATGGGCTCCACGGCGAGCTTGCCGCCGCGCACCAGCCCGAGGGCGTAGGCAGCGGAGCTGGCCTTGACGACGGCGTCGGCCTCGTCGAGGACGACGGCCGAGGAGCGGAGCACGGACAGCACGGTGTCCACGCCGGGCGGAAGTACGGGATCGGTGTGCAAGGAAGTCCTGGTCGGTCGCTTCTGGTCGCGTTCGCTCCAGCGGAACGCCAGCATGGCGATGACGCCGGTGAGCACCCCGGCGATCGCTGCCGCTGCGGCGACCGCCGCGTTCACGTCCATGCATCCAGGTTAAGCAGGGCGTACGACATAGCCACAGCCGTCCAAGGGCGACCTCGAACACTCGTCGCCCAGAGTTCACCTTGGAGCCAGTGCCGGTTCACTTGGGGTGGCAGAAACGGACGCGTGCGGACCGGAACGTGGGAGCGTGGGACCAAGCACACCTATGAGAGGGAACCCTGATGCGGGACGCGTACCACGAGGAACTTGACTCGATCGGCGATGGTCTGGTGGAGATGGCCCGGCTGGTCGGGTCGGCGATCGGGCGCGCCACGACCGCCATGCTGGACGCCGACCTCAAGCTCGCCGAGAGCGTCATCGAGGCGGACCAGAAGGTCGACGAGCTCCAGCACGACCTGGAGGCCCGGGCGATAGCCCTGCTGGCGCGGCAGCAGCCGGTGGCGACCGACCTGCGCATCGTCGTCACGTCGCTCCGCATGTCCGCCGACCTGGAGCGCTCCGGCGACCTCGCCCAGCACGTGGCGAAGCTGGCCCGGCTGCGCTTCCCCGAGCGCGCGGTGCCGCGCGACCTGCACGCCACGATCCTGGAGATGGGCCAGCTCGCGCAGCGCCTGATGGCGAAGGCGGCCGAGGTGATCATCACGAAGGACGTCGACCTCGCGCTCCAGCTGGAGCAGGACGACGACGAGATGGACCTGCTGCACCGCACACTCTTCCAGCACCTGATCGACGAGCGCTGGAAGCACGGCATCGAGACGGCGGTGGACGTCACCCTGCTCGGCCGCTACTACGAGCGCTACGCCGACCACGCCGTGGCCGTCGCCAAGCGCGTGGTCTACCTGGTCACGGGCGAGCACGCGGACGAGCTCCAGCAGGACATCCAGCCGGTGACGGGCGTCGAGGGCGCCTGACCGGCACCGGGGCCGTACGGCAGCGCCGCCGGCCGGCAACGGCGGTACGGCCCCGCTGCGCGGCCCCGCGGTACGGCCCTGGGGCAGGGCCGGGGGCTTGCGGGGGTGGCCGGACGGAGCGCGCGAGCGCCACTGTGCGCCGTTGATGCGCCCTGGGAAGCGGGCATGAAATAAGCGAGGGCATCCCTGCCCCAGCGTCCAGGAGGGTACCCATGGCCGAATCCCCCAGCACCACGCCAGACCCCACACAGGAACGCGAGACCGACCAGCCCGCCGAGACCAGGAGCCTTCCGCTGTTCGGTGCGTGCGGCTGCGGCTCGGGCTGCGGCTGCGGCTGCCAGTCGGGCAACCCCTGCCAGTGCGGCTGACGGACCACCGGAACAGCGCACGAACACCCGGGGCCGGTGTGAAGCGACGTCACACCGGCCCCGTGACACAGGGGTTCGCCCTGCACGCAATACCTACTTCTTCTTGCCCTGGTTCTTGACCGCCTCGATCGCGGCCGCGGCCGCCTCGGGGTCGAGGTAGGTGCCGCCCGGGGTGATCGGCTTGAAGTTCTCGTCCAGCTCGTAGGCCAGCGGGATGCCCGTCGGGATGTTCAGGCCCGCGATGTCGGCGTCGGAGATGCCGTCCAGGTGCTTGACCAGGGCGCGCAGCGAGTTGCCGTGGGCCGCGACCAGGACCGTGCGACCGGCCAGGAGGTCGGGGACGATGCCGTCGTACCAGTAGGGGAGCATCCGGACGACGACGTCCTTCAGGCACTCCGTGTCCGGGCGCAGCTCCGGCGGGATGGAGGCGTAACGGGCGTCGTGCGCCTGGGAGAACTCGGAGTCCTCCGACAGCGGCGGGGGCGGGGTGTCGTACGAGCGGCGCCAGAGCATGAACTGCTCCT
Source organism: Streptomyces monashensis (assembly GCF_001866665.1). Classification (GTDB taxonomy): domain Bacteria; phylum Actinomycetota; class Actinomycetes; order Streptomycetales; family Streptomycetaceae; genus Streptomyces; species Streptomyces monashensis. The sequence goes on along the minus strand of NZ_MLYO01000019.1, from coordinate 94,953 downwards.
CGCCGAACTCGGCCAGCGTGGCCGCCTTGTCCTTGCCCTGGAGGGCGCCGTAGTGGCGCTCGTTCAGGCGCCAGCTGCGGTGGACCGGGATCCAGTGGCGGTCGGCGGCCTCGAGGGCGAGCTGCGCCGTGCGGATCGCCCGCTTCTGGAGGGACGTGTGGACCACGTCGGGGAGAAGGTCGGCGTCCTTCAGGAGCTCGCCACCGCGGACTGCCTCCTTCTCGCCCTTCTCGTTGAGGTTGACGTCCACCCAGCCGGTGAACAGGTTCTTCGCGTTCCACTCGCTCTCGCCGTGGCGGAGGAGGATCAGCTTGTACGGTGCGTCGGCCATGGGAAAGAGCGTAATCCACGGCTTCGGGGCGCCGTCCTGCCCGGCCGGTGGGTGGACGGTTGACGGGGTTTGTTAATCGAGTGGCAACCGGCGGACCGGCTCTGTAATTTGTGCCTACCGCTTGCGCTACTTACATCGCCCTCGCGTCCGGGGCATCGTCCATCCACGGGGGTCTGCTGTCATGTCCGCAACCAGTCTCAGGCGTGCCGCGCGGGAGACCGTCTCCGGGCTCCCCCGTGAGTTCTGGTGGCTGTGGACCAGCACCCTGGTCAACCGGCTCGGCGCCTTCGTGGCCACCTTCATGGCCCTCTACCTCACGCTCGACCGCGGCTACTCCGCCTCGTACGCCGGTCTCGTCGCCTCGCTCCACGGGCTCGGCGGGGTCGTCTCCTCGCTGGGCGGCGGAGTCATGGCCGACCGGCTGGGGCGGCGGCCGACGCTGCTCATCGCCCAGACGGCCACCGCCGCCTCCGTCGCGTTGCTCGGCTTCATGACCGACCCGGTCGCCATCGCGGCCGTCGCCTTCCTCGTCGGCATGGCCTCCAACGCCTCCCGGCCGGCTGTGCAGGCGATGATGGCCGACCTCGTCCGGCCCGCGGACCGGGTGCGGGCGTTCTCGCTGAACTACTGGGCCATCAACCTCGGGTTCGCCGTCTCCTCCACGGCCGCCGGGTTCATCGCCGAGTTCAGCTACCTCGCCGGGTTCCTGATCGAGGCCGGAATGACCCTGGCCTGCGCGCTCGTCGTCTTCCTGAAGGTGCCCGAGTCCCGGCCGCAGGCCACGGACAGCGAGGACGCGGAGGAGGCCGTCAGCCTCGGGACCGTGCTGCGCGACGGGCGGTACATGGCCGTCGTCGGGCTGTCCTTCCTCGTCGCGCTGATCTTCCAGCAGGGGTCCGTGGGACTGCCGGTGGCCATGGGCCGGGCCGGGTTCTCGCCCGCCGACTACGGCCTCGCCATCGCCGTCAACGGCATCCTGATCGTCGCGCTCCAGATCCCGGTCACCCGGTTCATCGAGCACCGCGACCCACGCGCCCTTCTGATCGCCTCCTCGCTCCTCGCCGGGTACGGCTTCGGACTCACCGCGTTCGCCGGGTCGGTCGGCGTCTTCACGGTCACCGTGTGCGTGTGGACCCTCGCCGAGATCGTCAACGCGCCGACCCAGACCGGCCTCGTCGTCCGCCTCTCCCCCATCCACGGGCGCGGCCGCTACCAGGGCGTCTACACCCTGTCCTGGTCCGTCGCCGCGCTGGTCGCCCCGCTGATGTCCGGCGCCGTCATCGACCGCTGGGGCGCACGGTGGCTGTGGGCGATGTGCGCCGCGGTGGGAACGCTCGCGGGCCTGGGGTACGGGGTACTCATGCGGGGTCTGCCGAGGGAGACATCGGCGGAATCCGCCCCGGCGACCGGGGACGCGGGCGCAGCGGGCGTGGCCGTGGAGGACGTGGACGCGGAGACCAAGGGCACGGAGCCCGAGAGCCTGACGGCCGAAGGCGCGACGGCCGAGGTCGGCGCCGCCTGAGCGAACAGGCGAAACAGCCCCCGTCAGGACGCGGGGTCGTGGGAGAGCGCAGGGGCCGGGGGCGCGGTGGCCAAGGGTGCCGCAGTCGAGGTTCGCTCGGTCCGGGCGGGCGGGGAAGCCGTCGCCCGCGCCGCAGGGGCGAGCCCCCTGCCACGCGTGGTGATCTGCGGGCAGGGGGCTCGGTGAGGTGATCGGGGTGATCAGAGGGAGATGCTGACGCCCACGTGGCCGTACTGGCCGAGGACGCTCTGCGCCTCGCCCGTGATGCCGCTGAGCTGGGACAGCACCTCGCTGCTGGTGATGGTGGTGGCGCCGAGGGAGGCACTCGCCTCGGGGCTCAGGCCGCCGGCGACGGTGTCGAGGTCGGCGTCGGAAAGCTCGGCGGTCTGAACCTGGTGAGCGGAGTTCATGGGGAAACTGCCCTTCGCATGGATGGTCCACAGGGGAAAGCGGCACCGCTGGGGACAGACGGTGGGCCGCGGCCGCGGGCGTGCGCCGGCCTTTTCAGGACACCTCGGCGCGGTCCCGACGGTGCCAGCGATCCAACCACGCGCCGCGCCGGGCAGCCAGTCAATCGCCGCTCCCACCTGCCCGGTTGGCCGCTCCGGTCGTCCCATCCGTGGGGGCTCGATCACGCTTCGGGGGCAGTTCCTCCACACCTCCCGCCACACAGGCACACCACAGCTCTTGCCACCGGCGAGGCGATCACGACAACTCCGCACCAAGGGGAACCGAGGGAGAAGAACCAAGCACGCATGCCCGGAAGTTGCGTACGCGCTGTGCAGATTCGGCGCCGGGCCGCGCGGGCGGCGATCGGACGGGACGAGAGCGGAGTGAGAGGTGATGGCCGTCACACTCGGCCGTGTCACATCTCGGCGCGCCCGCCCGTCAGAGGTGTGTACTCATCGACGACCACACAGGAGCAGATCATGGAAGCGCGTCTGAACCTCTTCGGCAACCCGCTCGCCGGCAAGGCGATCAAGCACCTCAACGCGGTGGGCACGGTGGTCGCGGAGTCCGGGCTGCCCGCCGCCACGCAGGAGCTGGTGAAGATCCGGGCCAGCCAGATCAACGGCTGCGGGTTCTGCACCGACATGCACACCAAGGACGCGACCGCCGCCGGTGAGACCGCGCAGCGGCTGCACCTGGTCGCCGTCTGGCGGGAGGCCAAGGTGTTCACCGAGGCCGAGCGGGCCGCCCTGGAGCTGGTGGAGGAGGGCACCCGGATCGCCGACGCGGCCGGTGGTGTCCCGGACGAGGTGTGGGCGAACGCCGCCAAGCACTACGACGAGAACCAGCTCTTCGGCCTGATGACACTGATCGCCCTCATCAACGCCTACAACCGGCTGAACGTCATCGTCCGGATGCCCGCCGGCGACTACCAGCCGGGCCAGTTCACGTAGTCACCCGAGGGTGCCGGAGGGGGGCGGAGGGGCGCCTCGCCCGCGCGGACGCGTCTCACGGATGCATCCGCGCCCCCTTCAGCACCTTGTCCACCCCGCTCCGCGGGCCGTACACCGCGAGCCCGACCAGGTCCAGCTCCGCCGTCGGCACGGCCCGCACCGCCGCCCGGTTGTCGCGGTCGTTGCCCGTCGTGAACAGGTCCGCGGTGAAGACCGCCCTGGGCAGGGCGCGGCTCAGCGCCTTGGTGTGGGCCGCCTTCAACGTCTCCTTCGTCCCCTCGAAGACCAGCACCGGCTGGCGGAACATCGGCAGGTACCCGACCCCGTCAGCGTCCTCGTACGGCTCGCCGATCACCTCGGGAACCTGACTGCCGAGGCCGCTGACCAGGAACGCCGTCACGTTGAGACGCTGCCAGGGCTCCAGGTCCTCGCGCAGCAGCACGGCGATCTTCGTGTCGAAGCGGACAGGGCGGACAGGCTCGCCGGGGAACAGTTCGGTGTTCATGCGGTGAGACTGCCCGGCGGCCGGACCGCGGGTCTTGTACGTTCTTAACGTGGCCGACCAGCAGGAAGTCTCCGCCTGGCGCCCGCGCGTCCCGGGTGTCGTGGAGGTCTTCCACGCCCACTTCACCGAGTACGCCTATCCGATGCACGTCCACGACGCCTGGACGCTGCTCATCGTGGACGACGGGGCCGTGCGGTACGACCTCGACCGGCACGAGCACGGCACGCCGCTCGACACGGTCTCGCTGCTGCCGCCGCACGTGGCGCACAACGGCTCGCCCGCCACCCCGGACGGCTTCCGCAAGCGGGTCGTCTACCTCGACAGCAGCCGGCTGGGCGAGGACCTGATCGGGGCCGCCGTCGACACGCCCGATCTGCGGGATCCACTGCTGCGGCAGCGCGTCGGGCGACTGCACTCCGCCCTTGCCCGGCCCGGCGACGAACTGGAGGCGGAGAGCCGGCTGACCCTCGTCGGGGAGCGGCTGCGGGACCATCTGCGACGGCGCACGGACGTGCCCGTGCACCGCCCGGATCCGGTGCTCGCCCGCCGGCTGCGGGAGTTGCTCGACGGCCGGGTCGTGGACGGGGTCCGGCTGGAGGAGGCCGCGCGGCTGCTGCAGGCCCATCCCGCCCATCTGGTGCGGGCGTTCAGCGGGGCGTACGGCATCGCCCCGCACCAGTACCTCATGTCGCGGCGGGTCGGGCGGGCCCGGCGGCTGCTGCTGGAGGGGCGCGCGCCGGGCGAGGTGGCGGCCGTCACCGGGTTCTTCGACCAGGCCCATCTCACCCGGCACTTCAAGAAGCTGGTCGGGGTCACCCCCGGCCGCTACCGGCTCAGCGCGCGCTGAGCGTCGTACAGACTGCGCGGGCCTACGACGTCCGTCGTGCCGTAGAACTCCAGACGGGCCCTCGGGGCCAGGGGAGGCTTGGGCCATGAGGCCCGCCTGGCCCGCCGTCGGGAAAGGGGTCGTACGAAAGAAGGCGAAGGTCAGTCGGAGCGCTCGATCAGATGCCTGAACGCGTCCAGGTTGCGCGTGGACTCGCCCCGGGACACCCGCCAGGCGTACTCCTTGCGGATCGAGGAGGCGAAGCCCAGCTCCAGGAGGGTGTTGAAGGCGCCGTCGGCCGCTTCCAGGACCTGGCCGAGGAGGCGGTCGATCTCGTCGGGGGTGACCGAGGCGAGGGGGAGGCGGGCGGTGACGTAGACGTCACCGAGGCGGTCGACGGCGTAACTCACGCCGTACAGCCTGAGGTTGCGCTCCAGGAGCCAGCGGTGGACGCCCGCCTCGTTCTCGTCGGGGTGGCGGACGACGAAGGCGTTCAGGGAGAGGGAGTGGCGGCCGACGAGGAAGGAGACCGTCGTGGACAGCTTGCGGGTGCCGGGGAGCTTGACCACGTAGTTCCCGGGCTCGGGGCTCTCCCACTCCAGCTCGGCGTCCTTCAGGACACCTTCCAGGACCTGCGCGGTCTTCTCCGTGCCACCTGCGACGTCACCCATGGGGCGAGCGTACGTGACGGCGGTGCGACTGGGTCGCGGCCGTGTAGACCTCGGCGGTGGCCGCCGCCGACGTGTCCCAGCCGAAGGACCGCGCGTGCCGGGCGGCGGCCCGGCCCATGCTGTCGGTGAGGGCGGGCTCGTCGGCGAACCGGCGCAGCACGCGCGCGTAGTCGGCCGGGTCGTGGCCCTGGACCAGGAAGCCGGTCCCGCCGTCGCGCACGGCCACCGGCAGCCCGCCGACCGAGGCGGCCAGCACCGGCGTACCGGTCGCCTGCGCCTCGATCGCGACCAGCCCGAAGGACTCGCTGTACGACGGCATGACCAGCAGCGACGCGGCCCGGAACCAGTCCGCGAGCTGCTCCTGGCCGACCGGCGGGCGGAACCGTACGACGTCCGCTACGCCGAGCCGGGCCGCGAGCTTCTGCAGCCCCTCCGGCCTGGCGAGCCCGCTGCCGCTCGGCCCGCCGACGATCGGCACGAGGATGCGCGAGCGGAGCTCCGGGCGCTCGTCCAGCAGGACGGCCACGGCGCGCAGCAGCACGTCGGGGGCCTTCAGGGGCTGTATGCGGCCCGCGAAGAGCGGGATCAGGGCGTCCTGCGGCAGGCCCAGGCGCAGCCGGGCGGCGGCCCGGCCGTCGGCCGGGCGGAAGCGGTCGAGGTTCACTCCGGGGTGGACGACGGCGACCTTGGCGGGATCGGCGTCGTAGTGCCGGACCAGCTCGTCGGCCTCCTCCGCCGTGTTGGCGATGAGGCGGTCGGCGGCGGCCACGATCTGGGTCTCGCCGATGACGCGGGCGGCGGGCTCGGGGGTGTCACCGGCGGCCAGGCTGGCGTTCTTGACCTTGGCCATGGTGTGCATGGCGTGCACCAGGGGCACGCCCCAGCGCTGGGCGGCGAGCCAGCCGACGTGGCCGGAGAGCCAGTAGTGGGAGTGGACGAGGTCGTAGTAGCCGGGGCGGTGGCCGGCCCAGGCCTGCATCACGCCGTGCGTGAAGGCGCACAGCTGGGCGGGCAGGTCCTCTTTGTTGAGGCCCTCGTAGGGGCCCGCGTCCACGTGCCGGACGAGGACGCCGGGGGCCAGCTGGACGGTGGGGTCGAGGCCGCCGGAGGTCGCGCGGGTGAAGATCTCGACCTCGATGCCCTGCGCGGCGAGGCGCTGGGCCAGCTCCACGATGTAGACGTTCATGCCGCCGGCGTCGCCGGTGCCGGGCTGGTCGAGCGGGGACGTGTGCACGGAGAGCATGGCGACCCGGCGCGGCCGACGGTGCAGCCGGAGCCGGGGGGCGGTCGCCGGAGAGCGGCGCCCGAGCCTGCTGACGTACTGGCTCACCTGGCGTTCCTCCTGGGCTGCGGGCATGCCTGCCGGAGGGCCTGCCGCGCCCTCCAAGGGGGTGCAACAGCGGGCGGGGTCGCTGTCATTTCCCGATCGGACCGCTTTACCCAATCATGACCTTGCCGCGGTCGACCGTCGGGGTGGGCGCCGGCCACCCGTCGGCGGGTGCCGGCCGGCGGTCCGGGTGGGCGCCCGACCCGCACGCGGCACCCCTTTACTCGTGGCGGAAACCTCTTAGAACAAGGCTCGACCTGCTGCGATACAACCTTTGACAGCGTCTGCACGGGGCATGTACACGCTTCCTCGTGCTCCGTTCCCGTCACCTCACCAGGGCGGCGCGTGCCATCGGCACGTCGGCCGCCGCGGCCGCCCTCTCCGTCGCCGCCGCCCAGTCCGCGCTCGCCTGCGACATCGCCGACTTCACCGCCGCCCCGGCCTGCGACAGCGCGGGCAAGCCCGTCGTCCGGGTCACCGACAAGGACGCCTCCGGCACCCCCGCCACGCTCACCCTGAAGATAGAGCTGAGCATGCCGGGCGGGGAACGGGACCTCGACACCGGCACCATCGGGCACCCGACCGCGCAGGGCGCGAGCGTCGACCTGCATCCCCTGGACTGGCACGCCGGGCAGACCTTCGTGGTCCACGTGAAGGCGGGCGACAGCGTCGACGAGGACCTGAAGCCCCCGGTGGTCGTCCCGGACGACTTCCCCTGCGCGCCCGCCGGCGGCTCCGCCCCCTCGGCCTCCCCGACGCCGTCCGCCCCCGCGTCCTCGGCGGCGCCGTCCGCGCGCCCCTCCTCGGCGGCCTCCGCCGTCCCGGCCCCGGCGCACAGCGGCAGTCCGGCCGCCTCGCCGGCGGCGGGCGGCGCCCCGTCGCCCGCGGGCGGGGGGACCCGCCTCGCCGAGACCGGTGCGTCCAGTGGCACCCCGCTGATCGCCGGTGCGGCGGCCGCGCTGGTCGTGGCGGGCGGCGGCATCGTCCTCGTCCTGCGCCGCAAGGCCGCGCAGCGCTCCCGCTGACCCCCGGCCCCACGCGCCCGGCCGACGGAGTTCGGCCGGGCGCCCGCTTACCCTCGTACACATGGCAGCCCGCGCAGCGACCCCCGTCATCGGCACGGTGACGCGCGGGACGACCAACCCCAACCGGCTGCGCCGCATGGACCGGTGGATCGCCGCCACGCACGGCGCCGAGCTGCGCCGCGCCGCGGACCCGCTCGCGATCGACCTCGGCTACGGCGCCGCGCCCTGGACCGCCGTCGAACTGCTCGGCCGGCTGCGGACCGTCGCGCCACGCGCGCGCGTGGTCGGCGTCGAGATCGAACCGGAGCGGGTGGCGGCGGCCAGGCCGTACGAGCGCGACGGGCTGGTCTTCCGGCACGGCGGCTTCGAGATCCCCGTCGCCGGGCGCCCGCTGCTCGTCCGGGCCGCCAATGTGCTGCGCCAGTACGACGAGGACCAGGTCGCCGCCGTCTGGGAGCGGCTGTGCGCGCGGCTCGCCCCGGCGGGCGCCGGCTCGCGCGGCGGGCTGCTGGTCGAGGGGACGTGCGACGAGATCGGGCGGCGCCACGTGTGGGTGGCGCTCGGCCCGGAGGGGCCGCGCACGGTGACCTTCGCCACCCGGCTGGGCTCGCTGGAGCGGCCGTCCCACCTCGCCGAGCGGCTGCCGAAGGCGCTCATCCACCGCAACGTCCCCGGCGAGCCGGTGCACGCCTTCCTGCGCGACTTCGACCGCGCCTGGGCCGCCGCCGCGCCCTACGCCTCCTACGGCGCCCGCCAGCGCTGGCTGCGCACGGTACGGGACCTGACGGCGGACTGGCCGGTGACAGACTCCCCGGCCCGCTGGCGGCAGGGTGAAGTGACGGTCGCGTGGGGGGCGTTGGCGCCGCGCGGCTGACCCCGGCACCCGGCGGGGCCGCCAGGCACCGGAGGGGAGGGGGGAACGATCTCCGTGCGCCGTTCGTCACATCCGTGGGAGATCGCCATACGGCGGTGGGTGCGGGGGGATTTCTTCCCGTGTCGTTTCCGTGGGTCTGTCATTGCCTCTGTCGTTTTGCGCCGTGACGTGGCACGATCCCCGGGCACCGTAAGTTACTGACGGTAAATCAGGTTGGGGGACGTGTGATGGGCTGGGGCAAGCGCGGCATGCTGATGGCCGCCGTGACCGTGGTCTGCGCGGTGTCCGCGCTGTCGGCACCCGGCACGGCCTTCGCCGCTCCGGCACCCACGCCGAGCGCGACACCCTCCCCCACGCCGTCCTCGACTCCCGTGCCCGACAAGGACCTTGAGAAGGTCCGCGAGCAGCTCGACAAGCTCTACCACGACGCGGCCGTCGCGACCGACGCCTACAACGCCGCCGAGGAGCGCACGAAGAAGCAGTCCGCCGAGATCGTCGCGCTGGCGAAGAGGATCGCCACGGGACAGCAGCGGCTGGAGAAGCTCAGGGACCAGGCGGGCGCGGCGGCCCGCGCCCAGTACCGCACCGGCGGTCTGCCGCCCACCGCGCAGTTCCTGCTCAGCGACGACCCGGGCCAGTTCCTGGACGGCGCGGGTCTGGTGCTCCAGGGCCAGCAGGCGACGAAGAAGCTGATCGGCGAACTGACCGGCACCCAGGACGACTTGCAGGCCTACGCCGTCGACGCCGCCGCGCAGTGGCAGAAGCTGGACGCCGACCGCAAGACCAAGGCCGACGCCAAGAAGAAGATCGAGCAGCAGATCTCCGCCGCCAAGAAGCTGGAGTCCGAGCTGGCGAAGAAGGACCAGGAGCGGCTGGACCAGCTGGAGAACCAGGCCGCGCTGAAGGCCCAGACCGCCTGGCTGGACACCGGCATCCTCAAGGAGATCAACGCCAAGGCCACCGAACAGGGCAGGAAGGCAGTCGCGTTCGCCACCGCCCAGCTCGGCAAGCCGTACGTGTGGGGTGCCGAGGGCCCCGGCTCCTTCGACTGCTCGGGCCTGACCTCCCAGGCCTGGGCGGCGGCCGGCCGGCCCATCCCGCGCACCTCGCAGGAGCAGTGGCAGCAGCTCAAGCACGTCGACATCAAGGACATGCGGCCCGGCGACCTCATCGTCTACTTCACGGACGCCAGCCACGTCGCCATCTACATCGGCGACGGCGCCATCATCCAGGCCCCGCGCCCGGGCCGGAACGTCACGATCGCGGGCGCCGGCTCGATGGCGATCCTGGGCGTCGTACGGCCGGACGCGTAGGCCTCACGGCCGGGCGCACCCCGCACACCACCGCGCCACACCGCCCCGTCGCCCTGCGCACCACCCGCACACCACCCCGCGCGTGACCCACGCCATGTGACCCACCGCACCCCGCCCCCGCCCGAACCCCGGCAGACGTGAGCTTCGTCATTCCGTGCGCCGGGGCACCCTGTCCAACTGCGGTAGGGAACGCGGCATATGACAGCGGTCTGCGCGGGAGCGACGCGTCTCACACCATTCCATCGGGGCGGGCAATGCCGCTATGGTCACCCGTCGATGGCCCGAGTCCCTCGGCGCCGTCGTGCCCTCGGGGGGAGGGAAGGAACCCGACACGATGCCCGTACCCGTACCGCGGCAGAGAGCGATCCCGGCCGTGGAGAGTGGTCAGGCGCAGGAGGCCGCCACTGCAGTCGGCGGCCCCCTCAAGGAAGAGGCCCACCGCGACGCCACGCCCACCGGCGGCACCGGCACCACTCTCACACTGCTGCTGATCGAGGACGATCCGGCCGGCTCACCGCTGGCGCACGAGTTGCAGGACTCGGCCGGCAAGCCGATCCGTGTGCGCACCGCCCGCAACCTCACCGAGGCCGAGCGGCTGCTCACCGACGACGTCCACTGCATCCTGCTGGACCTCGCGCTGTCCTCGCCCGGCCGCGACGACGCCGGCGACGAGCTGGCCGTGCTCAAGCACGTGCTCCGGCTCGCGCCCCGGCACGCCGTGCTCGCGCTGACCGCCTCCGCCGACCCCGAGCGCGGCGCCGAGGCCGTGCGCGTGGGCGCCCAGGACTACCTCTTCCGGGACGAGCTGGACGGCCGGCTGCTGAGCCGCGCCATCCGGTACGCGGTGGAGAGGAAACGTTCCGACACCGCCGAGCGGCGCCTCGCGGAGGGCCGACTGCGCGCACAGGAGAACCGCCGGCTGGAGCGCGGGCTGCTGCCCACGCCCCTGCTGGACGGCTCCGAGCTGCGCTTCGCCTCCCGCTACCGCCCGGGCCGCTCCCGGGCGCTGCTCGGCGGCGACTTCTACGACGCCGTCCGCACGCCCGACGGCACGGTGCACGCCATGATCGGTGACGTCTGCGGCCACGGCCCGGACGAGGCCGCGCTCGGCGTGGAGCTGCGCATCGCCTGGCGCGCCCTGACGCTCGCCGGGCTGTGCGGGGACGAGCTGCTGAGCACGCTGCAGCAGGTGCTGGAGCACGAGCGCGCCGACGAGGAGATCTTCGCGACGCTGTGCACGGTCGACATCGCGCCGGACGGCCGCAGCGCGGGCCTGTGCCTGGCCGGACACCCGGCGCCGCTGCTCGCCCGCCCCGGGCGGGACGCGCGGCTGCTGCCCTACGACAACAACGGCCCCGCGCTCGGGCTGCTGCCCGGCGGACGCTGGCCGCGGATGCAGGTCGAGCTGGGGGCCGAGTGGAGCCTGATGCTCTACACCGACGGGCTGATCGAGGGGCGGGTCGGCGACGGCAAGGAGCGGCTGGGTCAGGACGGCATGGTCTCGATGATCCGGCGGCAGCTGTCCGAGGGGCTGCGGGGCGGAGCACTGCTGCGGGCCGCGGTGGAGGAGGTCCGGCAGCTCAACGGGGGCGAGCTGACGGACGACGTGGCGGTCGTGCTGCTGGACCGGACGACGTGAGCGGTACCTCCCGGCAGGAAGTGCCGTAGGAGGCACCGCCCCGTCCGCGGCTGCCGACCGGTGGGGCGCCGCTGGTCAGCGGCCGCCGTTGTACGGCCCGTACGGACCGTCGCTGCTGCTGCCGCGGCCCCGCTTCCGGAAGCCCTTGCCGCCCCGGCCGCCCGAGACCTGCTGGAGGGCCGGGCGGACGTCCACGAAGAAGACGATCGTGGCGACCAGGCCCGCGAGCTGCAGGAAGAGCCAGGGGACGAAGAGGTTCACCGCGACCGCGAGGCCCAGGATGATCAGCCAGAAGCCCTTGTTGTTCTTGCTCGCGGCGCGGTAGGCGTCCTCGCGGAAGAACGCCGCCATCACGAACGCCACGATGGCGAGCGCCAGCATGGCGGTGAAGATCAGCCACATCACTCCGCCGATTGCCGTTGTCAGCACAGTACCCACCACCCGAGTCGAGTCGTCCGTACAGCCACGGTACCCATACAACGGGCCGGACACCCCGAAGGTGCCCGGCCCGGTGCCGCCTCGTCGCGCGCGCTCACTTCGCGGGCGGCGTGGTCTTCTTCGCCGTGGAGTTCCTGCGCGGCGCCGGGGTCTTCTTGGCGGCCGGCTTCTTCTCGGCGGGCTCGGCCTCGGCGGGCTTCGGCTCCTCCTCCTTGACGGCGACCGGCTCGGGCTTGCCCTCGACGGCGATGGCGAAGTCCTCGATGTCCTCGGCGGCTTCGCCGCGCCAGGTCTTCACGGTCTGCTCGCCGTGCTCGGCGACCTTCTCGTAGGTCTCGCGGGCCTTGACGGCGTACTCGGCGGCGACGCCGACGCCGCGCAGGGCGAGGTCCTGGGCCTGCTCGCCGAGCTTCTTCAGGTCCACGTCGAGGGTGCCGAGGAACTCGTTGACCTTGGTCTGCAGGGTCTCCTGCGCCTCCTTGGCGCGGGCGGCGGCCTTCTCCTGCACGGCCTTGGGGTCGGTGTTGCGCACGGCCTCGATGCGGGCCGGGGCCTCGGCACGCAGCTGCTCGACCAGGGCGGGCACCTTCTTGGCCTGCTGGTAGGCGAGGTCGGCGGTACCGGCGGCGAAGTAGAGCGGAGTCGGGTCGCTGAGGGTCTTGCGCAGGTCGTCGGTGATGGCCATGGTGATCTGGTCCTCCCGGATTCGCGTTCGGCTGAGGGTTGGTGTGGTCCGCGGTGGGGCGGCCGGCGCCCTGGTCCGGTTATCCGGCCGTCCGCCGCGGACCGGCATCGACATCGCTTACGCCGTCCGTGCCGCCGGTGTCGTGGTCGGTGCCCGCCGGGCCGTCCTCGGCCGCGTCGGGCTCGCCGCCCCCGAATCCGTTCTCCTTGCGGAAGGACTCGTAGATCTGGAGCAGCACCTGCTTCTGCCGCTCGTTGAGCGAGGGGTCGGCGAGGATGACGGCGCGCGTCGCGCCTTCCCGGAGGCGTTCCTCCCCGTCCCGCTCCGCGTCGAGGATGCCGGCGCGCACGTACAGCGTCTCGGCGGAGATGCGCAGGGCCTTGGCGACCTGCTGGAGCACCTCCGCGCTGGGCTTGCGCAGCCCGCGCTCGATCTGGCTCAGGTACGGGTTGGACACCCCGGCGGCGTCGGCGAGCTGCCGCAGCGACAGCTGGGCGTTCCGCCGCTGTTCGCGCAGGTACTCACCGAGGTTGCCGACGTTCAGCGATGCCATGCCTCCACCTTGCCCCACCCTTGCTAACAATTGCAAGCACCTTGCTTGCAAAAGTGCTTCCTTGTCAGCGCGCCTGGCCGCTCTTGGGCCCGATGGCTTTGGTCCTGGTCGGAGTTCCGTCCGGGGCGAACGAGTCGTGGAAGGTGAAGGCGTGCGGCGTGGAGCCGTGGCCGTGGAGGTGCTCCAGCCTGGAAACCCCGTTCCGCCAGGTGGGTATCACGCCGTCGGAGACCCACCAGAACACGTGGTTCGGGTGTTCTGTCCTCTCGAACCAGTCGTAACGCCTGTTCAGCGCCTCACGGTGCAGACCGGTGTAGACGGCGTCGAAGGCGGGGCGCAGGCCGGTCCAGAGCGAGAGGGTCGCGGCCAGGGCGGTGGTTTCCGCGGTGCGTCCCTTGCCGTACCAGGTCGGTACGGCGAACTCTCCCCACGCACCCCAGTCCGCCTCGAAGAGCACGCCCCGGTCACCGTCCGCCGCTTCGGCGTGCCCGAGGTGTCCGGGGTGCTGACTGAACGTCCGGTAGACGGCCTCACCGATGTCGTAGAACTCGCGCGTGAGAGGTGCGGGATCGGCGAGAGGTGACTTCAGGACGCCGAATGTGTACAGAGCCAGATGGGGCATGCGTCTCTCCCTGGGGCGAGGATTCGCGGGGCGTGAGGAGCCCCCGTGCGGCCGTGGGTGACCGCCGAAGTCCGGGTGAAGGTAGCTGCCCGAGCGGGCCCTGTCGAAGTTGCGTTTTCCCTGCCCAAGTGGCCTCTTGTGCAGGCCCGTTGCGGGGGCCGGGGCCGGCGGCCCCGCGACCGGCGGGTGACGGTCCGCACGACACCGGCGGGATCGGGGGGATGCGGCACCCCGGCTCGGATCAGTCGGCGACCGCGTCCTCGGGGGCCGTTCGGGCGAGGTCGGCGAGCGTGCCGAGCGCCTGGGCGAGGACGTCGCGCGGGGGCGTGGCGAGGCCGACGCGGACGGCGGCCGGGGCGTGGGCGTCGTCGACGGTGAAGGCGGCCGCGGGCACGACCCCGATGCCGAGCCGGGCCGCGGCGGCGACGAACGTGTCCGCGCGCCAGCCGCCGGGCAGCCGCCACCAGCAGTGGAAGGAGCGGTCGTCGCCGCGCACGTCGAACCCGGCGAGCCGCCGGGCCGCGATCTCCTGCCGCACCACCGCCTCCCGCCGCTTGGCGCTCGCCAACTCCGCGACCGTGCCGTCCTGTTGCCAGCGGTGGGCGGCCTCCAGCGCGAAGCGCATCGGGGTGCAGCCGCTCGCGCGCAGGGCGGCGGAGAGCGCCGGCGTGAGCGCGGCCGGGGCCACGGCGAAGCCCAGGGTCAGACCGGGGGCGAGCCGCTTGGACAGGCTGTCGACGAGGACGGTCCGCTCGGGGGCGTACGCGGCGAGCGGCGGGAGTTCGTCGCGCAGGAACCCCCAGATCGCGTCCTCCACGGCCGGCAGGGCGAGCCGCTCCAGGACCTCGGCCAGCTCCACGACCCGCCGCTCGGGCAGGGTGAGCGAGAGCGGGTTGTGCACGCGCGGCTGGACGTAGACGGCGTGCAGCGGGGCGGCCGCGTGGGCCCGCGCCAGCGCCCGCGGGACCAGCCCGTCCGCGTCCATGGCCAGCGGGACGAGGGTGATGCCGAGCCGGGCCGCCACCGCCTTGATCGCCGGGTACGTCAGCTCCTCGACGCCGAGGCGGCCGCCCGGGGGCACCAGGGCGGCGACGGCGGCCGAGACGGCCTGCCGGCCGTTGCCCGCGAACAGGATCCGGGCGGGGTCGGGGCGCCAGCCGCCGCGGGCGAGGAGGGCGGCGGCGGACTCCCGGACGGCGGGCAGCCCGGCCGCGCCGACCGGCCGCAGCGCGTGCGCGAGGGCGTCCGGGCGCAGCAGCCCGCCGAGCCCCTCGGCGAGCAGGGCGCTCTGCTCGGGTACGACGGGGTGGTTCAGCTCCAGGTCGATCCGGGCGAGCGCAGGTTCCGTGAGCGCGGGGGCGGGGCCGTCGGCCGTCGCGCGCACGAACGTGCCGCGGCCGACCTCGCCCACGGTCAGGCCGCGCCGGGCCAGTTCCCGGTACACGCGCGTGGCGGTGGAACCGGCGATGCCATGCCGCTTGGCGAACGCGCGCTGCGGGGGCAGCCGGTCGCCGGGCCGCAGGGTGCCGGCGCGGATCTCCTCGGCCACGGCGTCGGCGACGCTCCGGTAGTCCTTCATGGCACCCCACCCCACCACATCATTGCACCGAGAGCAATCTTTTGATTGCACCGAGCTATTGAACTGACCTACGCTCGCCGCATGATCGAACCAAGTGGAGTGTTCGGCGTGGTCCTGGTGGCGCTCGGCATGGTCCTCACGCCCGGCCCGAACATGATCTATCTCGTCTCGCGCAGCATCACCCAGGGCCGCCGGGCCGGGATGATCTCCCTCGGCGGGGTCGCCCTCGGCTTCCTGGTGTACCTGCTCGCCGCGAACCTCGGCCTGTCGGTCGTCTTCACCGCCGTACCCGAGCTGTACGTCACGGTGAAGCTGGCCGGCGCCGCCTACCTCGCGTACCTCGCCTGGAACGCCCTGAAGCCGGGCGGCGTGTCGGTCTTCGCCCCGCAGGACGTGCCGCACGACCCGCCGCGCAGGCTCTTCACGATGGGGCTGATGACGAACCTGCTCAACCCGAAGATCGCCATCATGTACGTCTCCCTGATCCCCCAGTTCGTCGACCTGGGCAAGGGCCACGTGCTGCTCCAGGGGCTCCTGCTCGGCTCGGTCCAGATCGTGGTGAGCATCGCGGTCAACCTGGCCATCGTGCTCGCCGCCGGCACGATCGCCGTCTTCCTCTCCCGCCGTCCCTCCTGGCTCAGGGTGCAGCGCCTGCTGATGGGCACCGTGCTCGGCGGGCTCGCCCTCTCGCTGGCCGCCGACACCTCGGGTCCGGCGTAGGGCCTCTCGAAGCCGTCAGGATTCGAGAAGCGCCGGCGGCGCGGACGGCGTTAGGTTGGCCGGCATGGACCTCGCCCCGGCGCACGCCGCCGACAGCCACGACCTGATCCGGGTGCACGGCGCCCGGGAGAACAACCTCAAGGACGTCGACGTCGAGCTGCCCAAACGCCGGCTGACGGTCTTCACCGGGGTCTCCGGCTCGGGCAAGAGCTCGCTGGTGTTCGACACGATCGCCGCCGAGTCGCAGCGGCTGATCAACGAGACGTACCCCGCGTTCGTCCAGGGCTTCATGCCGAACACGGCGCGCCCCGAGGTCGACGTCCTCGACGGGCTGACCACCGTGATCACCGTCGACCAGCAGCGGATGGGTGCCGACCCCCGCTCCACCGTCGGCACCGCCACCGACGCCAACGCCGTGCTGCGCATCCTCTTCAGCCGGCTCGGCACGCCGCACATCGGCTCGCCCAAGGCGTTCTCCTTCAACGTCGCCTCGATCAGCGGCGCCGGCGCGGTCACCGTCGAGCGCGGCGGGCAGCAGGTCAAGGAGCGGCGCAGCTTCAGCATCACCGGCGGCATGTGCCCGCGCTGCGAGGGCCGGGGCACGGTCTCCGACCTGGACCTGACCCAGCTCTACGACGACTCCCTCTCCCTCAACGAGGGCGCGCTGACCATCCCCGGCTACAAGTCCGGCGGCTGGAACTACCGGCTCTACACCGAGTCCGGCCTGGTCGACCCCGACAAGCCGATCCGCCGGTACACCAAGCGCGAACTCCGGGACTTCCTGCACAAGGAACCGACCCGGATGAAGATCGCGGGCATCAACATGACCTACGAGGGTCTGATCCCGCGCATCCAGAAGTCGATGCTCGCCAAGGACAAGGAGGGCATGCAGCCGCACGTCCGGGCCTTCGTGGACCGCGCGGTCACCTTCGCCGTCTGTCCCGAGTGCGCGGGCACCCGGCTCACCGAGGCGGCCCGCTCCTCGAAGATCGCGGGCGTGAGCATCGCCGACGCGTGCGCGATGCAGATCAGCGACCTCGCCGCGTGGGCGCGCGGGCTGGCCGAGCCGTCTGTGGGGCCGCTGCTCGACTCGCTGCGGCACACCCTGGACTCGTTCGTGGAGATCGGCCTCGGCTATCTCTCGCTGGACCGGCCGGCGGGCACGCTGTCGGGCGGCGAGGCGCAGCGCGTGAAGATGATCCGCCACCTGGGCTCCGCCCTGACCGACGTGACGTACGTCTTCGACGAGCCCACCACCGGTCTGCACCCGCACGACATCCAGCGCATGAACGACCTGCTGCTGCGCCTGCGCGACAAGGGCAACACGGTCCTCGTCGTGGAGCACAAGCCGGAGGTCATCGCGATCGCCGACCACGTCGTGGACCTCGGCCCCGGCGCCGGTACGGCGGGCGGCACGGTCTGCTTCAAGGGCACCGTCGAGGCGCTGCGGGGCAGCGGCACCCTCACCGGCCGCCACCTGGACGACCGGGCCGCCGTGAAGGACACCGTGCGCAAGCCGACGGGCGCGCTGGAGATCCGGGGCGCGACGACGCACAACCTCCGGGACGTGGACGTCGACATCCCGCTCGGCGTGCTCTGCGTGGTCACCGGCGTCGCGGGCTCCGGCAAGAGCTCGCTCGTGCACGGCTCGGTACCCGAGGGCCCCGGGAGTGCGGACGTGGTCTCCGTCGACCAGGCCCCGATCCGCGGCTCCCGGCGCAGCAACCCGGCGACGTACACCGGTCTGCTGGAGCCGGTCCGCAAGGCCTTCGCCAAGGCCAACGGCGTGAAGCCGGCCCTGTTCAGCGCCAACTCCGAGGGCGCGTGCCCCACCTGCAACGGCGCCGGGGTCGTCTACACCGACCTCGCGATGATGGCCGGTGTCGCCACCCCGTGCGAGGAGTGCGAGGGCAGGCGGTTCCAGGCGTCCGTGCTGGAGTACACGCTCGGCGGGCGGGACATCGCTGAGGTGCTGGCGATGTCGGTGACCGAGGCGGAGGAGTTCTTCGCCGCGGGCGAGGCGCACATCCCGGCGGCCCACAGGATCCTCCGGCGGCTGACCGACGTCGGCCTCGGCTATCTCACCCTCGGCCAGCCCCTCACCACCCTCTCCGGCGGCGAACGCCAGCGGCTGAAGCTGGCCACGCACATGGCCGACAAGGGCGGCGTCTACGTCCTGGACGAGCCGACGGCGGGTCTGCACCTGGCCGACGTCGAGCATCTCCTGGGCCTGCTCGACCAGTTGGTGGACTCCGGCAAGTCCGTCATCGTGGTCGAGCACCACCAGGCCGTCATGGCCCACGCCGACTGGATCATCGACCTCGGCCCGGGGGCCGGGCACGACGGGGGCCGGGTGGTGTTCGAGGGCACACCGGCGGAACTCGTCGCCGCGCGCTCGACGTTGACCGGGGAGCACCTGGCCGCGTACGTGGGGGCATGACGGAGCGGTTCCGCGCCGTCGGGGTGTCTTCCTGCCGGGTGCGGGTTCGTCGTGGTCGCTCGCGCCCACGCGGCGGAGCCGCATATCGGCACAGCACCCGCGCCCCGTTCGGGGCGCTCCGGTTCAGCCCCTCAACAGCGCGTCGATCTTCGCCCGATGCGCCTTCTCCCAGTCGTCCAGCGTCTCCTCGGCCTCCTTCGCGAGTCTGGCGCGGGCGGCCGGGAGGAGCTCCTCGGCGCGGGCGTGCGGGACCACGACGACGCCCTCCTCGTCCGCCACGACCACATCCCCCGGCTCCACCCGTACGCCGCCGCACCGCACGGGTTCGTTCAGCGGGCGTACGGCCTTCTTCGCGCCCGGGATCGGGATGATCCCCCGGGCGAAGACGGGGAAGCCCAGCTCGCGGACCTCGCCGAGGTCGCGGATCAGGCCGTCGGCGACGAACGCGGCGACGCCGTTGCGCCGGGCGACCGCGCAGACGTTGCCGCCGGCCAGGGCGTGGTCCAGGTCGCCGGACTCGACCACGATCACCGAGCCGGGGGCGGCGCGGTGGATGGCCGCGTGCAGCATGAGGTTGTCGCCGGGCGGGCAGCTGACGGTGAACGCCGGTCCGGCGACGCGCGGCGGGGGACCCCACAGCGGCCGTATCCCGATGTCCATCACCTGCTCCCGGCCCAGCAGATCGGCGAGGGTGGTCGTCGGGACGTCCCGGAGGGCGGCGGAGATCACGGTGTCGGTCATGGCCGCACGCTATCCCCGTCAGAACGGCAGCGGGCGGCCGTGCACGCCGTCGAGGCGGGGGACCGCCCGGGTCATCAGGTGCGCCGCGAACGCCGCCTCCGACCGTTCCTGGCGCCGGTGCGCCCGCGCCACCAGGGACGGCGTCCAGGCCGGTGACCGGGTCGCGGCGGGCCGGCCGGCCTATGCGGGACCGCCGGGACCGCCGGGGCGGGTGGGCCGGGCCAGGGCGGGCGGCAGTCGCGGACCGGCCTGCCGCCGGGGCGACAGGCCCAGGGAGGCGGTGGCGGCGGCGAGCGTCATGCCGTACGAGTCGAGCGCGCGGCGGACGTTGGGGGCGTCGAGGCCGGTGCCGGTGACCAGGCGGTCGAGGTCGACGTAGGCGGAGCGGACGAGTTCGATCCAGCGGTACACCCGCCAGTCCTCCTGCCAGTTCTTCGTGAACCGCGGCGCCAGCCGGTCGTCCCAGCGGCGGAACATGCGGTCGCGGATCTCCGGCCGGGTCGGGGTGAGGTGCATGTGCCGGACCAGCTCGTACAGCGGGTCCCCGACCACGGCCAGCTCCCAGTCGATCAGGGTGAGGGCCGGGCCGTCGTCGCGGCGGACCAGGTTCCAGGGGTTGAGGTCGCCGTGCAGCAGGGCGGAGTCGCGGCCGGTGACCCGGTGCCGGGCGAGGATCTCGCGCAGCCGGGGCGCGTCGGGCAGGCCGAGGAAGCGGGCCGCCTGCTGGGACTCCTTCGGCAGCGCGGCGACCAGCGCCACGAGCTGGCCGCTGAGCCAGTCGTAGAAGCCGGACCGGCGCCCGTCGCAGAACCCGGAGCGGCCGGCCACCGGGTCGACCTCGGTGTAGTCCACCGTCGTCAGCTCGGCCAGCTGGTCGACCAGGCAGTCCGCCTCGTGCGGCCGCAGCCCGTGCACCGGGTGCTCGGGCCGGCGCCCGAGGTCCCGCCCGCCCTCGTACGTGTGCACCGCGAACCGGTCCCCGCGGTAGCGGTGGGCGGGATCGGTGGCGTGACTCTCGCCGAGCGCCAGCACCCGGGGCGCGGCCACCGCCGCCCCCGACCGCTCGATGGCGGCGAGCACGGCGTGCTCACTGAGGAAGCTGGGCTCACGCCGCAGCACGACGGTCACCTCACGCCGCACGACCACGGGAAACCCCGTGCCGGGCACCCGCAGCACGGTGTTGAGATGGGCCGCCCCCTTGAACACCCGCCCGGCGGGCGCGGCGCCCTCCAGCGCGAGCGCGTCGAGCACGGCGGAGTGCGGAAACCCGGGATGCTCGGGCACCCGCCGATCGGGGATCCATCCGACCCCGCCCACACGGCCACCACCGCCGCCCGCCGACACAAAACCCCCCGGACGGACACCACCCGCACCCGCCGACGACGAACCCCCCGGACGGGCACCACCGGCACCCGCCGACGGCGTCTCCGCCCCGCCGGGGCCACCCGCGCCCGGCGACGAAACCGTCACGGGTGGTGCGGGTGGGAGACGCGATGAAACACCCCGGCGGAACAGCACCCGCTCGATCTCGGCCCGCTCCGGCACCCGACCGAGCCGCAGCGCCGCCGCGCCCCGGCGCAGGGCCGTGTGGACGTCCGCCGTCGCCGTCTCCAGGCGGCCCCGGTCGAAGGAGTCCTCCAGGGAACGTGCGGCGCGGATCACGGCGGCGTACAGCGACTGCGCGTACTCGAAGGCGACGTAGTGCCGCAGATCCTTGCCGAGACCGGCGACGGCACCGGGCCGTACCCGGCGCACGGCCGCCTCCCACGCCTCGACGACCTCCCGCCGGCGCTGCTCGGGGTACCGCATCCGCACCAGGTGCACGGCGAGGTCGTACAACGGGTCGCCGTACCCGGCGAGTTCCCAGTCCACACACGTCAACGGCACGGCCCCGGAGGCGGGCACGAGCAGCGTGCCGCCGTGCAGGTCGCCGTGGAGCAGGCCGTACGGGCGCCGGGTCATCGCCGGGACCTGTTCGGCGAACCGCAGCAACGCGTCCTCGGGCACCCCGAGCGCCACGAACAGACCGCCGTGGCGCCGCCAGTTGGGCCGACGGATCTGCTGCTCGGCCTGGTGGGCGAGGGCGCGCAGGAATCCCTGGGAATCGGTGTGGTTGCCGGGACGGCCGGCCGGCAGCCGCGGCAGCGCCGACCCGCGCACCTGCACCACCGCGGCCAGCAGCCCGGCCACGTCCGTCGCCGACGGCAGCACGGGACGGGTGCCCTCCACATGGCTGAGGACGGTGAAGTCCACGCCCTTCAGCAGCACTTCGGGCACCTGCGGCAGTACGGCCCCGACCGCCCGCAGGATCTCCGGCTCACTCGGCCAGGTCCGGATCACCACCGCCGGCGCACCGGCCCGCCGCACCCGTACGGTCACCGGCGTGCCCGGCGCCCGGCCGAGCAGCCGGGCCGCCGGTTCGGTCAGCGGCAGGACGTGGTCGTCGTGGTGGTGGCCGGAACGCGCCGGCGGTGTCGCGAGCGCGCGGAACAGGAGCTCCTGGACGACGGAGTCCGTACCGGCCTCCCCGGCCGCGGCTCGGGGACCAGGCGATGCGTCCACGGGCCGCTCCAGGATCGATCACGCGAAAGGGAGGAGGAAAGGAGGGCGGCGGCCGAGGGCCGGCTCGTACCCGTTCCCTTCGCGCGCGTACGCACAGGTCCGAGCGGTGGCCCGGACGTGAGCGCATGCTAGCCCACCGGACGCCCGCTCCGGAGCAGCGTCAGGACGGGTTCGAGCGACTGTACGACCAGGTCGGCGCCCGCCGCGCGCAGCACTCGTTCCTTGCCGTCGTTACGCGCGTAGCCGAGGAACGCGACGCCCGCCTCGCGCGCGGCGGCCAGGTCGGTGACGGCGTCGCCGATCATCAGCGCGGCCCCGGGCGGGGCGCCCATCGCGGCGAGCGCCCGGTGCAGGCAGTGCGGGTGCGGCTTGAGGTGGTGCAGCTGGTCGGTACGGCCGTACAGGTGAGGGGCGAAGCAGCCGGTGAGGCCGCGGGAGTCCAGGTAGGTGCGGGCCGCGCGGGGCGAGTTGTTGGTGGTGACGGCCAGCCGGGCGCCGACGGCCGTCCAGGTGCGGATCAGCGGATCGGCGTACGCGGTGGGCAGGGCGGAGGCGGCGGCCCGCAGCTCCTCCTGGGTGAGCCGCTCCTCCAGCCCGGCGACGAGGTCGCTGCCCGGACGCCGGCGGCCGACCGCGCGCAGCACCACCTGCGGGTCCAGGGTCTCCCGTTCGGCTTCGGTGAGCAGCCCGTGCAGGCCCTGGCGCTCCAGCCACTCCACCAGGTCGGCGGCCACCAGCGACGCCCGGCGTCCGGCGAACAGCCGGCAGATCGGCCCGTCGAAGTCCCACAGCACGAAGCGGGCCGGTGTGATCAGTTCCCGAAGCTTTTCGATCCCACTTGCGTCAGACGTCGCATCAGAATTCGCATCAGAAGTCACTAGGAGAGTGTCAGGTCCGACGTGATGGTTTCCCAGAGGGCGTCGAACCACTTCTGCGACTGCTCCACGAACGCCGCGTCCCGCTGCCCGGAGCGCCGCTCGAAGGAGAAGAGGAGCGACTCGGAACCCAGGGTGTCCCACATCTGCAGCGTTCCGCTGTCGGTCGGCTCCTCGCGCCGGCTGATCATGTAGTGCGCGAACAGCGCCTCCGCCCCGTTGAGCAGGTACAGCTTCACCGGCGGGGTGAACGGCAGCGCCCGGAAGGTGACCTGGACGTCGATGTCGTGGGTGCCGCGCAGCGCCTGGAGGTTGTACTGCAGCACCTGGCCCTGGGCGTTGCGCATCGCCAGCCAGCGCTGGTGCACGGCGTCGTCCTCCTCGCTCCCGGCGTCGACCGAGACCGGGAAGGCGAGGTTGATGTCCCGGCCGGGCAGC
This sequence comes from Streptomyces monashensis, assembly GCF_001866665.1. Lineage (GTDB taxonomy): Bacteria > Actinomycetota > Actinomycetes > Streptomycetales > Streptomycetaceae > Streptomyces > Streptomyces monashensis. Next base: position 71,864 of record NZ_MLYO01000019.1, on the reverse strand, counting down.
AGGATCCGGGCGTCTATCCGGTCGGGCCGCAGGCGCCCCTCGTGGATCAGCCGCAGCGGCTCGCCGAGCGCCGGGATCAGGCTCTGGGCGGTCAGGCAGACGGCGTCGATGCGCACGTGCGGCGCCGCGAACGCCTCGGTCAGCCGGGGCGCCAGCGCCACCATGGTCGGCTGCGGTCCGTCGCGCGCGCCGTCGCGCGGCTCGGCGACCCGTGGCGGGCTGCCCTTGCTGACGTCGCTGAGCAGCCCGTCCTCCTGGAGCACGCGCAGCGCCTGGCGCACGGCACCCCGCTCGACGCCGAACTCCCCCGCCAGCACGGCCTGCGTGGGCAGCCGCGCACCGGGCCGCAGGGCACCCGTGCGGATGCGTTCGCGCAGGGTGTCGGCGATCTCCTGGGGCGTGCGTCTTCTGCTGCCGTTCACTGCCACATACTCCCGAGTCACGACCAAACGCTACAACTCTGATCCATCCAGGGAGAGTTGCCCAGAAGTTGTGCGCCCATAGCTGCCAAGCACCGGCAACTTGGCCCGAGTTGGCTGCCACCCACGTGCCCGGTGACTATGCGCCGAACCGCAGCTCCGAACTGATCGTCCCCCACAGCGCGTCGAACCACCGCCGGGACTGCTCCACGAACGCCGCGTCCCGCGCCCCGGCGTCCCCCTCGAAGGCGAACAGCATCGAGCGCGTGCCGTCGGCGTCGTACAGCTCCAGATGCTCGTGCTCGATCTCGCGCTCACGGCGCTTGAGCGTGTAGTACGCGAACAGCGCCTCCGCGTCGTTGAGCAGATACAGCTTCACGGGCGGGGTGAACGGCAACGCCCGGAAGGAGACGTGGACGTCGATGCCGTGCGTGGTGAGCAGCGCCAGCAGGTTCTGCCGCAGCACCTGCCCCTGGGCGTTGCGCTGGGCCAGCCAGCGGCGGTGCAGCAGACCCCCGTCGTCAGCGGCCACGGGCGCCGGGAAGGCGAGGTCGATGTCCCGGCTGGGCAGCAGCACCCGGACGTCGATCTTGGCCGGTTTCAGCCGTCCCGCGTGGATCTGCCGCAGGGGCTCGCCGACGGCCAGCGTGAGCGAGACGGAGGTCAGGCAGAGCGCGTCGATCCGCACGTGCGGCGCGGCGAAGGCGGCCGCGATGCGCGGGGTGAGCCCGACCATGGTGGGCTGCGGCGCGGCGGCCGGTCCGGACACGAAAGGCGCAGGCCCGAGCGCGGGGGCCACGGTGGCCGGGCTGCCCTTGGACACGTTGACGAGCAGCTGCTCGGCCTGAAGGATGCGCAGCGCCTCCCGTACGGCCCCGCGCTCGACGCCGAACTCGTCGGCCAGCTTGGCCTGCGTGGGCATGCGCTGACCCGGCCGCAGCACGCCGGACCTGATCCGGCTGCGCAGTTCGTCGGCGATGTCGCGGTGGGACGAGCGGGGCTGCTGTGACCTCGTCCGTCCACTGGCCAGGACGTGCTCCGGGTCCACGGACAAACACTACAACTTCCCGCCAACTTCCGGCAGTTCGGCGACAGCTGGTTATGAGCCGCTTCCGCGCGGAGATAAGTACAGTGAAGTTGGCTGCCAACTTGCACGACCTGGTCGAGCTTCCCCAGTGGTTGGCCGACCGGGCTTCCTTCCGGAGGGGAGCCGGGAGCCCGGGCAGGGGACGGCCACCGAAGCGCACAGTCACAACTGAACACGAGACGGCACAGCCACAACTGAACACCGCACAGCACAGCCACAACTGAACAGCTCGCTACGGATAGCAGTCATGAACAGCCATGAACAGTCAGGGCAGCCGGGAGAAGGGAAGCGTCAGAAGAGGTCCGGGCACCACGGGAGCCCGGGCGAGCGGAACAGGGCGTCGGCCTTCCGGGCGGCGCCCTCTCGTTCTTCCCGCACCCGGCCGAGCGCCGCGAGCCGCCGCAGCGACTCCCCGCCGAGCCACACACTGCCCAACTCGGCCACGCCGAGGGTGAGATCGGCGCTCGCCGACGTGACCGTGCACGAGGCCGTCCCGTCCGCCGAGGCCTCCAGCCGGAACCGCCCGCCGGCCAGACCCGCCGGGTCGGCGACCTCCAGGACCACCGACCCCGCCGCCTCGTACGTCCGCGCCTCCAGGGCCCGTACGACGTCCAGGATCCGCAGCCACAGCCAGTCCGTGTGCTCGGTGAGGCGGGCCGCGCGCGGGTCCGGCAGGAACTGGGGCAGCAGGTCGTCCGGGGCACGCCGGTCACTGGTCACCCGCGCCACCCAGTCGATCGAGCACAGGAAGTGCCACAGGGCGCGCTCGGCGGCCGGGGCGGTGGCGAGCATCCAGTTCACGGACAGGATGTCCCCCGGCTGGTTGCCCGGCCAGTCGTGCTCCGCCGTGCGGTACGACACCAGGCCCTCGACCTCGCCGGAGGCGGAGCGGTACACCGCGTAGTACGGCTCGGTCCAGTCCGGGCCGGAGCGCAGGACGCCGGTCGTCGTGTCCCACCACACCGGGACACGGCTGACCGCGCCGGGCCGGCCGGCCCGGAACCGCTCGTGCAGCGCGGGCCCCAGCGTGCGCACCTCGGCGCCGTCGACCAGATCGATCCGGCCCCCGCCCTCGGGCCCGGCCCAGCGCCGGTCGAGCCCCGCCCGGAGCGCCTCGACGGTCCACTTGACGGACCAGGCCGCCGGGCCGAAGCCGTAGCGGCCGTAGATCGGGTACTCGGCGGCGATCAGCGTGGCGACGACGTCACCGCGCTCCTTCGCCTCCGCGAGATCCCGGCGCAGCATCTGGGTGAGCAGGCCCCGGCGCCGGTGCGTGGGGCTGACGGTGACGCCCGAGACGGCGTTCGCGGGGACGAACGCGCCGCCGACGGCGGTGAGTTCCTGCCGGAAGGAGCAGTACGTCGCCACGCACCGGTCGCCGTCGAAGGCGCCGGTCCGCCGGGCCGACGCCTCGGCGTCCGTGCGGCGGCTGCGCTCGAGCTGGTCCGCGCTCACGACGGGCGGACTGAGGAACCCGGTGCTCACGGCCCGCAGCCAGTTCTCGTACTCGGACTCGCCGACAGCGCGTATCACCAGGTCGCTCATCACCTCACCATAGGCACACGACCCGCCGGGCGTCGCCCCCTTTTCAGCTCAGCAGGTCGTCCACCGTGGCCTCGCCGACCCGGTACCGGCGGGCGATCTCCCCGCTGCACTCGTCGATGGTCTGCTGCAGCCGCTGCCGGCGCCGCGAGACCTCCTGCTCGTAGCGCACCAACCGCCCCATGGCGCTGCTCAGTTCGAGATCGGTCCGGGCCGAGAGATCGCTCAGCTCGACCTCGCCGAGCATCTCTGTGGCCAGCTGCCGGTACTCCTCGTTGTGCGGGGTGCCCAGCGTGACGTGGCGGGCCGAGGAGCGGTACCGGGCCGGGGCGTCCTTGAGGATCTCCGGGAGCCGGTCCACCACCGAGCCGTCCGGGGGTCCCCCCGCTCGAGCGGAGTCGGGAGTGGGGGACGGCGCCGGCACGGAGGCCCGGCCGCGCCGGCACAACTCCGCGCGCAGGATGTCGATCCGCCCCTGGAGCAGCCGCCGCACATAGCTGAGGTCCGCCTCGTCGCGCTGGGCGTCCCGGCGCAGGGTGCGCAGTTCGGGCAGGCTGAGCCGGGCCAGTTCGTGCTCGCGGGGCTCGGCGGGCAGCACGGGGCTCGGTGGACTGTCGGCGCGCTGCGTGGGCGCCCGGTACGTCACCTCCGGCATCCCCTGGCCCCCCTGGACCTCCAGCCGCCCGCTGGTACTAGGTGTGCTCATCGTGGTTCGACCGTCCCCTCGACCGGCGTGTGGTAAGCATCGTGCCACCCCGACCGACCGCTATGTGACCGAGTGCCCCCGAACAGCCCCAGATGGGCGGTAAGGGATCGATAATGGGCCCCCTGTCACCACGCACCGGGCACCCGGCATGATGGTCCGCATGCGAGCGGTGGTACAGCGGGTGGACGGCGCGAGCGTCGTCGTGGACGGCGAGACGGTCGGGGCGATCGAGGGCGAGGGGCTGTGCGTCCTCGTCGGGGTGACCCACGAGGACACCAAGGAGAAGGCGGCCCAGCTGGCCCGCAAGCTCTGGTCGATCCGCATGCTCCAGGACGAGCGGTCGTGCAGCGACGTCGGAGCCCCGCTGCTGGTCGTCAGCCAGTTCACCCTCTACGGCGACGCCCGCAAGGGCCGCCGCCCCACGTGGAACGCGGCGGCCCCGGGCGATGTCGCCGAGCCCCTGGTCGACGAGGTGGTGTCCCAACTGCGGGCCCTCGGCGCGACGGTGGCGACGGGCCGGTTCGGGGCGCGGATGCGGGTGTCCCTGACGAACGACGGCCCGTTCACGGTGCTGCTGGAGATCTAGCGCCCCGAAGGGGCGCGGGGCCGTATCGATGTGCGGCTCCGCCGCGTGGGCGCGACCAGCCCACCACTCACCCGCAGTCGCACGACTACGGCTCGACCACGACCTCCTGCGCAGCCGCTGTCTCTCCGGCCAGAAGCCGAGCATCGACGGGCACGTTCCGCTTGACCAGCGCCAGCGCCACCGGCCCCAGTTCGTGGTGCCGCGCGGACGTCGTCACGAAGCCGATCCTGCGGCCGTCGGGCCCGTCGTCCGCGAGGCGGATCTCGGTTCCCGCGCCGGGCAGATGGACGTCGCTCCCGTCCAGGTGCAGGAAGACCAGCCGGCGCGGCGGCTTGCCCAGGTTCTGCACGCGGGCCACGGTCTCCTGGCCCCGGTAGCAGCCCTTCTGCAGGTGCACGGCCGTGCCGATCCAGCCCAGCTCGTGCGGGATGGTCCGGTGGTCGGTCTCGAAGCCGAGCCGGGGCCGGTGCTGCTCGACGCGGAGCGCCTCGTACGCGAGCAGCCCGGCGGCGGGCCCGTGGGAGGCCGCGAAGGACTCCAGGTCGGCCCTCGGCAGGAACAGGTCCCGCCCGTACGCGGTCTCCCGTACGACGACGTCGTCCGCCACCTCCGCGATGGACCCGGCGGGCAGGTGGACGACCGCGAAGTCGTCCGTCCGGTCGGCGGCCTCGACCCGGTAGAAGAACTTCATCGACTCCAGGTAGGCGAGGAGCGCCTGCTGCGTCCCGGGCTCCACGTGCGCCCACACCGTCGTACCGTCGTCCACCAGGTACAGGGCGTGCTCGATGTGCCCGTGCGCGGAGAGGATCAGCGCCTCGGTGGCCTCGCCGGGCGGCAGCTCGCTGACGTGCTGGGTGAGGAGCAGGTGCAGCCAGCTCAGCCGGTCGTCACCGGTGACCGTGATGACGCCGCGATGGGACAGGTCCACGAAGCCGTTGCCCTCGGCGAGGGCACGCTGCTCGCGGAACAGGTCGCCGTAGTGGGCGGCGACACCTTCGTCCACGCCCTCGGCGGGGACGGCGCCGGGCAGGGACAGCAGAGGGCTCTTCATGCGGCCAGCCTACGACGCGGTACGCGAGCTCTTCAGGGAGCAGTCCTTGCACCGGCCGAAGATCGCGAAGTGCTTCATGTCGGTGTCGAACCCGAACTGCGCCCGCAGCTTGGCGGTGAACTCCGACGCGACCGCCACGTCGGCCTCGATCACGCTCTCGCAGTCCCGGCACACCAGGTGCAGATGGTGATGCCGGTCGGCGAGGTGATAGGTGGGCGCCCCGTGCCCGAGGTGGGCGTGGCTGACCAGGCCCAGCTCCTCCAGCAGCTCCAGCGTCCGGTAGACGGTGGAGATGTTGACCCCCGACGCCGTCTTCTTCACTTCCGTGAGGATGTCGTCGGGGGTCGCGTGCTCAAGGGTGTCCACGGCTTCGAGCACAAGCTGCCGCTGCGGCGTCAGCCGGTAGCCACGCTGCCTGAGGTCACTCTTCCAGTCGGTGCTCACCACACCGACGAGTCTAGAACCACGCCCGTCACACCGGGAGCCGGTCCTCTTCGGCCGCATGGGTGGTTAGCGCGATAATTCGTTATTCGGCATGAATTCCGTGGGTAGCTTCGCGGCGACCCGTCACCCTGAACACGGAGGAATCCATGCACGTCCGCAGAGTCCTGGCCCTCGCGGTCGCCACCCCTGTCCTGCTCGCCACGCTCGGCGTGACCGCGGCGGCCGCCCGCCCCGGGCCCACGGCCGACGACCAGCCCGCCGCCGGGGACATCTGGTCCCGGCCCGACCCCCACCGCAACCACCCCGGGCACGACCCGAAGCAGAAGTCCGCCGACGACGACATGGACGCGGAGGACGGTCTCGTCGGCGGCCTCGCGGGTGGACTGCTGGGACGCGTGTGATCAGGTAGGGCCCTCACACCGCCTTGGTCACTTGAAGAACGCGATGCCGTCGTCCGGCATGTCGTCGGGGAGGGCCTTGGCCCAGCGCTCGACGTCCTCCGGGGTGACGACCTTCTTCAGATGGGCCGACATGTAGGGGCGCAGCTCGACGTCGGGCGTCTGCTTCTCGCCGACCCACATCAGGTCGCTCTTCACATACCCGTAGAGCCGCTTGCCACCGCTGTACGGCTGGGCGGCGGCCGTGCGGGCGACGGCGTCCGTGACCAGGTCGATCTGCGGCTTCTTGGCCGCCATCTCGCCGTACCAGATCTCGATGACGCCGTCGTCGCGGGTCATCGTCACCTCGACCTTGCGGTCGGCGTCGATCCGCCAGAAGCCCGACTCCGACTCCAGCGGGCGGACCTTGTTGCCGTCGTTGTCCAGCACCCAGGTGCGGGAGTGGTACTCGAGGAAGTCCCGTCCGTCGTGGCTGAAGCTGACTTCCTGGCCGAAGTTGCACTTCTCCGAGCCCGGGAAGTCGTGCACGCCCGCGCCGGCCCAGTTGCCGAGCAGGAAGGCGAGCGGGACGAGGTCCTTGTGCAGGTCGGACGGGATCTCGATCATGAGCGGAAAGCTTTCCTAGGTGAGGTTCAGCGCTGGCCCTGGTACAGCTTCTTCACTGCCAGAGCGGCGAAGGCGAGCACGCCGACGCAGACCAGAACCAGCAGGGTTTCGAAGAAGATCTCCACGGGTGCTCCTTGAGCGAGGGTGGGCGTACGACAGAGCCGGGGCTCAGCTTACGCGGCCGGTGCCCGGCCCTCTTGCGGAGGTGCGCCGACCGGGTCCTCAGCTGAGCAGCTGCTGCTGCAGGACCACCGTCTGCTGGAACGGGATCTCCTTCGCACCACCCGCGCGGGACTGCACCACGAGTGCGATGACGTCGCCGGAGGTGATGTAGGCCTGCCGCACCTGCTCGGCACCGTACGGCTTCTTCTCGGCGTACTCCTCCACGAGGCCGTTCTCGTCGGCGGCGGCCGCAGGGTACGACTCGTCCATCGCGTTGACGGCGGCCCCGCGCAGGGCGCGCGTCGGGTCGTCGTAGCCGGTGAACTCGTCCTGCTGGACCTCGCCGGCGATCAGCCCGGTCTCGAACTGGAGCAGGTAGATCCGGGTCCGGGTGCCGTCCGGCATGGTCCAGCCTCGGGCGGCTATGTGCCGCAGGCCGTGGTCGGTGAGCTCGTCCCGGAGAGCGTCCCGGTCGTCCTTGCTCGCGTACTCCGCGAGGAACACGTCCGGTTTCGTCCATCCGTGGTCGCCGGCGAGCACCGGGACGGCCTTGGCGCCCTTCGGCCCGGGCAGCACCAGTTTGCGCAGGTCGGCGTAGTGGATGTTGGCCACGTTGCCGTGGGCGAAAGGGGCCGGGCGGGCGGCGGGCAGCGGCGGGTGGACGATCGTCGGGTACGCCCAGCGGCCGTCCGGGCGCGTGGCGAGGCCGGGGAGGTCGGTGCGCTCCAGGCGGGTCACGCCGTACGCCGTCGACGTGCCGGCCACCGCGAAGACCGCGAGGGCCGCGGTCCAGCGCAGGACGGCCCGCAGGACCCGGCGGTCCTTGCCCGCGGGCGCCGCGGGCGTCGCGGGCGTCGCGGGCTCCGGCTCCGGAAGCGCGGGGGCGACGGGAATCTGCTGCTCGCTCATACGGCCTTCCCCGGGTCCTTGTCCTTGATGCGGTCGAGCTGTCTGCCGACGAAGACGGCGATGGCGTCGGTGTCGAGCGGGCGGGTCCCGGCCGCGTTGACCGTGACGAGCACGTCGCCCACCGAGGCGGAGCAGACCATGCGGTCGATCTTCGCGTCTCCCGTCCTGGGCATCCGGAAGCAGGCCGCCTCCTTGTGGCCCGGGATCTCCGGCCCCCTGGGGAAGACCCCGAGGGCGTCGAAGAACTTGTTCCGGCCGGTGGAGAGTTCGCGTACGGAGTCGCGGTTCGCCATCCGGACCAGTTCGAAGGTGAGCGTGAAGGGCTTGTCGAGGCCCCCGTATTCGTTGTTGAACGGGGCGTAGCTGCGCATCGCCATGCCCCGGATGTGTTCCTTGTCGATCACCTGGTCCAGTGCCCGCCGGGTCGTCGGCGGCAGGCCGTGGATCTCCTGCTTGCGCAGTGCGGTGGCCTCGCGTCCGTCGAGCGCGACATCGGGGCCGAACTCGCCGATGTCCGGCCCCTGGGCGTAGCCGTGGGACCCGCCCCACTCGTACGGCATCAGCAGGCCACGCAGCCCCGAGACGTCCCTGCCCTGCTGGTCGTTCTGGAGGCTCTCGCCCCTCCCGCCCCCCTCGGAGGCCTTGGGGAACGCGAAGACGGGCTTGCCGGGGTCCCGGTCGGCACCGGCGACCGTCACCGCGGTGAACCCGACCCCGCCGACGACGGCGAGGGCCAGCAGCGCGACGGCGACGGTCCGGCCGACGGGCCGCCGCGCGGGGGCCGGTACGGCCGGTGCGGGCGACGCCTCGGGCTCGGCGGATTCGTTGACGGACTCGTTCACAGCTGGGCCACCTGCCGCTCCGCCAGTTCCATGATCTTGTTCTCGGGGATCGGCTGGGTGTCGCTGATCCAGACGTCCATGTAGATGTCACCGCGCGAGGCGAGCGCCTCGGCCGAGTACTCCGGCTGGTAGCCGCTCGCGGCTTTCGGCGTGCGGTGCACGTACACCATGCCGTCGCCGGTGCCGGGCAGCGGCGAGCTGTTGGTGTCCGGCTCCCGCTCGGCCCAGTACCGCTGCTCCTCCACGCGCTTGGCGGCGCCGGGCGCCGACACCTGGTGGTACTGGACTAGCCGTATCTCGACCGTGTACGTGCCGGTCTGCCACGTGGTCTGGGCCGCGCGCCGGAACTCGCTCTGCAGCTCGTCCTTGAAGGCCCCGGTCGGCTTCTTGAAGTCGCTCGCGTAGTCGGCCAGGTCCATCCAGCCGTCGGAGCTCCCGAAATCGGTGGCCCGCGCGCCCTCGGGCCGCTTCAGCAGCAGCTTGCGCAGGTCGCCGTCGGTCTTCACCCGGCGGTCGTCCGCCGCCGACAGGGGCTCGACAGTGCCCTTGGCCTGGGCGACGACGGGCTGCGACAGCGAGGGCAGCTTCGTGGGCGGCCGACCGGCCTGGATGACGTATCCGGTGCAGACCCCCGCGACGACACCGAGCCCGGCGGCCCCCGCGATCAGCGCGGCGGTCCGGCCCCGGCGCCCCGGTCTTTCAGGTGATTCCAAGACGTCTCCCTACAGGATGGGAGCGCGGGTTGCCCACCCGCGCTCCACAGGAGACTCATGGCATGCACACGGAGTTGTAGCTGGGTTTGATTACGATTCAGCGCTTGACGTCGTCGACGAACGCCTTCCAGGCGAGCGCACCGAGGAGGAGGGGGGTACGGGTGGTGTCCTTGCTGTCACGGACGGGGATGACGGAAGGGATCTTGTCGGCGACTTCGACGCAGGCGCCGCCGTCCGGGTTGCTGTAGCTGCTCTTGCGCCAGTCCCCGCCGGTCAGGAAGTCGCCGGAGACCTCGACGCACTGGCCGCCGTCGGAGTTGCTGTGGCTGCTCTTGCGCCAGCGCGCGCGGGTCAGGAGATCGTCGGAGACTTCGACGCACTCGCCACCGTCCGGGTTGCTGTAGCTGCTCTTGCGCCACGTCACGCCGGTCAGGTCGATGACTCGCACGGCATTTCCTCCAACATCCGCATGATGAACTTCCGCGACTCGGCCGGGATCAAGGCCACGTCCCTCATCGCATCGTACGCACGGTGGAGCCGCTCAACAGACGCGTTTTCCTCGACCAGTTCACCGCGGTGGGCATTCTCCGTGTATGCCACTGTCCGCCCGCCCGGCATCCGCAGAAACATCACCGCTGTACTCACCAGACCGTGCAGCCCGACGTGCTGCGGCAGCACCTGGATCGTGACGTGAGGCCGCTCCGACGCCTCCAGCAGGCTCTCCAGTTGCACCCGCCACTCGCTCGGATCCCGCAGTGGCGTCCGCAGCACGGCCTCGCCGAGGAGAGCACGAAACGGCGGGGCGTCAACACCCTCCAACAACTCCCGCCGACTCGTGCGGGCCTCAACCTGCTGGTCCAACTCCTCGCCCTTGGCGCCTCCCAGCGCAAGCAGTTCACGGGCGTACCCGTCTGTCTGGAGAAGCCCGGGCAGGATGCTGACCCCGTAGTGCCACAGGCTCACCGCCTCCGACTCCAGCAGCATGTACCTCCGGTACTGCTCCTTGAACTGCGTCGGATCCGCCACCGCCAACTCCCACAGCGTGACCAGCAGTCCAGGTGTGCCGTAGTACTGGTCCAGCGCCTGGACGACCTCCGGGCCGCCCAGGGTCCGTCCGCTCTCCATCTTGCTGAACAGGGACGCGTCCCAGCCCACCTCCTTCGCGAGGTCCCGCAGGCTCGGGCCACGCTCGCTCCGCAGGCGCCGTAACTCCTCCGCGAAGCGTCCCCGTGGCTCCTGACTCCGTCCCGTGATCACCAGCCGCTGCGGCATCGCGCTCCTGTTGAATTTGTTGAATTTGGCAGTCCCAGCGTGGAAGTTGAGCCTCTCAACAGCCCGGATGCCGTTTCTCTGCGTCATGCTCGTCACGCCGCCCGAACACGCAGCGTAGCGCTCACCTCGCGCTGCGCGCAGGCGTGCGGAGAAAGGAGCCGACCCATGATCGACATCACCCGGCCACCGAGCCCCGTCCCCGGCTGCGCCGCCTGCGCGGAGCTGGCCAACCGACGGGAGGCCGCGCAGGCGACGTACGACCGGAGCGCAGAGGTGGACGCCAACGTCCTGCTGCGCCAGCACCAGCGCAGGGAGCACCGGGCATGACGGGACTGCCGTACGAGGAGTGCAGGCGGTGGCAGGAGGAGGGACGTACGCCCCGGGACCCGGGGTCCGTCCCGCCCGCCTACGCGCTGCCGCCCTTCCATCCGTACTTCGCCGAGCGGGCCCGGGAGCAACGGCGCCGGAGGCGGAGGCGGTCGGTGGACGGTGCCACCGTCAGCGGGGTGCTCACCGTGCTCTGTGTCGCCACGCTGATCGTCACCGTCGTCGTCGCGGCTACGCTTCCCGTATGACCAAGAAGCTCGTGATCAAGGTGACGGCCGGGGCGGACGCGCCCGAGCGCTGTTCGCAGGCGTTCACCGTGGCGGCGGTGGCCGTGGCCAGCGGCGTCGAGGTCTCGCTGTGGCTGACCGGCGAGTCGTCCTGGTTCGCGCTGCCGGGGCGGGCCGCGGAGTTCGAGCTGCCGCACTCCGCGCCGCTGCCGGATCTGATCGACGCGATCCTCGCCGCGGGACGCCTCACGCTGTGCACGCAGTGCGCGGCCCGGCGGGAGATCACCGAGAAGGACGTCATCGAGGGCGTACGGATCGCGGGCGCGCAGGTCTTCGTGCAGGAGGCCCTCGCCGACGGCGCCCAGGCCCTCGTGTACTGACGGCTCACTGCCGGGGGCGCTTCTTGCCGTCCAGCTCGTCCCACCACTCGTCGGACTTCGGGTCCCCGGACGGATCGTCCCACCAACGGTCCTCCGGGCCCCGGCGGTTGGCGATCATCGCCGCGACCGGCGGAATGACCATGGCCACCACGCACATGCCGACGGCCGCCGGCACAGACCAGATCCGGACGACTCCCCAGGCCAGAACGAAAAGCCCGATACAGACGCCCATCATCGCGAAGTAGACGTGCCGCCGCCGCGCGTACATGCCTCCAGGGTAGGTCGCGGGGCTCCGAGCGGCCCCTGTCACAAGTGATCGACAAAGCCCGCCCGGCCCCACCCCGCAGGGTTACCGTGGCGTACGGCCGTACGGCAGCGGACGAACGACACCGACCCTCGGGGAGAACCACCACATGCGCGCCCTGCGAATACTCCTGATCCTCGTCGTGATCCTGGGCGGGCTGTTCGTGATCGTGGACCGGGTCGCCGTGCACTTCGCCGAGGGGAAGGCCGCCGACAAGCTGAAGTCGACGGAGAAGCTGGCCTCGACGCCGGACGTCAGCATCGAGGGGTTCCCGTTCCTCACCCAGCTCGCGGGCGGGTCGCTGGACGACGTCCAGGTCGGGATCAAGGACTACCAGGCGGCCACCGGGACCGACGGCACGACGATCCGGATCGACGACCTGAAGGCCGACATGAAGGGCGTCTCCTTCTCCGGCGACTACAGCTCCGCCACCGCGGACAGCGCCACCGGCACCGCGACCGTCTCCTACGCCGAGCTGCTGAAGACCTCCAAGTCCCAGCCGACCGAGGTCGTACCGGGGGTCCAGGCCCAGGTCGTGGGGCTGTCCGACGGCGGCAACGGCAAGATCAAGGTCGCGATCCACATCACCGGCTCGTTCCTGTCCATCCCGGTCGACCAGACGACGTCCGTGCTCAGCTCCGTGGCCGTCGTGAACAACAAGGTCGAGGTCCACGCCGACTCCCTGCCCGAGCTGGCCGCCATTTCCGCCGCCGACAACCGCGTCCGCGACGTCACCGACTTCAGCCAGGCCATCAACCAGCTGCCCGGCGGCATCAAGCTGGACAAGGTCCAGGCCGCGCCGGACGGCGTGCGGATCAGCGTGAAGGGTTCGGACGTCCGGTTGGCGGGGTAGAGGCACCCGCGGAACACCTGCGGAACACCGCGATGGACAGACTTCGTCCGATTGGCGAGACGGCCACGTCCGCACCGTAGATGCGTCACCCGCTCGAGCGCCCGCAGGCCACCGCCGCCTGCCCCGGGCGCTCTTCCCGTCCCACCATCCGGACGATCGCGTCTCGCCATACGACACACCGGTGACACGCGCGCCCGGACGTCCCTACGATCGGGGCCATGAAGCGACAGGCGGATCTCACGAAGCGGCGGGCAGTGGACCTGTGCCGCGTTGCCGCCATGCTCTGTCGCCCCTTCTGAGTGGAAGTGACCCACTTCCGCATCCCTCAGCCGCCCTGCTGGTAAGGGCACCCGTGCGCCGCCCGGCCCTTTTCGGGAGCGCCCTCTCTACTTCTGCACGCCCCGCCGCGACTGCCCCGGAGGAGAAAGAGCATGAGCCGCAGCGACGTCCTCGTAGACGCCGACTGGGTCCAGGAGAACCTGGACAACCCGAACATCGCCCTCGTGGAGGTGGACGAGGACACGTCCGCCTACGAGAAGAACCACATCAAGAACGCGATCCGCATCGACTGGACCAAGGACCTCCAGGACCCGGTCCGCCGCGACTTCATCGACCAGGCCGGCTTCGAGAAGCTGCTGTCGGAGAAGGGCATCGCCAACGACACGCTGGTGATCCTCTACGGCGGCAACAACAACTGGTTCGCGTCGTACGCCTACTGGTACTTCAAGCTCTACGGCCACGAGAACGTCAAGCTCCTCGACGGCGGCCGCAAGAAGTGGGAGCTGGACGCCCGCGAGCTGGTCGCCGGCGACGAGGTCCCCGAGCGCGCGAAGACCGACTACAAGGCCAAGGCCCAGGACACCTCGATCCGCGCCTTCCGTGACGACGTCGTCGCCGCGATCGGCTCGCAGAACCTGGTCGACGTGCGTTCGCCCGACGAGTTCAGCGGCAAGCTGCTCGCCCCGGCCCACCTGCCGCAGGAGCAGTCGCAGCGCCCGGGCCACGTGCCGAGCGCGCGCAACATCCCGTGGTCGAAGAACGCCAACGACGACGGCACCTTCAAGTCGGACGAGGAGCTCAAGGAGCTCTACGCCGAGGAGAGCGTGGACCTCGCCAAGGACACCATCGCGTACTGCCGCATCGGTGAGCGCTCGGCCCTGACCTGGTTCGTGCTGCACGAGCTGCTCGGCGTGCGGAACGTCAAGAACTACGACGGTTCCTGGACCGAGTACGGCTCCCTCGTCGGCGTGCCGATCGAGCTCGGCGCCAACAAGTAAGACATCCCCTTCTTCTGGAGAGACGACATGTGCGGAGCGAAGGCCGGCGGCCCCGACGCCTCGACGATCAAGCCCGGTGAGACCACGATCCAGGGTCAGGTGACCCGCGACGGCGAGCCGGTGACGGGCTACGTCCGTCTGCTGGACTCGACCGGCGAGTTCACGGCCGAGGTCCCGACCTCGGCGACCGGCCAGTTCCGGTTCTACGCGGCCGAGGGCACGTGGACCGTGCGGGCGCTGGTGCCGGGCGGCTCCGCCGACCGCACGGTCGTGGCCCAGCAGGGTGGGCTGGCCGAGGTCGCCATCGCGGTCTGAGCGAGCCGAGGGCTCGGTGACGGCTGAGTGACGGACAGAAGGGCCGTACCCCAGGGTTGGACGCCACGGGGTACGGCCCTTCGGTCTGCTCGGCCTGCTCAGCCCAGTGCGCGGCCCAGGGCCCACACCACCGGGGCCGCCGCGGACAGCGGGAGCGCGACGCCGGCCGTGAAGTGCACGAAGCGGGACGGGTAGTCGTAGCTGGCGACGCGGTGGCCGATCAGGGCACAGGCCGCTGCCGCCGCGCCCAGGGCGGCGCCCTGCGTGCCGAAGTGGGTCATCCCGCCCACCGCGATGCCCGCGCCGGCCGCCGCCAGCAGGGAGACCACGACCGAGACCGGGGTCGGCAGGGGCAGCGCCCGGGCCAGGACCGCGACAGCCACCGCCGCCGCGCCGACCGACACCGCGTGCGTGTCGGCGCCCAGGTAGCCGGTGGCGAGGACGGTCAGCGACGCCGAGGCGACCGTGGCCATCAGGCCGTACATCCGCTCGTCCGGCGAGGCGTGCGAGCGCAGCTGGAGGACCAGGGACAGCAGGACCCAGACGCCGAGGGGGCCGAGGATCGCGGCGGGCGCGTTGTCCCGGCCCGCGACCAGGACCGCCGCGTCGGCCGTCAGGCCGCCCGCGAAGGCCAGCGCGATGCCCTGCCGGGCGGGCCACATGCCGTTCAGCCGGAACCAGCCCGCCGCCGTCACGGCCTGGAGCACGACCAGCGGGACGACCAGGGCGTACGAAGCGATCGGCGCCGTCACGGCCAGGAGCAGGCCGAGGACGGCGGTCAGCAGCGCCGGCTGCATGCCGGGCTCGATGACCGGCGAACGGCCCTCCAGGCGCGCCCGCTGGGCGTCCGTGAGCCGGGCGTTCCCGCCGAGCGTGGCCGGACCGTACTCCGGCTCCCCCTCCGCTTCCGCCTCCGGCTCGGGCACGGGCGCGGGCGCGGCCTTCGGCTCCGGCACCGGCTGCGGCTGCGGCTGCGGCTGCGGCTGCGGCTGCGCGTACGGCCCGGAGTACGCGGGCTGCTGCTGATAGTGCTGGGGCTGGGGCTGCTGGTACTGCTGCTGGCCCTCGTATGGCTGCGCCGGCGGGTACGTGTGCGCGTGCGTCTGCGTGTCCCACGTCTGGCCCTGCCACTGCTGGGTCGACTGGGGGTCGTAGCCCGCCTGCTGCCCGTACTGCCCGTACTGGTCGTAGGCCTGCCACTGCTGCTGTTCCTGCTGCTGTGGTTGCTGTTGTTGCTGGTGGTACGGGTCATAGGGCCCGTACCCCTCATGCGGCTGGTCGCTCATCGCGCCTCATCCTCCTGCGAACGGCGGGAGCACCTCGACCGTGCCGCCCTCGGCCAGCCGTACCGTCTCATGCGCGCGGGTCCCGACGGGGTCACCGTCTATGAGGAAGGAGCATCGCTGGAGCACACGCGTCAGCTCACCGGGGTGTCGCGCGCGCACGGCTGCCAGCGCGTCGGCCAGCGTGTCCGCGTCGCACGGCTCCTCGGCGACGCCGGACGCGGCCTTGGCGGCGGCCCAGTAGCGCACCGTGACCTTGGGCATCTCGTTCCTCAATCGACGGCAAGAGAAGGACGGGAAAAGACTAAAGACAGGGATACAGATGGTGTCAGGCTAGCCCGCCGCGCCGACAGCCCAGTCCGCGATCCGGGCCAGCAGCGCGTCGTCGGCCGCGTGCTCGGCGTGGCCCATGCCGTGCTCCACCCAGAGTTCCCCGTGGTCAGCGGCCGCCTCGGCGAGCATCCGGGGGTGGTCGAGGGGGAAATAGCCGTCCTGGTCGCCGTGGACGACGAGCAGGGGTGTGGGGGCGATGAGCGGGACCGACTCGGCCGGGGAGAGCGGGACCGGGTCCCAGTCGCGGTGGTGGATGCGGGTGCGCAGGCCGTACCGGCCGACCAGGCGGCCCTCGGGGCGGGTCACCAGCCAGTGCAGCCGGCGCATGGGGGCGGTGCCGCGGTAGTACCAGCGGGCGGGGGCGCTGACCGACACGACCGCGTCGACCGTGCGCGGGTACAGGGCCGCGTGGCGCAGGACGACCGAGCCGCCCATGGAGAAGCCGACGGTCGCCACGCGCGCGTGCCCGAGGGAGCGGGCCCGGTCGACGGCGGCGGCGAGGTCGAGCACCTCCTTGTCGCCGACCGTGGAGCGGCCGCCGGAGCGTCCGTGGCCGCGGAAGGAGAAGGTGAGGACGGCGCCGTAACGCGCGAGGACGCCCGCCACCCTTCGTACGTGCGGCCGGTCCACGTCCCCGGTGAACCCGTGGGCGATCACGAACACGAGGTCACGGGCGGGCGTACCCGAGGTGTCGGGCAGGGATTCCGGGCTTTCGTATACAACGGCGCCCGGATCGTATACGGAATCGACCGGAATTCCGTCGGTGGTGTGCAAGAACGTCCGGAAAGCTTCCTGTCTGCGTGTCTCGGGATTCGGACGAACGGTGGAATGCGCCACTTGACCTGCCGAACGGTTCCTCATGTGGGCTATTCTGCTGGGCAGAGGACTCGGGCAGCGAAGCCCCCGGGTCCTTTTGTGCTTTCGGAAGCGTTGTATACGAAACGGGAAACCCCAGGTGGCCCGTGGCCGTGTACGGGGCCTTCGGGATCGCAGAGCAGTGCCCGTCCGCACAGTCCTCGCGGGGACCCGAGGAGGAACCAGACGTATGAGTTCTCTGCTGCTCCTGACCAACGCCCTCCAGCCCTCGACGGAGGTGCTGCCCGCACTCGGCCTGCTGCTGCACAACGTGCGCGTGGCCCCGGCGGAGGGGCCCGCCCTGGTCGACACCCCGGGTGCCGACGTCATCCTCGTCGACGGCCGCCGCGACCTGCCGCAGGTGCGCAGCCTGTGCCAGCTGCTGCGGTCCACCGGCCCCGGCTGTCCGCTGATCCTCGTCGTCACCGAGGGCGGGCTCGCCGCCGTCACCGCCGACTGGGGCATCGACGACGTCCTCCTCGACACCGCCGGTCCCGCGGAGGTGGAGGCGCGGCTGCGGCTCGCGACGGGACGCCAGCAGATCGTGGGCGACGACTCCCCGATGGAGATCCGCAACGGCGATCTCTCGGTGGACGAGGCCACGTACTCCGCCAAGCTCAAGGGGCGGGTGCTCGACCTCACCTTCAAGGAGTTCGAGCTGCTGAAATACCTCGCCCAGCACCCGGGCCGCGTCTTCACCCGCGCCCAGCTCCTCCAGGAGGTCTGGGGCTACGACTACTTCGGCGGCACCCGCACGGTCGACGTGCACGTACGGCGGCTGCGGGCCAAGCTCGGCCCGGAGCACGAGTCGCTGATCGGCACCGTACGGAACGTCGGCTACCGGTTCGTCACCCCGGAGAAGGTCGAGCGCGCCGCCGAGAAGGCGGCCGAGGAGGCCAAGGCCAAGGCCGGACAGGCAAAGGCGGAGGATCCGGACAAGACGGCCGAGACGGCCGTCCGGGACGGCGCCGACGTCCACGCCGACGCGTAGTCCCCGCACAGTCCCCGCACCTCGGGGCACCATCCGAGCACTGATACGCCCTGCCCAGAGTGGGTCCATCCGCGTAGACTCCGCGCGTGGCCAAGGTGACTCGGGATGATGTGGCGCGGCTGGCGGGGACTTCCACCGCCGTGGTCAGCTATGTCATCAACAACGGACCCCGGCCGGTCGCCCCGGCCACGCGCGAGCGTGTCCTCGCGGCGATCAAGGAGCTGGGGTACCGGCCCGACCGGGTCGCCCAGGCCATGGCATCGCGCCGCACCGATCTCATAGGCCTGATCATCCCGGACGCCCGCCAGCCGTTCTTCGGCGAGATGGCGCACGCGGTCGAGCAGGCCGCCTCCGAGCGCGGAAAAATGGTCCTCGTCGGCAACACCGACTACATCGGCGAGCGCGAGGTCCACTATCTGCGCGCCTTCCTGGGCATGCGCGTGTCCGGCCTGATCCTGGTGAGCCACGCCCTGAACGACCTGGCCGCCGCCGAGATCGACGCCTGGGACGCCCGGGTGGTGCTGCTGCACGAGCGGCCCGAGGCCATCGACGACGTCGCCGTGGTCACCGACGACCTGGGCGGCGCCCAGCTCGCCGTACGCCATCTGCTGGAGCACGGGCACGACTACGTCGCCTGTCTGGGCGGGACGGCGGAGACGCCGGCCGTCGGCGACCCGGTCTCCGACCACGTCGAGGGGTGGAGGCGGGCCATGGCCGAGGCGGGCCTGAGCACCGAGGGCCGGCTGTTCGAGGCGCCGTACAACCGCTACGACGCCTACCGGGTGGGCCTGGAGGTCCTGTCCGGGCCCCACCGGCCGCCCGCGATCTTCTGCTCCACCGACGACCAGGCGATCGGCCTGCTGCGGGCCGCGCGCGAGCTGCGCATCGACGTGCCCGGCGAGCTGGCGGTGGCCGGGTTCGACGACATCAAGGAGGCCGCGCTCACCGACCCGCCGCTGACCACGGTCGCCTCGGACCGCTCGGCGATGGCCCGGGCGGCGGTCGACCTGGTCCTGGACGACGGGCTCCGGGTGGCGGGCTCGCGCCGGGAGCGGCTGAGGACGTTCCCGTCGCGGCTGGTGGTGCGCACGAGCTGCGGCTGCCAGGAGACGCCGGCCGCTTCCTGAAGCCCGTCTGAGAAGCCCGCGCGAGCTGCGAGAAGCTTCTTTATATCGGGCAAACGCGGTTCTGCCGGGCTTCTCAGCAAGCACTCAGGAAGCTCTCACGTTCGCGGGGGATTCTCTTTGCATGACCGAGAGCCAGGGCAATGAGACGCAGCAGCACCACTACTCCGCTCCTGTGAACCCCGAGTGGCCGCCCCCGCCGCCGTACCAGCCGGTGACGACGGCCGTGGCCGCTCCGGAGCCCGCGCCCCGCAGGCGGGGCCGTGGCCCGGTCGCCCTGCTCGCGGCGGTCGCGATCGTCGCGGCGGCCGTCGGCGGCGGCACCGCCTACGCCTTCCAGGAGCTGACCGGCAAGGACACGGTCTCCTCCAGCGCCACGGCGACCAACGTGGTGCCCTCGAGCAAGCGCGGCGACGTCGCCGCGATCGCCGCCGCGGTCAGCCCCAGCGTGGTCGAGATCAACGCGACCCTCGACAGCGGCTCCTCCACCGGCTCCGGCGTGGTCATCACGTCGAACGGCGAGATAGTCACCAACAACCACGTCATCTCCGGCGCGCAGTCCATCAAGGTGCGCACCAGCGACGGCAGCCGCTACACGGCCCAGGTCGTCGGCACCGACAGCTCCAAGGACCTGGCGCTGCTCAAGCTCCAGGGCGCCTCGGGCCTGAAGACGGCCGCGCTCGGCAACTCCAGCGGCATCCAGGTCGGCGACGCGGTCGTCGCGATCGGCTCCCCCGAGGGCCTGACCGGCACCGTGACCAGCGGCATCGTCTCCGCCCTGAACCGGAACGTCACCGTCTCCACCGAGGAGAACCAGGGCCAGAACCAGGGCGGCGACGGAAACTGGCCGTTCCAGTTCGGCGGCCGTCAGTTCAACGGCGACACCGGCTCGTCCACGACGACGTACAAGGCCATCCAGACCGACGCGTCCCTCAACCCCGGCAACTCCGGCGGTGCGCTGATCGACGCGAGCGGCAACATCATCGGCATCAACTCCGCGATGTACTCGTCGAGCCAGCAGTCCTCGTCGTCCTCCGACGCGGGCAGCATCGGCCTCGGCTTCGCGATCCCGATCAACACCGTCAAGTCCGACCTCGCCAAGCTGCGGTCGGGGTCCAACGGCTAACAGCTCCACCGGCACGTCAGCACGTCAGCACGTCAGCAGGGAGTACGTCATGATCACGCATGTCTCGCACGCGCACCAGATCACCGGCCGTCACGCCGCCGACATCACCCTGGCGCTCTCGATCGCCCGCGATCTGCACCTGCCGATCCCGAAGCCCCGCGCCCCGGAGGTCGTCGTGACACCGGTCCCCGAGCTGATGGGCCTGCGCACCCCCGCCGTCCGCACCCACCGCCGCAAGGTCCCGCTGAACCGCCTGACCGCGGTACGGGCCTGAACGTGGCACGCTGAGAGACAGTCCCCGTCCGAACAGGACCCGTACCCGAGGAATCGCGAGCGATGAGCCCCGCCGAAGGCGACCGTGACCCCCAGCGCATCCTGATCGTCGACGACGAGCCGGCGGTACGCGAGGCGCTGCAGCGCAGCCTCGCGTTCGACGGGTACGACACGGAGGTGGCCGTCGACGGCGCGGACGCGCTGGAGAAGGCCACCGCCTACAAGCCCGACCTGGTCGTCCTCGACATCCAGATGCCGCGCATGGACGGCCTGACCGCGGCCCGCCGCATCCGCGGCGCGGGCGACACCACCCCGATCCTCATGCTCACCGCCCGGGACACGGTCGGCGACCGGGTGACCGGGCTGGACGCCGGCGCCGACGACTACCTCGTCAAGCCCTTCGAGCTGGACGAGCTCTTCGCCCGCATCCGCGCCCTGCTGCGCCGCAGCTCGTACGCGGCCACGGTCTCGCCCGACGTCCAGGAGGACGAGGCGCTCACCTTCGGCGACCTGCGCATGGACCTCGCCACCCGCGAGGTCACCCGGGGCGGCCGGCAGGTGGAGCTGACCCGCACGGAGTTCACCCTGCTGGAGATGTTCATGGCGCACCCGCGCCAGGTCCTCACCCGCGAACAGATCCTGAAGGCGGTCTGGGGCTTCGACTTCGAGCCCTCGTCCAACTCCCTCGACGTCTACGTCATGTACCTGCGCCGCAAGACCGAGGCGGGCGGCGAGCCGCGCCTGGTGCACACGGTGCGGGGCGTGGGGTACGTGCTCCGCCAGGGCGGCGCCGAGTGAGGAGGCTGGTCCGCCGGTACCGGGCCCTGCCCATCCGGGCCCGGCTGGCGATGCTGGTCGCTGCGGCGGTGGCGTTCGCGGTGGCGGCGGTGTCGGTGACGTGCTGGTTCATCGTGCAGCGGAAGCTGTACGACCAGGTCGACGCCGATCTGGAGAAGTCCTTGCGGGGTCCCTCGCAGATCGGTCAGGTCGACGACGCCCTCGCCAACTGCATCGAGACACCCCAGCGCAACCCCCTCTTCCAGGACCGCTACGGCCAGGTGGTCACCGAGGACGGCAAGGTCTGCCTCTTCGCCGGCTCCTCCGGGAAGGTCAAGGTCACCCGGCACGACAAGGACGTGATCAAGGGCGGGAACGTCAACAGCCTCTACTTCCGCAACGGAACCGACGCGGACGGCAACGAGATGCGGGTGCTCACCCACCCCATGGGGGCCACCGCCTCCCGTGTCACCGGCCAGCCCGGGCCCAACGTCGGTCTCGTCACCGCCGTTCCCCTCAAGGGCACCCAGAGCACCCTCAACGACCTGGCCGTCGTCCTGCTCCTCGTCTCCGGCATAGGAGTACTCGGCGCGGGCGCCGCCGGACTGGCCGTCGCCC
Source organism: Streptomyces monashensis (assembly GCF_001866665.1). Taxonomy (GTDB): domain Bacteria; phylum Actinomycetota; class Actinomycetes; order Streptomycetales; family Streptomycetaceae; genus Streptomyces; species Streptomyces monashensis. Next base: position 50,064 of record NZ_MLYO01000019.1, on the reverse strand, counting down.
GGGCGGGCCTGCGCCCGGTCGACAAGCTGACCGAGGCCGTGGAGCACGTGGCCCGGACCGAGGACCTGACGATCCGCATCCCCGTGGAGGACGACAGCGAGGACGAGGTCGCCCGGCTGTCCCGCTCCTTCAACTCGATGACCGCCTCGCTGGCCAGCTCCCGCGACCTCCAGCAGCAGCTGATCGCCGACGCCGGCCACGAACTGCGCACCCCCCTGACCTCGTTGCGCACCAACATCGAACTGCTCACCCGCAGCGAGGAGACCGGCCGCCCGATCCCGCCGGCGGACCGCAGGGCCCTGCTCGCCTCGGTGAAGGCTCAGATGACCGAGCTGGCCGCGCTGATCGGCGACCTGCAGGAGCTGTCCCGCTCGGAGGGCCAGCGCGGCGAACGGCTCCAGGTGGTACCGCTGCTGGACACCGTCGAGGCGGCCCTGCGCCGGGCGCGGCTGCGCGGTCCGGAGCTGACGATCACGGCGGACCTGAAGCCCTGGTACGTCCGCGCCGAACCCTCCGCGCTGGAGCGGGCCGTCGTCAACATCCTGGACAACGCGGTGAAGTTCAGCCCCGAGGGCGGCACGGTCGAGGTGCGGCTGGCCGACGGCGAGCTGACCGTCCGCGACCACGGCCCCGGCATTCCCGAGGACGAACTCCCGCACGTCTTCGACCGCTTCTGGCGCAGCCCGAGCGCGCGTGCCCTCCCGGGCTCGGGCCTCGGCCTCTCCATCGTCGCCCGCACGGTCCGGCAGGCGGGCGGCCAGGTCGTCCTGGCCCGCGCGGAAGGCGGCGGCACGGTGGCGACGATACGCCTGCCGGGCGCACCGACACCGCCGCCGGAGGCCACGGAGATCTGACTGCTGGGCAATTGAGAGCGGGATGCTGGGTGCCGGGCGCGTCCGGAAGGAGGCGCCCGGCGGGGTGGTCAGTCCTCGACAGCTGGTTCGTACTCCAGCCAGAAGAGCTGTTCCACGGTGATCTGGGGGTCTTCGGTGCGGCGTACGAAGGTGTACTTCAGCCAGCCGTAGCCGTCATCGAAGAAGAAGACGTGGGCGCCCTTTGGCTCAGTGGATCGGACGGGCAGCACCCACATTCCATCGGGCAGGTAGTCGTCCGTCATGATGCCTCGAAAGTACGGATCCTTCGCCGTGACCAGTTCGGCACGTGCGGCGTAGACCATGTCCCGCGCATGCGCGGGCAGCGCTTCGAGGGCAGCGCGAGCATCAAGCCGCCAGTCCATCTGCCAAGGCGGCCCCATAAAGCCATCGGTCACTCGCCGGGTTCCAGCTTCTGGACCCGGTGACGAATCTTCGACGCCTCTTCGAGGAGAGCTCTCGCTTCTGCGCCGTCTGTGGATTCTGCAGCCCGAAGTTCAAGATCGTGCACGTGTGCGTCCAGCTCGGGGTCCCGTGCCATGGCGTACTCGCCCCACCAGAAGGCCACAAGCGCGGCGACAGGGCCTACGCCGTACGCATCGCCGACAATCCGCTTCCAGTGCCTGTCGAAGTCCGGCAGGAGTTCGGGCGTGTGCTGGGCGATGGCCCGGCGCAGCGCCTTCGGCGTCCGCTCGGGCATGGGGGGGACGACAGAACCGGGCTCCGCAGCGTGGGCACTCATGCTGGCTGTCCTCCTTCGACGCGCTGTATCCACGACCATAACCGCCTCGTACCTTCCGCATGAGTCGTTCGCACCCCGCCCATCCGTTCGGCCGGGAGATCAACCATGGGGGAGACGCGGCCTCGTCTGTCAGGGCTTCCGGCCCGCATCACCCGAACGTGCGCGCCCCGCCGTGTCCCTCGTCGTCGAGGTCGTCTCCCCCGGCGCCAGGCCATCACCGGGCCCGGGCGGAAGGAGCCGCACAGCGGCTCCGTAGGGTGGGGTCCATGCCGGAAGACTCCCCTCTGATACGCAGCCTGCGGGCGGCCGTCGCCGCCGCTCCGCGTGATGTGCCGCTCCGCCTGCACCTGGCCGAACTGCTCCTGGACGAGGGGCAGTCGGAGGCCGCCGTCGCCGAGGTGGCGGTCGCGCTCCAGAACGCGCCGGGGGACGAACAGGCGCGGCGGCTCATGGCGCGGGCCATGGGGGTTCCCCGGCAACAGCCGCAACAGCAGGCCCCCTCGGTCCGGGCCGGTTTCGACTGGCGGGCCGCCGAGGAGCAGGTCGGGGACGTCGTGCCGCCGCGGTTCGTCGAAGGGAAGCCGGAGCCGGAGGAGCCGTTGCGGGCGGACGGGGGAGGCGACCCGGGGGACGCCGAGGCCTGGGACGTCGAGCGTCCGGGGGGTGTGCGGCTCGCCGACGTCGGGGGGATGCGGGAGGTCAAGGAGCGGTTGGAGGCCGCCTTTCTGGCTCCCCTGCGCAATCCCGAGTTGCGGAAGCTGTACGGGAAGAGCCTGCGCGGCGGGCTGCTGCTGTACGGGCCGCCGGGGTGCGGGAAGACCTTCATCGCGCGGGCCGTCGCCGGGGAGCTGGGGGCGTCCTTCCTGTCGGTGTCGGTCAACGACGTGCTCGACATGTGGACCGGCAACTCCGAGCGAAACATGCACGAGATCTTCCAGACGGCCCGGCGGCAGGCGCCCTGTGTCGTCTTCCTCGACGAGCTGGACGCGCTCGGCGGCAAGCGCAGCCGTACCCTCCACGGCGGCATGCGCAACACCGTCAACCAGTTGCTGACCGAGCTGGACGGGATCGAATCCGCCGCCAACGAGGGCGTGTTCGTGCTCGCCGCCACCAACGTGCCCTGGGACGTCGACAACGCCCTGCGCCGGCCCGGGCGGCTCGACAGGACCCTGCTCGTGCTGCCGCCCGACGGGCCCGCCCGTGAGGCGATCCTCCACTACCACCTGCGGGAACGGCCGGTCGAGAACATCGACCTGGTCAAGCTCGCCAAGGTCACCGACGGGCTCTCCGGCGCCGATCTGGCCCATGTCTGCGAGGCGGCGTCCGAGCGCGCGCTGCTCGACTCCGCCCGGACCGGGACCGTGCGGATGATCGGGATGAAGGACCTGCTGGCTGCCGCGAAGGACGTCGTACCGTCCACCGAGCCGTGGTTCGCCGCCGCCCGGAACGTGGCCATGTTCGCCAACGAGGGCGGGATGTACGACGACCTCGTCACCTATCTGAAGAAGCGGCGGAAGCTGTGAGCGGCACCGGTCCGCATCCGGCCCTGGAGCGGGCCGACGCGCTGTACGAGCTGGGGCGCCACGACGAGGCAAAGGCACTGCTCGGGCGGCGGATCGCAGAGGATCCCGAGGACGCCGAGGCCTGGATCCGGCTCGCCCGCTGCGTGCGCGCGGGGGGCGAGCCGGCCGAGGCGCTGGAGGCGAGCGAGCGGGCGCTGGCCCTCGCCCCGGAGCACCCCGACGCGCTCCTCCAGCACGCGAACGCCCTCCAGACCAACGGCCGCATCGTGGACGCCGAGGCCCCGCTGCGCGAGGTCATCCGGCTGGCTCCCCAGTACTGGTACGGCTACGCGCTGCTCGGGCACTGGCTGTGGCGCATACGCTCCCTGACCCGCACGCCCTCCGGCGGCACGGTCACCCAGGAGGCCCTGACCGGCTACCTGCGCGAGTCGGACGAACTGGCCCTCACCGCCGTACGGTTGGCGCCCGAGGAGGTCTTCCCCTACGAGGTGCGCTGGAGCATCGCGGACATGGCCAAGGACCAGGCTCGCGTCGACGAGATGGTCCAGGAGATCCTGCGCCGCGACCCCCGGCACCCGCAGGCCCTCGCCCACCACACCAGACAGGCCGCCACCGCGCCGGGCGTCAAGGCCGCCGAGGCCGCCGCGCTCTACGCCGACGCGCTCGCCGTCGCCCCGGACTCCTCCGCCCTTCAACAGGGCCTGGACCACGCCACGTACCGGCTGCTGCGCGGGGTGCGCCTGATCGCCGTGCTCAGCCTGGGGTTCGCCGCCACCATGCTCGACCTGTGGACCAAGGAGGGGCAGGCCCCGCGCGAGCTGCCCGTCCCGCTCGGGCAACAGCTGTGGTACTTCGTGCCCGTCGGCGCCCTGTGGGCCGTCGGCGCCCTGCTGCGCTACCGACGGCTGCGCACGGGCGTGCGGTACAACCTCCGGTCCGTGCTCCGGCGCCGCCGCTGGCCCCGCATCGTGCTCGGCCAGGCCGCGTGGGCCATGCTGTGCGCGCTGCTGATCAGCCAGGTGCCGTGGGCCGAGCGGGGCGTGCCGCGGATCGTGTTCTGGGCGGGCCTGCTGCCGACGCTCGCGACCATCCCGTTCGACCGGCGGAAGACCACCTGAACCCCCTCACCGGGACGATCTTGTGGAAGCTCACGACCGCGACCTCTCTCTTCGTTGTCGTCTCGCTGCCGTCAGCGCCTTTCGCCACCCTCGCCCCGTACCCTCGTACCCATGAGCAGCGACGACACCGTACGAGCCTTCCCAGCCCGCTCCATCGAGACCTACTCCGCGCTCACCCCGGACCAGGCCGATGCCGTACTCGACCTGCTGGCCGAGGCCGTCCGGGCCGACGGACAGCAGCCGGTGTCCGAGCAGGGGCGACTGCAACTGCGAAACTTCACAGCGTCGCGTAGCGACTCCGTTGAGGGTGGCGGTGGGCGGCGGGCGGGAGCCCGGGAGGGCGTCTCGCACCTGTTGCTGACCGTCGACGGTGAACTCGTGGGCTACGCCCAGCTGGAGGACACCGACCCGGTGGAGGCGCCGGCCGCCGAACTCGTCGTCCACCCCGTGCACCGCGGGCACGGACACGGCCGGGCGCTCGGCTCCGCCCTGCTCGGCGCGTCCGGCAAGCGGCTGCGGGTGTGGGCGCACGGCGGACACCCCGCCGCCCGGCATCTGGCCCAGGTGCTCGGCCTGACCCTGTTCCGCGAACTGCGCCAGATGCGGCGGCCGTTGACCGGTCTGGAGCTGCCCGACCCGAAGCTGCCGGAGGGCGTGAGCGTGCGCGCCTTCGTGCCCGGCAAGGACGACACCGCGTGGCTCACGGTCAACGCGGCCGCCTTCGCCCACCACCCCGAGCAGGGCTCGCTGACCCAGCGGGACCTCGACGACCGCAAGGCCGAGTCATGGTTCGACCCGGCCGGCTTCTTCCTCGCCGAGCGGAGCGGCGAGTTGGTCGGCTTCCACTGGACCAAGGTGCACGCGGAGGAACAGCTCGGCGAGGTGTACGTCCTCGGCGTGCGCCCCGGCGAACAGGGCGGCGGCCTCGGCAGGTCCCTCACCACGATCGGCCTGCGGCACCTGGCCGCGCAGGGTCTGCCGACGGCGATGCTCTACGTCGACGCCGACAACCAGGCAGCCGTGTCGGTGTACGAACGCCTGGGCTTCACGACGTACGAGACGGACCTGATGTACCGCACGGAGACGTGACGGAGCGACTCTGACCGTGGGGGCCGCGTTCGTGGAGTGATGCCGCGCAGAGTGCCGCCGCGCCCGTCAGGAGCCGTGCCCAGCGTTCGTGGGCCGCGGTCCACCCGGGGTCGTTCGGTGGGACGAACAGCGCCCAGTGGCCGGGCAGCAGCAGGGGGGCGAGGACGGCGGTCCCGAGCAGCGCGGCGGCGACCGACCGGCCGGGCTCGGGGGCGTCGCCGTACCGTACGGCGACGGCGGCCCCGGCGAGGGCGAGGACCAGGGCGGTGCCGGTCTCCAGGGTGAGGTCCCCGGCCGGGGGCCGGACCGTGCCGGGCACGAGCAGCAGGACGGCCGCCCACCACAGTCCCGCGACGGGCGTCACGAGCGCGGCCCGCAGGAGCGTACGCACCGCCCGACGGACCGGTACCGGGGCCGTGGTGTGCCGGGCGGGGTCGTCCAGCAGGAACGCGACCCCGAGGGCGAGGGCGAGCCCGGCGCCCCGCAGACCGTACAGGGTCTCCACCGGCCCGGCCCCCACCGCCCGGCCGGCCCCGACCACCAGCAGCCCCACCGCCGCGGCCGCACCGAGCGTCCGCCACGGCAGGGTGCGCCAGACGGGGGCGACCAGGGCCGCGGCGACCCGCGCACCCGGCAGTGCCCGGCTCGGCCGCACCCCCGGGCGGGAGCCCCGGGCCGGGGTCACCGCGCGCACCTGTCCGCCCCCACCGACGCCCGCACGCCCAGCAGTTCGGCCGCCCGGACCGTCGTGACCCCCGGGGTCGTCAGCTCGGCCCAGTGGGCCTTGACCCTGGCGGCGACGCCGTAGAACGGGCGGTCGAACAGGGCGCGGACGACCTTGGTCTGGCCGGCCGTCATGAGCAGGGGCTCGGTGCGGGAGACCACGATCGCGGAGCCGGTGAGGCTGTCGTCCAGGCGGACGCCGCGCAGGGCGGACTCGGGGTCGGACTGCCAGGCGAGGGACAGCCACATCACCGTGACCATCCGGCCGTCGCACACCACGCTCGCCGCCTTCTCGTCGCCCGCGACCAGCACACCGGCCACGGCGGTGGAGAACTCCGGCACCCGGTTGCCGCCCCAGGACGTGCCGACGGTCACCTGGCCGGGGCGGGTGGAGGGGGCGAGCGCGGCGTCGTCAAGGAGACCGCCGCGGACGTCCACCCGCTGTCGTACGAGCAGGTCGCGCCCCCGGGCGGGGCCGCCCGCGAGGGCCTGCACCCGGTCCGCGACCCGCGCCCAGCCGGCGACGCGGGGCAGCCACTCGGAGAAGGCGCAGTACCGCACCTGCCCGCGCCGCACGCACCGCTGCTCCTTCTCCGGAGCGACCGAGGCTCGGACACGGGCCTCGACCGTCCGCGCCGGCACCCCGCCGGTCTGCACGACCCCGCCCAGCACGGCCAGGGTCAGCGCACCGGCGAAGGCCGCCTGCACGGCCCGGCTCCGGCGGCCGCCCGAGACCAGCACCGCGAGCAGCGCCGCGGTCAGGGCCAGCCCGGCGAGGTAGAGCGCGTGCCAGCCGGCGGGGCGGCCCAGCAGGTCGGAGGGGTACGGGTGGGCGCCGGCCGTGGTGACCACCGGGTCCAGCCACACGGCCCCGGTCTCCTGCCCGGAAGAGGGGAACGCGCCGCCGACGAAGAGCAGCAGGAACACCACGACGAGCAGCGGCGCCGCGACGGCCGAGGTCACCAGCCGGGCGAGCAGCACCCCGACCGCCCCGAACAGCAGCACCGCCAGCGGTCCGGTCAGCAGCTCGGCCACCGAACCCCGGCCGACCGCACCGGACTTGAGCGCCTCCCAGGTGAACTGGGCGGTCACGGCCACGGCGGTGAGCAGCGCGAGCGGGACGACGGACAGCGCGTGCGCGGCCGTACGGCGCCACACACCGAGCGTCAGCACGGCGAAGTGGCGTTCGGTGTCCCGGCGTGTGGAGCGCAGCACGGCCCGGTTGGCGCACAGCAGCACCGCGAGGCCGACCAGCAGCGGGCCGCCCTGGGTGGCGCGGTCGGCGTCCTGGAGGACGGGGTAGTCGTCCCGGGGCTGGAGTGTGCGCCACACGATCCAGGTGACGTGGAGGGCGAAGGCCAGCAGCACGGGCAGCCGCAGGAGCAGGCGCCGGGCCTCGAACGCGGCCAGGGCGAGAACGGCGGCCCAGGAGTTCCGGGGGCCGGAGCGTGCGACGGCGGGGGCCGCCTGCTGTGTGAGGGCGGTCGCGGTCACGCCGTCGCCTCCGCCCGGTCGCCATGGTCGCCGCGGTCGCCGCGGTCGCCGCGGTCGCCGCGGTCGCCGTCGAGGGTGAGCAGATAGCCGTCCTCCAGGGTGGGTTCGAGCAGGTCGGCGCCCTCGGGCGGGTCGCCGACGTTGCGGTAGCCGCCGGTGCCGGTGCGCCAGCCGGCCTTCGCGCCGGGGTCGCGGGCGGTACTGCGCCACACCCGGCCCGCGGCCCGCGCGGCCAGCTCGGCGGGGGTGCCGTCGAAGCGGACACGGCCGCCGGCCATGACCAGCACCCGGTGGCAGAGCATCGCCACGTCCTCGGTCTGGTGGGTGGACAGCAGCACGGTGCGGCCCTCTCCGGCCTGCGCGATCAACTCCCGGAAACGCATGCGCTGTTCGGGGTCGAGACCGACCGTCGGCTCGTCCAGCACCAGGAACCCGGGGTCGCCGACGAGCGCGGCCGCCAGCGCGACCCGCTGCCGCATCCCGCCCGACAGCTTCTTGATCCGCTTGCCGCGCACCTCGGCCAGGCCGACCTCGTCCAGCACCCGGCGCACCTCCCGGTGCCGGGCGGCGCGGTCGGTCAGCTCCTTGAGGATCGCGACGTAGTCCACGAACTCGAAGGGCGTGAAGTCGGGATGGAAGCCGGGCGTCTGCGGCAGATAGCCCAGCGCGCGCCGCACCTCCTGGCGGCCGTGCGCGCTGGCCGGGTCGTGCCCGAGCACCGTGAACGCGCCCGAAGCGGCCGGCACGGAGGTGGCGAGCACCCGCAACAGGGTCGTCTTTCCGGCCCCGTTGGGCCCGAGCAGCCCGGTCACACCGCGACCGAGCCGCAGCGACACGTCGTCGAGGGCACGGGTGGCGCCGTAGCGCAGGGTCAGCCCGGAGGCGGAGACGGTGACAGCGGCGGAGACGGTCGTCATGCGGCACTCCGGAAGGACTGGTGGGTCTGGCGGGTCTGGTGGGACTGGTCGAAGCGGTCGCGGGCGGCGAAGAGGAGGGCGGCGGCGAGGGCGGCGACCGCGGCCGCCACCGCCTGGCCGGCCGCGGTGAAGGGGACGAGCGCCCCGGCGCCGCCCCCCTGGTGCACACGGGCGGCCAGCAGCAGGACGACCCAGCCCCCGCCAACGGCGGACGGTGCCACGACCGGCCCGAGCCGGGGGGTGAGCGCGAGCCCGGCCGCGGTGAGCGCGAGCGCGGGCAGCAGCCAGCCGAGCGCACCGAGCCCGTACCCGGGCAGCGCGAGGGTGGCCAGGCCCGACAGGCCGAGCACGGCGGCGAGCACGGCGACCGTACGGATCATCAGCAGCCGGAAGCCGTGCACGGGGGCGACGACCGTCATCTCGTACGTCGGATCGAGCGCGGGCCCGTACGACAGCGCGACCCCGGCGAGCGGCAGCAGCGGGGCCACGGCCAGGAAGAACGTGTCCGAGTGGACGCCGTGGGCCGTCAGCACCGACAGCACCAGCAGCAGCGCCACCGCCGTCAGCCAGGAGCGGCGCAGCACCGGCGTGGCGGCCAGCAGCCGTGCCGTGTGGTCGGCCACCCCACAGCGGACCAGCAGCCGCTCGAACGGGCCCGGCCGCGGCGCGTCCAGTTCGGCGTCCAGCCGCTCCCAGGCCGCGTCCAGCGCGCCGGGGTCCCAGACCTCGGCGAGCCGCGCCCGGCAGACGGCGCATCCGGTCAGGTGCGTGTCGGCGGACCACAGCAGCGGGGGCGCCAGTTCCCCGCGCGCGTAGGCCCGCAGCTCGTCCTCGGCCACATGCCAGGTCATGCGCGCGCCTCCCGCCCGTCACGGCCCCGCGGCAGACCCCGCGAGCCCTCTGCGCCCGGGAACCCGGTCCCGGCCCTCCGCCCGGCCGTGCCGGCCCTCGTCTCCCGCCTGTCGCCGCCGGGCCGGCGGACGCACCGTGAGCCCTCGTCGATCGCTCGGTCCAGGGACCCGGTCATGCCAGTGCCTCCCGCAGTTGCTTCCGGGCCCGCATCGCCCGGGTCTTGACCGTGCCCGGCGGGATGCCGAGCAGGACGGCGGCCTCACGGGTGGACAGGCCGTCGACGACCGTCGCCTGGAGCACCGCCCGCAGCTCGGGCGAGAGCCGGACCAGCGCGCCCGCGAGGTCCCCGTGCTCCACTCCCGCGAGCACGCGTTCCTCGGCGGACGCCTCGTCCCGGTGCCGCAACCGGGCCAGTGCCTGCCGCAGCCGCCCGCGCGCCCCGTCGCCGCGCAGCGCGTCGATGAGCCGGCGCGAGCCGATCCGCCACAGCCACCCCGCCACATCGCCCTCTTCGCGGTAACGGGCCCCGCCCCGCCAGATCGCGAGGAACGTCTCCTGTACGACGTCGTCGACGACCCCGGCGTCCGCGCACCGCCCGCGCAGGCGCGCGGTCAGCCACGGCGCGTAGCGCCGGTACAGCTCCTCGAAGGCGCGCCGGTCCCGGTCCGCCGCGATGGCCCGCAGCAGCTCCCCGTCGCTTCTCTTCTCGCTCACGTCTCCTCATCGGACCGGGGCCCGCGATCGGTTCACGGATCCTCGATCGGTTCCACGGATCCTCGGTCGGTTCTACAGGTCCTCGCTTGACTTCCCGGCCGGGCTTGCACCACCCTTTCACTACTCAATTAGTGAAAGAGTGGTGAGGGCGTGGTCGAGTACCGCATCGACCGGCACAGCGGGGTCGCCACCTACGTCCAGATCGTCCAGCAGACCAAGCAGGCCCTGCGCATGGGCCTGCTGCGGCCGGGCGACCGGCTGCCCACGGCCCGTGAGGTCGTGGAGGCCACCGCGATCAACCCCAACACCGTCCTGAAGGCGTACCGGGAGCTGGAGCGCGAGGGACTGGTGGAGGCCCGGCGCGGGCTCGGCACCTTCGTCCGGCGCTCGCTCGGCGCCGCGACCGCCGACGCCGCGCTCCGCGCCGAGCTGGAGACCTGGACGGACCGGGCGCGTGAGGCGGGGCTGGACCGCGAGGACGTGGCCGCGCTCTTCACCGCCGTACTCGACCAGCGCTTCGCCGTACCCGACGCGCACGCGGCCGAACCCGGCACGCGCGTCACCGCGGACGGCACGCGACGCGACACCGAGCACACCCAGCACACCCAGCACACCCAGCACACCGCGAACTCGCAGGGAGACCCGTCATGACCGACACGGCGCTGAGGGCCGAGGCACTGGGGAAACGGTTCGGCCGGCGGGGACGCTGGGCGCTGCGGGAGTGCGGCTTCCGGCTGCCCGCCGGACGGGTGTGCGCCGTCGTCGGACCCAACGGCGCCGGCAAGTCGACGCTGCTCGCGCTCGCCGCCGGGCTGCTCCCGCCCACCGAGGGCCGGCTGACCGTGCTCGGCACCAGCCCGGCGCAGGCCCGCCCCCGGGTCGGCTTCGTCGCCCAGGACAAGCCGCTGCACCCCCAGCTCACCGTCGCCGAGACGCTGCGCATGGGCGCCGACCTCAACCCTGGGCGCTGGGACGCGGCCGTCGCCGAGCGGGTCGTCGCGGGCGGCGCCCTCGACCCCGAGGCACGTGTCCGCACGCTCTCCGGCGGCCAGCGCACCCGCGTCGCGCTCGCCCTCGCCCTCGGCAAGCGGCCCGAACTGCTGCTCCTGGACGAGCCGATGGCCGACCTCGACCCGCTCGCCCGGCACGAGCTGATGGGCACGCTGATGGCGGACGCCGCCCAGCACGGCACCACGATCGCGATGTCCTCGCACGTGGTCGCCGAGCTGGAGGACTCCTGCGACCATCTGCTGCTCGTCGGCGACGGCCGGGTCCGGCTGGCCGGCGACATCGACGACCTGCGCTCCGCCCACCGCCGGATCACTGCCGAGGCCGACGCCGACCTCGGCCCGCACACCGTGGTCGAGTCCCGCACCACCGGCCGCCAGCTCACCGCGCTGATCCGCCCGGCCGGACCGCTCGCCGGCGACTGGCGCACCTCGGTGCCCTCGCTGGAGGAGCTGGTCCTCGCCCACCTGCGCAGTCCCGGGGCCCCCGGGCTGGCCACGGCGGAAGCCGCCGAATCCACCGGAACCACCGAAGCCGTCACCGAGGAGAGTGCCGCGTGACTGTTCTGACCGGACCGGTCGACGCCGTAGCGACCGTCGGCAGGCCGCGCATGACCCGCTGGGTGGTGCGCCTGCACCGGCCCGCGCTGCTCGCGTGGGCGGGCCTGTTCGCCGTGGTCGCCGGCCTGCTGATCGCCCTGGCCGGCCCGTGGGCCGACGCGGCCGCCGAGGGCTGGCGGCACTACGACGCCTGCGACTTCAACCGGCCGTGCAGCTACGACCAGACCGCGATCCTGCGCTACAAGAGCTGGTACAACTACACGACCTACGCCCTGAACGTGCTGCCCTTCCTGGTGGCCGCCTGGGCCGGGGCCGCGCTGACCGGCCGCGAGCTGGAGTCCGGCACGGCCCGGCTGGCCTGGACCCAGGGCACCTCCCCGGCCCGCTGGCTCGCGGTGCGGCTGGCCGTCCCCGCCCTCGCCCTCACCGCCGGCACGAGCCTGCTGTTCTGGCTGCACCACCGGGCCTGGGCGGCGGGCCGGGGCCGTATCGACACGGCCAAGACCTGGTACGACACCGGGACCTTCCACGCCAACGGGCCCACCACCGCCGCCCTGGCCCTCGCCGGGCTCGCGGCCGGCGCCCTGGCGGGCCTGCTGCTCCGCCGTGCGCTGCCCGCGCTGGTCCTCGGCGCGGTGTTCATGTCGGGCATCTGGGGCACGACCCAGCAGCTGCTGCCCCACCTGTGGCCGGCGGTCACCCGGACGGCCGCCAAGCAGCAGCAGCTCGACCTCGGCGCGGGCCTCGGCGTCGACCACGGCATGCTGACCAGCACCGGCGGCCACCTGCCGCTGCCCGCTTGCGACTCCGAGGCGGCCTGCGACGCGGCCTACGCCAAGGCCGCCGGGTTCTACGACACCTACCACCCCTACTCCCACTACTGGCCCCTCCAGCTGACCACCAGCGCCCTGCTCCTGGCCGTCACGGGTCTGCTCGCCCTCGCGTGCTTCCGGGTACTGCGGCGGCAGGTGTCGTAGGGGGCCGCCCGGCGGGGCGCTCCCCCGGGAGCCGCCCCGCGATATCCCGCACGTCATGTCGCCGTAACCATTGATTCAGCCAGACTTGCGACGCTCGGCCAATGAAGCCCGCCGTGCCAGAGCCTTCGCCGCCCCCCGAGGGGGCCGCGCCGAACGGGGCCGTGACGCTCCCGCCCGCACGTTCCGACGCGCCCGTCACGCCGATGGCGCGGAAGAATGGGGTCATGAGTCAGCCAGACGCCCAGGCACCGGCCCACCCGTCTCCCACCGCCGCCCTCGGCGGAAGCCCCTCGGGCCGCACCTCATATCCGAAGACGCAGCCCCCCGTGGGCTCCATCGCCGCGCACCGCCCGCACACCGTCGCCGCCACGGTCTCCGACCTGGAGCCCGACCTCGATGCCGACCTCGACGACTACGAGGAGACGCCGGGGGACGGCACCCCCCTGCCCGCGGGCCGGTTCCTGGACCGCGAGCGCAGCTGGCTGGCCTTCAACGAGCGCGTCCTGGAGCTGGCCGAGGACCCGAACACGCCGCTGCTGGAGCGCGCCAACTTCCTCGCGATCTTCGCCAGCAACCTGGACGAGTTCTTCATGGTCCGGGTCGCCGGCCTGAAGCGCCGTATCGCCACCGGCGTCGCCACCCGTTCCGCGTCCGGGCTCCAACCCCGTGAGGTCCTGGAGATGATCTGGGCCCGCTCGCGCGAGCTGATGGCCCGGCACGCCGCCTGCTACCACGAGGACGTCGCCCCCGCACTCGCGGAGGAGGGCATACACCTCGTCCGCTGGCAGGAGCTGACCGAGAAGGAACAGGCCAGCCTGTTCACCCTCTTCCGGCACCGGATCTTCCCCGTCCTGACCCCGCTCGCCGTCGACCCCGCGCACCCCTTCCCGTACATCTCGGGTCTCTCGCTCAACCTCGCGGTCGTCGTGCGCAACCCGGTCAGCGGCCACAAGCACTTCGCGCGCGTGAAGGTGCCGCCGCTGCTGTCCCGCTTCCTGGAGAGCAGCCCCGGCCGCTACGTCCCGGTCGAGGACGTCATCGCCGCGCACCTGGAGGAGCTGTTCCCGGGCATGGAGGTGCTGGAGCACCACGCCTTCCGGCTCACCCGCAACGAGGACCTGGAGGTCGAGGAGGACGACGCCGAGAACCTGCTCCAGGCCCTGGAGAAGGAGCTCATGCGGCGCCGCTTCGGGCCGCCCGTGCGCCTGGAGGTCGAGGAGTCCATCGACCGCGAGGTGCTCGACCTGCTGGTCCGCGAGCTGAAGATCTCCGAGGCCGAGGTCTACCCGCTGCCGGGCCCGCTCGACCTCACCGGCCTGTTCCGCATCCACGGCCTGGACCGGCCCGAGCTGAAGTACCCGAAGTTCATCGCGGGCACCCACCGTGACCTCGCCGAGGTCGAGTCGGCGTCGGCGCCGGACATCTTCGCCGCCCTGCGCCAGCGGGACGTCCTGCTGCACCACCCGTACGACTCCTTCTCCACCTCCGTGCAGGCCTTCATCGAGCAGGCGGCCGAGGACCCGGACGTCCTCGCGATCAAGCAGACCCTGTACCGCACCTCCGGCGACTCCCCGATCGTCAACGCGCTCATCGACGCCGCCGAGGCCGGCAAGCAGGTCCTCGTCCTGGTCGAGATCAAGGCCCGCTTCGACGAGCACGCCAACATCAAGTGGGCGAAGAAGCTGGAGGAGGCCGGCTGCCACGTCGTCTACGGCCTGGTCGGCCTGAAGACGCACTGCAAGCTGTCCCTGGTGGTCCGCCAGGAGGGCGACACGCTGCGCCGCTACAGCCACGTCGGCACCGGCAACTACCACCCGAAGACCGCCCGCCTCTACGAGGACCTGGGGCTGCTCACGGCCGACCCGCAGGTCGGCGCGGACCTGTCCGACCTGTTCAACCGGCTGTCCGGCTACTCCCGCCGCGAGACCTACCGCCGCCTGCTGGTGGCCCCCAAGTCCCTGCGCGACGGCCTGGTCTCCCGGATCGACAAGGAGGTCGAGCACCACCGCGCGGGCCGCCCGGCCTTCGTCCGCGTCAAGGTCAACTCGATGGTCGACGAGGCCGTCATCGACGCCCTCTACCGGGCCTCCCAGGCCGGCGTGCCCGTCGACGTCTGGGTGCGCGGCATCAGCGCGATCCGCCCCGGCGTCCCGGGCCTGTCGGAGAACATAAGGGTGCGTTCCATACTCGGCCGGTTCCTCGAACACTCGCGGGTGTTCGCCTTCGGCAACGGCGGGGAGCCCGAGGTGTGGATCGGCAGCGCCGACATGATGCACCGCAACCTCGACCGCCGGATCGAGGCCCTGGTCCGTGTCGTCGACCCGGCACACCGGGCGGCCCTGAACCGGCTGCTCGACACCGGCATGTCCGACACCACGGCCTCCTGGCACCTCGGCCCCGACGGCGAGTGGACCCGGCACGCGACCGATGCGGACGGCCAGCCCCTGCGCAACGTCCAGGAGATGCTCATAGACGCCCGGAGGCGCCGGCGTGGCACAGCAACACCTTGACCCGACGGACCCCGCGGCGGACGTGGCGACAGGAGAGTCCCTCGCGGCCTACCTGCGCGCCCAGGCCACGGAGTTCCTCCGCGCGCTGCGCCTGCACCGGGAGACCGGCGGCGCCCATCAGGCGAACGGCACGGAGGAGTCGGTCGACGCGGCACAGCTGCTGCGCCGCTCGGCCCGCCGCATCAGCGGCAACCTGCACACCTTCCGGCCCCTCCTCGACCCCGACTGGTCCGAGGAGATGCGCCCCGAACTGGCCTGGCTGTCCGGCACGTTGGGCCTGGAGCACGCCTACGAGGCCCGGCTGGAGCGGCTGTTGCTGGCCCTGCACCGGCTGTCGGGGGCGACCGTGCTCCCGGCCCAGGCGGTGGACGCCGCCCTGGCCGCCGCGCCGCTCCCGGCCGGCGGTCCGGGCGGCGCGACGGCCACGCAGGAGCGCGGCAACCTCACCGTGGGCGCGGCCAAGGCGGGCGCCCTGCTGGAGCGCCAGCTGACCCTGGCCCGGACCCGCGCCCACTCGACCGCGCTCCAGGCACTGGGGTCCAGCCGCTTTCACGCCGTGGCCGACAAGGTCGCCGTACTCGCCAGCGAGGTGCCCCTCACCCTCACCGCCCCGACGACCGACCTGCGCCCGCCGGCAGCCGCTGCGGAGGAACGGCTGACGGCCGCCATCGGCGCCCTCCCCCTCGTCACCGCGGGCCACCCGTACAACGCGGAGGCCCTGGTCCACGGCCTGTCCCCGGACCCGTCCCCGCACCCCCAGGACGGCCCCTGGCACCAGGTCCGGCTGCTGCTGCGCCTGCACCGGTACGCCCAGGAGGTGCTCCACGGGGGCAACTCGCCGGTGGACGTGCGGCTGTTGTCGGCGGGGCAGGCGCTGAACCGGCACCGGGACGCCTCGGAGGCGGCGGCCGCGGCGGCGCAGGCGGCCCGCACCCCGCGCATCGCGCCGGCGACGGCGTACGCGCTCGGGGTGCTCCACGCCGACCAGCGGCACGAGGTGGAGGCGGCCCGGTTCGCCTTCCAGCAGGCCTGGCAGAAGCAGACCGTCAACGCGCCCTGACGTCCCGCTGGGAGGCGGTGTGAACGACACCTTGGTGCTGGCCGCCGGCTGTGTGCTCTGGCGCCGCTCGCCGGTCGCCGGGGACCTGGAGATCTGCCTGGTCCACCGACCCAAGTACGACGACTGGTCCCACCCCAAGGGCAAGCTCAAGCGGGGTGAGGACGCGCTCGCCGGGGCGCTGCGCGAGGTCGCCGAGGAGACCGGGTACACGGCCGAGCCCGGCGCCGAGCTGCCGGCCGTGCGCTATCTGGCCAACGGCCGCCCGAAACAGGTGCGTTACTGGGCGGCCCAGGCGGTGTCCGGCCGCTTCACGCCCAACGACGAAGTCGACCGCGTCCTGTGGCTCTCCCCCGCCGCCGCCCGCGGCCGGCTCACGCAGCCGCGGGACCGGGACCTGGTGGCGGACGCCCTTCACGCACTGGCCGTGTGAGTCTCCGCGTCCGTACGGGCCTGGCTGCGGGCTCTGCGGGCCGGGCCGCGCCAGCCGCAGACACAGCGGGCCACACAGAAGCGGCCCTGTTCCGTCGTAGAGGTGAGGTGCTCCCGCCGGACTCGCTCCGGCCCGTCCTGCTGCGCCACGCCGTCAACGGTACTCCTGCGCTTCCCTCGCGCCGTCCGTGCGCCCGCCCGCGCGCGTGACGGTGCCCCCCTACCCGTCGTTAACCGGAACGACTGGGGCCCGTGACGGACGTACCGGCTTGGGGGTAGGCAGGCGATGGATCGGCGGCAGCAACAGCACAGTCACCTGGGCGCAACGGTCGTCGCGGTGGGCGTCCTGCTCGGCCTCGCGGCGGGTGCCACGGGCTGTTCGGACAGCCGGGCCGCCGCCGACGACGTGAAGGGCGCGGGCGATCCGGTCGCCCTGCTGCGCCGGGCCGCCGACACCCTGGGCGGCGCGGGCACGTCGAAGGCCACCACCTCCATGGAGATGGCCGCCGGCGGCACCCGGGTCACCATCCGCGGCAAGGGCGTCTACGACTACCGGCACCGGCTGGGCCGGCTCACCGTCGTCCTGCCCGAGGATCCCGCCGGCGCCGCCGAGCACCGGCCCATCACCGAACTGCTCGCCCCCGGCGCCCTGTTCATGAAGAACCGGGGCGCGGGCGTGCCCGCCGACAAGTGGGTGCGGGTGGACACCGCCTCCGTCTCCGACGGCAACCTGGTGACCGGCGGCGCGACCGACCCGTACGCGGCGGCCGAGGTGCTGCGCGGGACCCGTACGGCGGCCTACGCGGGCCGCACCGAGGTCGGCGGCACCGCCGTACGGCACTACCGGGGCACCGCGAACCTGGCCGACGCGGCCCGCAGCGCCTCCGCCGCGAACCGGCCTGCACTGCGCGCGGCGGCCAAGGGGTTCGCCACGGCCGAGGTGCCGTTCGACGTCTATCTCGACGACCAGGGCCGGATCCGCAAGCTCCGGCAGCGCTTCAGCTTCGTCAACGGCCTGCAGAAGACCCCGGTGGCGGTCGCCTCGACGACGCTGCTGTACGACTTCGGCACCCCGGCCGACGTCCGGCTGCCGCACGCGCAGGACATCTACGCCGGCCGGATCGCGGAGGAGGCCGGCAGGGGCACCGACGAGAACAAGCCATCCCGGGAACCCGCGCGGGAACCCTCGAACTAGCCCGGTGGGCCATCCCTGGACTAGCCCGTCCGTGCCATGCGCGGTGTGTAGAGCGCTGCCTACTCTAGGAAGTCGGTAACGGCAGAGATGAGGTGAGGCGAGTGGCTCCGGTCGGCGGGACGGCGGTTCAGGACCACGTGGCCCTCGCCGAGATCGAGCTGTGCGGAGAGCTGATCATCGCGGCGTCGGCCGCCGAGGACCGGCTCAGCCTGGAGAGCATCGACGAGGTGCTGCGGGTGTACGAGGAGCGGGAGAACTAGCCGTTCACGTGCACTTTCACGTGAACTTCAGGTGCGTGCTCAGGTGCGCGCTCAGGTGCGCAGGAGGCGGCCGATCGCCTTCGTCGCCTCGTCCACCTTCGCGTCGATCTCGTCGCCGCCCTTGAGCGCCGCGTCGGCCACGCAGTGCCGCAGATGCTCCTCCAGCAGCTGGAGCGCGAAGGACTGGAGAGCCTTGGTGGAGGCCGAGACCTGGGTGAGTATGTCGATGCAGTACGTGTCCTCGTCCACCATCCGCTGCAGCCCGCGGATCTGCCCCTCGATCCGGCGCAGCCGCTTGAGGTGCTCGTCCTTCTGCTTGTGGTAGCCGTGCGTGGCGGGGGCGTCGTGGCAGGTGCCCTCGGCGGGGGCCGTGGCGCCGGCCTCGGTCGTCGTCATCGCTGGCCTCCGTCTAGGTCACGATCTTGGTAACAATTGCGTTCACATACCCCTACTGGGTATATGGTAACGAATTTTGCTGGGTATGGGGCCCTTGGTACGCCCCTGTGCTGATCACTGTGCCTGATGGGCGACACTGGGATACGGCCCGATAGCCGTGGCCGGATGATGCGCCTAGCATCAGCCTGACCGAAACCGAAGCACCCCGAGGACCCCACGTGCGCTTTCGTCTGACCCCCAGGGAGACGAGCTTCTACGACATGTTCGCCGCATCCGCGGACAACATCGTCACGGGCTCGAAACTCCTGATGGAACTGCTCGGGGCGGACGGACCTGCCCGAGCCGAGATCGCAGAGCGTATGCGGGCCGCGGAACACGCGGGTGACGACGCCACGCACGCGATCTTCCACCAGCTGAACTCCTCGTTCATCACGCCGTTCGACCGCGAGGACATCTACGCCCTCGCCGGATCCCTCGACGACATCATGGACTTCATGGAGGAAGCCGTCGACCTGGTCGTCCTCTACAACGTCGAGGAACTGCCGAAGGGCGTCGAGCAGCAGATCGAGGTGCTGGCCCGGGCGGCCGACCTGACGGCGGAGGCGATGCCGAACCTCCGCACGATGGACAACCTCACCGAGTACTGGATCGAGGTCAACCGGCTGGAGAACCAGGCGGACCAGATCCACCGCAAGCTGCTCGCCCACCTCTTCAACGGCAAGTACGACGCGATCGAGGTCCTCAAGCTGAAGCAGATCGTGGACGTCCTGGAAGAGGCGGCGGACGCGTTCGAGCACGTGGCGAACACGGTGGAGACCATCGCCGTCAAGGAGTCCTGAGGCGTCGATGGACACCTTCGCCCTCATCGTGACCATTCTGGTCGCGCTCTTCTTCACGTACACGAACGGCTTCCACGACTCCGCGAACGCCATCGCGACCTCGGTGTCGACGCGGGCCCTGACCCCGCGGGCGGCCCTCGCCATGGCCGCCGTGATGAACCTGGCCGGTGCCTTCCTCGGCTCCGGCGTCGCCAAGACGGTCTCCGAGGGCCTCATCGAGACGCCCAGCGGCGGGACCGGCATGGGCATCCTCTTCGCGGCCCTGATCGGCGCGATCGTCTGGAACCTCACCACCTGGTACTACGGCCTGCCGTCCTCCTCCTCCCACGCCCTGTTCGGCGGTCTGGTGGGCGCGGCGCTGGCGGGCGGTACCGGTGTGCACTGGAACGGCGTGGTGGACAAGATCATCATCCCGATGGTCCTGTCCCCGGTGGTCGGCCTCATCGTCGGCTACCTGGCCATGCTGGCGATCATGTGGATCTTCCGCCGGGCCAACCCGCACAAGGCCAAGCGCGGCTTCCGCATAGCGCAGACGGTCTCGGCCGCGGGCATGGCCCTCGGCCACGGCCTCCAGGACGCCCAGAAGACCATGGGTGTGGTGGTGATGGCCCTGGTGATCTCCGGCAACGAGACCTTCGGCGACCCGATCCCGGTCTGGGTGAAGATCGTCTCGGCGGTCATGCTGTCGCTCGGCACCTACGCCGGCGGCTGGCGCATCATGCGCACCCTGGGCCGCAAGATCATCGAGCTGGACCCCCCGCAGGGTTTCGCGGCGGAGGCCACCGGCGCGTCGATCATGTTCGGCACGGCGTTCCTCTTCAAGGCGCCCATCTCCACGACCCACGTCATCACCTCGGCGATCATGGGCGTCGGCGCGACGAAGCGTGTCAACGCGGTGCGCTGGGGCGTGGCCAAGAACATCGTCCTGGGCTGGTTCATCACGATGCCGGCCGCCGCACTGGTCGCCGCGCTGGCCTTCGGAGTGGTCAAGCTGGTGGCGCTGTAGTTCCTTTCTCGCCCACCCGCCCACCCGTCTCGGTCAGCTGAAAAGCCGACCAAGAGGGTGGGCGGTTCGCTGTCCGGGACGCGGCCGGATCAGTGCCGGTCAGCCGGCGGTTGGCCGATCTGGGCCAGTGGCGCCCGGCGAAGCCCCTGTCACGGCCGTCCGAGCTGGCCCAGACGTGCCAATCGCCGACATCGAAACCCGTCTTGGTCTGCGGCCGAGGGGTGCGCCCTGCGGATCGGGCGGGGCGTCAGTCGGCGTACTGCGGGTAGCAGGTGGGCTTCGGGGCGGTCTGCTCGTCGGTGAGCGCCGGCACCGTGAGATTGCCGGTGACCAGCACGTCCTGGTTGCACCAGGAGCCGCTCAGCTCCACGGACCAGCCGCCGGCCTCCATCTCCCAATCGGCGTCGGAGAGCTTCACCACGACACCGCTGCCGCAGATGAACGCCCGGGACGCCTGCGAGACGATCCACTCGGCCTTCCTGGTTTCCGTCGCCCCGTCGTTGTGGCACCTCTCCGCCATCCTCCAGAGCAGGCGCCACCCGACACCGGGGGTCAGTGGCCCCACGTAGGCGAGCTGCTGATCGTCCACGAGCGTGGTCGCGTAACCGAAGACGGGCCCGAAAAGGGAGAAGACAGTCACCCGACCCCGGCCTTTGATCCCTTCGGCAGTTGCCATGAAAACTCCCTGTTTGCCCCTAGAGTCCCCGACCGTGAGAACCGGGACTCTAGGGGCTGGCACTGACAGTGGCCGGTATCAGCAGCAGGGACCGTCGCCGCAGCACGTCGGTTCGTTGCAGTCGGCCTTGGTGCCCCACAGGGACTCGTCGACCTCGTAGCCGTGGGCGCGCATCCTGGCCACGACGTCCGCCATCGTGGCCCTGTCCCTGTATCGGGACTTCGGGGCGTGGTGGATGAACCGGCCGTACCGCGTCTCGCAGAACTCGGCATACTCCTCGGTGTGCAGCATGAACGTGTGCCACCCCGGATCCACGACCTTGGACGGCGACATGGCCTCACCAGTCACGCCCATGACGTCCACGAACGCCAGGGCCTCGGTCATGATCCGCGCGGCCATGGACCGCTCGTGCCCGTATTCCTCGGCGCAGAAGTCCGTCAGCCGCGCGAACAGCTCGGGGGACACGAGGTCCCGGCCTCGCCGCCACGTGACGGCCAACGCTTCAGGTGCCACGGTCATTCGGAAGTCCTCTCTCCCAGCTGATCCGACATGCCCGTCAGTGCGCCGCCATCTGGTGTCGCCGCAGCAGCACATTGGCGTCGGACACAGCGCTGTAGTTCCCACAGGAGCGGGCATTCGTCCGCTCGACGGACAGGGAAAGGCACGTGAAACAACTCGGCTTGGGCGACGGCTCACCGGACGCCCCCGGCCCGCGCTCTTCGCTCTCCATGGCCTCATCTTCGACAGGCCACGGGGCACTGCTCTAGTCGGTTTCCTGTTCCCGCAAGAAATCGTCGCGTATTTCCTCGACCAAGCCTCGCATGACGTCCCCGGAAACGGCCACTTTAGCAAATCGTTCGAATTTTTCGACGTACAAGGCGACGTCTCGCGGATCGGTCACTGTCAGCTCCGCATGAACGGTTTCTACCGTCACCATGCGATCATCCTTGATAGAGAACGAGTGGCTGGGAAAATCGGTCTGCCGCACCGACAGCGGCACGACACGGAAGTCGACGCCGGGAATCCGGGAAACGGAAATGAGCTTGTCGAGTTGCCCGGCCATCACCAGTGGCGGGACGATTCTCCATCGCAGTACGGGCTCCGTGACGATGAAGCGAAGCTGCCGCCCCGGCTCGTACAGGATGCCCTGTCTCGCAAGCCGGGCACCCACTGCTCGTGCAAGCTGTTCCGCAGTGAGATCCTTGCGGCCGAGGACTGCCTGGACATACTCCGGCGTCTGTAGAAGGCCCGGTACGAGCGCGGGTTGAAAGAGGCGCAGCAGAGTCGTACGAGATTCGATCGCCTGGATCTGCTGTTGCTTCCGGTGGTATCCGAGCCGCCGGTACAAGCGCCAGGCCGTCGCCTCGGTCGCCGCTGCCCGAGCCACCGACATGTACTCGGCCTTGATGTCTTCGGAAACCCCCACGGCGGTCAGGATCTGTTCGACGTCCACGACGCTCGGCATGACGGCGCCGTTCTCGATTTTGGACAGCTTGGAACTGGACATAGCCGCGCGGCGGGCGACGGTCTTGGCTTCCTTTCCGGATGCCTGCCGCAGCGCCCGCAGCGCGGACCCCAGCTCAGCCTTGTTCACTCCCCGTGCCGTGCCCACCATTCCGTGAACGGCACAGCATGCGCGAGTGCCGTATCCCGGTAGGCCCGGAAATCGGCCAGCCGCTCCTCCTCCGCGAATTCGCTCCCGAGGTACTTCCCGGCACCGTCGTACGCCATCACCGCAGCAGCCGCACTGTCGAACATCCAGAAGTCGGGCGAGTCGGGGATGGGGTTCGCCTGTTCGGTGGTGTCGATGATGAAGAACTCTTCGCCGACCGTCATGTTGCGCCGATACCCCCAGGACAGCTCGAACCGTAGATAGTCCGTGAGCGGGCGGGACAGAATGTGCACGCGATACACACGCTTACCGGCCTTGGTAGCGTCCCCGACTGTGGTCAGCCACTCTGCCGTCCGGTACGACTCGGGCTGCTCCCGCCCGGCCAGGAAGGCCTGGTAGGCGCCGACTCCTCCCGACTGGCTGTAGTCGTCCAACGTCTCCAGTCGGAACGCTTCGCGCTCGAACGCGGTGAACCACTCCCCCAACGTCAGACTAGATGAGGTCACCACGGACAGCCTTTCGGATCAGTTCTACAGGGATTTCGACGAGGGCTTCGTGCGCCGGGATCTCCCTACCGTGGTCGGCCAGAAGACCTCCCTGCACAACTAAAGTCCCCCGGTCGGTGGCGTACAGCGTCGGGCAATCGCCGTCGTCGCACTCACCCACCAGTCGAATCAGCTTCACCACCACGGGCTCCTCCCAGACGTGGACAGGTCGTCACTGATCGTCCCGACCGTGTCGTGCATTCGGCAAGAGTTCCTGGTTTCCGCTTCTGGAAACCGTCAACACGAAGCGAACGGGCCTCCGGCTTCCGCCGCGTGCGAGAGGAAGTCCGTCCAGGTGGAGGGGATTGACACGTGCCGTGCTTGCTTGACGCTGGATGAGGTGGCGCCGGAGATGGTGGATCAGGTCAGCTGGTAGTCCGCGTGCGGCACTGCTAGGGACCAGACGGAGTCGAACGCGCTCGCGCACAGCTTCACCACGGCCGGATCGTCAGTGAACTCCTCGTCTTCCAGAGCGAGTTCACCGTCTCCAGCGAAATGGTGGAACACCACTGAGCTGTCATCGAAGAGCCAGAAGTCGTTGCCCGGCAGAGCGAGCCCGGAGGCACGGCGGCGGGGCAACCAGCGAACCTGCTCACCTGCGGCGAGGGTGGGACCGGTCAGGTGGTGCTCGAAGCTGATGTAGTCCGACACCGGCTCCGACACGATCCGCGCCCTCCGCACCTCGACCCCCTGGCCCACCAGGTCGGCGATCAGTCGCAACCACGGCCGACGCTCAGGGTCACTGTCGGCCGGGTCGTTCCTGACGCCCTGCTGCCAGGCAACGAAACGGGGATCGGAACGCATGTAGCCGTCGCGCATCTCCAGGTGCACGGCAGCACGGGTACAGCGCCGAAGCCGCTCCTCAAGCGTCGGCATCGCCACCGCTGTTCACCTCCAGAAAGAACTGCACCATGCGTCGGGGGATCTCTACGACGTCTTCGTGACCGGGCAGATCCAACTGCGAGCGCCTGTCCTCATCGGTCACCTTCCAGCCCTGGACCAGGTAGGTGTCCTTCTCATCGTCGAGGTACACGGTCGGCGACTTGCCCTCAGGACTCTCGGGGTCCTTGCCCAGCTTGCGCAACGTCATGCCTGGCCTCCTTTGACCGTGATGGGCGATCACTGGAACGAGCTTGCAGGCCAGGACGCCGCCACCACCACGAACTTGCACGAACTTCTACGAGGCTCTGCCCCCTGCCGCGTAGCGGATGAACTCCGTCCAGGTGGAGGAGGTAATGGTGAGCTGGAGGCCACCGGTGTTCTTCGAGTCGCGGATGTGGATCGCCGAGGGGGTGGTGGCTATCTCGACGCAGTTCGAGCTGTCGCCGCTGTAAATGGATTTCTGCCAGTGAAGTGTCTGCACTGTCGCTCTCTCAGATGTCCCGGATGAGGCTCTGGATGAAGTCGCGCGACTTGGCGGCCCCGAGCGCGCAGGACTCCATGTGATCCAACACGTCACGGTACTTACTCAACTGTGCCTCCCCGTCGAGGAATCCGCACCCACCGTGATGGGTGTCGAGCTGGACCGTGTCGAGCTGCGGAACCGGGCCCTCGACGTAGTCGAAGGACTGACCCGTGCTCGGGTAGTACTCCGCTTCGAAGGGGATCACCTGGACGGTGACATGCGGCAACTCGCTCATGTCAAGGAGATGCTTGAGCTGACCGCACCTGACGTCAGGACCACCGAACCGCATCCGAAGAGCTGACTCGTGGATGATCGCCGCGTATGCGAGCGGCTCTTCCCGGTGCAGAATGCCCTGCCGTTTCATGCGGTGCGTGAGGCGGTGCTCGATCTCGTACTGCCGCATGGGCGGCACCACAGCCCGGAAGAGGGCGCGGGCATGGTCGGTGGTCTGTAGCAGTGCGGGAATGTGCAGCGCGAGGGCCACCCGCAATCCGGCCGCGTGGTGCTCCAGTTCGGCCAGGTCGACCAGTGCGGCCGGGAGGTGTTCCCGGTACTCCTCCCACCAGCCGCGCGTCCGGCGTCCGGTCATTGCCGCCAAGGCGTCGACCATGGCCCCGTCCGAGCAGTCGTACGCGGAGGCCAGCGACCGTACGCGGTCGGCGCTGAGGGAGCTGCGGCCCGTCTCGATCATGCTGACGCGCCCCTGGTTGACACCCAGGAGCGCTGCGGCCTGGGTGACCGTGAGCCCGGATCGCTCGCGAAGTTTGCGCAGCTCGGCACCAAGACGGCGTTGGCGCAGAGTGGGATTGTTGACCGGCGGCAAGGCACGTCCTTTCAGGCTGAGACGCGGCACTCTCGTAACCCACACGAGGCAAAAAGCGGATTCATCTTCCTGATTTGGAAGATGAATCTCCCCTCGGGTCCCACTGTAGTGCCCGTACCGCCCAACTCCCCACGCCCATAAGCCGGAAGCGCACCTACCTCAGGCAGAGCCACCGCCCTGAAGTGGTCAGTTGAGCGAACCCAAGTCCCTTCTCTCGACGGAGGTCTTCATGGGCACCGTATCCCTGCCCGACACCTGGGTGTACGCGCTTCGCCTGCCCTGCGATCCGCGTGCGGCACGCGTCGCACGTACGACCGTGCGAGCTGTGCTCAGCGGGCACGGCAGACACGAAGTCCTGGACTCCGTCGAGTTGTTGACGTCCGAACTGGTTGCCAACGCCTTCCGGCACACCGACGGCCCCGCATCCCTCCGGCTCACCGCCCTCGCGGACGGGCGGATCCGGGTCGGGGTGTGGGACCGGCATCCGCGGATCCCCGCCCCCTTCGGGGAGCCTCCCCGGGATCGGGTACCGCCCGCTCCGGTGAACGCGGAGCAGGGACGCGGGCTGCACCTCGTACAGGAATACGCCGATTCATGGGGCGGGCTCCCCCTCGGGGACAGCCCGCTGGATCGGGGCGGCAAACTGCTGTGGTTCGAGGTGGGCGCCTGACAGCACCCTTCCAGCCGACCGAGTCGGGTGGGCGGGTGGGCGAAGCAGGCGGCCGAGCCGGAACGCAGTGGGCCCGCCCCCGGGAGCCAGGGGCGGGCCCTTTTGCGTCCTCGCGGTGGCACCGCCATGCAGCACCGCGAGGGGATCAGGGGCGATCAGCCGAAGCGGCCCGAGATGTAGTCCTCGGTCGCCTGGACCGACGGGTTGGAGAAGATCCGCTCCGTGTCGTCGATCTCGATCAGCCGGCCCGGCTGCCCGACGGCGGCCAGGTTGAAGAAGGCCGTACGGTCCGAGACGCGTGCCGCCTGCTGCATGTTGTGCGTCACGATGACGATCGTGAAGCGCTCCTTCAGCTCGCCGATCAGGTCCTCGATGGCGAGGGTGGAGATCGGGTCCAGGGCGGAGCAGGGCTCGTCCATGAGGAGGACCTTGGGCTCCACGGCGATCGCCCGCGCGATGCACAGGCGCTGCTGCTGGCCGCCGGAGAGGCCGGAGCCCGGCTTGTTCAGGCGGTCCTTGACCTCGTTCCAGAGGTTGGCGCCCTTGAGCGACTTCTCGACGATGTCGTTCAGCTCGGACTTCTTGAAGCTGCCGTTGAGGCGCAGACCCGCCGCCACGTTGTCGAAGATCGACATCGTGGGGAAGGGGTTGGGGCGCTGGAAGACCATGCCGACCTCGCGGCGCACGGACACCGGGTCGACGCCCGTGCCGTACAGGTCCTCGTCGTCCAGCAGCACCTTGCCCTCGACACGGCCGCCGGGGGTGACCTCGTGCATACGGTTCAGGGTGCGCAGGAACGTCGACTTGCCGCAGCCGGAGGGGCCGATGAACGCCGTCACCGAGCGCGGCTCGACGGTCATCGAGATGTCCTCGATCGCCTTGTGGGAGCCGTAGTAGGCGGTCAGACCGCTTACGTCGATTCGCTTGGCCATTGCTACTTCACTTCCAAAGTCTGGGGGTCGCTGTGGGCCCCGCGCGGCGGTAGCCGCATATTGATGCTCAGCGACCGGTCTTCGGGGCCTTCCAGCGGGCGATGCCGCGGGCCACCAGGTTGAGGATCATCACGAAGGCGATCAGCGTGAGCGAAGCCGCCCAGGCGCGGTCGTAGGCCGCGGTCGAACCGGAGCTGTTCGCGTACTGCTGGTAGATGTACAGCGGCAGCGCCTGCTGGGCACCCGAGAACGGGTTGTTGTTGATGAAGGAGTTGCCCCACACCAGCAGCAGGATCGGCGCCGTCTCGCCCGCGATACGGGCGATCGCCAGCATGATGCCCGTGGTGATGCCGCCGATCGAGGTCGGCAGGACCACCTTCAGGATGGTGCGCCACTTGGGCACGCCGAGCGCCAGGGACGCCTCGCGCAGCTCGTTCGGTACGAGCTTGAGCATCTCCTCCGTCGAGCGGACCACGACCGGCATCATCAGGATGGCCAGGGCCAGCGAGCCGGCGAAGCCGAAGGGCTGCATGTCGAACATCAGCATCAGGCTGAGGATGAACAGACCCGCGACGATCGACGGGATACCGGTCATCACGTCGACGAAGAAGGTGACCGCCTTGGCGAGACCGCCACGGCCGTACTCCACCAGGTATACGGCGGTGAGCACACCGATCGGGGCACCGATCAGGGTGGCGAGGCCGACCTGCTCCAGGCTGCCGATGATGGCGTGGTAGATACCGCCGCCCGGCTCGGAGTCGGCGACGACGCCCATGGAGTGCGTC
Source organism: Streptomyces monashensis (assembly GCF_001866665.1). Taxonomy (GTDB): domain Bacteria; phylum Actinomycetota; class Actinomycetes; order Streptomycetales; family Streptomycetaceae; genus Streptomyces; species Streptomyces monashensis. The sequence goes on along the minus strand of NZ_MLYO01000019.1, from coordinate 22,332 downwards.
AGGAAGTAGGGGTCGAGGACCTTCACACCGCGCTTGACGGTGGTCCAGATCAGCGAGACCAGCGGGATGACGGCGAGCAGGAAGGCCACCCAGACCAGGGAGGTGGCAAGGCGGTCCTTGGCCTGCCGCTTGCCCTCGACCTTGGTCGCGATGGCGAACGTGGCGAAGAGGAACAGCAGCGCGGCGATCAGGCCCCACTCGACCTTGTTGCTCAGCCCCGCGCCCGCGCCGATGCCCACGGCGACCACGACGGAGCCGGCGGCGATCGCCCAGGGCGACCACTTCGGCAGACGTGCGCTGCGCAGGCTGCTCGGCAGCTTGTCGGTGACGGCTGCGGTGCTCATGCGTTGGCCCCCGAGTACTCCTTGCGGCGGGCGATGATCGCGCGGGCCGCGCCGTTGACCAGCAGGGTGATGACGAACAGGACGAGACCGGAGGCGATGAGCGCGTCACGGCCGTCCTGCGTGGCCTCGCCGAACTTGCTGGCGATGTTCTGGGCGAAGGTGCCGCCGCCCGGGTCGAGCAGGCTGGACTGGATGTCGAAGGTCGGCGAGAGCACGGTGGCGACGGCCATCGTCTCGCCGAGGGCGCGGCCGAGGCCGAGCATGGAGGCGGAGATCACGCCGGAGCGGCCGAAGGGGAGGACCGCCATGCGGATCACCTCCCAGCGCGTGGCGCCGAGGGCGAGCGCTGCTTCCTCGTGCATCTGCGGGACCTGGCGGAAGACCTCGCGGCTCACGTTGGTGATGATCGGCAGGATCATGATCGCGAGCAGGATGCCGACGGTGAGCATCGAGCGGGGGGCACCGCCCTGCCAGGAGAAGATCCCGGTCCAGCCGAGGTAGTCGTTGAGCCAGCCGAACAGGCCGTTCATGTGCGGTACGAGGATCAGGGCGCCCCACAGGCCGTAGACGATGGACGGCACGGCGGCGAGCAGGTCGATCACGTAGGCGACGGGACCGCTCAGCCTGCGCGGGGCGTAGTGGGTGAGGAACAGCGCGATCGCGACCGCCACCGGCACGGCCAGGACCATGGCGACCACCGAGGAGACCACGGTGCCGAAGGCCAGGACGGCGATGCCGAACGACGGCGGGATGAGGTTGGTGTTCCACTCGAAGGTGGTCAGGAAGTTCCCGTGGTCCTTGCTGATCGCGAGGGACGCGCGGTAGGTGAGGAAGGCCGCGATCGCGGCCATGATCACCAGCAGCAGGATGCCCGAGCCGCGGGACAGGCCGAGGAAGATGCGGTCACCGGCACGGGTCGCGCCGCGCGGCTTGCTCTTCTGCCCGGTCGTGGCCGGCTGGGGGGCGGGGGGAGATGCGTCGGTTGTCTTCGTCGATATGTCCATCGGGTTCTCCGGTCTGCGGAGCCCTGCACCGGGTGGGGTGCGTGGCTCGTGGCGGCGGTGCACCGGACGGTGCGGCCCGGTCCCGCGGGGAGGCGGGAGAGACCGGGCCGCACTCTCGGATCAGGTCAGCTCAGGCCCGCGATGGTGGTGCGAACCTTGCCGATGATCTCGTCGGGCATCGGCGCGTAGCTGATGCCGCTGAGGATCTTCTGGCCGTCCTCGGACGCGATGTAGTTGAGGAAGGACTTGACGGTGGGCAGGGTGTCGGCCTTGTTGCCCTTGTCGCAGGCGATCTCGTACGTCACCAGGGTGATCGGGTAGGCGCCGTCGGCCTTGGTGTTGTAGTCGAGCTTCAGCGACAGGTCCTGGCCGGTGCCGACGACCTTGGCGGCGGCGATGGCCTTGGTGGCGCTGTCGGTGCTCGGGGCGACCGGCTGGGCGGCACCCGTGGCGATGCTGGCGGCCTTGACGCCGTCACCGACGTAGGAGAGCTCGAAGTAGCCGATGGCGCCGTTGGTCTGCTTGACCTGCTGGGCCACACCGGAGGACTGGGCGGCGGACTGACCGCCGGAGGCCTGCCAGGTCTTGCCGCCCGAGTACTTCCAGTTGTCGGGGGTGGAGGCCTTCAGGTACTTGGTGAAGTTGTCCGTGGTGCCGGAGTCGTCCGAGCGGTGGAAGGCCTGGATCTTCAGGTCGGGGAGCTTCGCCTTCGGGTTCAGCTTCGCGATCGCCGGGTCGTTCCAGTTGTTGATCTTGCCGTCGAAGATCTTGGCGAGGGTCGGGGCGTCGAGGACGAGGTTGTCCACGCCGTTCAGGTTGTAGCCGATGGCGATGGCGCCGCCGACCATCGGGAGGTCGATGCCCTGGCCGCCGGAGCAGACCTTCTTGGAGGCGGCGACCTCCGCGGGCTTCAGCGCGGAGTCCGAGCCGGCCCACGGGATCTGGCCCTGGGTGAACGCCGTGACACCGGCGCCGGAGCCGCCGGCCTTGTAGTTGATCTGCACGCTGCAGGCCTGGGAGAAGTTCTTCACCCAGGCGTCGATCGCGTTCTTCTGCGCGGAAGAGCCGTCCGACAGCAGCTGCCCCTTGGCGCCGTCACACTTGATCGCGGACGCGTTGGCGGCCGACGACGGGTTGCCCGACGCGTTCGAACCGCCACCGGTGTTGTCGGAGCCGCACGCCGTCAGGGCCAGGGCGCCGGAGACGGCGATCGCGCCGAGGGAGATGGCGCGGAGCCGGTTCGTGCGCTGAAGCTTCACTTTCGGGAGTTCCTTCCAGGAGCCGCCGCGGACGGCGGCGTGCGAAGTTGTCTGACGCGGGAGCTCAGCGCATCCATGGCCGCACTCCCCATCGGGTACGGCCGAAATTAGGCAGAACAGGTGAAGCCGCCGATGGCCAGAAGTGAACGGGGGGTGAACCCCTGCCATCGGCCTGGTTAGGTCACGGAATGCTTACGGGGAGGGCACGCGCCGGTCCCGACGGCAGGGTTACGCGCACACGTCTTCGGCGTTCGATTCCCTGTGTGCGAACTGTTACGAACTTTCCCGTCCACCATGCCGTCTCACCCCAGGAAGGACCAAGGGGGTCCGGGGGGACTGGGGAAAGGCAAGAGACGACGATGGGCATGGAACGCCGTACGTTCATCGCGGGCGGCGCGGCCGCACTGACCGCGACCGCACTGACCGGGTGCAGCACGGGCTCGGGTACGACCGCGACCGCGGGATACACGAGCTCATCGTCGCGCACGGCGCTGATGACCACCAGCCAGAGCGCCGCCGCGAACTGGTCGGCCCTCGCCCACGACCTGGACGGCACCCTGGTCCGCCCCGGCGACGCGGCCTGGAAGACGGCGCACCAGCTCTACAACACCCGCTTCGACACCCTGAAGCCCGCCGCCGTCGCCTACGTCGCGCACGCCGACGACATACGCACCACTCTCGCCTACGCCCACTCCCACGGCATCCGGGTCTCCATACGCAACGGCGGCCACTCCTACGCGGGCTACTCCTCCGGTGACAACCGCCTCGTCCTCGACGTCTCCAGGCTGAACCGCATCCGGGTCAGCGGCGGCCAGGCGGTCGTCGGCGCCGGCTCCAAGCTGATCGACGTCTACCGGGCGCTCGCGGCCAAGGGCGTGACCATACCCGCGGGCTCCTGCCCGTCGGTCGGCGTCTCCGGCCTGGTCCTCGGCGGCGGCCACGGCGTCGCCTCCCGTGCCTACGGCCTGACCTGCGACAGCCTGACCCAGGCGACCGTGATCACGGCGGACGGCACCCAGGTCACGGCGAACGCGTCGTCGCACTCCGACCTCTTCTGGGCGCTGCGCGGCGCGGGCAACGGCAACTTCGGCGTCGTCACCGAGCTCCAGTTCAGGACGCACGCGGCGCCGCAGGCGGTCACGGCGTACATGACCTGGCCCTGGTCGAAGGCGGCGGCCGTCCTGAAGGCCTGGCAGGAGTGGGGCCCGACCCAGCCCGACGAGATCTGGTCCTCCCTCCACCTGGAGTGCTCCCCGGGCCGCACGCCCGGCATCTCCGTGGCCTGCTTCTCCATGGGAACGTACGGCGAGCTCCAGAACGCCGTGGACCGCCTCGCCCACCTGGCCGGCGCGAACGCCTCCTCGGTCACCCTGCGCCGCAAGGGCTACGAGGAGGCGATGGAGGCCTACGCCGGCTGCACCTCCTTCTCCTCCGACGCCCAGTGCCACCTGCCGGGCTCGACCCCGGGCCGCTCCCCGCAGGGCGCGCTCGCCCGGGAGACGTACGCGGCCCGCTCCGACTTCTTCGACCGCTCGCTGTCCGCGGCGGGCATCCAGACGGTGCTGCGGCAGATCGCCGCGGTCCGCGGCGGCGCGGGCAGCATCGCCTTCACGGCCCTCGGCGGCGCGGTCAACCGCGTCAGCCCCACGGCGACGGCCTTCGTCCACCGCCGCTCGCGCATGCTGACGCAGTACATCGCGTCCTGGGGCGCCGGTGCCTCCGGCAGCACGGCCCAGTCCTGGCTGGCGTCGGCGCACGGCGCCATGCAGCCGTACGCCTCCGGCGCCGCGTACCAGAACTACACGGACCCGACCCTGGGCAACTGGCGCAAGGCCTACTACGGGGACGCGGCGAGCCGCCTGGGCAAGGTGAAGCAGAGCTACGACCCGCAGCGCTTCTTCTCCTACGCGCAGGGCGTCTGAGGAAGCCCGAGCGGGAGCGGGATCCGGCCGACTACGCCGCCAGATCCCGCTCCTCGTTCTCCAGGGACGGACGGGCGCCCGGCATCAACGCCCGGTCCTGCCCGCGCCCTTGCGCGGCCCGGCTCCGCACGATCCACCCCGCGCGCGGCGACCGCTCCACCGCGCGCGTCAGCGGGGTGAGCAGGGCCATGGCCGCCGGGTACAGCAGCAGGGTGACGGCCGTGCCGAGGGCGAAGCCGCCGACGACGTCCGTCGGATAGTGCACGCCCATGTACACCCGGCAGAAGCCTTCCAGCAGCGCGAGCCCTATCCCCGCGACGCCGAAGCGGCGGTTGGCGACGAACAGCCCCACACCGAGGGCCATGGTGATGGTGGCGTGGTCGCTGACGAAGGAGAAGTCCGTCTTGCCGGGGACGAGGACGTCGAGCCCCTGGTGATCGACGAAGGGCCGGGGCCGTCCCACGAACCCCCGGATGGGGATGTTGACGAGTACGGCCAGGCCGGCGGCGAGCGGTGCCCACACCAGCGCGGCGACGGAGGACACGGCGTCCTCCCCGCCCCGGCGCCGCACGGACCACCAGCACCACAGCACCAGCAGCACCATGGCGAGCAGCAGCCCGTACTCCCCGACGAACGCCGTCGCCCGGTCGAACCAGTGCGGGGCGTCCCTGGCCAGGCCGTTGATGTCGTAGAGCAGGCCGACGTCGGGGTTCGATCCGGATTCGGCGAGTACAGCCATGGTGCTGTGGCCCCTTCGTCGTCTACCGGACGCACCTCATGTGCGCCGCTTCTGCCCCCCGTGGTGCGTAGATCCGCTTCCGCTGCACGTCGTCCGCTCGGCTACGTCAACAGGAACGCACAGCCCTCCTCCATACGTTCCACTCTCCACTGAAAGATCACCCAGACGTTACCGAAGAGAGACTCGTCTTCGCAGCTCAGGGGGTGGTTTCACGCTCCGTTTCACACCGCCGTGGGGAGCGCTTTTGCGCCATCCGCGGTGACGCGGGTGGCGCCGAAGTAGTCGCGCGTGTCGATGGGATCGAACCGGATCACCGCACCTGTCCGCGGTGCGTCGATCATGTATCCGCCGCCGACGTAGATCCCCACGTGATGGATGGCCCGCGAGTCACTGGGATCGGTGGAGAAGAACACCAGGTCGCCCGGGAGCAGTTGATCCCGCGACGGATGCGGCCCGGCGTTGTACTGGTCGTTGGCGACGCGCGGCAACGTGATCCCGACCTTGGCGTACGCGGCCTGCGTCAGCCCCGAGCAGTCGAACCGCCCACCCTGCTCGGCAGTCCCCTCCCCACCCCACAGATACGGCGTCCCGAGCTTGCTCTGCGCGAACGTGATGGCTCCGGCGGCCTGTTGACTGGGGTCGATGCGGGTGACGGGGGCGGCGAAGCTCTGCGAGAGGCTGCGGATGCTCTTGACGTAGTCCTGCGTCTCGCTGATGGCCGGCACCCCGCCGGCCTTTATCACCCGGTACGCACCGGCGTTGTAGGCCGCGAGCATGTTGTCGGAGACGTCGCCCGGCACGCCCTTCACGTCCTTGGCCAACTGGCAGTCGTACGAAGCCGCCGAAGGGATCGCGTCACCCGGGTCCCAGACGTCGCGCTTGCCGTCGCCGTTGGCGTCGATGCCGTAGATGGCCCACGTGCCGGGGATGAACTGCGCGATGCCCTGCGCGTTGGCCGGGCTGACGGCGGTCGGATTCCAGCCACTCTCCTGGTACAGCTGGGCGGCGAGCAGCGCCGGGGTGAGCTGCGGGCAGAGGTTGCCCCACTTCTGCACGAGCCCCTGGTACGCGGCCGGTACGGCGCCCTTGGCCAGCGCCCGGCCTGCCGAGGCCATCCCTCCCGCGAGGTTCCCGGCGACGACGTAGACCCCGACCACGAGCAGCGCGACGAAGCTCATGCCGAGCCCGACGGCCGCCCCACCGAACACCCATACCTTCCGCACGGGTCAACTTTCCCCCATGCCCGAGCGGTTCAAGGCTCTTTTTGCGTGATGTGGCGTCATTTCGCGGTGCGGCGCCGACACATGATGCCGGTGCGGCGGTAGCCGGTTCCGTCGGTGTCGCCCGAGCCGAAGGGGGCACGTCGATCAGGTTCGCCGTGCGGGTGCCATGAAGATCAATCAGCTGTGGCGTCCTTGTACAGCTCCGCCGCCTCGCGCCCCAGGACCACGCTGTACGACACGTCGTCGGTCAGGCCGCCCTGTTCGTGGCCGCCGAGGATGCCGACGACCTGGTTGTCGCCGTTGACCCAGGGGCTGCCGCTGGTGCCGGCGGTGAAGGAGGGACAGTCGATGCGCTGCTGGGTCCTGCTGTGCGGGGTCGGCTTGTTGGTGCAGCTGATCGGCACCTCGCGGGAGTCCGGGTAACCGACGACGGTCACGGCGGTGGCGCCGGTGGCCGTACCGGACGTGAAGCGGTTGGCCCCGACCACGTCCTCCAGGTGCCGGCCGTTCGCGTTCTCGACGGTGGCGAAGGCGAGGTCGCTGTCCTCGTCCTGGTCCTTGGACCACCCGTCCGGCAGGTAGCGCTTGCCCACCTTCCACACCCCGTACGGTGCGTGTCCGTCCCGGTAGCCGGGCACGAAGAGCAGGTCGTTGTCAGCGCTGCTCACGCAGTGCGCCGCCGTGGCGATGAGGTCGCCGCCGGGGCTGTGCACGACCGAGGCCGTGCAGTAGTGGCCGCCCTTGAGATCATTGGCGTGATCCGCGCCGACGAGCACGCCGATCCGTGCGGTGTGCCGGTTCGCCGAGGCGTCGGCGGTGACCCCGAGGGGCCCCGACGCCTCATCCGCGGCCGCAACGGACGCCGAAGTCAGGGCGAGCATCACCACCGCGCCGAGCAGAGCGGGGCGCGAGGTGAGCGTGATGCGTGAGATGCGCTTCATCAGCCTCCACTCTGCCCCGCGATCATGAGAATCCCGCTGAGACTTAACTGAGATTTTCCTGTGAACCCTCCGGTTGGGCCCAGAGCCTCACCCATAGACGGGGAAATCACCCGTCGCGACATCGCCGTGCAGCGGCTCGGGCAACGGCACCGGCTCCCCGAACTTACCCGGCAGTACGTCCTGGTAGGCGCCGTTGTCAGGCCGGGTGTGCAGGGTCCAGGTGGCTGTGCGCGGGTCGATGACGAGCAGCACGGGTACGCGCGCGACGGCGTACCAGTCGGCCGTGTCGCGGATGTGGCGGGATTTCTCCGACTGGGAGATGACTTCGACGGCCAGCGCCGTGTCCCGGGGGTCGGCCAGCCACTCGTCGTCGTCCATCCACTCCCTGGGCAGGACGATCAGGTCGGGGGTCACGTAATCGTCGGGGTCTCCCGGCATGGCGATCGAGGAGACCTCGAAAGCGGCCAATGATTCCGGTAGCAGCCCATCGATCTGTCGACGGAGCAACCACACCACACCCGCGTGCTTGCCACGCGGAGTCGGGGACATCACGAGCTTTCCTCCCAGGACCTGCACCCGCAGACCCGTCGCTTCCTCGATCTTCTCCGCGACCTCGCGCAGGTTCCCCGGCCGGGGACGGGGGCCGTTCCACGTTCCGGACGACACGGACATGGCTCGCTGCCTCCGTCCTTCCGCCTTGCTGGCGTCTTCGGCCGCGCGAGCGGGTTCGGTGGGAGGTCCGACGTCCCGCTCGGCTTTGGAACCACGGTACTGGGCGGCCTCCTGTCCCGCCTCCACGTCACGCACAGTCACCGTCACCATGAGCACACACCTCCTCACGTTCCGATCGGGCACGATTACAGTAAGCCACGGCTCTGACAGTCCGCCCACAGCAGCTTCCCGCCCCTGGACGCACCCAGCTCCCGCAGCACGGAGACGCCCCAGGAGTCGGCACAGGCGCGTACGAGGTGCAGACCGCGCCCGTCTTCCGCGTCATCGTCCGGTACGGGCTCGGGTACGGCGTCGGCGGCGAAGCCAGGCGGGACCCGGGGATCGGTGTCCCAGACGGCCACCGTCACCCGACCTGGCTCCCTGCCGAGGAGCCGAAGCGCGTAGGGCCCCACGGTGTGCAGATGCGCGTTGGCGAGCAGCTCGGCGGCCACGAGTTCGGCCGTCGGGGTGAGCGGGGAGAGATCGTGCGCGGCGAGGACGGTACGGAGGGTTGCGCGGGCGATCCCCGGTGCGCGTGGATCGTGCGGGAGATGGAGGGTGTAGGTCCAGGGCTTGGATACGGTGGACATCGAAGTCTCCGTCCGGGCAAGGGGGTTGAGGTGCGGATGTTCGATTGCCCAGTGACCGTCGCCGCTCCGTCGAGCGGGGCACTTCTGGGCGGGGCCCGAGAGACAAGGTAGCGCCGCGCGTTAAAGTTCTTAGACGGTTCTCGTGAAAGAGCTGATTTGCCATCCATGTGGGTGACAAGGAGAGTGGGGCACCGGTGAGGAGCAACCCGACGGGGCGCCAACTCCGTTTGGGCGCCGAGCTGCGCAAACTCCGCGAGCGAGCCGGCCTGACGTCCACCCAGGCGAGTCAACTGCTCGGCGTGCAGCAGAACCAGATCAGCAACGTCGAGGCAGCCCGCGCGGGAGTGAGCCCGGAGCGCGTGCGCACACTGGCCTGCCACTACGACTGCTCCGACCACGACCTCGTCCAAGCCCTGTGCGACATGGCCGGTGACCGGTCACGCGGCTGGTGGGAGGAGTACCGCGCGGTCCTGCCCGCCGCGCTGCTGGACCTCGCCGAGCTGGAACACCACGCCACCCGCCTGCGCACCGCCGTGGTGATCCACGTGCCGGGGTTGTTCCAGACAGCCGAGTACGCCCGCGAGATCTTCCGCCAGGCGGTGCCCGAACTTCCGGCGCCCGACGTCGAGCACAGGGTGTCGTTCCGGGTGAAGCGGCAGACCGTGCTCTTCCGGGACCCGCCCACACCGCACCAGGTGATCGTCCACGAGGCCGCGCTCCGCATGAAGTTCGGCGGCTCCCAGGTGGCACGCGGTCAGCTCCGGTACCTCCTGGAGATGAGCGAGCGAACCGGCATCACGCTCCAGGTGCTGCCGTTCGGCTCGCTGGTCTTCCCGGGTTCCGGACAGGCGATCTACTACGCCGAAGGCGCGGTGCCCGAGCTGGACACGGTGAACCTCGACCAGTCGCACGGCCCCGTGTTCCTCGACGCCGAGGCCCAGTTGGCCAAGTACCGCGTACTGCTCGACCGGATGGAGGCGGCAGCCCTCGCCCCCGAAGAGTCACGGTCGTTCATCCACACCATGCTCAAAGACCTGTGAAGGAGCGCCCGGTGCCCGGACTCGCCTGGCAGAAGTCGTCGTACTGCCCGGAAGGCAATTCCTGCATCCACATAGCCGCCACCCCCGACACCATCCACCTCACCGAATCCGCCGACCCCACCGGAGCGGTCCTCACCACCACCCCGGCCGCCTTCGGCACCCTCATAGCCGCCCTCAAGAAGAAGCCGGTGCCCGTCGGTGAGGGCGCCCACGACGACGCCCCCTTCCGCCTCCGCTCCGCGGACACCGTCGTCACGACCACCCGCCACAAGTGGAACGCCTTCGTACTCGGGGTCCAGGCAGGCGAGTTCGACCACTTCGCGGTCACGCGCTGAGCGCCTGTCACCGCCGCTGAGCCTGTGCGCCGTCAGGCCACCGGCTTCAGCCCCCACGCCACCCCCGTCATCTCCTCCGACAGCGTCCACAGCCGCCGCGCCGCCGCCGGGTCGCTCGCCGCCGCGCTGCGGCCGACCAGGGTCGGGGCGCCGCGCATCTCGCCGAGGCCGTCCGGGCCGACGTACGCCGCGCCGGGCAGGTCCTGGCTCGCGGCGAACAACGTGGGCAGGGCGCCGGCCCGGTCGCTCTGAGCGAACACCTTGTTGCCGACCGCCATGACTCCCCTCATGAGGGCACTCCCGTGGTGGCTCTGCAGGTTGGTGGCGGCGTAGCCGGGGTGGGCGGACAGGGCCCGCACCGGGGAGCCGGCCTCGGTGAGGCGGCGCTGGAGTTCCAGGGTGAACAGGAGGTTCGCGAGCTTGGACTGGGCGTAGGCGCGGGTCGGGGTGTAGCGGCCGCGCAGGTTCACGTCCTCGAAGCTGATCACCCCGTCACCCCCGCGGTGCAGACCGGAGGAGACCGTGACCACGCGGTCGGTCACGTACGGCAGCAGCAGATTGGTCAGCGCGAAGTGCCCGAGGTGGTTCGTGCCGAACTGCATCTCGAAGCCCTGCTCGGTGCGCTGCTCGGGCAGCATCATCACGCCCGCGTTGTTGATCAGCAGGTCCAGCGGGCGGTCCCACCCGGCCGCGAACTCGCGCACCGAGTCCAGGTCGGCCAGGTCCAGCCGGCGCACCTCCGTGCTGCCGCTCACCTGCGCCGCGGCGGCGCCGCCGCGCTGGAGGTCGCGGACGGCGAACACCACATGCGCACCGGCGCGGGCGAGCGCCGTGGCGGTGGCGAGGCCGAGGCCGCTGTTGGCACCGGTGATCACGGCCGTACGGCCGCTGAAGTCGGGGAGGTCGGTCACGTTCCACTTCTGAGTAGCCATACCCCGAATGTAGGCATCAGCAACAAAGCTGTCAATGACAACATCCCGTTACCATGGTGGGCATGCCGCGCCTGTCCTCCTCGCCCTCCCACCGCCCCTACCACCACGGAGACCTGCGCGCCGCCCTGCTCAAGAGCGCCGAGCGCACCCTGCGCGAGAAGGGCGTCGGCGCGCTCTCGCTGCGCGAGCTGGCCCGTGACATCGGCGTGAGTCACGCCGCCCCGGGCCGGCACTTCAAGGACAAGCAGGCTCTGCTCGACGCCCTCGCGCTGGACGGGTACGAGCGGCTGAACCGGGCCCTGGACTCCGCCGTCGAGGGCCCCGGTCTCGCCTTCGAGGAGCGGATGACGGCGCTCGCCCGCGCCTACCTCGGCTTCGCCGTCGAGAACCCCGAACTGCTGGAGCTGATGTTCGCCCGCAAGCACGACCCGGCGAGCCCCGACCGGCTCGCCACTGCCGTCGACCACTCCCTCGGCTCCATCACGCGGATGATCGCGGAGGCCCAGGAGCAAGGGGAGATCGTCGCGGGCGACCCCGAGCGGATCACCATGATCGCCGCCGCGAACCTGCATGGCCTGGCCGCCCTCATCGCCGCGTGCGCGCTCGACGCCGAGGAGGCCATGACGGGCCTGGACGAACACGTCCATCTGCTGCTGAACGGACTCCGGCCGCGGTAACCCGCGCCTGCGGCCCGTCGGTTACGCGCGTAGCCGCACCTTTCGGCCAACGGCTGCGCCCGCCCTGTGCCCCGGGTCAAGCCACACCCAGCACAGAGCCAGCACACGGCCATTGATCAGTAAGCCTCCGCCCGACTTCAGTAACGCGGAAGTCAGAAATCCCAGACCCGCCTTGTTGTCGCGTACTCAACAAGCAAGGGTCGACCCTGGGCCGCCGCCCCCATCGGTCACCCACCGGTGGACCCCCACACCCGCAGGCCTCTGTCACCCACTAGCAGGAGGCTGTACCTTGCGTACGTCCACCCTCAACTCCCCACACATACGTGGTAGATGGCGCCGCCTCGGCACCGCGGCCGCGGCCACCGCCGCGCTCGCCCTCGCCGGCTTCGGCACCGCGGCCCACGCGAGCGCCGCCACCGCCGCCGCCCACACGGCGGGCACCAAGGTGAGCGCCCAGGCCGTCGCCAGGCAGGTCGCCAAGGCCCACGTGCGCTACGAGAAGGCCTGCGCCGCGACCCCGAAGAAGGGCTTCGCCGCCTGCAACGCGCTCCGCGTCACCGGCGGCACCACCGCCTTCATGGAGAAGCAGGCGGCCCTGAAGGGCATCGCGCCCAAGACCATCAAGCCGAGCGCCTCCTCCGACTCCCCCACCGGATACGGCCCCTCGGACCTCCAGTCGGCCTACGGCCTGACCTCCGCCGCCTCCGCCAACGGCTCCGGCGAGACCGTCGCCATCGTCGACGCCTACGACGACCCGAACGCGGCGGCCGACCTCGCCACGTACCGCTCGTACTACGGCCTGCCGTCCTGCACCACGTCCAACGGCTGCTTCAAGAAGGTCAGCCAGACCGGCTCCACCACCTCGCTCCCCACCGCCGACAGCGGCTGGGCCGGTGAGGAGTCCCTCGACCTCGACATGGTCAGCGCGGTCTGCCCGAACTGCAACATCCTGCTCGTCGAGGCCAAGTCGGCATCCGACGCCAACCTCGGCACCGCGGTGAACGAGGCCGTCAAGCTCGGCGCCAAGTTCGTCTCCAACAGCTACGGCGGCGCGGAGTCCTCCTCCGACACGACGTACGACTCCTCGTACTACAACCACCCGGGCGTCGCCATCACCGCGAGCGCGGGCGACAGCGCCTACGGCGCCGAGTACCCGGCCGCCTCCCAGTACGTCACCGCCGTCGGCGGCACCGCCCTGTCGGCGGACTCCAGCAGCCGCGGCTGGAGCGAGTCCGTCTGGAGCACCTCCAGCACCGAGGGCACCGGCTCCGGCTGCTCGGCCAACGACCCCAAGCCCAGCTGGCAGACCGACAGCGGCTGCTCCACCCGCATGATCGCCGACGTGTCCGCCGTGGCCGACCCCGCCACCGGCGTCTCGGTCTACGACACCTACCAGGCGAGCGGCTGGAACACCTACGGCGGCACCAGCGCCTCCTCGCCGATCATCGCCTCCGTCTACGCGCTGGCCGGCACCCCGGGCAGCGGCGACTACCCGGCCCAGTACCCGTACAACGCGGCCGGCACCTCCGCCCTCAACGACGTGACGAGCGGCAGCAACGGCACCTGCGACACGGACTACTTCTGCACCGCCGGGCCCGGCTACGACGGTCCGACCGGCTGGGGCACCCCCGAGGGCACCAGCGCCTTCAGCGCGGGCTGAGCACCACCCGCAGGAGTTGACCACCCCGTCGGGTCACGGGGAGCCGCCAGTTTGAGGGGGACGTGGGGTCCCTTCGGCGGCACGGAAAGGAAAACGGGTCACGGCAGCCGGCCGCGGCCCGTTTTCCCTGTCCAGCGCCGGCTCGCCCGTCATCGCCTCCGTGTACGCCCCGAGGCTGGGCACTCCCGAGGGCACGGCCGCCTTCACCGGCTGACCGCACCACCGCTTCGCACGTCACAGGTCCCGACGGCACCCGGCCGCCGGGACCTTGGCCATTTCCCGCCCGTCCCTCATGAGAACATCGTCCCGAAGCCTCACCCGACCGGCCGTCAGAAACCGTGCCAGGTCGTGAAGAGGGACAACGACAGAACCACACGACAGGTTCCGGTCGGACCTCGTTGCCCGGGGTGACCTGCCGTGATACACAGAGTGACCGTACGCGCGATGCGTACGAAACCCGCCAGTCAATGACGTCAAGTCGACATACGTGGGCGCCGATGTCGGCGACAATGAGGTCTGACCTCTGCACCCCGCAGGGGGCCAACGGAACTACCCAACAGGGGCGGTGACTTACATGCTTCTCGCGGCCGGCAAGGGTGACATCAACACCATCATCGGCGGGATCGCTCCGGACTGGGGCCCCTTCGGCAGCCTGGGCAACGAGGCGAAGGTGATGATCGAGGTGGTGATGGCGGTGGCCATCCTCCTGTGCCTCGGCATCGCGGTCTGGGGCGCGGCCAAACAGCGCATCGGCGCCACGGCCCTGCGCGACACCTTCAGCGCGGAACAGGGCAAGGGCCTCATCATCGCCGGCCTCACCGGAGTCTTCATCATCGGCTCCCTCGGCACCCTGTTCACGATCGTGTACGGCATGGCGGTCTAGCCCCACGGCCCGCCGTCGCTCCGTCCCCGCCGTCTCCACCCGTCCGTCGTGCCCACCGGCTGAGGTTGCGTTTCCCTGATGTCGAGTCACCACACCGCGCCCGCGCGGGAACCAGCACGGCTACCGTCGTATGTCTACGAGGGTGAGGGGGCGTACACGGCATGAGTCCCGGAGACGAAGGGTCCTACCCGGACTACGACGGCCCCACGGGCCAAACCCGCACCCGCCTCCCCGAGAACGACCCCTACGGCGGCGCCCCCCGCCGCCCCACCCGCTCCTCCTCCCGCAGCCTGGTGACCGTCGTGGGCGTGGTGGTCCTGCTGATCGCAGCGATCGCGTTCGCCAACCGGGGGGACCATTCGTCTGCCGACAGCGCGTCCGGAAAGGGCGGCAAGCCGGCGACGTCTCCGACTGCGGCCAGCGGAACGGAACCGGTGCAGACCAAGTCCAGCGGAGTCCCCACGGGATTCGCCCACACCGAGCAGGGCGCCCAGTCGGCGGCCTCGAACTACGCCGTGGCGCTGGGCTCGACAGGCATGTTCAACAGGGACAGCCGCCACAGACTGCTCAGCCTGCTCTACACCTCCCAGGCGGTCGACCGGCTCCAGAACGCGATGGACCAGGCCTATTCGGCCGACTTCCTCGCCAAGATGGGCCTCGACGCGGCGGGCAACCCGCCCCGGGGCAGCACGTTCGTCTCCCGGATCGTCCCGGTCGGCGCGACGGTGCTGAACTACACGGACAACGGCGCCCGGGTCGCGATCTGGTACGTGGGACTCATCGGCATGGCCGGCAGCTCATCGACCGACCCCGTCACCTCGTCCTGGAAGACGTGGACGTTCGACCTGCAATGGACCGGCGGCGACTGGAAGATCGCCTCCGACAGCCAGAAGGACGGTCCGGCCCCGGTCCCCGGTGACGACAAGGCCGCCACCTCCGACGAGATCAGCAAGGCCATCGAACAGTACGGAGGGTTCACGTATGCCCGGTAGCCCGCAACGTGCGCTGAAACTCGCCGGCATCGTGGCAGCCGTGCAGACCACGGCAGTGCTGCTGGCCACGCGCGCCGTCGCCGCACCGTCGCCCACGCCGTCGGGCAGCCCGTCGCCCTCGCCGTCGGGCAAGTACAACTGCGGCGTCATCTCCGGCGAGGCCAAAAAGTACTGCGAACGCGGCAACACCTCCAGCGGATCCGGTGGTCCCGTCACCCCCGACACCTCCACCCAGGACCCCCTCTCCTCCCTCGCCAAGGGCTGTGCCGAAGCCGCCTCCTGGACCATCGACAAGCTCAGCAAGGCCGTCAAGAACACCGCCAACGTCGACTTCACCAACGAGAAGTTCCTTCAGCAGTACGCCGTCGTCTTCGCCGCCTCCACGATCCTCACGCTCCTGCTGTGGCTCCTGGCCGTCGCCAAGCGCGCCGTCCGCGGCGTCGCGCTGACCACCGCCATCTCCGAGGCCGTCGGCTTCCTCTGGCTCACCGTCCTCGCCTCCGCCTTCACCCCCCTGATCCTCTACACCGTCGTCTCCGCGACCGACGGCGTCAGCGCCGTCCTCGCGAAGACCACCGGCAACCAGGCCGACGTCTTCTTCGGCACCTTCTCCGGCGCCCTCGGCAAGGGCACCGACATCGGCGGCGGACCGATCATGCTGATCGTCGTCTCCCTGGTCAGCATCCTCGCCGCCGGCGTCCTCTGGCTGGAGCTCGTCATCCGCGCCGCCCTCCTCTACGTCGGCGCCCTCCTCGGCACCGTCGTCTACGCCGGACTGGTCGACAAGAACCTGTGGGGGCACGTCCGGCGCTGGGCGGGGATCATGATCGCGGTCATCCTCGTCAAACCGGTGATCGTGATCGTCCTCGGGCTCGCCGGGGCCCTGTCCTCCGGCAACGGCCCCGACTCCTTCTCCGCCGTCGTCTCCGGCCTCGCCATCATCCTGCTCGCCATCTTCGCCAGCGCGATGATCTACCGCTTCGTCCCCGGCTTCGGCGACGAGATCGCGAACGGCCGCAACAACCGCATCATGCAGGGCGCCGAGAGCAAGGCCGCCGCCGTCATCAGCTCCCCCGCCACCCTCGTCGCCCAGGGCATCAAGACGCACAGCTCCCGCGCCGACAACAACGGCGGCGCGGGCGGCACCGGCAGCAGCACCCCCCGCCCGGCCAACCCCGCCACCGGCGGCGTCGCCGCGCACAGCAGCCGTACCCCCTCCTCAGGCGGCGGAGCAGTCCCCTCCGCCACGCCCGCGCCCCGCGCGCCCAGCCCGGCCAGCACCCCGCACGCCAGCAACGCCCGCAACAACCGTTCAGGAGGTGAAGGGCGTTGACGACCGAGTCCCACCTGTCCCATCCGGTCACGCCCCGCCGTACGTATCTCATCGGCCGCGCCCGGCCCAACGCGATCGTCGGCAAGAACCGTGAGTCCGGCGAGATCGCGCTCATCGTCGCGGGCGCGTTCCTCGGCATGATGTGCGGCCTCCTCGTCCCGGTCCTCTCCCTGCGGATCGTGCTGCTCACGGGCTTCCCGCTGATCGCGCTCGCCGCGGTCTACGTGCCGTACAAGCGCCGCACGTTCTACAAGTGGTTCGAGATCAACCGCAGCTACAAACGCACCGTCAAGAACGGCGCCGTCTACCGCTCCACCGCCATGGAGGCCGGCACCACCATCGGCGGACGCGAGGTGGAGGTCGGGCCGCCCCCCGGCATCGGGCGGATCACCTGGCTGGCCGCGCCCTTCGGCCCCGACGAGATCGCCGTACTGCTGCACGCCGACCGCAAGACCGTCACCGCCGCCATCGAGATCGAGGGCCCCGGCGTCGGCCTGCGCGACTCGGAGGACCAGGAGGCCCTGGTCGACCGCTTCGGCACCCTGCTGAAGCATGTCGCCAACGGCGACGGCTTCGTGACCCGGCTGCAGATGCTCGCCCGGACCCTGCCCGCCGACCCCGACGCCCACGCCAAGGACGTCGCCCTGCGCGGCGACGACCGCGCCCCGGACTGGCTCTCGCGCTCCTACGACCAGCTCCAGTCCATGGTGTCCACCAGCAGCGAGCAGCACCGCGCCTACCTCGTCGCCTGCATGCACTTCACCCGCGAACTGGCCGCCGAGGCCCAGGCCATGGCCAAGGCCGCCCGCCCGCAGTCCGGCCGCAGGCTCGACCGCGACGCCGGACTCGCCGTCGTCATGGCCCGCGAGCTGACCGACATCTGCTCGCGCCTCCAGGAGGCCGACATCCGCGTCCGCCAGCCGCTCGGTCAGGGGCGGCTGGCCTCCCTCATCCACTCCATGTACGACCCCGACCACCCCATCGACCACATCCAGGCGATGACCCAGCGCAACGCCTGGCCGGCCGAGCTGGACGCCATGGAGCCCACCTACCTCCAGGCCAAGACCCGCGAGTCCAACACCCGCGCCCCCTGGTGCCACGCCACCGCCTGGGTGAAGGAGTGGCCGATGACCCCGGTGGGCGTGAACTTCCTCGCCCCCCTCCTCGTCCACACCCCCGACGTCATCCGCACCGTCGCCGTCACGATGGACCTCGAACCCACCGAGATCGCCATCGAGCGCATGCTGACCGAGAAGACCAACGACGAGGCCGAGGCGTCCCGCGCCGCCAAGATGAACCGGACCGTCGACCCCCGGGACATCGCCGCCCACAACCGCCTCGACCAGCGCGGCGAGGACCTCGCCAGCGGCGCCGCCGGCGTCAACCTGGTCGGCTACATCACCGTCTCCGCCCGCACCCCCGACTCCCTCGCCCGCGACAAGCGCACGATAAGGGCCTCCGCCGGCAAGTCGTACCTCAAGCTGGAGTGGTGCGACCGAGAGCACCACCGCGCCTTCGTGAACACACTTCCCTTCGCCACCGGCATCCGACGGTAGGGGCTGATTCACCGATGCGGGATCCGCTGTCCGTCCTCACCGACGCCTTCACGTCCTTCCTCTTCGGAAAGGTCGAGACGACCCGTCTCCCGGTCCGCACCTCCACGGGCCAGGCCCAGGCCGTCTACCTGCCCACGGCCGCCCCCGGCCTCGGCGACTCCGGCGTCATCATCGGCCGCGAGGTCTACTCCGGGAAGGGCTACATCTACGACCCCTTCCAGCTCTACGGCCAGCAGCTCCCGGCCCCCCACTGGCTCGTCCTCGGCGAGTCCGGCAACGGCAAGTCGGCCCTGGAGAAGACGTACGTCCTACGGCAGCTACGCTTCAAGGACCGCCAGGTCGTCGTCCTGGACGCCCAGGGCGAGGACGGCGTCGGCGAATGGAACCTCATCGCGGAAGAGCTGGGGATAACCCCCATCCGGCTCGACCCGACGGCGGCCCTGGACCACGGAATCCGCCTGAATCCGCTGGACCCCTCGATCACGACGACGGGCCAGCTGGCCCTGCTCCGCACGATCATCGAGGTCGCGATGGGCCACGGCCTGGACGAACGCTCCGGCTTCGCCCTGAAGGTCGCGCACTCCTACGTCAACGAGTCGATCGTGGACCGCCAGCCGGTCCTCACCGACATCGTGGAGCAGCTACGGCACCCCGAGCCGGAGTCGGCCGAGGCGATGAACGTCGCCATAGACGACGTACGCGCCTGGGGCCTGGACGTCGCCCTGGTGCTGGACCGCCTGGTCGACGGCGACCTGCGCGGCATGTTCGACGGCCCGACCACGGTCGGCATCGACCTCGACGCGCCCCTCATCGTCTTCGACCTGTCCCACATCGACCGCAACTCCATCGCCATGCCCATCCTCATGGCGATCGTCGGCGTGTGGCTGGAGCACACCTGGATCCGCCCCGACCGGAAGAAGCGCATCTTCCTGGTCGAAGAGGCCTGGCACATCATCAACAGCCCCTTCGTGGCCCAGCTGTTCCAGCGCCTGCTGAAGTTCGGCCGGCGTCTCGGCCTGTCGTTCGTCGCCGTCGTCCACCACCTGTCCGACGTGGTCGACGGAGCGGCGGCGAAGGAAGCGGCCGCCATCCTGAAGATGGCGTCGACGAGGACGATCTACGCCCAGAAGGCCGACGAGGCGAGGGCGACGGGCCGCGTCCTCGGCCTGCCCCGCTGGGCGGTGGAGATCATCCCCACCCTCACACCCGGCATCGCGGTCTGGGACGTCAACGGCAACGTCCAGGTGGTCAAACACCTCGTCACCGAGACGGAACGCCCGCTGGTCTTCACCGACCGCGCGATGACCGAGTCCTCCAGCGACCTCGCCGCCGACGAGGCGCTGCGCGCCGCCGAACTGGAGGCCGAACAGCGGGCGGCGGCCTTCGTGGAACAGCACCTGGGCGACTCCGAGTCGACGGTGGCGTAGCGGCACGTACGGTGGCGCAGAGACGCGTAGAGGAAGGGCACAGGCGTTGAGACCGGACGACCGCCGCACCGACCGGCGGGAGGGCCAGGGCGGCATCCCCGACGGCCTCCTGATCGGCATCCTCGCGTTCCTCCTCGGCATGACCCTGCTGGTGTGGACGGCCACCGGCCTGGCCGCGCTCTTCACCAGGGGCGCCTGGCCCACAGGCGTCACCTTCACCCACACCCCCCTGGCCATGCGCCACCTCATCGGTCGACCCCACGACCTCACCGGCGCCTGGCCGGACACCCCGGCGAGCCAGCTGTCCGGCTGGGGCCTGTTCTGGGGCCTGTTCATAGGCCAGCTGATGGCCCTGTTCGTCGCCACGGTGTTCGTCATGGGGACGGTGGCGAGATGGCGGGCGGGAAGGGCGCGGCGGAAGGCGGAAGCACACCAGGAACCGCGCCACGAGGAACCGCGCCGCGAGGTGCATGAGGTGCATGAGGTGCAGGCGGTTCACGAGGTGCAGGCGATTCACGAGGTACCGGAGCCACGCAGGGAACCCCAGCCGCAGCCCCAGCCGCAGCCGACGGAAACCCGGCAGGAGCCGGTGCCTGAAGCGCCGCTGCCCAGCCGCACCGCGGGCGCGGTGCTCTGCGCACCACCCGCGTCCCGCCGTACGGCCGCGGTCGACGCCGTACGCGAAGCGGAAGGCGCCGCCCTCGTCGTCACCTCGAACCCCGCCCTGTGGACGGAGACCAAGGACGCGAGGGCCAAACTGGGCCCCACCCTCCTCTACGACCCCGCGCACCTCTGCGACACCCCGGCCCGCCTCCACTGGTCCCCCACGGCCGGCTGCGAGGACAAGCCGACGGCGCTGAGCAGGGCGACGGCGCTCCTCGCCCCGGTCCAGCCCACGGCCAAGATCGACCAAACGGTCACGGACACGGCGACCACGCTCCTGCGCAGCTACCTCCACGCCGCCGCCCTGGAATCCCGCACCGTCCGCCACGTCCACCGCTGGGCCCAGGGCACCCAGATCCAGGACGCCGTGCGCACGCTCCGCACCCACCCCAAGGCCGCGGCCGGCGCCGCCGGCGAACTCGAGGCCGCCCTCACCGCACACCCCGAACGCCGGGACATCGCCCAGGAGTTGGTCACCCGCGCCCTCGCCGCCCTCTCCACGGTCAACATCCGCGAGGCCTGCACTCCCAACCGAACTGATGCGCTCGCCTTGGATTCCTTTGTCCACGAAGGGGGCACGCTTTATGTGGTCGGTGAATCCATCGAGGACCCCAGAAGCAACCCCGGCGCGATGCCGCTCCTGACGGCCCTCGTCTCAAGCGTGGTCGAGCACGGCCGGCGCATGGCCGAACGGTCATCCTCCGGTCGGCTCGACCCACCACTCACCCTGGTCCTGGAGGACATCGCGGCCGTCGCGCCGCTGCCCCAACTCCCGGACCTGCTCACCACCGGCACCAACCGGGGCATGCCCACCCTCGCCCTGCTCCGCTCCCGTGAGCAGGTCCGCTCCCGCTGGCCACACCAGGAACTGCCGGTCCAGGAACTGCCGGTCTAGTACGGCCGCCCCAGCACGAATTCCAGCTCGTCCTGTTCCTCGTCCTTGCCCAACGGCACGGTCACCCCGCTCGGTACGAACCCCGCCTTGCGGTACGCCCCTTGCGCCCGCGCGTTCTTCTCGTGCACCAGCAGCCGCACCCGCTCGGCACCACGCTCCCACGCCCACGCCGCACCGGCGTCGAGCAAGGCCTTGATCAGCCCGTTCCCACGGTGCTCGGGCCGGACGTACACCCCGACGACATGCCCCTGACGCCGCTCGACCGGCATCCCGGCCCAGTCCTTCGTCCCGGCCTCCTCGATGAGCACGGTCACCGAGCCGGCCCACACCCCGTCGGGCGCCTCGGCCACGAACTGCCGGGCCGCCGCGGACCCCTCACCCGATCCCTCGGCCCGGTCCTGCCAGAAGGCGTCCGCCCTGGCCACGGCCTCCTCGTACGTCTCCAGAAAGGCGAGCCCCGCCATCGGATCCCGCAACGCATCAAGCCGCAGCCGCTTCACGAGGGGCCAGTCGTCGGGTCGTATCGCACGGATGACGTAGTCATGGTTGCCGCTCATGGAGTCACCGTAGTTCGGCCCACTGTCAGTGGCATCTCATATTGTGGCCACCATGACAACACTCCCTGAACGCCCGCGCACCGCCCTGCTGGTCATCGATGTGCAGAACGGCGTGATGGCCGGCTCCCCCCGCCGCGACGACGTCATCGCCAACATCAACACCCTCATCGGCAAGGCCCGCGCGGCCGACGTTCCGGTGATCTGGGTGCAGCACTCCGACGACGAACTGAAGGAGGGCAGCGAGAACTGGCAGTACGTCACGGAGCTCGTCCGGCAGGACAGCGAACCCCTCGTGGCCAAGAACTGGATGGACTCCTTCGAGGACACCGAGCTGGAGGCCGTGCTGGCGGAGCGCAAGGTGGGCCGGCTCGTCGTCACGGGCGCACAGACCGACGCGTGCATCCGCTCCACCCTGCACGGCGCCATCGTCCGTGGCTACGACGCGACACTGGTCGCCGACGCCCACACCACGAAGGACTTCTCCCCGTACGGCGCCCCCGCCCCGGAGCAGGTCATCGCCCACACCAACCTCTATTGGAAGTGGCACAGCGCCCCCGGCCGCGCAGGCGGCACGGTGAACACAGCCGAAGTGACCTTCTGAAAGGCTTCCGGGCAAATATCTCCGGAAATGCAGAAAGGCCCACACCTT
>NZ_MLYO01000189.1 GCF_001866665.1 Streptomyces monashensis | reverse complement strand
TCGGAGGGCACCGCCGAGCAGCCCCACGGCACCTTCCGTACGGCGGCCCGCCGGCTGGAGGCGATCGCCGCGATGGGCTTCGACGTCGTGTACCTGCCGCCCGTCCATCCCATCGGGACGACCTTCCGCAAGGGCCCGAACAACACCCTCGCCGCCGGCCCGCACGACGTCGGGGTGCCCTGGGCCATCGGGTCCCCCGAGGGCGGCCACGACGCCCTGCACCCGGCGCTGGGCACGTTCGAGGACTTCGACCACTTCGTCGGCCGGGCACAGGAGTTGGGGATGGAGGTCGCCCTCGACTTCGCGCTGCAGTGCTCCCCGGACCATCCCTGGGTGGACAAGCACCCCGACTGGTTCCACCACCGGGCCGACGGCACCATCGCGTATGCGGAGAACCCGCCGAAGAAGTACCAGGACATCTACCCCGTCGCCTTCGACGCCGACCTGGACGGCCTGGTCGCCGAGACCGTGCGGATCCTGCGGCACTGGACGGACCACGGGGTGCGGATCTTCCGGGTCGACAACCCGCACACCAAACCCGTCGTGTTCTGGGAACGCGTCATCGCCGAGGTCAACGGCACCGACCCGGACGTGATCTTCCTGGCCGAGGCCTTCACCCGCCCCGCGATGATGCACACCCTCGCCCAGATCGGCTTCCAGCAGTCCTACACCTACTTCACCTGGCGCAACACCAAGCACGAACTCACCGAATACCTCACCGAGTTGACGGGCGAGGCCGCCGCGTACATGCGGCCGAACCTCTTCGCCAACACCCCGGACATCCTGCACGCCTA
>NZ_MLYO01000188.1 GCF_001866665.1 Streptomyces monashensis | reverse complement strand
GCGGCCTTGCGCAGGGCGTCGACGCGGTCGGTGCGCTCCCAGGTGAAGTCGGGCAGCTCGCGGCCGAAGTGGCCGTAGGCCGCCGTCTGGGAGTAGATCGGGCGGAGCAGGTCGAGGTCGCGGATGATCGCGGCCGGACGCAGGTCGAAGACGGCGTCGATGGCCTTCTCGATCTTCTCGGTCTCGACCTTGTGGGTGCCGAAGGTCTCGACGAACAGACCGACCGGCTCGGCCTTGCCGATCGCGTAGGCGACCTGGACCTCGCAACGGGAGGCCAGACCCGCCGCCACCACGTTCTTGGCGACCCAGCGCATCGCGTACGCCGCCGAGCGGTCCACCTTGGACGGGTCCTTGCCCGAGAAGGCGCCGCCGCCGTGCCGGGCCATGCCGCCGTACGTGTCGATGATGATCTTGCGGCCGGTCAGGCCGGCGTCACCCATCGGACCGCCGATCTCGAAACGGCCGGTCGGGTTCACCAGCAGGCGGTAGTTCTCCGTGTCGAGCTTGATGCCGTCCTCCAGCAGCGCCTTCAGCTCCGGCTCCACGACGAACTCACGGATGTCGGGCGCCAGCAGCGACTCCAGGTCGATGTCG
>NZ_MLYO01000187.1 GCF_001866665.1 Streptomyces monashensis | reverse complement strand
TCCCATCCCTCGTCCCAGCCGTAGGGGGCGAGAGGATGCAAGGAAGACGAGGACGAACCCACAAGAGAAGAGAAAGACAAGGGAGGACCCTTCACAAGGGTGGCCTCGGCGCCGCGCTCACGGGCGCGGGAGAAGAGTGAGGTCAGCCGGAGACCACGGAGGCGGACTGAATGAACTTCCGAATGCGGGCAACGCCCGTCTCAACGACAGCCATCGGTCACACCTCCCGTTCTCCGCACGACTGACCGCGGCAGCCAACGGCCACCGCGAGGAGCAGGCTCCACTCTAGGGGGGCTCGCTCTGCGGCACCACAGAATTTCCCCCGTCGTTCCTCGAGGGGACGGCCAGGCCGCCTCCGGTGGACGACGGGCTCGGCACCCCATGCGCCGCCGGCCTCCTGGAGTCGCGCTATCAGCCCCCCGGTCGTGAAGCGCCGCCATGACCGGCCCGGCTGCGGCCCGGAAACAGCGGAGACATGTGTCAGAGTGGAGAGGCGAGACGACGACGTCCGCGGACGGAGGAGACAGGAGAGGGCGTCCTGTCATGTCCATATATTTCGGTCCCCGCAGTTCGGCCTTGGCCCGCTCTGTCCCCATCGACGGGCGGAGCGAGGAGTACGCGGACCTCTTTGGGCAGGCCCCGGTGATCTTCGCTGCGCTCAGTGGCCCGAGACACCTGCTGGAAGTGGCGAACTCGGCATTCTTCGAGGCCATGGGGTGCGACCGCGGGCGCGTCGGCGAGCCGGTCGGAGAGGTGATTCCGGAATTGCTTCCGCAGGGCGTCCTCGACCGGCTCGACGAGGTCTACCGCACCGGTGTCGCATACCGGGCCCGGGACGGGCGGCTGATGCTGGGAGAGCCGGGCCGGCAGCGGGAGGGGTTCTTCGACTTCACCTACGAGCCCCGTTGGGACGGGGCCGGCCGGATCGACGGGGTCGTGGTGATCGCGGTCGAGACCACCGCGTACCACGACGCGTATCTCCTGGCCTCGGAGCAGCGCGTGTTGCTGGAGCAGATCGCACGCGACGCCCCTCTCGCCGAGATCCTCGACGGCATGGTCATGGCAATCGAAGAGTTCTCCCCGGACATGATCGTCTCGGTACTGCTCGTCGATCCCGACGGACAGCACCTGCGGCACGGCACCGCTCCACACCTGCCCGCCTTCTACAACGAGGCGATCGACGGGACACCCATCGCCGAGGGTGCCGGCTCGTGCGGCACGGCCGCCTTCCGGCACGAACCCGTGATCGTCACGGACATCGCCACCGACCCCCTGTGGAAGGACTACCGCGACCTGGCGCTGCGGGCCGGGGTCGCGGCGTGCTGGTCCACGCCGATCCAGGACGCGGACGGCCGGCTGCTGGGCACCTTCGCGATGTACCACAGCACCCCCAAGGCTCCTGCGGACAGGGATGTGAAGCTCAGCGTCGCGTTCGCGCGCATAGCCGCGCTGGCCATCGAGCGCCACTGTGCGGTGGAGGCGCGGCGCGCCGCCCAGGAGCGTGAGAAGGCAGTCCGTGAGGATCTGGCCTTCCTGCTGGAAGCGAGCACCGCCATCACGGGCGAGACAAACTATTCGGAGAGCCTCCAGTGCATGGCCAGGCTGACTGTTCCGGCCCTGGCGCCGCTGTGTGCCGTCCACGTGGTCGAGCGCGGACGGACCCGCCGCATCGCCGTCGCCGCCTCGACCCGGGAGGGGGAACAGCTCCTCTCTTCCCCCGCGCTGTGCGACGACGTGGACGCCGCCGTCGCCCGCGTGCTGGCCTCCGGCGCCATCGAGACGTCCCCCACGGGCAGTTCCTGCGTGCAGTTCGGCGTCACGGGTTACGTGTGCGTGCCGCTGGCCACCCGGGGCCGTACCTTCGGCACGCTGACTCTCCTGGCCACCGGCCTGACTCTGGACGGCCACACGATCGCCCTGGCCCAGGAGCTCGCCCGCCGGGCCGCTTCGAGTGCCGACAACGCCCACCAGTTCACCGACCGCGTCCGGCTGGCCCACGACCTGCAGGCAGGGCTGCTGCCTCCCGAGTTGCCCAGGATTCCCGGCGTAACCTTGGCCGCCTCGTACCATCCGGCCGGGGAAGGACTCGATGTCGGCGGCGACTTCTACGACGTCTTCCCGCTGTCCGGCGACCGCTGGGCGTTCATGATCGGCGATGTGTCGGGGCGCGGCGCACTGGCGGCCACCACCACCGGAATGGTCCGCCACACCGCACGCGCCGCCGCCCGCCTCCGGAACGACCCGCCCGCGGTGGTCGCCGCCATCAACGACGCGTTGACAGCAGGCACCGCCGATGAGGACCAGTTCGTTTCACTTGTCTACGGCGAGCTGCGGCACTCCCCGTCTCGCCTCGCGCTCAACCTGATTCGAGCGGGCCACGTACCGCCCCTCGTGCGCCGAGCCGACGGTACGGTCGAAGAACTCACGCACCCAGGCCTGCTGTTGGGCATCCGTCCCGACCCCGCCTTCTGCCCGTTCGACATCGACCTGCGCCCCGGCGACAGCCTGGTCCTGGTCACCGACGGCATCACCGAGGCCCGCTCCGCCGACGGCGAACTCTTCGGCGAGGACCGCCTGGCCGACGCGCTCGTCGCCGACGGGACCACGACACCCACCGCCCCCACCCTCATCGAGTCCATCACCGCTGCAGTCACCACGTTCGCAGGCAATGCCACCCTCGACGACCGGGCCGCGCTGGTTGTCACCGCCACCTGATGGTCACGATGGCGCAGCAGCCATTGCCGCGCTCACAGCGCGCAGCCGACAGGAAGTTCAGCCGGAGACCGCAGGTGGAGTGGGCGAACTTCCGGATAGGGGCAGCGCCCGTCACAGGCCGTGCTGGTCAAGGAGCCGTATCAGGTTCCGCTTGCATTTCTGGCCGGCACGCAGAGCGGCGAGGCACGCGGTGAACTCGCCGTCGGTGCCCAGGCAGTGGTGGCAGTCGCGCATGCTCAGCAGCAGGCTGGTCAGCTGCTCGTAGACGGCATTGCCCTTCTGCTTCATGTCTGGAGCACCCAGCCAGACGCATCCAGCTCCTGGGCACGAGACCTGGCCCGGCCGCGCTGCTTCGGCACCGCCTCCGGCTCAGCGAGCGTGATCAGGCCCAAGGCGACCAGGTGCTTGCAGAAGTTGCCCTCCATGCCGTACCGGCAGTCGCGCTCCCCTGCGAGGCCGTCGGGCCCGCCCAGGGGCAGCTCGGCCTGGTAGGCGTCCGTCCCGTGGACGGTGGCCGTGATCCAACCGTCGCGCCCTCGCCTCCGGTCGAGGGAGCGTGGCCCGGCCGGCGCCTGCAGGTCGTCCCTCGTCGAAGTCCACGTCCTGTGCCACAGAGGCATTCGACCGGAGGAGCGGAGCGACGGCCTCTGCAGTACCCGTATCGCTGTGCTGGTGGGCGTGCACGCCCACATCCGCATGCCAGGCAGCCGCGGCTCACGAGCGCAACAAGGTCCAGCCTGGCCATTCACGACCAGTCCTGCAACTGCTCTGCGGTGAGCCGCCGGCTGCCAGCCGTACGCCCCTGTCCGAGTACCGGAAGCTGCCCGACAAGGCCGACTGTGCCTTCCCGCTCGGCGGCCCGCAGGATCAGCGCTTCTTGGTCTTCTTCTTTTGCGGCGGGGTCCAGTCGCCTCGGTGCAACTGGCAGCGGGAGTAGCCGATCATCGCCGGGTTCTGGCATCGTTTTCCAGTCTTGGTTTTGCTCGACCCGCACTTGACCTGCCTGCCCATTCGTCCTCCCTTGTCCGGTCGAAGGTGGCCCATCTCGAACTCACCTCACCGCACGGAGGCGCTCATCGCTCTACTTGCGGCCGCATTCGGCTGATTCGCTCTCCTACATGCCTGAATCACGACATATAGATCCCTGAGTTGATCACTGCGCATACGGCGACCTCGTTGATCACAGATCGTCGGTGTCATCCGCTGTGTCGAGGCTGATCCCCAGGTCCTCGGCGCTCGACTCGTCGTCCAGGATCGGCTTGCCCATCACGTCCGAGATGCTGCGGAGCAGCGCCGCTCTACGGGCGGCGAGGAATCCGTCAAAGTCATCGGTGGCCATGAGTTCCGGTTGGGCCAGGTGAGAGCGAATGCGTTCGGCGACGCTTTCGTGAGGGGTCTGCGCGGCCTTGACCAGACGGCCCAGGTAGTCGGAGGGAGCTGCCCCTCCGATGACTCGGTTGGTGCGGGCGGTCAGCGGTGTCTTGTTGATGATCGAGTTGTAGGCGGCGGGAGCGTATCCGGCTTTTTCGCACCACGTCTTGGGGAAGATGTGGTGGATGTCAATGGACTCGTCGAAATACCCGGTGACCTCGGCCTTCTCTCCGGTGCGCCAGTCCAGGGCCCCCGCCTTGAGCAGGAGTGCGTAAATCCCCTTGTACGCAGCGCTGTTGCGCGTACGGAGAGTCAGCAGGCGTCCGGGAGCGAACTGCGCAGCGGTGACGGTCCGGGGCTCTGCCACATCCTCGCGGATCCAGTCGACGACATCCGGCAAGTCCTGGCTGAAGCGCGTCTCGGTCGAGCCGCCGTACAGCTCCCCGAACACACCGCACCAGTACCAGCGGGCGAGCTTGTGCTGGGCGCCGGCGCTCTGCGCGGCATCTCCGGCCAGGGCCAGGATCGCGGCAAGCGGTATCAGCTGTGTCCCGTAAGGCAGGAACTTCGTATCGAAGAGAAACTGCTGGTGCAGGAACTTGGCCGCCGCCTTGAACCCGTCGATGACGGACGGCGAGAAGCGTACGTAGTCCTCCAAGGCGAGGGCGAGCATGTCCTTGCGCTTGCACCCGATGCGCGGCAGTCGCTCCTCTTCCGTCCCGCGTTCGGCCTCGCGCCTGCGCCGTTCGGCCGTGGCCAGCAGGGTGATCGCCTGGAGGAAGTCCGTGTTGGAGACCTCGCGAAGGATGCGGTACTCGGGCGCGTTCCAAGCAGCCCGACACTCCCGCTCCCAGTGGTTGCGTAGATCGAACTCGTCCGCCGCGTAGGTGGCGGTCAGCAGCTCGAAGACGGTCAGGGTGACGCCGCCGGTGTTGACCTTCTCGAACACCTGGCACACGGCTTGGCGTGGGGTCGCCTGCCCGAGTTCGATGACTGGCACGTGGTAGCGGTCGAAGGAGCGGACGAACGCCTCGTTGAAGTCGCGCCACAGTCTGCGCTTGTCCTTGTCACCGTCCCAGTGGTCGGTGAACTCGTAACCCCAGTCGCCGCCGTCGAAGACGGCGTGAAGCGGGAAGAGATGTGCCTCGTACTCGCGCTCGGGAGTCGAGTAGTCCTCGACGACCTGCCCCCGGAAGTTGAGGACCTTGCGCGTTTCCGGCAGAAACCGGATGGCGTCCTCCCGGTCGCTGTTCTCGTCGAGAGCCTGAACCATGTCGACGTAGAACCAGCCTGACACCTGATGCTTGCGCAGGTCCTGGGTGACCACTGGACCGTTCAGCTTCAGGGACTGGAACAGCGACGTCAGCCGCTGCTGCCCGTCGAGTACGAGCGTGTCGGGCTCGGGCTCACCGGCCGGGGCGGCCCCTTCGATGGGCCGGTACTTGAACCGGACGTCGCCGCCCGCCTTGAGCAACATGACGGTGCCGACGGGGTAGCTCAGCGAGATCGACGCAAGGAGGCTGGCGATGTTCGGGTAGGGCCACACCCAGCCCCGCTGGAACTCGGGCAGTTGGGCCTTGCCGACCTCGACCTGCCGCAGCAGATCCCGCAGCGGCCGTTTGTCGATGCTGAACGCTTCGTCGGGCACATCGGCTCCTTGAGGCTGCCGGTCACCAGAGGTGGGCGCCTGCGGTCGACTTGTCTCGTGTCATGGAGAAACTACTGGTTGTCATGACATCGGGTGCCGGAATGGCAAAACAGCTCGGATCTTCATCAGCGGCGGGCCAGAGCGGCGCACGTGCCCAAGGATTCGCCGACCGTCTTCACTCCCGCCGAGGGGGCGATCCGGAGCCGTCGGCACCGGGTTCTCTCGCCGCCGCTCCATGAGCCCTCGGCCTGAGGGGCTCAGCGCGCCGGCAGAGCGGCCAGAACGGCCGAGGCGAGTTCCCGCACCTCCTCGTCCAGCGCCATGCCCCGCCAACCGCCGCCGTCGCTGATCCGCTCGTCCCGATCAAGGCATGCGTGCAGCAGCGGTGCGAGCGTACGGGCCTCGGGCCCCATATCTGCGATCCTTCGCAATGCAGCCAGTTCGATCGGGCCGCAGGCCGCGCCCGGCCGCGCCTCCAGGACGCGTTGGAACACCTGGAGGGCCAGGCCGCTGTCGCCGGTCACCCGCCAGTGCGCCCAGGCGGCGAGGACGGCCTCGCGACTCCTCCACCACCGCTCGTTCGCACGCAGCCACTGCTCGGGCCAGCGCATCCGGCTCGAACCGGCCCCTGGTCCCAGCATGGAAAGACAGAAGGCCACGGTGCTCGCGAGCATCGCCGCGTCACGTGCCGCCGAAGCCGCCGTCGCGGACTTCGGAAGGCTGTCCTCGCGCCCCGCTTCGGCACCCTGACGCAGAGGAGCCGTCATGGCGAGAACCTCGTCCACCGTGCGCAGCAGCGCCGCCTCGTCGCCGACGACGGCAAAGCGGGCCCGGGCGGCAGTAAGCGCGACGATCCAGGGGTCCCCCAGTCCCGGTACTCTCCGTTGGCCGGGCGATGCGTCGGCCGGTGCCTGTTGGGCGGTGGGAGAGGTGTTGTGTGTGCGTCGCGCGGACATCTGCGCCGACGACACCTCCAGAGCCACGCGCTCCACTCGCTCAAGGTGCGGGACACAGTGTGCGGCTGCGGGCCCCACGGCCTCGATCACGGGGCGGGCCAACTGGGGGTGCGTGGAATCCAGCAGTGCTTCCAGTTCGGGCACCGCCTCGGCCGCCGCGGGCCCGCACGCGGCAAGGGCATCGCAGAGCAGGTGGAATCTCGGCAGGCTGTCCACGCGCAGACCGATGACGGCGCTGTCCTCGGTGCGGGACTGCTCCAGGTGTCGAGCGAGTGCGGACCGCAGTGCGGGAGCCAGCAGCGATGCGTGCCGTGCGGCGCACGCCACCAGGGCCTCGCGCAACGGGGGTTGCGAGAACCAGTAGGAGCGCCCGCTGTAGTGGGCGGACGGACCGAACCCGTTGTCCTCCTCGTGGTTCAGGGCGTGCACCAGCGTGGGGACGGCACGTACGTCCCCGTGCCGGGCCAGCGCCCAGGCGGCCCGTATCGCGGTCGGACGGTGCGGGTCGTCGAGCGCGGCGGCGAGGCGATCGTCGAACGCGGCGCCTGCGGCGCCCGCCGCCGCCAGAAGATCGGCGGATCTCATCCGGTTCTCCGGCTCGGGCTCCGTCAGCATGGCTGCGACGAGCGGGACCAGCGCAGGGACAGCCGATCGCCATCGCAGCATCGCGTCACCGGCCGCCTGCAGTGCCCCGGTACGGATCTGCACCCGCTCATGGCCGATCAGAGCGCGGATGACGTTCAGTTGTGCGGCCGTATCGTCACCGCACATGGCGCACAACGCCCTGGACAGGCGTGAACCGTTCTCGTCCCACGCCGAGTAGGCCTCGTGCGGAGTGGCCGGTGCGAGGGCTGCGTCGAGCAGATCCCGCCAGCTCGCGGCAGTTGGGTCGAGACGTTTGTCCGCCGCCAGGCAGGCGAGCCTGAGTGCGTCCGCGTTCCGGTCCGGTGCCGCGGTGAGACGGCGCACAGCCGCCGCGAGTGCGGCGGCCGAGGAAGCGTCCGATTCGCGCGCCTCGGCCGCTGCCCGCGCGCCGTCCAGTCTCAGCGACACGCGCAGGGCGAGGTCCGACTCCATCGCATCCCGGCCGACCAGTGCCTGCATGGCGTCATCCGTGCGCGGTGACCACAGGGCGTACTCCCACAGCAGGGCCGCCGCCGCGGTCCGTACGGAGTGGTCGGCATCGTCCAGCAGCGCGACCAGAGTGTCGTGTCCGGCGACCAGCGCGGCGCGGCAGGCCACCGCGTGCCCGGCCGAGCGCCAGGGCTCACGCATCTCGTTCTGCAAGGCCGCGAAACGGCCGACCAGCTCCACGATCGCGGCCCGCATCGGCAGACCGGGCGTGGCTGCGAGTTCGATGAGGAAGGGCACGGCCGCCGCACCTGCCGAATAGACGGCGCCGCCCTGGTGGTAGATCGAGGCGTCCAGGTGATCCAGCCGTTCTTCTCGTTCGGGATCCTCTCCGGCTCGCGCCAGCAAACGGAGCGTGGCCGGGACATCGTCAGCGGCCCCGTACGCGTGGCCCAGGTCCGTCCACGGAATGTCGTCAAGGCCGTTGAGCGGCGCGAGAACCTCGTCCGTTGCCGGTGAAGACATGGATGTGGCACGTTGATCCGCGCCGTCGGAATGTGCGAAGCGACTGGCTGTCACAGGTGCTTCCCTCAGGAGCCGAGGCCGTCGAGCCCCGGGAGCCTTGTAGGCCGAGCCTGCATCTGTGGCGAGGCCTGGAGACGGGCACCGGGCCCGGGTGGACGCCCTTCGGGGCGTCCGCTGTGCGTGAACTGATCAATACTCGACCCACCGAGGATCCGCAACTGACCGAACCGTGCTGCCCCCGCTGTACGAGCCGCCCCTCTCTCCCAGGCGAGGGCGAGCAAGCGCTCGACGCGGCCCAGGTCGAGT
>NZ_MLYO01000186.1 GCF_001866665.1 Streptomyces monashensis | reverse complement strand
GGTCGCCCTGGAAGGGATACGTCGGCAGGTCCGGATGCGGCACCACGCGATCGGCATGCACGGTCACGCCCTCGACGAACGCCCGCCCCACCGCCGCCACCACATCACCGAGACCACCATGATCCCGACGCAACGTCCCCAACACCGCGAACACACCCCCCGCATCATGCCGCAACACCGTCTCCTCCAACGGCACCACCAACACCGGATGCGGACTCACCTCCACGAACGCCCGATACCCCGCCCCCACCAACGCCCGCACAGCAGCCCCGAAATCCACCGTGTGCCGCAGATTCCGATACCAATACCCCCCGTCCAACACCACACCCTCAACCCGCCCCCCCTCCAACGACGAGAAGAACGGAACCGAAGACACCACCCCCCTCACCGGCGCCAACACCTCCGCCAACTCCCCCTCAACCGCCTCCACATGAGCCGAATGCGACGCATAATCCACATCGATCCGCCGCACCCGAACACCCGACCCCTCCGCGAAGGCGACAAGCTCGTCCAACGCATCCGCATCACCCGACACCACAGTCGACGTCGGCCCGTTCAACGCCGCCACCCACACCCGACCCGCCCAACGACCCGCCAACTCCCCAGCACCCTC
>NZ_MLYO01000185.1 GCF_001866665.1 Streptomyces monashensis | reverse complement strand
GGATGTGGTGCAGCCGGTGTTGTGGGCTGTGATGGTGTCGTTGGCTGCGTTGTGGGAGTCGTTGGGGGTGCGGCCTGCCGCTGTGGTGGGGCACTCGCAGGGTGAGATCGCTGCGGCTGTCGTCGCGGGTGCGTTGTCGTTGTCGGATGGTGCGCGGGTGGTGGCGTTGCGTTCGCGGGCCATTGTGGCGCTGGCGGGGCGTGGCGGGATGGTGTCGGTGGCGTTGGATGCCGAGGGTGCTGGGGAGTTGGCGGGTCGT
>NZ_MLYO01000184.1 GCF_001866665.1 Streptomyces monashensis | reverse complement strand
GTCCGGCCTCACCGTCGAGGACAGCCCACAGGGCCCCCGCTGGACCCTCAAGGCCTAGCCAGGCCCTGCCCGGATCCGGTGTTTCCCGCACGGGCCGGACACGAGGACCGCCTCCTCACGGAGGCCGCACGCGCCGGGGCCGCACCCCCGTTCCCCCGTTCGGTGCGGCTCCGGCGCACTCTCTCCCGCCACCCCGGTCCGGCATCCCGCCCGCCCGTCAGCCCGTGCTGAGCCGGACGGCGGTGAAGTCGCGGCCGCCGTCGGATTCCCCCTGCGCCCCGCTCTCCCTCGCCCTCCCCCGCTCTCCCCCTGTTTCCTCCAAGTTTCCCTCCGCCCCCTGGACACTCCCCTACCCGTCGGTAAGGCTCACCCCGGCGTATCCGCCACAGCCGCCCCGCGCCTCGGGCGGAGTCTCAACTACCGGCGTGGACAGGGGGATTCATGAGTGGGATGAGCAGGACGAGTGGGATGAGCCGGCGGCGGTTCGTGGCGGGGGCCGGTGCCGCGGGGCTCGGGTCCGTGTTCCTGTCCGGGCGGGCCGTGGCGCGGGAGCGGGCGCTCGCCGAGAGTGCCGCGCGGGCCGTGCGGGTCGACGGGACCACGCTCCAGCAGGCCGCGACGGCCGTCGGGGACGGGGCGTACAAGCGGCTCACGGCCGGGCCCGGATGGCCGCTGGTGGTGCGGGAGGAGCTGCGCGGCGCCGGGAGCGGGCGCGACGGGCGGCGCACCGGGCTCGCGTCCTTCGTGCAGTTCACCGACCTGCATCTGACCGACACCGAGTCGCCGGTGCGGTTCGAGTACCTGGCGCGGCTCATCGACAGTGCGCACCGGCCGCAGGAGACGCTGACCGTGCGCGGCGCGTCCTCGCTCGTCGAGCGGGTCAACGCGGTGCGGCAAGGACCGTACACGGGGCTGCCGTTCCGGTGCGTGATGGCCACCGGGGACAACACCGACAACCACGAGCGGATCGAGCTCGACTGGTATCTGAGCGTGATGAGCGGCGGGCGGATCGTGCCGAACAGCGGGGATCCCGGGCGGTACGAAGGCGTCCAGAACTCCGGGAGCGGGCTGTACTGGAATCCCGGGTCCTCGGTGCCGGACGCCTACAAGGCCAAGGGGCTGCCCGAGATACCGGGGCTGCTCGGCGGTGCCGTCCGGCCCTTCGACGCGCCCGGGCTGAGCGTCCCCTGGTACACCACCGTCGGCAACCACGACGACAGCATCGAGGGCAGCCTGCCCGACCTCGGGCTGCTGAACGACCTCTACACCGGCTCCCTGAAGGTGGAGGGGTGTGACGACGCCACCGCCGCGCAGCTCGCGGACGCGCTGCTGCACGACCCCGGACAGGCCGCCGTACTGCTCGGCAAGCTGCTGGCCGGCGGCGGTGCCGTCCGTACCGTCACGCCCGACGAGCGGCGGCATCCGTTCACGCCCACCGAGTTCGCCCGGGCCCATCTCGACGCGAAGTACACCGGCGCGGGACCCGTCGGGCACGGCTTCGGTCAGGACTCCGTCGACAGCGGGCAGCTCTACTACACCTTCGACCTCGCCGACGGCGTCCTCGGGATCAGCCTCGACACCACCAACCGGGCCGGATTCGCGGACGGTTCGCTCGGCACCGCGCAGCTGAACTGGCTGGAGTCGGTCCTCAAGGACAACAGCGGGCACTGGTACGACGCCGACGGGCATGTGGTGCGCGGCGGGTCCGACGGCCGGCTCGTCGTCGTGTTCAGCCATCACACCAGCGCCACCATGGGCAATCTGCTGCCGGACCCCTACCGGCCCTTCGAGGGGCGGCACGGCGGGGCGGAACTCGTCACCCTGCTCCAGCGCTTCCCGAACGTCGTGGCCTGGGTGAACGGGCACACCCACACCAACCAGATCGTCCCGCACGGGCACAGCGTCCCCGAGCGCGCCTTCTGGGAGATCAACACCGCCTCCCACGTGGACTATCCGCACCACGCCCGGATCATCGAGATCGCCGACAACCAGGACGGCACCCTCTCCCTGTTCACCACCCTCATCGAGTCCGCCGCCCCCTACCGGACCGACTTCGCCGACGTCTCCGACCCGGGCCTCGCCGCGCTGTACCGCGAACTCGCCTACAACGATCCGTACGCCACCCCCGCCACCCGTATCGGCACCTCCGCCGACCACAACACCGAGCTGCTCCTCACCGCCCCGGCCGGGTAGGAGGGCGACACGTTCGGGCCCCTCATCCCGGTTCACTTGCAGATTTACGCAACTGCGCAGCTATCATTCCGGCACGGACAGCCAGCCAGACCGCCGGAGGCAGCTGACATGACCAGCGTGAAGAGCTTCTCCGTCTCGGGGTACGGGCCCGAACGGTCCCGGGTGACACGGCTGTTCGCCCGGGACTCGCCGCTGCGCCGGCTGGACTGGCCGATACTGCTGTCGGCCCTCGCGCTGTCCTTCATCGGCTCGCTGCTCGTCTACTCCGCGACCCGCAACCGCACCGCGATCAACCAGGGCGACCCGTACTACTTCCTGGTCCGGCACCTGATGAACCTCGGCATCGGGTTCGCCCTGATGACCGGCACCCTCTGGCTGGGCCACCGCGCCCTGCGCAACGCCGTGCCGGTCCTCTACGGTGTCTCGGTCCTCGGCGTGCTGCTGGTGCTCACGCCGCTCGGCGCGACCATCAACGGCAACCGCAACTGGATCGTGCTGGGCGGTGGATTCTCGCTCCAGCCCTCGGAGTTCGTGAAGGTCGCGATCGTCCTGGGCATGGCGATGCTGCTGTCGGCCCAGGTCGACGCGGGCGACCGGATGTACCCCGACAGCCGTGCCGTGGTCCAGGCGCTGGGGCTGGCCGCCGTACCGATCATGGTCGTGATGATGATGCCGGACCTCGGTTCGACGATGGTCATGACCGTCACGATCCTCGGCGTGCTGCTCGCCTCGGGCGCGTCCAACCGGTGGATCTTCGGCCTGCTCACCGTCGGGGTCGTGGGCGCCGTCGCGGTGTGGCAGCTCCATCTGCTGGACACCTACCAGATCAACCGGTTCGCGGCCTTCGCCGACCCGAACCTGGACCCCTCCGGCGTCGGCTACAACACCAACCAGGCCCGGATCGCCATCGGGTCCGGCGGGCTGACCGGGCAGGGCCTCTTCCACGGGGCGCAGACCACCGGGCAGTTCGTGCCCGAGCAGCAGACCGACTTCGTCTTCACGGTCGCCGGCGAGGAACTGGGCTTCGCCGGCAGCATCCTGATCATCGGCCTGATCGGGGTCATCCTGTGGCGGGCCTGCCGGATCGCGCGCGAGTCGACCGAGCTGTACAGCACGATCGTCGCCGCCGGGATCGTCGCCTGGTTCTCGTTCCAGTCCTTCGAGAACATCGGCATGGCCCTCGGCATCATGCCGGTGGCCGGCATCCCGCTGCCGTTCGTCTCCTACGGCGGCTCGTCCATGTTCGCCGTGTGGACGGCCGTGGGCCTCCTCCAGTCGATAAAGGTCCAACGTCCCGTCCAGGCCTAGGAAGTGCGCACCGAGCCCTCACGCCGGGCCCTGGGTGTTCCCGCCCAGGGTCACCGCCAC
Organism: Streptomyces monashensis; assembly: GCF_001866665.1. Taxonomy (GTDB): domain Bacteria; phylum Actinomycetota; class Actinomycetes; order Streptomycetales; family Streptomycetaceae; genus Streptomyces; species Streptomyces monashensis. The sequence continues at coordinate 1,044 of NZ_MLYO01000184.1, read as the reverse complement.
CGCCCCGGCGCGGCCGGTCCCGGGTGCGGACGCCGCGTGGGTCCAGCCCCGGTCCGACGCGGTACTGGTCCAGCGCCGGCCGTCGAACGTCACGGACGTGGTGTGCAGGGCGGTGGCGTGACAGACCAGCCAGAGGGCGAGGGACCAGCCCGTGGCCGCCCGGTCGGGCGCGATCGGGTAGCTGACGCTGCCGCTGCCGGCCACGGACACGGCGGCCGGCGCCCCGCCGAACTCCCGCCGGACCGCGGCCGCGAGACCGCTCTCGCCGTCCGGCACCGAGCCCGCCGCGTCCGCGCCGCCACCGGCGACCCCTGCCCCGCCGGAGGCGCTCGCCTCGCCGGAGGCCGCCGACGCCCCGCTCACCGTGCAGCTCAGCGCCGGCCCCTCCCGTCCCGTCAGCACGTCGGCCAGCGTCGCCGCCATGTCCTCGTGCTGGGCGTACGCCTGCGGGTAGCCGCTGTGCTGGACCTGCTGCGCGGCGACGGTGACCGGCAGGCCGAGGTAGTCCGGCACCTTGACCAGCGCGTCGAAGAACCTGCCCGCCGCGTAGACGGGATCGCGGATCTGTGCGGGGGTGCCCCAGCCCTGGGACGGGCGCTGCTGGAACAGGCCGAGGGAGTCCCGGTCCCCGTAGGCGAGATCACGGAGTTTGGACTCCTGGATCGCGGTCGCCAGGGCGATGGTGACGGCCCGCTCCGGCAGGCCGCGCGCGTGGGCCACGGCCACGATGGTCGCGGCGTGGGACGCCTGGTCCAGGTCGAGCGAGACGGCCGTACCGTCCGGACCGTGCGCCGTGCACTCGTCGGAGGCCGGCGAACGGATGAAACGGACGGCGAGATAGCTCACGAGCGCCAGGACCACGCCCAGCCCGATCACGACCGCCCACGCCTTGCGGCGTCCCCTCCCGCGTGCCGCCACGTCGACCCTCCTCTTACCTGGCCCCGGCTACAGTTCAGTTGCGTTGTTGCGCAACCATATAACTCTGATCGCCGAGCCCCGGAGCGGGACAGGGGCGGCGGACCCGATCGAGGGGGAAGGCATGAC
>NZ_MLYO01000183.1 GCF_001866665.1 Streptomyces monashensis | reverse complement strand
CTGATCCATGAGACGGAGTTCACGCAGCCGGGGTTGTTCGCGGTGGAGGTGGCGTTGTTCCGGTTGTGGGAGTCGTGGGGTGTGGTGCCGCGTGCGGTGGCGGGTCATTCGGTGGGTGAGTTGGCTGCGGCGTATGTGGCGGGTGTGTTCGGTCTGGGGGATGTGGCGCGGTTGGTGGCTGCGCGGGGTCGGTTGATGCAGGGGTGTGAGCGGGGTGGGGCGATGGCGTCGGTGGAGGCGTCGGAGTCTGAGGTTGTGGCTGTGTTGGGTGGTGTGGGGGGTCGGGTTTCGGTTGCGGGGTTGAATGGTCCGGGGCAGACGGTGGTCAGTGGTGATGTGGCTGCTGTGGAGGAGGTGGTGGCGTGGTTTGTGGGGGTGGGGCGGCGTGTGCGGCGTCTTGAGGTGTCGCATGCGTTTCATTCGCCGCATATGGAGGCGATGTTGGTGGAGTTCGGGGAGGTGGCTGCGGGGTGTGTGGTTGCTGAGCCGGTGTTGGAGTTGGTGTCGACGGTGACGGGTGGGGTGGTGTCTGGGCGGGAGTTGTCGGATCCGGGGTATTGGGTGCGGCAGGTGCGGGATGCGGTGCGGTTCCTGGATGCGGTGCGTTCGTTGGAGGGGTTGGGTGTGGGGCGGTTTGTGGAGGTGGGGCCGGCTGGGGTGTTGGCGGCGATGGGTGCGGGGTGTGTGGAGGGTGAGGCGGTGTTTGTTGCGTCGCAGCGTTCGGTTCGTGTGCCGGGTGAGTCGGTGGACGAGGTTGTGGCGTTGGTGCAGGCGTTGGGTGCGGTGCATGTGGCGGGTCAGGAGGTCGCGTGGGAGCGGGTGCTGGGGGGTGGCCGGCCGGTCGATCTGCCCACGTACGCCTTCCAGCGACAGCACTACTGG
>NZ_MLYO01000182.1 GCF_001866665.1 Streptomyces monashensis | reverse complement strand
AGGCACGCACCGCACCCAGCCCAGATCCGCCAGGTTCGAGCTGGTGGGAATTCGTTACGAGGCTTCACACACCGGTTTCTCGCGTACACCTCTCCGTCTTGCTCGCCGGACCCACGGCCATCTGGCAGTTCTGGCCCCGCCCCGGCTTTGTCAGGGCTGCTTCCCGCCCTCCCCGGCACCTCCCGGATCAGGCTGCCCTCAGCTTCAACCCCACTGCTGCGACAGCGGGTTGGTGCAGGTCTCTCACCTCCACACGATCAACAAGCGCCTCACGGCGCACGCGCTCCACGACCCAGCGGCGCGGCAGCACCACGAACCCCTTGGCGTCGTCGCTGCGCTTGACGACGGTCAGTGCGAGGGTCAGGACGGCGTGAGCGAAGGCGACCGGCCAGCCGGTGTAGCCGCCGTCGGCCCAGACCAGGGCGATGCGGCGGTGTTCGGCGCGCAGTTGTTCAAGAAGGTCGCGGCCGGCGTCGTTGTCGTGGGCGCTGGCGGCCAGCACGGTCACGGCGATGACCAGACCGAGGACATCCACTGCCACCCCGCGCTTGCGGCCGGGCACCTTCTTGGCCGCGTCCTTCCCGGTCGTGGCCGCGGGCACGTTCGCCGGGGCGTGGACGCTCTGGGTGTCGATCACGACCAGGCTCGGGTCCTCCGGCCGCCCGGCCTTCTCGCGGACCTGCCAGCGCAGCAGGTCGTTGATCTTCACGTCCGTGCCGTCATCGCGCCAGACCGCGAAGTAGTAGTAGACGGCCGACTTCGGCGGCAGGTCGTGCGGGAGGTAGTCCCACTGGCAGCCGGTCTTGCCCTGGTACATGATCGCGTTGACGATCTCCCGCATCTTGTACCGGCCCTGATGTCCCGTCGGGGACGGGTGGTCGGCCTTCCACGCCGCGATCACCGGCTCGATCAGCGCCCACCGCTCATCGGACAGGTCGCTCTTGTAGGGCTTGCGGTCACTCACCCGAACAGCCCAGCAGGACCAAGCCGCGCGACCAGCCCCGACCGCCCAAACCCACACGATCAGGCGGCGACAAGGCGGCCATACCGGCTCAGAATATCCTCTGAGTTGACAATCACGCGCTTACCGGTCAGCTACAGCGGCACTCCGGGCGACCCGCCCTGTCCTCGGGCGCTCCAGCCGCAGCCACGCCATGGTGCCGGCAGCGATTGGCAGTGGTGAGCGCGTCTGCGGCCACCGGTTGGGGGCACTGTCAGTCGAGGCCGCCGGTTTCCTCGATGTGCTGGACGAGTGCTGCCACGATGCGTGGGCGGGTGGCGTCGGGGATGAGGGTGGGTTCCATGCCTTCCTCGATTCCCCAGTCCGTGTTGAACATGACGGGGACGTCAGCCGGTGCCACGTTGTTCCGGAGCCAGAGGGCGGCCCGGGCTGCCATGTGGGCGTTGCAGTCCAGGATGGACACGCCCTCGGGTTCCAGGCTGGCGAAGCCTTCCAGGGTTTCGTCGTCGAAAGTGATTCCGAAGATCATTGATGATCCGCGGACCGGGCCGTCTCCTTCGTCATCGATTCGGATGAATGTGTCCGGATTTCGTTCGCGCAGCCGCGCCTCGAATCCTGCGAAGGTTAGGCCCCAGGTCTGCCCGCGCGGTGAGGTGAAGACGTACATGGTGCGCAGTTCCGCGATCTCTTCGGGTTCCATAGCGGTACTTTCCTGGGGGTGGGCTGGTCAGGGAACGTAGCGGGCGTGGCCTCTGACGCCGTAGGCGGCCATCATGATGCGCCAGTACTGGACGGCATCCTGGTTGTTGGTGACCGTCTCTACACCGCACATCTCCTTGTTGCGTGGGTCGTTGAGCGCGGCGGCGTACTTGCGGAGTTCGAGGCGGTCGTCCTTGTAGAGGAAGTCTCTGTCGCCGGTCGCATGGTTCTTGCGGAGGTCTTCCAGTGAGCGGTAGCAGCGTTGGTTCGGCTTGTTCACGTATTTTGCCTCGACCGCCATCCCATCCGAGTTGCGGAATCCGTCCACCATCAGCGTGTTGGACGGGCTGAGTCCTGCTGGGATGGGTACCTCGAACTCGGGGAAGCCCGACACGCGCCTCTGGTAGGCCTGCTCGGCCGGCTTGCCGCCGGAGATGTCGCCCTTGCGCAGTGAGTCGAGCCAGGTCTGGAAGTTCTGCCCCTGGCTGGGCGTGAGCTGTGGGAAGCGCGGGTCGGGAGGAATCGTCGGAGGGACCGGCTGAATGTGGGGAGTGTTGGCGGGCAGGGGACGGTATGCAGCCGGTATCGACGTCGGGACGCGGATCAGGGGGCCGAGGAGCGGCGGGAGGTTGGGAAAGAGGCCGCCGTTGTCCGGCTGCGGCATCTTGACTCGGGACTGGGAGCTGTCCAGTGCGTGAGGGATGTTGCCGAGCGAGGTGATGCGTGTGTCGTCGGCTATGAGGTCGTGCAGGCCGCCGTCGTGGCCGTCGCCTCCGAAGCGTGGCTGTTCCCAGGGCCACAGGAAGTCTCCGTCGAGTTCGCTGTTTTCCATGGGAAGGCGCTGTTTGGCGGTTTCGACGTGGTCGGCGTAGGCGTCGCAGGCGTTGGCGAGCATCGTGCAGGCCGTGGGGAGGTTCGCCAGGAGGGTGTCGTGGTCGCCCACTTCGCTGGGTGGGGGTGTCTTGCCGACGAACTTCTCGAAGAAGCTCTCGACGGCGTCAGCGGCATGGCCCGCCTGATCGAGGGTGGCTGTCTTCCATGCGTCGCGGGAGTCCCAGTAGGCGTCGTGGAGGATCTTGGCCGCGCTGTGCCAGGTTGTGGCGACGGCCCGCAGCTTGTCCGGCTGGCCGAGGAATCGCTCGTTGAAGAGGTACTGATCGATGCCGCTGGTCTCTCCGACGACGTTCGGCAAGTCCTCGGCGTTGTGGCTGGCGCGCGGGCTGCAGTCGGGGCCGGCCGGCTGATCACCGATCCCGGGCGTGAAGGGGCTCTGTTCCAACAGCTTGGCTGCGACCTTGTCGTCGCGCTTGAGGAGTTCCTCGGACGCGCTGAGCAGAGCACCCGCGCCGTTGGCCATCACCTGGTGTGCGAAGCCGGACTGGTCGAAGACGGACTTGACGGCTGCGGTCTACACCTTGGCAAAGGCTCTGCCGGCCGCCCCGTCGCCGGCCATACCGCCATGGGCACTCAGCTCGGTGAACATCAGGCCCACCATCTCATAGACCAGATCACGCAGCCCCACCATCGACCATGACGCGTTGACGAAGTTCTCCGTCTGATGCCGCAGATCCACCAATGCCCGCCGCACTTGTTCCACGGAGCCTCCTCGAAGTCGGCAGTGCCGATCGGGGGTTTCCGGGTGCTTGGAGCGTGTCTGAAAAATCGTGTAAGTCCGTGACGTGACAGGCTGGTCACGGCTCTGACCTGGGCCTTCGGCCAGCCGGGACGGACGGACATGAACGACAACGAGATCCCGGCCGTCGAACCGGTCGAGGACAAGCTCGTCGATGAGGTCGTCGAGCGGCTACTGGACCGCGCCGACGCCTCAGGCGCTGCCCTGCTGGGCGAAGGCGGCCTGCTGACGGCGGTCACCCGCGCCGTGCTGGAGCGGGCCCTGGACACGGAGATGACCGACCACCTCGGATACGAGAAGCACGATCCCGCAGGCCGCGGCTCGGGCAACAGCCACAACGGGACATCGCTGAAGACGGTGCTGACCGATGCCGGGGCTCACGCTGGCCATTCCCAGGGACCGAGAGGGGTCCTTCGAACCGCAGCTGGTACCCAAGCACGCCAGGCGGCCTGCAGGGTTCAACGAGCAGGTCCTGTCGCTGTATGCACGCGGCATGTCGGTGCGCGACATCCGCTCGCACCTGGCCGGCCTGTACGGCGTCCAGGTCTCACCGGACCTGATCAGCAAGGTCACCGACACCGTCACCGACGAGCTCGACGCCTGGCAGAACAGACCGCTGGACGCCGTCTGGCCGATCATCCACATCGACGCGCTGTGGGTGAAGATCCGCTCCGGGTCCGTGGCCTCCCGGCCGGTCTGTCTGGCCGTCGGGGTGGACATGGACGGCTGCAAGGACGTGCTCGGCCTGTGGGCCGGTGACGAGGGCGAAGGCGCCACGACCTGGATGACCGTGCTGTCCGAGCTCCGCAACCGCGGGGTCGAGGACGTGTGCATCGTCGCCTGCGACGCACTGAAGGGCCTGCCCGACGCGGTCACCGCGACCTGGCCCAAGGCCACCGTCCAGACATGTGTGATCCACTTGATCCGTGCCTCGCTGAGGTTCGCCTCCAAGCAGCACCACACCAGGCTGGTCACGGAGCTGAAGGCCATCTACACCGCCCCCACCGAGCAGACCGCCGAGCAGGCCCTCGCCGACTTCGCCGCAGGCGAGCTGGGCCAGCGGTATCCGGCGATCGCGCGGACCTGGCACGCCGCGTGGAGCCAATTCACCCCCTACCTCGCCTTCCCGCCGGAGACAAGGAAGGTCGTCTACTCGACGAACCTGATCGAGTCGATCAACGCACGGCTGCGGAAAGCCACCCGAAACCGCGGGCACTTCCCCTCGGAACAGGCCGCGCTGAAGGTGCTCTACCTCGCCGTCCGCGAGCAGATCACCCCCAGAGCGCGCGATGTCAACCACGTCGCAGCACACTGGAAGAAGGCACTGAACCAGTTCTCACTCTTCTTCGAGGACCGGCTCAACACCAAGTGAAGGCCCAGGACTTACACAAAGTTCCGTACACGCCCAGACCAGCTGGGAGGGGGACGGCTGGGGCCGGCCTGGTGGAAGAGGCGCAGGCAATGGTTCATGAGTACTCGCGCATGGACGAAGTGAGTACTCATACCGGTGTCCTGGACGCCCCAGGTCTGATGGCCTGGGACACATGATCGAGGACGAAGCACCGCAGCTCCATGACCCCCACGAGACGTGGTGGAAGGTTCCTCTGGCAGCCTCCCTGCCCGGCCTGCCGCTGCTGGCATGGGAGTTCAGCCTGTTCCAAGCCGACGGCTACACCAGCGGCATCAACAGGCTGATCCTCACCGGATTCTGCCTGTTCGCGATCGCCTGGCTCCTGCCCCACCGCCAGTCCCAGCGGACCCTGCGAACAGCGATCTCCTGCACCGCGCTCGTATTCGCCGTGCTTCCCCTCACTCTCGCACTCCTGCTGACCGCTGCGATGGCTTCAGGCTGACAGGCAGACCGCCTCCGCAGGTCACAGCGCTATGGGTGCGGCGGTGACTCCGCTTGCCGTTCGGTTCGGCGGGGATGTCGAAGCTAGTCGCAGCGAGCCCGTGCAGGGCCTCGGTGCCGAAGTCCGGGTTGTGACGGCACCAGCGACCGAGGACCTCCCGGCGGTACAGCAGCGCGGTGCCGTAGCCGCTACGCGACGGGGCGAGCGGCGCCGCGTCCAGGTCCAGGTCCGCCTGGCTCTGTCCGCGAGAACGGGCAGCGAATGTACACCGGTTTGGGAGGCAGCCGCCGCCCGAGAGAGAATCGACCCGTTCGCGGGTTTTGACAGCAGCACGGGCACGGAGAGGTTGTGCGGAGTCCTCGCGAGGCTGTCGCCAACACTGAGCGGGGTGACGCTGCCGCCCTTGGCTCAGGTGTTCTCGGCCAGCATCGCGTCAAGCGCGGTCTCGGCGGCGTCGAAGCACTCGGTGAAGGCGCCCTCGCCATCGGCCCAGCGGGCGAACGCCTCCTCGGAGACGATCGAGGATACCCGCGCGGCGAGGTGGGCCTCGGTGGAACCGGCCCCGCGTTGTTCCAGGGCGTCCCGGAGGGCGGCAGTGACTTCCGCCGACTTGCTGCGCTCGCGTTCCAGCAGTTCCGGGCTGGACTGGATGACCGCCCTGCGGCGCCCGGAGTCGGTGACCATGCCGCTGACCGCCGTACCGACCTCACGAAGGGCCGACAGCGCCGCCGGTAGCGGCGCGAGCCCGGGGTCCGCGGCCAGAACGGCCTCGGCCACGGCGGGCGGAAGCCGCTCGGAGCCTGCGAAGAGAATCTCCCGCTTGTCCGGGAAGTACCGGTGGAAAGTCCGCCGGGTGAGCCCTGCCCGCTCCGCGATCTGCGTCACCGTCACGGCGTCGTAGCCGTGCTCGTCGAACAGGTCCAGCGCCGCCTGACGCAGGCGTTCCGGTGCTCCAGGGTCCCAACGTGCCATGCCCCCACCCTACGCAATCCGATGTCCCACTGTGTCATCGGCGGTGTTAGCCTGGCGATGACACAGTGAGACATCAGAGAAGAGGAAGAGTGATGACACACGGTGAGATCTGGATTCTGGGAGCTACCGGCCGGGTCGGTCGGGCCGTCGCGGCTCGGATCGCGGCGGCTGGAACCGTCCCTGTACTGGTCGGGCGCGACGCCGGCCGGCTGCGCAAGGCCGCCGCCGACCTCGGGCTCTGCGCCGACTCAAAGATCGTCGTCGCGTCGGGGTCGGACGCAATGGCGGCCGAGATCAGCTGGCAGCGGCCCGCCGTGGTCGTCAACACCATCGGCGACTACGCCGAGACCGCCGTCCCGCTCGCCCGCGCCTGCATGCCCGGCGGCCACTACCTCGACCAGGCCAACGACCCGACCGCCTTCCACCGCCTGCTCGCACTGCACGACGAGGCCGCCTCCGCAGGCAGCACCCTGGTGACCGGCGCGGGGTTCGGCGTCCTCGGAACCGAGTCGATCGTGGCCCGCCTGTGCGAGAACCGTCCGGTGCCGAGCAAGGTCCGGGTGGACGCCTTCGCCTCGGTCGCCGTCGAGGAAGGGGTGATGGGCACCGCCCTTGCCACCAGTGTCGTGGACGGCTTCGCGATGGGTGGCCGCTGCTTCGAGGGCGGCCGGCTGGTCAAGACCCGCCTCGGTGGGGAGGTCCATCACCTGGCCCTGCCCGACGGGGAGCGCATGTCCGCGGTCGGTGTCCCCTCCGGTGAACTCATCGCCGCACAGCGGGTGAGCAAAGCCCCCTCGGTGTCGGCGACCTCCGGCCTCGTTCCCGCCTCGCGTGCCGTCCGGGCTGCCCTGCCGCCGCTCTCCGCGCTGCTGCGGATCGGGACGATACGGTCCTTCGCGATCGACTGGATGGCGGGGATCAAGGCCAAGGCCACCCCGCGCCCCCGCCCCCACACCTGGGGCCACGCCGTTGTCACCTGGCCCGACGGCACCGTCCGTGAAGGCTGGCTGCGAGCGGGCGACGCCATGGACTTCACCTCCGCTGTCGCCGCGCAGACCGCGCTGCAGCTCGCCGCAGGCAAGGGCCAGCCCGGCGCGCACACTCCGGCCGCCGCTCTCGGCCATGGCCTCGCCATCGCCGCCGGAGCCGACTTCATCGACTAGTAGATTGTCGCGGCTTAATTTT
>NZ_MLYO01000181.1 GCF_001866665.1 Streptomyces monashensis | reverse complement strand
AGTGGGCGGTTCGTAAGGTGATGTCTGTTTCTGGCTGAGGTGGGGGCAAGGCCGCTGGCGGAGGTCGTGTCGGCTATTGCTTCCTGGTGAAGTTGCCGGTGTCGGCCTCGGTGAGGATCCCGAGTTTGACCAGGCGTTTCAGCTTGGCGCGGGTGCCTTCGACGTTCTTCGGTAGCAGTTCGTGACCGAGGGCTTCGCAGACGTCCTTGGCCCGTAGCGGCCCGGTTGTGTGGTTGAAGGCGGCGAGGATGCGGGGGTAGTCCGGGTGCTCGGGCAGGTCCGGCGCGACGGCCGGGAGCCGGTCGGCGAGGCCTGTGACGGTCTTGCGGGTGATCGTGAGGTGCTCCAGGTGCGTCTCGGCCTCACGCAACCGGGTCTGCAGGTCGTCGATCTGTGCGCGGAGGTCGTCGGCCAGGGCCCGGGCGGCGTCTTCCTGGAGGTCCAGGGCATCGAGCAGGGGCCGGAGGTTCATGCTGCCACCGTCTGCGCCGCGCGCCAGGTGGGGGCGTTCGTGCCGGTGAGGCGTCGGGTCATGACGTGGGTCATCGCCCAGTAGACGCGGGAGGCGGAGGAGGAGGGGCGGTGCTCGTAGTCGCGGACCAAGCGCCGGTGCAGTATGAGGATTCCGTAGGTCTGCTCGACCCTCCACCGCTTCGGCTGCGGCACGAACCCCTTGTCCTGCGGGTTGCGTGCGACGATCTCGACGTCGATGCCCAGGCCGGCGCCGTGCACGACGACCTGGTTCTTGAAGCCCTGGTCGACCAGCGCTTTGCGGACGGTGCCGCCGGTGTACTCGGCGACCTGATCCAGCAGGACGATGCCCGCGGCGTTGTCGTGGGTGTTCGCGGCGAGGACGACGACGGCGATGACCAGGCCGAGGACGTCCACGGCCAGTCCGCGTTTGCGGCCGGGCACCCGCTTGGCAGGATCGTGGCCACTCGTGGCAGCGGGGACCCCGGCGGCCACATGGACACTCTGGGTGTCCAGGACCACCAGGGTCGGGTCCTCTAATCGGCGGGCGCGCTCACGGACCTGGCAGCGCAGGAGTTCATGGATGACCTGGTCGGTCCCGTCGTCCCGCCAGGCGGCGAAGTAGTAGTACGTCGCGCTCTTCTGCGGCAGGTCGTGCGGGAGATAGGTCCACTGGCAGCCGGTCCGCCCCTGGTAGAGGATCGCGTTCACGATCTCCCGCATGTCGTAGGCGCCCTGGTGGCCGCTGACCGAGCGGTGCCGGCCCTTCCACGCGGTGATCACCGGCTCGATCAACGACCATTGCTCGTCCGATAAGTCACTCGGGTACGGCTTGCGTTCACTCACCCGATCACATCACCAGATCAACAACAGCGGACCGGCACATTCCGCCCCGCCGCCACACCATCAGGCGACAGCAGAACCACTCAAAGACTCACGAACCGCCCACT
>NZ_MLYO01000180.1 GCF_001866665.1 Streptomyces monashensis | reverse complement strand
GTTGGAGAGTGTTGTTCCGGCCCTCGCTGCCTGGCGCACCGCACGCCGCGAACGGGGAGTGGTCGACGGATGGCGGCACCGTGTGGAATGGCGGCCGTTGCCCGGCACTGTCTCCGCTGCGGTCGAGGGATGCTGGCTGATCGTCGTCCCTGAGCCGATGGACGGTGACGGGCTGGTCGCCGAGCTGCGGGCTGAATTCCAGGCCCGCGGTGCTCGTTCCGTCGTGGTCGCCGTCGACGCGGCCGGTGTGGGCCGTGCGGCTCTCGGTGCTCTCCTCACACCCGCCGGCACATCCGTCGATGGGTTCGCCGGCGTGCTGTCGCTCCTGGCGCTCGATGAGCGGCCGCACCCGCGACAGCCGGCCGTGCCGCTCGGCCTCGCCGGAACCCTCACACTCGTACAGGCCCTCGGCGACACGGGAATCGACGCGCCCCTCTGGTGCGTGACCCAGGGTGCCGTGGCCGCCGGCAGGGACGACGGGCCGACGGCGCCCGCGCAGGCCGGTGTCTGGGGCATGGGCCGGACCGCCGCACTGGAGCACCCCAAGCGCTGGGGCGGACTGGTCGACCTCCCGGCGGCCGGGGCGTCCGGCGCCGTCGGCCTGCTGCTGGACGCCGTCACGGCGGGCACGGCGGAGGACCAGGTGGCGCTCCGGGACGGCACGACGTACGGTCGTCGGCTCGTCCAGGCTCGTACCGGTGGCAAGCCGGCGCCGCGTGACTGGCGGCCGCGCGGTACCGTCCTCGTCACCGGAGGGACCGGGGCGCTCGGCGCCCACGTCTCTCGCTGGCTGGCCACGCGCGGCGCCGAACACCTCGTCCTCACCAGTCGCCGTGGTGACGACTCCCACCTCGCCGAGCTGCGGCAGGAACTCGCGCACCACGGCACCCGGATCACCGTCGCCGCCTGTGACACCGCGGACCGCGAGGCCCTTGCCGACCTGGTCAACGGCCTTGCCACAGCCGGAACTCCGGTCCGTTCCGTGATCCACGCGGCAGGCGTGAGCGTCCTCGGTCCGATCACGGAGACCGATGTCGACGACCTCGCCGCCACCCTGTCCGGCAAGGTCCTCGGCGCCGCCCGCCTGGACGAGGTGCTGGACGCGGCCGAACTCGACGCCGTGGTCTACTTCTCGTCGATCTCGGGCACCTGGGGCGTCGCCGACCACGCCGCGTACGGCGCCGCCAACGCGATCCTGGACGCGGGCGCCGAACAACGCCGCGCCGCCGGTGCACCGGTGCTCTCCGTGGCCTGGGGTCCCTGGGCCGGGGGCGGCATGATCGCCGAGTCCGTCCAGGACGGCCTGCGCCGCCGGGGCCTTCCCGTCATCGAGCCGACCACCGCGATCACGGGGCTGCAGCAGGCCCTCGACCACGACGACACGGTCGTCGCAGTCGCCGACGTCGACTGGCGCCGGTTCGCCGAGGTGTTCACCTCCGTACGAGGAAGCGCCCTCCTGTCGGAACTGTCCGGCGCCCGCGCCGAGCCGACGGACACGGCCGCCCACAGCGCCTCGGACGACGCGACCTCCGCCACGCTCCGCAAGCTGGCCGCCCTCGAACCCGCACGGCGCACCACCGCACTGCGTACGCTGGTCGGCACCCACGTGGCCGCGACGCTGGGCCACGCCGACGCGGAGGCGGTCAGTGTCGAGGCGGCCTTCAAGGAACTGGGCTTCGACTCCCTCACCGCGGTGGCACTCCGCGACCGTCTGCACCGTGCGACCGGCCTGAAGCTGCCCACCACCGTCGTCTTCGACCACCCCAGCATCTCCGCCCTCGCCGACTACATCGACGAACTCGCCTTCGGCGCCCGGCGCGACGACGCGCAGCCTGCCCCGGCCGTCGCGGTCGCGGCCGGCGCTCCCGCGGACGACGACATCGCCATCGTGTCGATGAGCTGCCGTTTCCCCGGCGGCGTCCGCACCCCCGAGGACCTGTGGCGCCTGGTCGCCGACGGCGTGGACGCCATCACCCCGCTGCCCACCGACCGCGGCTGGGACCTCGACGCCCTCTACGACCCCGACCCCGACCACCTCGGCACCAGCTACGTCCGGGAGAGCGGATTCCTGCACGACGCGGCCGAGTTCGACGCCGGGTTCTTCGGTATCTCGCCGCGTGAGGCGACCGCGATGGACCCGCAGCAGCGACTGCTCCTGGAAGCCACCTGGGAGACCCTGGAGCGCGCGGGTATCGGCCCCAAGTCGCTGCGCGGCAGCTCGACCGGCGTCTACATCGGCCTGACCGACCAGGAGTACGCCACTCAACTGCGGGCGGCGTCCGGCGAGAACGAGGGGTATCTCGCGACCGGAGCGGCAGCCAGCGTGGCGTCCGGGCGCATCGCCTACGCCCTGGGGCTGGAGGGTCCGGCGGTCACGGTCGACACGGCCTGCTCCTCGTCCCTGGTCGCCCTGCACCTGGCCGTGCGCGCCCTGCGCTCCGGTGAGTGCAGCCTGGCGGTGGCCGGCGGCGCCACCGTGATGTCGGGACCAGGGGCGTTCGTCGCCTTCAGCCGCCAGCGCGCCCTCGCCCCCGACGGCCGCTGCAAGCCCTTCGCCGCGGGCGCGGACGGATTCGCCCTGTCGGAGGGCGTGGGCGTGCTGCTGCTGGAGCGGCTGTCGGACGCGGTGGCGCAGGGGCATCAGGTGCTGGCGGTGGTGCGGGGTTCGGCGCTGAACCAGGACGGTGCGTCGAACGGTCTGACCGCTCCCAACGGTCTTTCGCAGCAGCGGGTGATCCGTGCGGCGTTGGCCGACGCGGGTCTGTCGGCGGCTGATGTGGACGTGGTCGAGGCGCACGGTACGGGTACGAAGCTGGGTGACCCGATCGAGGCGCAGGCGCTGCTGGCCACGTACGGGCAGGAGCGGGACGGTGACCGGCCGTTGTGGCTGGGATCGGTGAAGTCCAACATCGGTCATTCGCAGGCCGCTTCGGGCATGGCCGGGATCATCAAGATGGTGCAGGCCATGCGGCACGGCACCCTGCCGAAGTCCCTGCGCGGCGACCAGCCTTCCCCGCTGGTCGACTGGTCCGAGGGCGCGGTGGAGCTGCTGGCGCAGAATCGGGTGTGGGAGGAGAGCGAGGGTCGGCCGCGTCGGGCGGCGGTGTCGTCGTTCGGCATCAGCGGTACGAACGCCCACATCATCCTCGAAGCACCGCAGCACGATGCCGATGACTCCCAGTCCCCTGAGCGAAACCCCGCGCACGACGCGGCGGTCGTACCTCTCCTCACCTCCGCCCGCACCGAAGCGGCACTGGACGCCCAGGTCCGGCAACTGACCACCCACCTGGAGTCCACCACGGCCGACGCGGTGGATGTGGCGTGGTCGTTGTGGCGG
>NZ_MLYO01000018.1 GCF_001866665.1 Streptomyces monashensis | reverse complement strand
CTCGAAACCACGGCCACCACGGTCGTCGCGACGGTCGTCACGGTCCCGGTCGAAGCTGCGCCGCTCGCGGCGCTCGTACGGCGCCGAGGCCGCCGGGCGCTCCTCGCGCTCGGCCCGCTGCTCGGCGGCGGCAGCGGCCTGCGCCTCGGCGACCGCCAGCTCCTCCGCGGCCGTCGCCTGGGCCTCGGCCACCGCGGCCTCCGGATCCTCGCCCCGCTCGCGGGCGACCCGGGCGACCAGCCGGTCGGACTCGTCGCGCAGCTCGGCGGCGCGGCGCTGGGCACGCTCCAGCTGCTTGGTGAGCTGGGCGACCTCGCGCTCGGCCTGCTGCGCGGCGTTGTTCGCGGACTCGGCCTGGACCTCGGTCATGGAGCGGGCGCCGGTGATCTCGGCGACCTCCGGGTCGAAGGCGCCGGCCCCCTGGATGATGTGGCGCGCGGCGTCGACGCCGGCGTCCTCCATCAGCCGGAAGATCTGGCGGCGCTGGTGCGGCAGCGACAGGGAGACGACCGTGCCGGTGCGGCCCGCGCGGGCGGTGCGGCCGGCGCGGTGCAGGTAGTCCTTGTGGTCGCCGGCCGGGTCCACGTTCAGGACCAGGTCGATGCCGTCGACGTGGATGCCGCGGGCGGCGACGTCGGTGGCGACCAGGACGTTGACGTAGCCGTCCTTGAAGTCGGCCAGGGTGCGGGTGCGCGCGCCCTGGGTCATGCCGCCGTGCAGCGCGTCGGCCTTCGCGCCCGCCTCGCGCAGCTGCTCGGCGACGCGGTCGGCGCCCAGCTGGGTGCGGACGAAGATGATCGTGCGGCCCTTGCGGGAGGCGATCGCGGCGGTGACCGGCGCCTTGTCCTTGGGCTTCACGATGAGGATGTGGTGGGACATGGTCGTCACCGCACCCTGGGCCGCGTCCACCTCGTGGGAGACGGGGTTGTTCAGGTAGCGGTCGACGAGGGTCTGGATCTCGTTCTCCATCGTGGCGGAGAAGAGCATGCGCTGGCCGCCGGCCGGGACCTGGTCGAGCAGCTCGGTGACCTCGGGCAGGAAGCCCAGGTCGGACATCTGGTCGGCCTCGTCCAGGACGGCGATCTGGGTGTCCTCGAGGGAGCAGGCGCCGCGGTTGATGATGTCGCGCAGGCGGCCCGGGGTGGCGACGAGGATGTCGACGCCGCGCTCCAGGGCGTAGATCTGGTTGCCCATCGACGTGCCGCCGCAGACGACCTTCATCTTCAGGCCGAGCACGTCGCCGTACGGCTGGAGGGCGTCGGCGACCTGCATGGCCAGCTCGCGGGTCGGGGTGAGGATGACCGCGCGGGGCTTGTGCTTCTGGGTGCGGCCGCCGGCCAGCGTGGCCAGGGTCGGCAGACCGAAGGAGAGGGTCTTGCCGGAGCCGGTGCGACCTCGGCCGAGGATGTCCTTGCCGGCCAGGGCGTCCGGGATGGTCGCGGCCTGGATCGGGAAGGGGGTCGTCACGCCGTTCTGCGCGAGCTTGCGCACGATGCCCTCGGGGAGGCCGAGGTCGGCGAAGGTGGTCTGGGGGGTGGTGTCAGCGGCCTCGTCGGCCTCGGTGATCTCGTTCGTCTCGTCGACGAGTTCGTTCTCGAGCTCGGTGAGCTCGTTCTCGGACACGACAAACTGATCGGTACTGGACACGGACATGCGAATGCGAAACCTTCCGGAGTCTCGTCGGCACGCGCCCGTCAACTCCGTGATTCGCTCACGACCGCCTCAATGCGGTCCGCCACGGCAAGGGAGAGTACGCGCCACACGGCGCGCTCTGTGGTGGCGCCGGGCAAATGGGATCAAACGATCTACCACCATACGCACCCATCACCCCTGAAGGCAAACCGAGCCGTGAAGTCGCAGGTCAGATCCGGTCGCACACCTCACGCCGGCATGCCCGCCGTGGGGGCCGGCTCGCGCTGGGCCAACTGGGCTCCGGTGCCCTCGTGCGCCGAGGAGGACGGCTCGGCCGTCGGGGGCTCGGAGGTGGCCGCGGGCGGGGTGGAGGCCGGGGGCTGAGGTGGTGCGGAGGTGACCGGTGGGGCCGGTGGGGCCTTGGTCGGCGCCGGATTCCCGGGCGCGACCGTCTTCCCGGGCTTGGCGGGCCTGCCGGACGGTGCGGTGGTCGGGGACGCGTCGTCCGCACCGGACGACGGGGTGACCGAGGTGCTGGGCGACTCCCCCGGCTTCGCCCTGTCGCCCTTGCCGTGCTTGCCGTCGGCCGGCCGGCCTCCGTGCCCCTGGCCGCCGACGCCGTCCACCGGACCGCCGTCGGGTGCCGCACCGCCGTGCTGCCCGGCCGAGTGCGAGGGCCGGGCCCGGCCGGCGTCGTCACCCACGTTCACGCAGCCGGCCGCCGCCGCGCTGACGGCCAGCACGGTGACGGCGAGCCGGACGGGTACGTACAAGGGGCGCACGGCGGCCACCTCCGGGGACAAGGGAAAGGAGTCAACCTCACCAACTCCCGCCGCCCGCAAGAGGACACGCGCCGCGCACAGGCGGACCGCCTCAGCCGTAGCCGAGAGCGTGCAGTCGCGCGTCGTCCATCCCGAAGTGGTGGGCGATCTCGTGCACCACGGTCACCTCCGTCTCCGCGACGACGTCCTCGCGGGTCGCGCACATCCTGAGCGTCGGCCCCCGGTAGATCGTGATCCGGTCCGGCAGCACACCCGCGTACCACTCGCCCCGGTCGGTCAGCGGGGTGCCCTCGTACACGCCGAGCAGCTCAGGGTCACCGGCGGGCGGTTCGTCCTCCACGAACACCGCCACGTTGTCCATGAGCCGCGTCAGCTCCGGCGGGATCCGGTCGAGCGCCTCGGCGACCAGCTCCTCGAACTCCTCGCGCGTCATCTCCAGCACACGGTCATTGTCCGGTACGGGAGCTTCGTACGAGAGCGGCGCGGCGCCGCATATCCGCATCCGTACATGGGCATACGGGACCAATGGTCCGCGTCCCCGTCGCAGCCCTCCGCACGTTGACGAACCACGTACGCCCGCGCCCGGCCCGCAGGGGCACCCGCACGCTCCCCGCCCCGCGACCGGCCGCCGGTCCGGGCCGCCCCTGGCTCAGCGCCCTCGGACTCACCGCCGTCGTGCTCTTCGGCGCCTGGCTGGGCCTGCTGGTCGTCGGCAACGTCCGGACCCCGGTCGGCCCGATGAACACGACGATGGCACTGCGCCCCTCACTGAGCGGCGGCACGAAGATCAACATCTCCCCGCTGGGCGCGCTCACCCTGGACAGCCATGTCGCCCCGGTCCGCCTCGACGTCAACGTCGACCAGCTCGACCCGCTGCGCTCCCAGGCCCTGGTCGACCACCCCGAGCGGATCTCCGGCCTCCAGCAGGAGGTCGCCCAGGACGTCGAGCACGGCACGCTGGACCTGGCCGTGCGCTCCTGTGCCGCCGTGGTCGCCGGGGCCACCGCCCTCGGCCTCGCCGTCTACCGCCGCCCGCGCCGGGCGCTCGCGGCCGGCGGACTGGCCCTGGCGCTGCTCGCCGCCTCGGGCGCGTCGGCGTACGCCACCTGGAACCCGAGGTCGGTGCTGGAGCCGAAGTACTCGGGCCTGCTGTCCTCGGCGCCGTCCGTGGTCGGCAACGCGCGCAACATCGTCAGCGAGTTCGACGTCTACCAGAAGGAACTGGCCCGTCTGGTGACGAACGTGACGAAGCTCTACGACGTCACCTCCACGCTCCCGGCCTACCAGCCGGACCCCTCCACCATCCGGGTCCTGCACGTGTCGGACATCCACCTCAACCCCGCGAGCTGGAAGATCATCGCCTCGCTGGTGGAGCAGTACGACGTGAACGTGATCGTCGACTCCGGCGACACGATGGACCACGGCATCGCGGCCGAGAACGGCTTCCTGGACCCGATCAGGGACCTGGGCGTGCCGTACGTCTGGGTGCGCGGCAACCACGACTCGCGGATCACCCAGCGCTATCTGGAGCGCATGAAGAACGTGCACGTCCTGGACGACGGGCACGCGCAGACGGTCGCGGGACTGCGTTTCGCGGGCATCGGCGATCCGCAGTTCACCCCGGACCGCGCGGTGGTGCCCGGCGGCGACGCGGCCGAGCAGCTGGCCGGCGACCGGCTGGCCGGCGCCCTGCACGACGAGAAGGCCCGGCACACCCCGGTCGACGTCGCCGTGGCCCACGAACCGGCGGCGGCCCGCGAGACGGACGGCGAGGTGCCGCTGGTGCTGTGCGGCCATCTGCACCACGAGGGGGACGAGATCCTGCCCTACGGCACCCGGCTGCGGATGGAGGGTTCCACGGGCGGCAGCGGGCTGCGCGCGGTGGAGGGCAGGTACCCGGCGCCGATCGAGGCCTCGATCCTCTACTTCGACCGGGGCAGCCGCCGTCTGCAGGCCTGGGACGCGATCAGGCTGGGCGGGCTGGGTGAGACGACGGCCGAGGTCAGCCGCCATCTGGCCACCCCCGTCAAGCCCGGCCCCGCCCCCTCCTCCTCCGGCACCCCCGCCTCCTCCGCCCCCTCGCCGTAAACCGTTTTGGCGATACCCCTCGCCATCCCATATGCTTCTCACGTCCCCGACGCGCTGAGAAGCGCCCAGGCGGGCCGATAGCCCTCATCGTCTAGCGGCCTAGGACGCCGCCCTTTCAAGGCGGTAGCACGGGTTCGAATCCCGTTGGGGGCACGCAAGATCGTGTGCGACACTGTTGCACGCACAAGCTTGGTCCTGTGGAGCAGTTTGGAGTGCTCGCCACCCTGTCAAGGTGGAGGCCGCGGGTTCAAATCCCGTCAGGACCGCTGGTGTTTCACGTGAAACACCGTGGCTGGGTAGCTCAGTTGGTACGAGCGATCGCCTGAAAAGCGATAGGTCGCCGGTTCGACCCCGGCCCCAGCCACAACCGGAAGGCCCCGTTCATCGAACGGGGCCTTCGTCGTATCGGAAGCCGTTGCATCGGAAGCCGCAGGGGGACGAGGAAATGAGCCAGGACCAGGTCGCTGCCATAGCGGCGGACGCCCAGGTGGAGAAGACCCGGGCGCGGTACGGACTGTTCGCCATCATCGCCAGCAACATCGCGATCGTCGTGGTCGCGATCGTGGGGGTGTGGCGGCTGCACGGGGACAAGTCGATGGTCGTCGGCATCCTGACCGCCGCGTTCACCGCGGTGAGCAGCATGACGACGGCGTATCTGGGGATCAAGGCGATCTCCAATACGGCGAAGTCGCTCGCCCAGCAGCTCCAGCAGGTCCAGCAGGTCCAGCCCGGCTCCAAGGCATCGACCTCCGCGACATCGACTCCGGCCCCGGCCCCCGTGTCGACACCCGCACAGCCCGTCGTCTAGACGGCGCCGTGAAATCATTCGCGTGAATTTCCGCCGGGGTGAGATCCTGGACCGCGTATGTCTACGCATCCCGCCCCCGCCCTCGGCACCCTCGCCCCCCGTCTGACCGAGCTGTCGCTGCGTGACGCGCACCGGCTCGCGCGGCGGCTCGAGGGCGCGCGCAAGATCCGTAAGCCGGAGGCCCGCGCCGCCGTCCTCGCCGAGATCGAGGCGGAGGTCGACAAGGCCGAGGCCCGGATCGGTGAACGGCGTGCCCGGGTGCCCGCCGTCACCTACCCCGAGCAGCTGCCCGTCAGCCAGAAGAAGGACGAGATCGCGGACGCCATCCGCGCTCACCAGGTCGTCATCGTCGCCGGTGAGACGGGGTCCGGCAAGACCACGCAGATCCCGAAGATCTGCATGGAGCTGGGCCGAGGCGTGCGCGGCATGATCGGGCACACCCAGCCCCGCCGTATCGCCGCCCGGACCGTCGCCGAACGCGTGGCGGAGGAGCTGCGCACACCCCTCGGCGAGGCCGTCGGCTGGAAGGTCCGCTTCACCGACCAGGTGAGCCCGGACGCCACCTTCGTCAAGCTGATGACGGACGGCATCCTGCTCGCCGAGATCCAGACCGACCGCGAGCTGCGCGCCTACGACACGATCATCATCGACGAGGCCCACGAGCGGTCCCTCAACATCGACTTCCTGCTCGGGTACCTGGCCCAGCTGCTGCCGAAGCGGCCGGACCTGAAGGTCGTCATCACCTCCGCCACCATCGACCCCGAGCGCTTCTCACGGCACTTCGGCGACGCGCCGATCGTCGAGGTCAGCGGGCGGACGTACCCGGTCGAGGTGCGCTACCGGCCGCTGCTGGAGGACGATTCCGAGGACGCCGACCGGGACCAGATCACCGCCATCTGCGACGCGGTCGAGGAACTCCAGGGCGAGGGCCGGGGCGACATCCTCGTCTTCCTCTCCGGCGAGCGCGAGATCCGGGACACGGCGGACGCGCTGGAGAAGAAGAGGTACAGATTCACGGAGATCCTGCCGCTGTACGCCCGGCTGTCGCACGCCGAGCAGCACCGGGTCTTCCAGCCGCACACGGGGCGCAGGATCGTTCTCGCGACCAACGTCGCCGAGACCTCGCTGACCGTCCCCGGCATCAAGTACGTCATCGACCCCGGCTTCGCCCGGATCAGCCGCTACAGCCACCGCACCAAGGTCCAGCGGCTGCCCATCGAGCCGGTCTCGCAGGCCAGCGCCAACCAGCGCAAGGGCCGCTGCGGCCGTACGAGCGACGGCATCTGCATCCGCCTGTACTCCGAGGACGACTTCCTCGCCCGGCCGGAGTTCACGGACGCCGAGATCCTGCGCACGAACCTGGCCTCCGTCATCCTCCAGATGACCGCCGCGGGCCTCGGCGACATCGAGAAGTTCCCCTTCATCGACCCGCCGGACCACCGCAACATCCGCGACGGCGTGCAACTGCTCCAGGAGCTGCACGCGCTGGACCCGGCCCAGAAGGACCCGCGCAAGCGGCTCACCGACACCGGGCGCAAGCTGGCCCAGCTGCCGGTCGACCCGCGCCTGGCCCGCATGGTCCTGGAAGCGGACAAGAACGGCTGTGTCCGCGAGGTCATGGTCATCGCCGCCGCGCTGTCGATCCAGGACCCGCGCGAGCGCCCGGCCGACAAGCAGGCCCAGGCCGACCAGCAGCACGCCCGCTTCAAGGACGAGACCAGCGACTTCCTCGCCTATCTGAACCTGTGGCGGTACGTCCGCGAGCAGCAGAAGGAACGCGGCTCCAGCTCCTTCCGCCGCATGTGCAAGCAGGAGTACCTGAACTTCCTGCGCATCCGCGAGTGGCAGGACATCTACACCCAGCTGCGGACCGTGGCCAAGCAGATGGGCATCCATCTGAACGAGGACGACGCCCCGGGCGACCGCGTCCACGTCTCCCTCCTCGCCGGCCTGCTCTCCCACGTCGGGATGAAGGACGTGAAGGACGGCAGCAAGAACGAGTACCTGGGCGCCCGCAGCGCCAAGTTCGCGATCTTCCCGGGCTCGTCGCTGTTCAGGAAGCAGCCGAAGTTCATGATGTCGGCGGAGCTGGTGGAGACGTCCCGGCTCTGGGCCCGGGTCAACGCGAAGATCGAGCCCGAGTGGGTCGAGCCGCTCGCGGAGCACCTGCTGAAGCGGACGTACAGCGAACCGCACTGGGAGAAGGACCAGGCGGCCGTGATGGCGTACGAGAAGGTCACGCTGTACGGCGTCCCGATCGTCGCCCAGCGCAAGGTGAACTACGGCCGGATCGATCCGGAGACGAGTCGCGAGCTGTTCATCCGCAACGCGCTCGTGGAGGGCGACTGGCGCACGCACCACAAGTTCTTCGCCGACAACCGCAGGCTCCTCGGCGAGGTCGCGGAGCTGGAGAACCGGGCGCGGCGCCGGGACATCGTGGTCGACGACGACACTCTCTTCGACTTCTACGACCAGCGCGTCCCCGAACACGTCGTGTCGGGCGCCCACTTCGACTCCTGGTGGAAGCACAAGCGGCACGAGCAGCCGGAGTTCCTGGACTTCGAGCGGGAGATGCTCATCCGGGAGTCGGCGGAGGCGGTCACGAAGGCCGACTATCCGGACTCCTGGCGGCAGGGACAGCTGAAGTTCCGGGTGACGTACCAGTTCGAGCCGGGCGCGGACGCCGACGGCGTCACGGTCCACGTCCCGCTCCAGGTGCTCAACCAGGTCACCGACGAGGGCTTCGACTGGCAGATCCCCGGCCTGCGCGAGGAGGTCGTGACGGAGCTGATCCGCTCCCTGCCGAAGCCGGTCCGCCGCAACTACGTGCCCGCCCCGAACTACGCGAAGGCGTTCCTGGACCGGGCCGTGCCCTTGCAGGAGCCGCTGACCGTGACGATGGCGCGCGAGCTGAAGCGCATGGTGGGCGTCCCCTTCGAGGCGGAGGACTTCGACTGGTCGAAGGTCCCCGACCACTTGAAGATCACTTTCCGGATCGTCGACGAGCGGCGCCGCAAGATCGCCGAGGACAAGGACCTGGAGACGCTCCGGCTCCAGCTGAAGCCGAAGGCGCGCAAGGCCCTGTCGCAGGCGGCCGCGGCGACGGCGTCCCGCGAGGGCGGGGAGTCCCTGGAGCGCAAGGGGCTGACCGACTGGACGATCGGCGCGCTGACCCGGGTCTTCGAGACCCGCCGGGCCGGGCAGCCGGTGAAGGCCTACCCCGCGCTGGTGGACGACGGCGACACGGTGTCCGTACGGCTCTTCGACACGGAGGCCGAGCAGGCGGAGGCCATGTGGAAGGGCACCCGGCGCCTGATCCTGCGGAACATCCCGGTGAACCCGGCGAAGTTCGCCTCGGAGAAGCTGACGAACGCCCAGAAGCTCGCCCTGTCGGCGAACCCGCACGGCTCCGTCCAGGCCCTCTTCGACGACTGCGCGACGGCCGCGGCGGACAAGCTGATCGCGGACTTCGGCGGTCCGGTGTGGGACGAGCCGTCGTACCGGAAGCTGTACGACAAGGTCCGCGCGGAGATCGTGGACACGACGGTCCGTACGGTCGCGCAGGTGCAGCAGGTCCTCGCGGCCTGGCAGGCCGCCGAGCGCCGGCTGAAGGCCGTACGGAGCCCGGCGCTGCTGGCGAACCTGACGGACGTCCGGGCACAGCTGGACGCCCTCGTGAAGCCGGGCTTCGTGACCTGGGCCGGCATACGCCGCCTGCCCGACCTGATGCGCTACCTGGTGGCCGTGGACCGGCGGCTGCAGCAGATGCCGACGGGCGTCCAGCGGGACACCACGCGCATGGAGAAGGTCCAGGAGATGCAGGACGAGTACGCCTGGCTGCTGGAACAGCTCCCGAAGGGCCGCCCCGTCCCGCAGGCCGTCCTGGACATCCGCTGGATGCTGGAGGAGCTGAGGGTCAGCTATTTCGCCCACGCGCTCGGCACCGCGTACCCCATCTCCGACAAGCGGATCGTGAAGGCGATCGACGCGGCCGTGGCGTAGTCGCACGTGTACAGGGGGTGAGTTCGACCAGGCGGCCCCACCTCCTGTACAGTCTCATCTCGCAGCGCAACGCACTGAACAAAGCGCCGCGAAACCTGGTCCTGTGGAGCAGTTTGGAGTGCTCGCCACCCTGTCAAGGTGGAGGCCGCGGGTTCAAATCCCGTCAGGACCGCATCGAAGAAGGGCCCCCGAGAGGGGGCCCTTCTTCTGTTGCGGCGCCGCTGTCCGTTCCGTTCGTTCCCTTGACGGCGTCACATTCCCTCGGTACCCAGAAGACAGGGCCCGCTTTCCCACTGCGGCCCCCGGAGGTGGGTATGGGGCCATCGGCCAGGCATGAAACGCGGGCGCTGCTGAGGGCGCATCTGGCGGCCGCCTCGCCCTACCGGCACCTCACCCGCCACTGTCCCGTCTGTCACCACCTCCTGCGGCTGGCGATGGACGCCGGCCCGCGGGGGCAGGAGGCCGGGGACGAGGACGTCGCCGACGAGGGCGTCGACGGCGTCGAGGATCCCCGGCCCGCGTGACCGACGCCGACCCCAACACCCCACTGTGCGTGGGACGCTGGAGCATGACGTTCCATTAGCGCACACATGCCATCGGCAACAACTGCCCGGGCGTGTGACGGGAGTCACCGCATGAGTTTTCAAAAGGGCGGTACTTACCCCTGGCCTACAACAGGTCAATTTAATATGTGCAATTGCACCCGCCCCAGAGGTCGCGCACAGCGGTACCGACAGCCCTCCCCAGAGTCCGACAAGGCCGCGCACAGGAGGGCCTCGTAGCTCCGACCAGCGCACAAAAAAGATCGCGCTGGACCCGGCGGAGTCCAGCGCGATCTACGACGCACCCTGTGGCGCTGCCAACAACGGTCTGTTCGGCTTGGGCGTGGGGTCTGTTGGGGCAGATCCCGCGTCGCTTGGAGCTACTGTTCCGGGCGCCCCGGCACGTTGGGGGACGTGCCGTTCTGCCCGGTTATGCAGTTGTTCAGGCCTCGCTGCGCTGCTGCGGGATGCCCGCGAGCAGAGCGCGGACCTCGGCCTCGCGGTAGCGGCGGTGCCCGCCGAGCGTACGGATCGAAGTGAGCTTGCCGGCCTTCGCCCACCGCGTGACCGTCTTGGGGTCGACACGGAACATGGTGGCGACCTCAGCCGGGGTCAGCAGCGGCTCGGCATCAGGGGTGCGAGCGGTCATGAGCGGCCTCCTCGGGAGAACCGAACCTTCTCGGTTCTT
Organism: Streptomyces monashensis; assembly: GCF_001866665.1. GTDB lineage: Bacteria > Actinomycetota > Actinomycetes > Streptomycetales > Streptomycetaceae > Streptomyces > Streptomyces monashensis. Next base: position 300,209 of record NZ_MLYO01000018.1, on the reverse strand, counting down.
TCCTCTAAATTCTGCACCTTGACCCGCGTTGCCCGAAATGGTGGACGCGGGTCGAGTCGGTTATAGGACGAACGGCTTGTCCTCGGCACTACAACTACACCATCCGTCCAGCCGCGTCGGCCAAACCGATGGAATTGCCCTCCCAGGTGTTCATCAGCGACGGAAGCCGATGGACCATGCCATAGCGGACAGTCACGCCACTGTGACGATCAGTCACAGGGCGATCAGGAGGCACCAGACCCCCCAAAGCGTGCAATGCGGAGAATCCACCCATAATGGAGCACAGTTGGGCGGATGGAGCCCTCCCCGGGCTCCTTGTCCTATTTTGGCATGAGGAGGGGCAAGAGGCGCAAGGGCCCTGTACGTGCGGTCCATCACGCTTCAACCATCCTTGACACAAACGCCCGGATCGGGACCAACGTCCCGTCAGCTGGTCAAGTTCGGTAGACCGTATGCCGTTCGAGGCCGTCGTGGAGCGTGACGTGCGTCACCCGACCGGCTTCTCAGTTCGCGGAGCGCCGGTCCCGTACCGACCGCCAGCGCTCCACGAGCCGCGCGTACGCCTCGCCGGCCGCCGCACCGTCGCCCCGGCGCAGCGCCTCGATGCCGTCGGCGACGTCCGCCGCCGAGTGATCGCCCTCCAGCTCGCCGGCCGGCAGGACGTGCACGAGGCCGCCGTAGTCCAGCTCCACCAGCGAGCGCGGGTGGAACTCCTCCAGCCAGCGGCCGACGTCCAGCAGGCCGTCGATCAGCGGGCCCTCCTCGACGGTGTCCTTCAGCGTGCGCAGGGCCCGCGCCACCCGGCGCCGGGACTGCACCATCGGCGTGCGGTAGCGCAGCAGCGGGGGCACCTCGGCGGTGCCCTTCTCGTAGCGCCGCTCCTCGTCGGAGACCAGCACGAACCAGTTCAGCGGCACCTGCCAGGTCGCCGTGCGGATCCACGGCCGGGCGTCGGGGTTGCGGGCGAGCCAGCGCTCGTAGTCCTGGGCGGCCTGGTGGCGCACCAGGGGCGGCAGCGCCGCGTCCAGCACCGGCGCGGGCAGTTCCTCCGCCAGCTCGCCGAGCGCCTGCCAGCCGCGCAGCCGGGTGCGCCAGGGGCACACGCAGACCACGCCGTCGACCTCCAGCACGAACGCGTCGCTGCTCTCGTGCACCGGCACCGCGACCGGCGGGGTGGGCAGCAAGTCGGCGAGGGAGCGCCGCAGTTCGTCCTGGTACGAGGGGCGGTCGGGGCGGCGGGCGTAGCGGGCCCAGTGGCCGCGCTCCGGCTCCGGGAAGGCGCCCAGCGGCTCGTACACGCGCAGGTACGCGGCATAGGGGACGACCACGGAGGACACCTTCGGCACGCCTGCTCCCTCCCCACCGGGCCCCGCTCGAAACCACTGCAAATCGTCCCACGGACATGCGTGCACGAGCGGCACGCGAGAGTGATCCTGAACACTGCACGGATGGTGGTTCCACCGAGGCTCTACGCTCAGGGCACGGCGCCCCGCCACCCGTACGGGGTCCGTCCCCACTCGCCGCTATGTACACAGGAGTCACCACAGTGACCGACGTAACCGGCGCGTCTGCTGATGTCCTCCACACCCTGTTCCACTCGGACCAGGGCGGCCATGAGCAGGTCGTGCTCTGCCAGGACCGCGCCAGCGGCCTCAAGGCCGTGATCGCCATCCACTCCACCGCCCTGGGCCCGGCCCTCGGCGGAACGCGCTTCTACCCGTACGCCACCGAGGCCGAGGCCATCGCCGACGCCCTCAACCTCGCGCGCGGCATGTCGTACAAGAACGCCATGGCCGGCCTCGACCACGGCGGCGGCAAGGCCGTGATCATCGGCGACCCGGAGCGCGACAAGACCGAGGAGCTGCTCCTCGCCTACGGCCGCATGGTCGCCTCGCTCGGCGGGCGCTACGTCACCGCGTGCGACGTCGGCACGTACGTCGCCGACATGGACGTCGTGGCCCGCGAGTGCGCCTGGACCACCGGCCGCTCCCCCGAGAACGGCGGCGCCGGCGACTCCTCCGTGCTCACCGCCTTCGGCGTCTACCAGGGCATGCGCGCCTCCGCCCAGCACCTGTGGGGCGACCCCTCGTTGCGCGGCCGCACGGTCGGCATCGCCGGCGTCGGCAAGGTCGGCCACCACCTGGTCCAGCACCTGCGGAACGAGGGCGCCGAGGTCGTGATCACGGACGTGCGCGCGGACGCCGTCCAGCGGATCCTCGACCAGTACCCCGAGGGCGTGTCGGCCGTCGCGGACACCGAGGAGCTGATCCGCGTGGCGGAGCTGGACATCTACGCCCCCTGCGCACTCGGCGGCGCCCTGAACGACGCCTCCGTCCCGGTGCTCACCGCCACGGTGGTGTGCGGCGCGGCCAACAACCAGCTCGCGCACCCGGGGGTGGAGAAGGACCTCGCGGACCGCGGGATCCTCTACGCCCCGGACTACGTGGTGAACGCCGGCGGGGTCATCCAGGTGGCCGACGAGCTGCACGGGTTCGACTTCGACCGGTGCAAGGCGAAGGCGTCGAAGATCTTCGACACCACGCTGGCCATATTCACACGTGCGAAGGACGATGGCATCCCGCCGGCCGCCGCGGCCGACCGGATCGCCGAGCAGCGGATGGCCGAGGCCCGCGCGGGACACGTCGCACACTGACTCGTTCGCACAGATGAGCGGTACCCGTCGGCGGGAACTTCGAGAGAACTCTCACTTCCCCCGGCGGGTCGTTCCCCGATAAGTGGTTAAAATCGCCACTGACCAGCGAGGACAGGGCGCCTCGAAGGTCCTGTGCACACGCGCGTGGTGCGGGCGACGTACCGTATGGGCGCGGGCTCAGGTACCGTGGAAGCCCTACGGACCGGCCTCTCTACTGAGAGTCCGTTCCAGATCATGAACGCGTGTCAGACTCTGGGGCCGTTGAGCCCCTGTCACCGAGGGGGTCGAGCCATGGGGCGCGGCCGGGCCAAGGCCAAGCAGACAAAGGTCGCCCGCCAGCTGAAGTACAACAGCGGTGGGACTGACCTGTCACGTCTGGCCAGTGAACTGGGCGCATCGACTTCGAGCCAGCCGCCGAACGGCGAGCCGTTCGAGGACGATGAGAACGACGAGGACGATCTCTACTCTCGTTACGCGGACCTCTATGAGGACGACGACGAGGAAGAGGACGACAACGATCCTCACCAACAGCACCGTCGCGGCGCTTGACCTTGCAGTGACCAGTCCGGTCGGTGGCAGAGCCACCGACCGGTTTCTGTGCTGTCCGCAGGACCGGTCGGCGGCGTCCTCAGACTGAGTACGTCCCGACCAGCTCCGCGCCGGTCGCCTTCTCGCCACGCTCGGTGATCTCGCCGGCCACCCAGGCGTCGACCCCGCGGTCGGCCAGGGTCGCGAGGGCCACCTCGGCGGACTCCTGCGGGACGATCGCCATCATGCCGACGCCCATGTTGAGGGTCTTCTCCAGCTCCAGGCGCTCGACGCTGCCGGTGCGCCCGACGAGGTCGAAGATCGCGCCCGGGGTCCAGGTGGCGCGGTCGACCGTGGCGTGCAGGTGGTCCGGGATCACACGGGCCAGGTTGGCCGCGAGACCGCCGCCGGTGATGTGCGAGAACGCGTGCACCTCAGTGATGCGCAGGAGCGCCAGGCAGTCCAGCGAGTAGATCTTCGTGGGCTCCAGCAGCTCCTCGCCGAGAGTGCGGCCGAGCTCGGCGACCTCCGCCTCCAGGGCGAGACCGGCGCGGTCCAGCAGAACATGGCGGACCAGGGAGTACCCGTTCGAGTGAAGCCCGGAAGACGCCATGGCGATCACCGCGTCACCCGTACGGATGCGATCCGCGCCGAGCAGCCGGTCGGCCTCCACGACGCCCGTACCGGCACCGGCGACGTCGAAGTCGTCCTCGCCCAGCAGCCCCGGGTGCTCGGCCGTCTCGCCGCCCACCAGGGCGCACCCGGCGAGCACGCAGCCCTCCGCGATGCCCTTCACGATGGCCGCGACGCGTTCGGGGTGGACCTTGCCGACGCAGATGTAGTCCGTCATGAACAGCGGCTCGGCGCCGCACACCACGATGTCGTCCATGACCATGGCGACCAGGTCGTGGCCGATGGTGTCGTAGACGCCCAGCCGGCGCGCGATGTCGACCTTCGTGCCGACGCCGTCCGTGGCGGAGGCGAGCAGGGGGCGCTCGTAGCGCTTGAGGGCGGAGGCGTCGAAGAGGCCGGCGAAGCCGCCGAGGCCGCCGAGGACCTCGGGGCGCTGCGTCTTCTTCACCCACTCCTTCATCAGCTCGACGGCGCGGTCGCCCGCCTCGATGTCGACACCGGCAGCCGCGTAGGAAGCACCGGACTGGCTCTCAGACATTGCCTGGGATCTTTCGGGTTGATGACGGGGCTGATGACGGGCTTACGGGCGACGGATCGCGTCGGCCGCGGCCGTGGCGGCGGGCCCGGCGGCCAGCTCGGTCTCCAGGAGCTGCTTGCCGAGCAGCTCGGGGTCCGGCAGCTCCATCGGGTACTCGCCGTCGAAGCAGGCGCGGCACAGGTTCGGCTTGGCGATGGTGGTCGCCTCGATCATGCCGTCGATGGAGATGTACGCGAGCGAGTCGGCGCCGAGGCTGGTGCCGATCTCCTCGATGGTCATCCCGTTGGCGATCAGCTCCGCGCGCGTGGCGAAGTCGATGCCGAAGAAGCACGGCCACTTCACGGGCGGCGAGGAGATCCGGATGTGGACCTCGGCGGCGCCGGCCTCGCGGAGCATGCGGACCAGGGCGCGCTGGGTGTTGCCGCGCACGATCGAGTCGTCGACGACGACCAGGCGCTTGCCCTTGATGACTTCCTTCAGCGGGTTCAGCTTCAGGCGGATGCCCAGCTGGCGGATGGTCTGCGAGGGCTGGATGAAGGTCCGGCCGACGTAGGCGTTCTTCACCAGGCCGTTACCGAAGGGGATGCCGGAGGCCTCCGCGTAGCCGACGGCGGCCGGGGTGCCGGACTCCGGGGTCGCTATGACGAGGTCGGCCTCGACGGGCGCTTCCTTGGCGAGCCGGCGGCCCATCTCCACGCGGGAGAGGTACACGTTCCGGCCGGCGATGTCCGTGTCCGGGCGGGCCAGGTACACGTACTCGAAGACACAGCCCTTGGGCTTTGCTTCCGCGAATCGTGAGGCGCGCAGACCGTTCTCGTCGATGGCGACGAACTCGCCCGGCTCGATCTCCCGCACGAAGCTCGCGCCGGTGATGTCGAGCGCGGCGGTCTCGGAGGCGACCACCCAGCCGCGCTCCAGCCGGCCGAGGACCAGCGGACGGATGCCCTGCGGGTCACGGGCGGCGTAGAGGGTGCCCTCGTCCATGAAGACGAGGGAGAAGGCACCGCGCACCTTCGGGAGCACCGCGTGCGCGGCCTCCTCGATGGTCAGCGGCTTGCCGTCCTCGTCGACCTGGGCGGCGAGCAGCGCCGTCAGCAGGTCGGTGTCGTTGGTGGCCGCGACCCGGGTGGAACGGCTGTTGTTGTCGTTCGGCAGGGCGGCGACCATCTCGGCGAGCTGCGCCGTGTTGACCAGGTTGCCGTTGTGGCCGAGCGCGATCGAGCCGTGCGCGGTGGCGCGGAACGTCGGCTGGGCGTTCTCCCACACGGACGCGCCGGTGGTCGAGTAGCGGGCGTGTCCGACCGCGATATGACCTTGGAGCGAACCGAGAGAGGTTTCGTCGAAGACCTGGGAGACGAGGCCCATGTCCTTGAAGACGAGGATCTGGGAGCCGTTGCTTACCGCGATTCCCGCGGATTCCTGACCCCGGTGCTGGAGGGCGTAGAGCCCGAAGTACGTGAGCTTTGCGACCTCTTCGCCCGGAGCCCAGACACCGAAGACGCCGCAAGCGTCCTGGGGGCCCTTCTCGCCGGGAAGCAGATCGTGATTGAGTCGACCGTCACCACGTGGCACGGCACCGAGTGTAGGCGAGGTCGACCACTGGTCCGAATTGGGGATACGCGGCCGTAACGGGTCACAGTGCGTCCATCACCTTGTCGGTTTTCTGATTTACGCAGGTCAGCAAGGGGGCGTCGGCCGCGTTTGCCGTATGCGCGAGTGAGGTGTCGCACATCATCCGAGGGCGTGACGGCTGAGGCGGATGAGGTCGCCGTTGCCGTCGGTGAGCGTGAGGCTCCCGGCGTCGGCCCGGGCGACGAGCGTACCGGTGGTGAGCGCGCCGGCCAGGGCACGCTCGAACTCCATGCGGTCCGGGGTGCAGGCCATCCGGGTCGTGCGCAGGCCGCCGAGGGTGATCCGGTCGCCCCGCACGGTGGCCCGGGCGCTGAACCGGTTGCAGCCGAGGTTGCCGGCCGCCCGGCCGTCCGCGTCGATGCGCAGGCGGGCGGTGGCGGGCGCGGACCGGGTCCTGCCACCGACGGTGAGGGAGTCGACCCGCCAGTCGACACCGGTGACCGCCTGCCGGGAGCCGGGCTGCTGAGACTGCCGGGAGCTCGGCTGCCGAGAACTCGGCTGCTGAGAACTCGGCTGCTGAGGGCCCGGCCGCTGGGAACTCACCGCACCACTGTCCGCCTTCCCGGCGCCGCAGGCCACCGTGAGCGGGACGAGTGCGGCGGCGGCCGTCAGAATCATGCGCTGCTTGTACCGGTTCATGGCGATTCGACGCCGGACCGGTCGCGCCGGTTCCGCTACGACATCAGCGGCAGCAGATCCCCGATGTCCGCCCGCTCCCCGCTCGCGCTCACCGCGGCCTCCGCCAGGGCGTCCCGCCAGCCCACGCGGCCGGTGGCGAGGCGGATCCAGGTCAGCGGGTCGGTCTCCACCACGTTCGGCGGGGTGCCGCGGGTGTGCCGCGGCCCCTCGACGCACTGCACGACGGCGTACGGCGGCACGCGTACCTCGGTGGAGCCGCCGGGCGCCTTCGCGGCCAGGGCGTCGGCGAGCAGCCGGGTCGCGGCGGCCAGGGCCTGGCGGTCGTACGGCACGTCCAGGCCGGGCACGGCGGCGTTGAGGTCGTCGGTGTGGACGACGAGTTCGACGGCACGGGTGACGAGGTAGTCGTCCAGGGGCAGCGCGCCCGCGTTGGTCAGGAGCAGCCGGCTGCCCGGGTGCGCGGCGAGCAGCGTGCGCAGGGACGCGTCGACGTCGGTGAGGTAGGCGTCGAGGTCGGGGTGTTCGGCGGCGAGGCCGCGGGTGTACGCGTCGATGGCGGAGGCGCTGGCCGCGGTGGCGAACGGCCACCGCACGACCGTCACGTCCTGCCGGGGCGGTGCCGGGTGGTCGAGGGCGCGGTGCACGGCGGTGACCGCCATGCCGATGTGCGCGATCAGGTCCCGTACGGTCCACCCGTCGAGCCGGGTGGGCAGGGCGAGCCGACCGGGGTCGAGACCGCGAACCGCCTCCCGCACGTGTCCGAGCTGGCCGAGGACGGCGGCGCGGGTCCTGGCGGAGTCGTAGGAGCGGGCGCGCTTCGTGGCGGGGGGCATGGCGGTGAGCCTATGCCGTACCCGCCCACGATTCATTCACAATGTTTCTAGAGCGGTTTTCTAGAATCACATTTCAGGCAGCTCTAGGCTGGCCGCCATGACACCACGCTTCGGAACCACGCCCCGGTTAGCCCGTCGGTCCGTGCTGAAGGCCGGACTGGGCATGGGCGTCGCCCTGTCCGGCACGGGACTCGTCGCCGCCGCTCCCGCCACGGCCGCTGCCGCCGGGCAGAACGGCACCCCCCCTGTGCGACAACCCCGGCGACTCGGCGAGCGGGCAGGGACTCGGCTCCGGTGACCTCTGCATCCCGTACCACCGGGAACACGACAACACCTGGGGCTACGTCTTCGGCGACTCGTGGCGCGGCATCCAGCAGACCGGCGAGTACATCGGCTCCCCGGTGATGCTGAACCAGGACCGCTTCGACGCCTCCGGCGCCGCCCCGATCTCCTTCACCTGGGCCATGCCGGCCGGCGGCCGCGCGGGCCAGCTCTTCGACTACCACCACCGCGCGGACAACGGGTACGGCTTCGAGATCAGCCGGATCCCCAACGACGTCATCGAGTTCGGCGGCCGCACCTACCTCCAGTACACGTCGGTCCACACCTGGGGCGCCCCGGGCGACCCGCAGTGGGTGGACGGCCACGACGGCTCACTGCTGTCGGGGGTCGCCTACTCCGACGACTACGGCGTGACCTGGACCGACTACGACTACCACTGGGACGGCGACCACCGCGGCATCAACCAGAACATGTACGGCATGTGGTCGTTCGCGGGCATCGACCCCGACGGCTGGCTGTACATCTACTCCAAGCGCTGGAACGGCACGCACCGGAACTCGGCCGACGGCGGGGCGATCCAGCTGTTCCGGATCCGGCCGGACGACTTCCGCGCCGGCCGTTTCGGGGCACAGCAGAACTGGGCCTACGTGAACGGCTCCTGGACGTGGACCGACTCCTCGACCCCGCCCTCGGTGATCCTCTCCGGCAACAACACCGGTGAGTTCTCGGTCAAGCGGATCGGCGACACGTACTGCATGAGCTACTTCGACGTGACCCTGGGCGCGATCTTCACCCGCAACGCGCCCCGTCCGGACGCCCCGTGGAGCGTGCCGGTCCCGCGGATCACCGGCCTGCAGGTGCCGAACCTCTACGGCGGCTACATCCATCCCGGCAGCGCGAGCGCGAACTCGCTGACGCTGATCGTGTCGCAGTGGAACGGCACGTGGCAGGCCCCGCCCTACTGGGTACGGCAGTTCGACGGCATCCCCGCGTGAGCATCCCCGCGTGAGCGAGCGCGCCTGAGCACGCCCGTCCGGGCCCGGCCACAGGGGAGCCGGACCCGGACGGGCGACGCGAGGCCTACGCCAGCAGCGCCGGAACGGTCTCCTCGTGGGCCTTCCGCAGCTCCGCCAGCGAGAGCGTGAACTCGCCCTGGATCTCCACTCCTTCGCCGTCCACGACACCGATGCGGGTGGCCGGCAGACCCCGGGCGCCGCACATGTCGTTGAAGCGGACCTCCTCCGAGCGCGGTACGGCCACGACGGCGCGGCCGGCCGACTCGGAGAACAGGAAGGTGAAGGCGTCCAGGCCGTCGGGCACGACCAGCCGCGCGCCCTTGCCGCCCAGCAGCGCGGACTCGACCACGGCCTGGACCAGACCGCCGTCGGACAGGTCGTGCGCGGAGTCGATCATGCCGTCGCGGGAGGCGGAGATCAGGATCTCGCCCAGCAGCCGCTCACGCTCCAGGTCGACCTTCGGGGGCAGACCGCCGAGGTGGTCGTGGACCACCTGGGACCAGGCCGAGCCGCCGAACTCCTCGCGGGTGTCGCCGAGGAGGTAGATCAGCTGGCCCTCCTCCTGGAAGGCGACCGGGGTGCGGCGGGCCACGTCGTCGATCACGCCGAGGACGGCGACGACCGGGGTCGGGTGGATGGCCGCCTCGCCCGTCTGGTTGTAGAGCGAGACGTTGCCGCCGGTCACGGGCGTGCCGAGCTGCAGGCAGCCGTCCGCCAGACCGCGCACGGCCTCCGCGAACTGCCACATGACCGCCGGGTCCTCGGGCGAGCCGAAGTTCAGGCAGTCGGAGACGGCCAGCGGCCTGGCACCCGTGGTGGCGACGTTGCGGTACGCCTCGGCCAGCGCCAGCTGCGCGCCCGTGTACGGGTCGAGCTTGGCGTAGCGGCCGTTGCCGTCGGTGGCGATCGCGACACCGAGGCCGCTCTCCTCGTCCACCCGGATCATGCCCGAGTCCTCGGGCTGGGCCAGCACCGTGTTGCCCTGCACGAAGTGGTCGTACTGCTGGGTGATCCACTTCTTGGAGGCCTGGTTCGGGGACGCGACCAGCTTCAGGACCTGGTCCTTCAGCTCGTCCGACGTGGCGGGCCGGGGCAGCTTGTTCGCGTCGTCGGCCTGGAGGGCGTCCTGCCAGTCCGGGCGGGCGTACGGGCGCTCGTAGACCGGGCCGTCGTGCGCGACCGTGCGCGGGTCGACGTCCACGATCTTGCCGCCGTGCCAGAAGATCTCCAGCCGGTCGCCGTCGGTCACCTCACCGATGACGGTGGCGATGACGTCCCACTTCTCGCAGATCTCCAGGAAGCGGTCGACCTTCTCCGGCTCGACCACCGCGCACATGCGTTCCTGCGACTCGCTCATGAGGATCTCCTCGGGCGAGAGCGTCGAGTCGCGCAGCGGTACGTCGTCCAGGGTGACGGTCATGCCGCCGGAGCCGTTGGAGGCCAGCTCGGACGTGGCGCAGGACAGGCCCGCCGCGCCGAGGTCCTGGATGCCGACGACCAGCTTCTCGCGGAAGGCCTCCAGGGTGCACTCGATGAGGAGCTTCTCCTGGAAGGGGTCGCCGACCTGGACGGCGGGACGCTTCGACGGCTTGGCGTCGTCGAAGGTCTCCGAGGCCAGGATCGAGGCGCCGCCGATGCCGTCGCCGCCGGTCCGGGCGCCGTAGAGGATGACCTTGTTGCCCGCGCCGGAGGCCTTCGCGAGGTGGATGTCCTCGTGCCGCATCACGCCGATGGCACCGGCGTTGACCAGCGGGTTGCCCTGGTAGCAGGCGTCGAAGACGACCTCGCCGCCGATGTTGGGCAGGCCCAGGCAGTTGCCGTAGCCGCCGATGCCGGCGACGACGCCCGGCAGGACGCGCTTGGTGTCGGGATGGTCGGCGGCGCCGAAGCGCAGCGGGTCCACGACCGCGACCGGGCGGGCGCCCATCGCGATGATGTCGCGGACGATGCCGCCGACGCCCGTGGCCGCGCCCTGGTAGGGCTCGACGTAGGAGGGGTGGTTGTGCGACTCGACTTTGAAGGTGACCGCGTAGCCCTGGCCGACGTCCACCACACCGGCGTTCTCGCCGATGCCGACGAGAAGGGCGTCCGACTGCGGGGCCTTCTCACCGAACTGGCGCAGGTGGACCTTGGAGGACTTGTACGAGCAGTGCTCGGACCACATGACCGAGTACATGGCGAGCTCGGCACCGGTCGGGCGGCGGCCGAGGATCTCCACGACCCGCTCGTACTCGTCCTTCTTCAGGCCGAGTTCGGCCCAGGGCAGCTCGACGTCGGGGGTCGCGGCCGCGTGCTCGACCGTGTCCAGAGGCGTCCGGCTCATGCGTTGACCAGCTTCTTGAGGATCGAGGTGAAGAAGGGGAGGCCGTCGGTGCGGCCGGTGCCGACGAGCGGCTCGACGGCGTGCTCCGGGTGCGGCATCAGACCCACGACGTTGCCGGCCTCGTTGGTGATGCCGGCGATGTCCCGCAGCGAGCCGTTGGGATTGAGGTCGAGGTAGCGGAAGACGACCCGGCCCTCCGCCTCCAGCTTGTCGAGCGTGTACTCGTCGGCGACGTACCGGCCGTCCATGTTCTTCAGCGGGATGTGGATCTCCTGGCCCGCGCGGTAGTCGCTGGTCCAGGCGGTCTCCGCGTTCTCCACCCGCAGCTTCTGGTCGCGGCAGATGAAGTGGAGGTGGTCGTTGCCGAGCATCGCGCCCGGGAGGAGGTGGGCCTCGGTGAGGACCTGGAAGCCGTTGCAGATACCGAGGACCGGCAGGCCGGCCTTGGCCTGTTCGATGACGGACTCCATCACCGGCGAGAACCGGGAGATGGCACCGGCCCGCAGATAGTCGCCGTAGGAGAAGCCGCCGGGCAGCACCACGGCGTCGACCTGGTGCAGGTCCTTGTCCTTGTGCCACAGGGCGACCGGTTCGGCGCCCGCGAGGCGGATGGCGCGCTGGGTGTCCCGGTCGTCGAGGCTGCCCGGGAAAGTGACGACGCCAATACGAGCGGTCACTTCGCCGCCTCCGCGACTTCCGCGGCCTCTTCCACCCTGACGGTGAAGTCCTCGATCACGGTGTTGGCGAGGAAGGATTCCGCAAGATCGTGGATGCGGGCGAGCGCGGCCTCGTCGACCGGCCCGTCAACTTCCAGTTCGAAACGCTTTCCCTGACGTACGTCCGAGATCCCTTCGAAACCCAGGCGCGGCAGCGCACGCTGGACCGCCTGGCCCTGGGGGTCGAGGATCTCCGGCTTGAGCATGACGTCGACGACGACGCGTGCCACTGGCACTCCCGGTGTGTGGTGCTGAGCAGGTTCCTTCAGACTACCCGCACAAAATTTCTACGCGAGTAGAGTTGGAGGAAAGTACGTGAGGCGCATCACGATCGGGTGTCGAAGCCGTGCGGTCGCGAAAAGTTCTGGGAAAGTTCCACAGTCCGCCCGGTCCGCCTATTGCACTGGGACACGCAGACGGATTTAGTCGGGCTTCACTTTGCATTGCCGGGCACTGTACAAATGAATTGGCAATAGCCGATACTCGGCATGTCATCGGCGTTGAGCTGTTATGACGTGCCGCACGAAGGGACCGATATTCGTGGCGCAAAAGGTCGTGGTCACGCTCTTTGACGACATCGACGGCTCGGAAGCGGCGGAAACGATCGCCTTCGGACTCGACGGCAAGTCGTACGAGATCGACCTCAACGCATCCAACGCCAAGAAACTGCGCAAGGCGCTCGCGCCCTACGTCGAGGCCGGCCGCAAGCGGTCGCGGTCCGGCAAGGCGTACAAGCAGACGGAGGTCGCCCCCGACCCGGCGGCCGTCCGCGCCTGGGCCCAGGCCAACAAGATGGACGTACCGGCCCGCGGGCGCATCCCCAAGAAGGTGTACGAGGCCTTCAGCGCCGCACAGTGAGCCCGCGAAGGGGCAGTCCCCAGGGTCCGTCAGCGGGCCCTGGGGACTGTGCACTTGGCCCCGGGGCCGGGCCCGCCCTTCGCCACGGCGGGCGGCCACGGGCGTCTCGGGGGAGCCGACTTGCGCAACCCCCCCGTTGATCAGCTAATGTCTGGAGCACGCCGAGGGGCGAGGCCGGAAGGTCGGAATCCCGAGGATCTTGCGGGTGTAGTTCAGTAGTAGAACATCCCCCTTCCAGGGGGAAGGCGCAGTGTGCGATTCCTGTCACCCGCTCTGGCACCGGTCACGACCACTCCTGTGGATCAGGTAGGCTGGTGCTCGCACCGATCGGTGGGAGCCGGTCGGGGGCAGTGCGGACGTAGCTCAGTTGGTAGAGCGCAACCTTGCCAAGGTTGAGGTCGCGAGTTCGAGCCTCGTCGTCCGCTCGGGAATGAGACCCCGGTCCTTCTGGACCGGGGTCTTTTCGTTGCCCGTCGATCGGCCTTCTGACATTTGTCATGCGGGGTGATGACACCGCGCACTGCCGAACGACCCGGGGCGCCGGGACGCTGGTCCCATGGACTACGACGAACACGAGCACGTGATTGAGGTCACCGATCTCAAACGCGTCTACGGGGGCGGGTTCGAGGCCGTACGCGGAATCTCCTTCTCCGTCGCACGCGGGGAGATCTTCGCCCTGCTGGGCACCAACGGCGCGGGAAAGACCTCGACGGTCGAACTGCTGGAAGGCCTCGCCGAGCCCGCCGAGGGCCGGATCCGGATCCTCGGCCACGATCCGTACCGCGAACGCGCCGCCGTACGGCCCCGCACCGGGGTCATGCTCCAGGAGGGCGGGTTCCCGGCCGAGCTGACCGTCGCCGAGACCGCCCGCATGTGGGCCGGGTGCACGAGCGGGGCCCGGCCGGAGGCCGAGGCGCTGGCGCTGGTCGGGCTCACCGGCAAGCACGAGGTGCGGGTCAAGCAGCTCTCCGGCGGTGAGCGCAGGCGGCTGGACCTCGCGCTGGCGCTGCTCAACGACCCCGAGGTGCTCTTCCTCGACGAGCCGACGACCGGGCTCGACGCGGAAGGGCGCCGGGACACCTGGGAGTTGGTGCGCGCGCTGCGCGACGCGGGCACGACCGTACTGCTCACCACGCACTACCTGGAGGAGGCCGAGGGCCTCGCCGACCGGCTCGCCATCCTGCACGAGGGCCGGATCGCCGTCTCCGGGACCCCGGCCGAGGTGACCGCCGGCCGGCCCTCCCGGATGTCCTTCGAACTGCCCCAGGGCTACTTCCTCGGTGACCTGCCGCCGCTGGCCGAACTCGGCGTCAGCGGCCATGAGGTGGAGGGCAGGGTCGTACGGCTGCGGACGACCGAACTCCAGCTGACGGCGACCCGGGTGCTGACCTGGGCCGAGCGGGCCGGGGTCGAACTGCGCGCCCTGGACGTTCGCTCCGCCTCGCTGGAGGAGGCGTTCCTGGGGATCGCGCGCGAGCAGACACGAGGACAGGCATCGGCACAGGCACAGGAGGTGGCGGCATGAGCACGCTCGAGGTCGCGGGCACACGGGCACGCGGGGCGTCCCCGACGACGGCCGCAGGGCGGCTGCGGGCGCTGGGCCGGGCGGAGCTGGCGCTGCTCGCCCGTAACCGGGGTGTCGTGTTCACGGCGGTGTCCGTGCCGCTGCTGCTGCCGTTCAGCGTGCGGCCCGCGCTCGACCACGTCGACCTGAAGAAGCAGGGCCTGACCGTCGGCACGACCATGCTGACGGCCGCGATCGGCTTCTCCTTCCTCTTCGCCGTCTACACCTCGCTGGTCAACGCCTACGTCGCCCGCCGCGAGGAACTCGTCCTCAAGCGGCTGCGCACCGGCGAGCTCTCCGACGCCGAGATCCTCGCCGGCACCGCGCTGCCCGCCGTCGGCATCGGGCTCGCCCAGGCGGTCGTCGTGTCCGCCGCGTGCGCCGCGCTGCTGCACACCGGCGCGCCCAAGGCACCGTATCTGCTGCTGCCGGGCGTGCTGGCCGGGCTCGTGATCAGCGCCGGGCTCGCCGCGCTCACCGCGGCCTTCACCCGGACCGTGGAGAGCGGGCAGGTCACCGCCCTGCCGCTGATGTTCGTGTCGATGCTCGGCTCCGGGATCACGTTCCCGACCGAGATCATGCCGAGGCGGCTCGCCTCCGTCTGCGAGATGCTCCCGCTGTCCGCGCCGATCCGGCTCGTCCGGGGCGGCTGGACCGGCCAGTTGAGCGGGTACGAGGTTCTCGGCGCCCTGGGGACCGCGCTGGCCTGGGCGATCCTGGCGGTGTTTGCTGGACGCCGGTGGTTCCGCTGGGAACCGCGACGGTGAGGAACCTGGGGTACGGGGGAGCAGATGACGGGCCGGATACGACGCTGGCAGCAGCGGCACTGGGGTCAGCGGAGCAAGGTCGAGCGGGTCGAGTTGTACAGCGTCATCACCTGGCACTGCTCGATCTGGTTCATCGCCGGCTGCTGGGTGCTCCTGCCGCTACCCGCCGGGCTCGCCCACCGGCCCGTCGCGGTCGTCCTCGGCTCCGTCCTCGCCCTCGTGTCGATCGCGCAGTGCGCGACGGCGAACGCGCTCGTGAGGACCACGCTCGACGCCTGTCTGGGCCGCACCGAACTGCCGCCCGGCACCCAGCGCTTCCCGGCCGCCCTGCTGGGACTGGGGTTCGCGGTCCTCGTGACGCTCGTCGCGCTGGACGCGGCCAAGCCGGTACCGGTCCGGATGGCGATCGGCGGCCTGCTGATGCCGTTCGGGCTGCTCTACGGACTCACCGTGCCGGTCCGCACCTTTCTCCTCAGGGCGGCACTGCTCACCGTCCTGATCACCGCCGCCTTCGGCTGGGCCGACCACAGCGCCGTCGGCGTGGTGGCGACCGCCGTGACGACCGTCTTCCAGTCGCTCTTCACCCTGCTCGCGGGCCGCTGCGGCGCCTGGACCCTCTCCGTGATGTGGGAGGCGGACCGCGCCAGGGAGACCGAGGCCCGGCTCGCCGTCGCCGAGGAGCGGCTGCGGTTCGGGCGGGATCTGCACGACGTCCTCGGGCGGAACCTGTCCGTGATCTCGCTGAAGAGCGAGCTGGCCGTCCAGCTCGCCCGGCGCGGGCGGCCGGAGGCGGTGGAGCAGATGATCGAGGTACAGCGCGTCGCGCAGGAGTCCCAGCGCGAGGTGCGGGCCGTCGTCCGCGGCTACCGCGAGGCCGACCTAGGCGCCGAACTCGTGGGCGCGCAGGGCGTGTTGACGGCCGCCGGCATCGACTGCGAGGTCGGCGACCGGACCGCGGGGCTGCCCGCCGAGGTGCAGTCGGTGCTCGGCTGGGTGGTGCGCGAGGCGACCACCAACGTGCTGCGGCACGGCGACGCGGGCCACTGCGCTCTGCGGCTGGAGATGCAGGAGGGGCGTGTGGTGCTGACGGTGGAGAACGACGGAGTGGCCGGAACCCCCCACGGGGGTGGGGGTTCCGGTCTCGCCGGGCTGCGCGAGCGGCTGGCCGCCGTCGGCGGGACGCTCCGGGCCGGGCGGGTCGGCGACGACCGGTTCCGGCTGGCGGCCGAGGTGCCGCTGACACAGGAGGCGAGAGAAGTGAGCGGAGTCATGTTGTGAGCAGTCCGGTACGGCTGTTGCTCGCCGACGACGAGCATCTGATCCGGGGCGCCCTGGCCGCGCTGCTGTCACTGGAGGACGACCTCCTCGTCGTCGCGGAGGCCGCGACCGGACCCGAGGCCCTCGCCATGGCCCGGGCCCACGCGCCCGACGTGGCCGTACTCGATCTCCAGATGCCGGGCGCCGACGGTGTGAGGGTCGCCACATCCCTGCGTGCCGAACTGCCGGACTGCCGGGTGCTGATCGTCACCGGTCACGGCCGGCCCGGCCATCTGAAACGGGCGCTCGCGGCCGGTGTGCGGGGGTTCGTCCCGAAGACCGTCAGCGCCCAGCGGCTCGCCGAGATCATCCGCACCGTGCACGCCGGAAACCGCTACGTGGACCCGGAGTTGGCCGCCGACGCGATCTCCGCCGGGGACTCCCCGCTGACCGCGCGGGAGGCCGAGGTGCTGGAGCTGGCGGCCGACGGGGCGCCGGTCACGGAGATCGCCGAGCGGGCCGCGCTGTCCCCCGGGACCGTGCGGAACTACCTCTCCTCGGCCGTCACCAAGCTCGGCGCCGAGAACCGTCATACGGCAGTGCGTCTCGCACGCGAGCGAGGTTGGGTATAGTTGCTCTCGCGCCACGGCGCACTGCGGACGTAGCTCAGTTGGTAGAGCGCAACCTTGCCAAGGTTGAGGTCGCGAGTTCGAGCCTCGTCGTCCGCTCCGTCGAAAAGGCCCCCGGTTCTCCGGGGGCCTTTCGCGTGTGGGTCTGTCCTACGCCCAGCTGTGACCCGTCAGGCGTTCGTAGGCCTCCACGTACTTCTGCCGGGTCCGCTCGACGACCTCGGCCGGCAGCGGCGGCGGGGGCTGCTGGCTCGTGCGGTCCCAGCCCGACTCCGCCGAGGTCAGCCAGTCGCGCACGAACTGCTTGTCGTACGACGGCTGGGCGCGGCCCGGCTGCCAGGTGTCGGCCGGCCAGAAGCGGGAGGAGTCCGGGGTGAGGACCTCGTCGGCGAGGACCAGGGCGTCGCCGTCGAAGCCGAACTCGAACTTGGTGTCGGCCAGGATGATCCCGCGGTCGCGGGCGATGTCCCGGGCGCGGGAGTACACGGCGAGGGTGGCCTGGCGCAGCTGGGCGGCGGTCTCGGCGCCGACCTGGCGGGCGACCTCCTCGTAGGACACGTTCTCGTCGTGCTCGCCGACCTCGGCCTTGGCGGCCGGGGTGAAGATCGGGGCGGGCAGCTCGGAGCCGTCGACGAGGCCTTCGGGGAGGGCGAGGCCGCAGACCGTACGGGACTCGTTGTACTCCAGCAGGCCCGAGCCGGTGAGGTAGCCACGGGCCACGCACTCGACCGGGACCATCTTCAGCTGCTTGCAGACCAGCGTGCGGCCCGCCCAGTCGGCCGGGGCGCCCGCGGGCAGCTCGGTGCTGAGGACGTGGTGGGGGGCGAGGTCCCGGAGCTGGTCGAACCACCACAGGGAGAGCTGGGTGAGGACGCGGCCCTTGTCGGGGATCTCGGTGGGCAGCACCCAGTCGTAGGCGGACATGCGGTCGCTGGCGACCATCACGAGGTCGCCCGCCTCGTTCTGGTACAGCTCGCGCACCTTGCCGGTGTGCAGGTGCACCAGGCCCGGAACCTGGATCGGCTCGGGCTTTTCTACGAATCCGGACACGGTTCCTCCCCGTGGTTCTGTCCAAGTGCCTCGATTCTCCCGTATGGGGTGGTCCACTGCGCTCGGGGGGTCAGTCGCGTTTGCAGATGCGGTCCAGGAGGTTCGCCGTGGCGCGCTGGATGCGGGGGTCCACATGGCCGGGGCGGTCCAGGGCCGGGGACCAGGCGAAGGTGCCGGAGGCGAAGACCCAGGCGCCGGAGGGGGCGCGGTACAGGGAGGTCTCCTGGTGGCGCAGGGCGCCGTCGTTGTCGGTGTAGGGGGAGTGGGCGAGCAGGATGCGCTCGTCGCACTCGGGCAGCGGGGTGCGCGGGAAGTACCGGTCGGCCTCGCCGGCGACCAGGCCGTCGATCTCGTCGCCCTCGTGCGCGCCGGTCGCCTCCCACAGCCAGTGCCCGGCGTTGCGGACGACCAGCGGGGCGGGCTCGGGCACCCGGCCCGCGTACTGGATGCCGACGAGCTGCTGCTCGGGCCGGTCGATCTCCCGCCACAGCACCGGCTTTCCGGGGCCCTTGCGCTTGCGGCAGGTCAGCAGCCGGTCCGCGTCGCCGGACGGGGACGGGCCCAACTCGACCTGCCAGTACATGGTGTTGGCGGACAGGAAGACCAGCGAGGTGCCCCGGTCCCGGGCGTCCTCGACGGCCCGGCGCATCGGCGCCGACCAGTACTCGTCGTGACCGGGGAAGACCAGGCCCCGGTAGCGGGTGGGGTCGACGCGGCCGGCGTGCAGATCGCGGGCGTCGGCGTAGGCGAGGTCGTAGCCGTAGCGCTCGGCCCAGCGGATGAAGTCGTAGGCGTGGCCGACGTGGAGCGGGAGGCCGGCGCCCGCGAAGGGGCGGTCGAAGGAGACCGTGGTCGCCGCGTCGGCCTCGCCGAGGAGGCGGCCCTTCTCGTCCCAGGCGTGGTACAGGCTCGCGCCGGTGTGGCCGTCCTCCGGGTAGAGGTTGTACGCCTGCCAGGTGATGTCCGGCAGCAGCAGGAGCAGGTCGGCGGGGTGGTCGTCGCGGACCGTGAACGGCACGTGGGAGCGGTAGCCGTCGACGGTGGTCAGGACGGCCACATAGGCGCCGATGTGCCAGTGGACGGGCACCTGGAGGCGCCAGGAGAGCCACCAGTGGTGGCAGGAGACCGTGCGGTCGGCGGTCAGCGGGGCGGGCTGGACGATGCCGGACAGCCGGGGGCTGGTGGTGATCTTGGCGGCGCCGTCGCCGCCGTAGTGGCCGATTCGGTAGATGTCGACGCTGAACTCCTGGGGCGGGTCGACCGTGATGCGGAAGTCGATCGCCTCGCCGGGTGCGACCGCGCCGGTGGAGGTGAAGCCCTTGATCTGGCGGTGCACGTCGTCGGCGGAGCGGGGGCCGCCGGGGGAGGTGCGCGGCGCGGGGACGCGCGCGGCCCTCGCGGTGTGCTGCTGGGTGGTGGCGTCGACGTACCAGGGCACGACGTGACCGGTGTCGTCGAAGTACGTCTCGCTGCCGCGCAGCCAGGGCACCGGGCCCTGGCCGAACGGGTCCGTGACGGCGTGCGCGAGCGCTCCGGACTCCCAGCGACGAATGTGGTCCGAGGCCATGATCGCTCCCCTCCCTCAGGTCCCCCGTGTCGGCCCTGTCTCGGTGGTGCTCGCTGTGCTCGGTGTGCTCGGCAGTGCTCGGTGGAGCTCGCTGTGCTCGGCCGTGCTGTCGTATGTCGCACGCCTTTGCCAGGTGCGTGGTCGCTCCCAGCACATCACATAACGCACGCGCTCGGTCACCGGTCGTCGCGAATTGACCTGAAGTGGAAGTCAGGGCTCCCATTGGACGCCTGTGGAACGAGGTCCGTCAGACGAGCCGTACGGGCTTTTCCGGACGTATTCCGGTCGCGGCCAGCCAGTCGCGCAGCGGGCCCGGGTCCCCCTCCTCGATGAGGCTGAGCACCTTGGGCGTCAGGTCGGAAGCCCGCTCGCCGTCCAGCAGCAGGGAGGGGCCGTCCAGCCAGTCCAGGGCCGGGGCCGCGCCGGCGTTGTCGACGGCCGCGCAGCACACCATCGCCGTGACGTGGTCGGCGAGGAGGTCGCGGCCGCTGCGCGGGGGTTGGAGCGGGAAGAGCGGAAGGGCGCCGTCGTCCCACAGCGCGCTCTCCGGGCTGCCGCCCGCGGGGCTCGCCCCGCTCGGCGCGACGGCCTCCTCCCGGGCCAGCTCGGCGCTCAGCCGGGCGGCGAGGGCGGCGCTGCGCTCCGTGCCGGCCTCGGCGTCGTCGGCCTCCGGAGGCTCGCCGGCGGTGCGGGAGGCGGCCCGGTGGGGCAGCGCGTCGGCGGGCTCGGTGAGGTGGTCCAGCACCCGGGCCAGGGTCGGGCCGCCGGGGCCCGTGGGGCCGGCCGAGGGGCGCACGCCGAGCGCGTCCAGGACGCGGTGCAGCCGGGCCGCCTCGGCGCGCCAGGTGCGGTCCACGACCTCCTCCGGATACGCCTGCCAGTCCACCGGCGCCCAGTCGGGGCCGGGCTCGGCGGGGCCGCCGTGGAAGAGGCGGGCGGCGAGCAGCGAGGCGGCCTCGTCCACCGTGCCGGGCTCCTCCAGCAGGTCGCAGGCGGGGCGCTCGCCGAGCCGGGAGGCGAAGCCCTCGGCCAGCCGGTCGCGCCGGGACAGCTCGGTGAGCGCCGCGACCACGCCCGCGTCCAGCCGGGCGGGCCAGCGGCCCATGCGCCAGGCAGGCAGCGCGACCCGGGTCAGCAGCCGGTCCCAGCCCGCGTAGGCGAGGCCGACCTGCTCCTGGGCGACGATCCTGAGGCCGTAGTCGACCGCCTGGGCACGCTCGGCCGCGGCTGCCGCGACCCCGCGCTCCATCTGCGTCGCGTGCTCCCGGCAGCCGCTCAGCAGCAGCCGGGCCACCCAGCCGAGCGCCGCGCACGCCGGCCGGGCCAGCGCGCCGCGACCGGGCGCCGAGGCGACCGCGAGCGCCGCGTCCAGCCCGCGTACGAAGCGGCGGGCGGCCGCTATGTCGGGGTGCGCCGAAGGGCCCGTACCGGCGACGACCGGGGCGAGGACCGCGCGCAGCTCGCCGACGCGCATCCACCACAGGAACGGGGAGCCGATCACGAGGACCGGTGCGACCGGCGTACGGCGCGGGGGCGGGGAGCCGGGGGGTCCCGTTATCTCGTCGGGCGCGGAGCGGGCAGGTGGGCCGTGCGCCGCGTGCGTGCGGTCCTCCAGCCAGCTGTCGCAGTCCGGGGTGAGGGCGACCGCCGAGGGCGCCGGCACGTCGAGCCGGTCGGCGAGGTCACGCACCAGCCGGTACAGATCCGGGGCGGACTCCTCCGGGATCGCCACCGTGGGCGTCATGGCGGGGCGGGCGCGGGCCACGACCAGGGCGATGCCGGCGGCGGCCACCAGCACCAGCAGGGCGAGCGCGCTCACCGCCATCCGGGCCGCGTCCCAGCCAGGGCCGACCAGGTGGCCCGTGGAGCCGCCGGTCAGCAGGATCACCGCGGCGCCCGCCGGCAGGAGGGCCGCGGCCACCGCCCGGCCCCGGACCCGCAGGACGGCCAGGGCCCGGGAACGCGCGGCCTGCGCGCCCACTTCCACAACACCGATTCCGCTCACGTGCCGACCTCACCCCCTCGCTGCCGTTGCCGTGCTTGCCTGGTGGTGCTCACTCCCCCACTGTGGCACCCACCACTGACATCGCAATGCCGGTGGGCCAAGTGCCGGAACGCTTGCGCGGCACCCTAGTTGGGGCCCCGGCCCCCGTCAGCCGTATAGACGATTGCTCACTCGATGGAATGGCTTTGGTCAGAGGTGGGTGACAGACAGCAAAGATCAGGCCCCGGATCGTGGATCCGGGGCCCGGGTGCGGTCCTGCGGGAGAACAGGTCGGACGGCCGACCAGGTCAGGCGCGGGCCGCCGCGGCCTCCCGCGCCGCCTTCGCGGCGATGTCGGTGCGGTGCTGGGAGCCGTCCAGCCCGATCCGGCCAACCGCCCGGTACGCCCGCTCGCGCGCCTCGGACAGGTCGCCGCCGACGGCCGTGACGGACAGCACGCGCCCGCCCGCGCTCACCACGGCGTCGCCGTCCCGCCTGGTCCCGGCGTGCAGCACGTACGCGTGCGGGGCGTCCTCGGCGGCCACCTCGGCGAGGCCGGTGATCGGGTCGCCGGTGCGGGGCGTGCCCGGGTAGTTGTGCGAGGCGACGACGACGGTCACGGCGGCGTCCTCGCTCCAGCGCAGCGGCGCCAGGTCGGCGAGCGTGCCGTTCGCCGCGGCCAGCAGGACACCGGCCAGCGGCGTCTTCAGCCGGGCCAGCACGACCTGGGTCTCCGGGTCGCCGAAGCGGGCGTTGAACTCGATGACCCGGACCCCGCGGCTCGTGATCGCGAGGCCGGCGTAGAGCAGACCGGAGAACGGCGTGCCGCGGCGGCGCAGTTCGTCCACGGTCGGCTGCAGGACCGTCTCCAGCACCTCCTCGACCAGCTTCGGGTCGGCCCACGGAAGCGGTGAGTACGCACCCATGCCGCCGGTGTTGGGGCCCTCGTCGCCGTCGAGCGCGCGCTTGAAGTCCTGGGCGGGCTGGAGCGGTACGACGGTCTCGCCGTCGGTGATCGCGAAGAGGGAGACCTCGGGGCCGTCGAGGAACTCCTCGATGACGACCCGGTCGCAAGCGGCGGCGTGCGCCGTCGCCTGCTCGACGTCCTCGGTGACGACGACGCCCTTGCCGGCGGCCAGGCCGTCGTCCTTGACGACGTAGGGGGCGCCGAAGGCGTCGAGGGCCTCGGCGACCTCCTCGGCGGTCGTGCAGACGTAGGAACGGGCGGTCGGCACCCCGGCCGCCGCCATGACGTCCTTGGCGAAGGCCTTGGACCCCTCCAGCCGCGCGGCCTCCTTCGAGGGGCCGAAGACGGGGATGCCCGCCTCCCGGACGGCGTCGGCGACCCCGGCGACCAGCGGGGCCTCCGGGCCGACGACGACCAGCTCGGCGCCGAGGCCCGCGGCCAGTTCGGCCACCGCCTTGCCGTCGAGCGCGTCGACCGGGTGCAGCTGGGCGACCTCGGCGATGCCGGCGTTGCCGGGGGCGCAGTGCAGCGCGGTGACGTCGGGGTCGAGGGACAGGGAGTGGCACAGGGCGTGTTCGCGGGCGCCGCTGCCGATGACGAGGACCTTCACGGGGGTCAGCCTAATGGCAAGGTTGCCGAAGACCGGGGGCCGGGTTTGCTGGAGTTTCCTCCAAAGAAGCCCGGAAGAGACCCCGTGGACGACCCCGGAGACCCGCCGCTCGGACGAGGTACGCGCGTGAGCCGGCCGCCTGGCTACTCGTTCGAGAACTCCTCCACCACCGTCGCCCCCAGCTCCCGCACGATCAGTTCGTGGCCGGAGAGAGCCGACTCGTCCAGGTCGGGGTCGTCGTCCTCCGGGATGTCGTCCTCGGGTGCGACGGGGGGCGGCTCGGGGGCGGGCGTGGGCCGCGAGGCGGGGGCGGGTGCCGCCGGAGCGACCGCGGGGCCGGACTGCGGGGACGCGGGGGCCTGCGAGGCGGGCTGGGACGCCGCGGGGCGGGGTGCGGCCGGGGCGCCGTAGCCACCGCCGGCGGGGGCGCTGCCGTAGCCACCGCTTCCGCCTCCGCCGACGCCGGCCGGGGCCGGGGGCGCGGAGCCGCCGGAGGGGTCGACGACCGCGTCGATCTTCCACTGCACGTTGAACTGCTCGGCCAGCGCCTGCCGCAGCACGTCCTCGCTGCCGCTGCCGGAGAAGTTGTCCCGCGCGCCCGCGTTGACGAAGCCGAGCTGGAGCGTCGTGCCGTCGAAACCGACCACCTGGGCGTTCTGGCTGAGCAGGATCCAGGTGAAGCGGCGGCGGTTCTTGACGGCCTCCAGGATGTTCGGCCACAGGACGCGGGGGTCGAGGCCGCCGGCCGGTGCCGGGGCCGCGGCGGGTGCGGGGGCCGGTGCTGCCGTGGCCGTCGGCGCGGGGGCCGGGGACGGGGCTGCCTGGTGCTGCGGCTGCGCGGGCGCACGGCCGGGGGCCTGGGCCTGCTGCCCCTGGCCGCCTGCCGGGGCGGCTGTGGGCCAGCCACCGGGGCGCCGTCCGCCACCGGCCGGGGAGGCCGTGGGCCAGGCGCCGACCGCAGGAGCGGAGGAGGCCGGGGGCTGCGCCGGTGCCTGGGCGGCGGCGGGCTCGGGGGCCGGCGCGGGGGCGGGCTCCGGGGCCGGTGCGGGCTCCGGGGCCGGTGCGGGCTCCGGGGCCGGTGCGGGCTGCGGAGCGGCGGGGGCGGACGCCGGTGCTGCCGGAGCGCCCGGCGCGCGGACGGCGGCACGGGCCGCGGCGGGACCGCCGCCCGGCGGGACCGGCGGCGTCGGCGCGACAGGCGCGACCGGCGCACCGCCGCCCTGGCCGTGGGCCTCGGGGCCGGGGACGTACCCCATGGCGGGCGCGCCGGCACCGCCCGAGAAGTTGACGCCGCGTTCGAGGCGGTCGAGGCGGGCCATCACCGAGCGCTCGTCGCCGTAGGCGGCGGGGAGCAGCACGCGCGCGCAGATCAGCTCCAGCTGGAGGCGGGGCGAGGTGGCGCCGCGCATCTCGGTCAGGCCTTCGTTGACCAGGTCGGCGGCGCGGCTCAGCTCGGCGGCGCCGAACGTGGAGGCCTGGGCCTGCATCCGCTCCAGGACGTCGACCGGGGCGTCGAAGAGCCCCTTGTCCACCGCGTCCGGAACGGCGGCGAGGATCACAAGGTCCCGCAGCCGCTCCAGCAGGTCCGCGACGAAGCGGCGCGGGTCGTTGCCGCCCTCGATGACGCGGTCGACGACCTCGAAGGCCGCTGCCCCGTCCCCGGTGGCGAAGGCCTCGACGACGGAGTCGAGCAGCGAGCCGTCGGTGTAGCCGAGGAGGGAGGTGGCCATGGCATACGTCACACCCTGCTCTCCCGCACCGGCGAGGAGCTGGTCCATGACGGACATGGAGTCACGCACGGACCCGGCGCCGGCGCGCACGACCAGCGGCAGCACGCCCTCCTCGACCGGGATGTCCTCCCGCCCGCACACCTCGCCGAGGTAGTCCCGCAGCGTGCCGGGCGGCACGAGCCGGAAGGGGTAGTGGTGCGTACGCGACCGAATCGTCCCGATGACCTTCTCGGGCTCGGTCGTGGCGAAGATGAACTTGAGGTGCTCCGGCGGCTCCTCGACGACCTTCAGCAGCGCGTTGAAGCCCGCCGACGTGACCATGTGGGCCTCGTCGATGATGTAGATCTTGTACCGACTGCCGGCGGGCCCGAAGAAGGCCTTTTCCCGCAGCTCACGGGCGTCGTCCACACCGCCGTGGGACGCGGCGTCGATCTCGATGACGTCGATGGAGCCCGGGCCGTTGCGTGCGAGGTCACGGCACGACTGGCACGCACCGCACGGGGTGGGGGTGGGGCCCTGCTCGCAGTTCAGGCAGCGGGCGAGGATGCGCGCGCTGGTCGTCTTGCCACAACCGCGCGGCCCGCTGAACAGGTACGCGTGATTGACCCGGTTGTTCCGCAGCGCCTGCTGCAACGGGTCGGTGACATGCTCCTGCCCGATGACCTCGGCAAAGGTCTCCGGGCGATAGCGGCGGTACAGCGCGAGAGACGACACGCATACGAGGTTATAGGCGCCCACTGACAACCCGGGAAAACAAGGGCCCCCCACGCACCCGCCAGAGCCGACCTACCCTTGCTGCCTTCCGGCCCTGGGGGAGTTCAGTCAGATAGCGCCACGTGAGGGGCTGGACCCCACAGTACCCGATCGCGGACCGCGTTCAGTACCCGATCACCGGCCGGGGTCGGTCCCGATCCGGGCCTGCGAGAACGGGTTCGCGAGCACTCCCCTCGGTCATGTAATGTTTCCGGCGGAGGATTCGCCTAGAGGCCTAGGGCGCACGCTTGGAAAGCGTGTTGGGGGCAACCCCTCACGAGTTCGAATCTCGTATCCTCCGCAGCCGCCTGAACAGGCGAAACGAAGAGCCGGACCGCTCATTGCGGTCCGGCTCTTCGGCATGCCCTGGTTGCAGTTTCGGTTGCATTTATAGGCGACATTTAGGACACATCCTCAAACAGAAGGGGCGCACGCTCAGGTCCTACAGGGCGACCGGCGCAGCCCCTGAGGAGCTTTGACGCCGAACGCGGTCATGCGACATCGCCAGAACCTTCCGGTCCTGCGCCACCCAGGCCGACAGCCCCTCGCTGTCCAGGACGACGGTTCCGATGTGCCCGCTCACCCGGCGCTCGCACCGCCGGCGGCCGACGTCGTACCGAAGATCCGCGCCCGCGCCTCGGCCAGCTCTTCCTCGCTGAAGGCCCCTGCTCGTCCGTGTACTGTCGGACCGCCCCTCGGGCGCAGCGTGCGGCCACGCGCCCGTCCTCGGCCAGATCGACACCGACCACGCTCACCTCGACGCCGAGAACGGTCGTGGTGAACGGCATGGCAAGGCTCTCCTCGATCATCGTGAAAAAGCCGGTGAGTTGCTCATCCTCGCCGTAGGCGGCGACGGTGGCCTCTTCGGCCAACGCCTCCGGCACGGCTGGGTCCCAGGTGCTCATGGCCGCACCCTGGCGCCGCACCGTACGGTTGAGGACCGGTGTATTCAGCGGCGGCGCATCCGTCGTGGCGCCGTCGCCGGCAGTCAAGGCAAGGCCCCTGGTTGCCCGCGTGTGACGTTGCCTGGTGGGGTTCGGTAGTGAGCGGCCCAGGGGAGGGTCCGGCAAGCGACAGGGCGGAAGAGAGTGGCACGAGTCGTCGTACGAGAGCCGAATACGAGGGGCGCACCGCCGCCGGCCCGGCAGGAGACGTCCGCCTTCGTGAGGGAGCTGCTCGGCGCCGGCTGGGCGGCGGTGTTCCTGCCCGGTGAGCCCGCCCGCCTCGGGCGGCTGCTGCTGTGGAAGCCGACCGGGGCGGCGGCCGGAGACAGTGTGACGCCCGCCGGCCTTGAGACCGAGGCGGTGGAGCTGGTCCTGCCGCACGGCCGCTCGGTCAGGCGGCGCAGGGTCGAGGGTTACGCGCTGCCTGTCGCCGTCGCTGTCTCCGCCCTGGCCGATGCGGAGCCGACGCATCCCTCCGGCGCCGCCTGGCAGGCCGCCACTCGCTTCGCGCTGCGGCTGCTCGCCGACGGCCGCCTCCACCCGGCCCTCACCCCCGCCGGTTACGACACCTGGCAGGCGGGCCCTTTCACCGCCGCCCAGCGCCAGATGCTGGACGCCCTGGCCGCCGCCTTCCCGCCACACGCCCACTGCCTGCCCGAGCCAGGCTCTGCGCCGGTGCGGATCGCCGAACCGGCTGCGCTGGTACGCCAGTTCTGCGACGCGGTCGCCGATGATCTGGTCCGTACCCCGGCCGCGCCGCTCGCCATGGGAGCGCTGCCGTACGCCTGGCGCGAGGTCCGTGCCGTGCCCACCTTGCGTGAGTGGGCCGAGGAAACCCAGGCGGCGCTTACCTCCGAGGTCAGTGTCTCCCTGCGCGTCGACGTACCCGAAGGACGCCGACGGCAGTTCCGGGCCGTCCTGCAACTGCACACCGCGTCGGACCCGGCGCTCGTCATCGAGGCCGCACGGCTGTGGAGCGAGCCGACCGAGGTGGAGCGGCTGCTCGGCCCGCGCGCCGAGACCGAGACGCTGCTCGCCCTGCGCCGCGGCGCCCGCTCCTGGCCCCCACTGCGGAGGCTGCTCGACGATGCCGCTCCCGATCAGCTCCGGTTGACCGACGACGAAGCCTTCGGCCTCCTCGGGGACGCCACGGACGCGCTGCGCGCGG
The DNA here is from genome assembly GCF_001866665.1 of Streptomyces monashensis. Classification (GTDB taxonomy): domain Bacteria; phylum Actinomycetota; class Actinomycetes; order Streptomycetales; family Streptomycetaceae; genus Streptomyces; species Streptomyces monashensis. The sequence continues at coordinate 272,568 of NZ_MLYO01000018.1, read as the reverse complement.
CCGGTGTCGACGTGCACTGGCCGCGCGAACTGGTCAAGGCACTCACCGCGACCGCGGAGATCGGGCAGCGCACCGCCCCCGGTTCCACCGCGGGCGGTCTGCTGGACACCGAGGCCCTCCTCGACTTCCGCTGGCAGGTCTCCCTCGGCGGCGAGCCGCTCACCGAGGCCGAGATGGATGCCCTCGCGGAGTCACGCCGTCCCCTCGTCCGGCTTCGCGACCAGTGGGTGGTCGCCGACCCGAAGCTGGTGGCCCGCGCCAAGCGCCGCCGGATGGAACCGCTCACCCCCATGGAGGCGTTGAGCGCCGCGCTGACCGGCGAGGCCGAGCGAAGCGAGATGGGGGTCCCCCCGGCCGGAGGCTGGGGGAGGGACGGTGACCGGGTCCCCTGTGCGGCGGTCGGTGCGCTCGGCGACCTGGTCGCCCGTATCCGCGACCCCGAATCCCGCACCCCCGTGCCCCAGCCAGCCGCGCTCAAGGCCACGTTGCGCGAGTACCAGAAGCGGGGCCTGGCCTGGCTGGCCGAGATGTGCGCACTCGGCCTCGGCGGCTGTCTCGCCGACGACATGGGCCTGGGCAAGACCATCACCTTGCTCGCTCTGCACCTGCACCGCCAGAGCGACCCCGCCACCGCGGGACCCACCCTTGTCGTCTGCCCGGCCTCGCTGCTCGGCAACTGGCAGCGCGAAGCCGCCAGATTCGCACCGCTCACCCCCGTACGCCGCTACCACGGCGGCGACCGCCACCTCAAGGACCTGGCCGGCGACGAGATCGTCCTGGTCACCTACGGGGTGCTGCGCCGCGACCGCGAAGTGCTCGCCGAGACAGCCTGGTCGCTGGTGGCCGCCGACGAGGCCCAGCACGTCAAGAACCCCTACGCCGTCACCGCCCGCGAACTGCGCGCCCTGCCCGCCCGCGCCCGCGTCGCTCTCACCGGCACCCCCGTAGAGAACAACCTCTCCGAACTGTGGGCACTGCTCGACTGGACCACCCCCGGGCTCCTCGGCACACTCGCCGCCTTCCGTGACCGGCATGCCCGCGCCATCGAGGCGGGCGAGGATCCCGAGGCAGCCGAGCTCCTGTCCCGTCTGGTACGTCCCTTCCTGCTGCGCCGCAAGAAGTCCGACCCCGGCATCGCGCCCGAACTGCCGCCCAAGACCGAGACCGACCACGTCGTCCCGCTGACGGCCGAGCAGACCAGCCTGTACGAGGCACAGGTCCGCGAGACCATGGCGAAGATCGCGGAGTCGGAGGGCATCGCCCGACGCGGTCTGGTACTCAAGCTGCTCACCGCGCTGAAGCAGATCTGCAACCACCCCGCCCAGTATTTGAAAGAGCACAGCCTGCGCCAGTCCACTCCCCTGCGGGGTCGCTCCGGCAAGCTCGACCTGCTCGACGAACTTCTCGACACCATCACCGCCGAAGGCGAATCCGTGCTGGTCTTCACGCAGTACAAACAGATGGCGGCTCTGCTGGAGAAGCATCTCGCCGAGCGCGGCGTCCCCGCTCTCTTCCTGCACGGTGCCACCCCCGTCGCGCGGCGCGAGGAGATGGTGGACCGCTTCCAGCGCGGTGAAGTGCCGGTGTTCCTGCTGTCGTTGAAGGCGGCGGGCACCGGACTCAACCTCACCCGCGCCACTCACGTCGTGCACTACGACCGCTGGTGGAACCCGGCCGTCGAGGACCAGGCCACCGACCGCGCCTACCGCATCGGCCAGGACAAACCCGTCCAGGTGCACAAGCTCCTCGCGGAGGGAACCGTGGAGGACAAGGTGGCGAAGCTGCTCGAAGCCAAGCGCGCCCTCGCCGACGCCGTCGTCGGCTCCGGCGAGGCAGCCCTGACCGAACTGTCCGACGCCGACCTCGCCGAACTCGTCGCCCTGGGAAGGCAGTCATGAGCCCCGCCGTCCCCGGCCCGCGCCGTGCGCCCGCCCACACCACAGCACTGCCCGTCGCCCCGCCACCCGGCAGCGGCCTCGCGGCCGCAGACCTGGAACGCCTCATGGCCGACGCCGCCGCGCGCGCCGCCCGACTCCTCGCGGGCGACACCGCCGACCTGCATCTGACCCAGCACCAGGACGCCGTCCGCATCGCCGCAAGCAACCCCGGACCCGAGTGGTTCCACCACCTGATCCAGAACACCGGCACCAACCCCACTGCCTTCGCACGCCTCACCCGCGCCTGGCGCCACGGCGGCCCCACGGGCATCACCGTCGCCGAACAGCCCCACACCCCCGACCCGACGGTGATGAAGGCCACCCGCACCGCCCTGGACGCGGCCCTCGCCGAGATGACCGACTCCCCCACACACCTCAGAACCTGGCGCAACCGCCTCACCCTCACGCACCACGGCATCCAACTGCGTCTGGGCCCCGACGCCCGCTGGTACCCCTACCTCCAGGACGACGACGGCGAATGGTGGCCCGCGGCACCGGCCGACAGCGACCCGGTCACCGCGCTCACCGCGGTCTGGTCGCAGAACGGGGAGTAAGGAGGCGACTCCCCGCTGACCAGGACCCACGAACAGAAGCGGGACACACTCACGCTGCTCCACTTCCGTGGTTGCACCGCGGGGAGGTCCACGGGACTTGGCGGTGGACGTCGCGACGATTGCCGACGGCCAGGACCCACACGATCAGCCGACCGTCCTCAACGGTGTAGACGACGCGGCAGTCGCCGACCCTGAGCCGCCAGCGGGCACTGTGCCCTTGGAGGGCCTCGATGTCGAACGACGCGGTGTCCCCCGCATCCATCGCCTTCCGGAGTTCGGTGAGGCGGTGCAGGATGCGTAGGGCGTCCGGGCGTGGGATCTTGAGCATGTCCCGCTGAGCGTGCGATGCGAAGCGCGTGACGTACCCCATGGGATCAGCCCTGATGGGCACGCACCAAGGCAGCCGTCTCTTCGAGCGAGACCGCACCCTCCGTGCCCTCGGACTCGGCTTCGTCGGCCAGTCGGTTGAGCCACGCTCCTTCGGCGTTCTCCGCGATCTCACGCAGACGCTGGTACTCCCGGATGCCGATCACGACGGCTTCCTGCTTGCCACGCCGAGTGATGTAGCAGATGTACATCAAGCCCACGGGTTGATGTCTACCGCGTCACCCGCACCGGTGCCGACACCGTCACCTGGTCCACGTCCGAGACGCGCACCGTCGCCTTCATCGTCCAGGTGCCCGGAAGGGGGAGGGTGAAGGAGTCGACTGCCCAGTAGCCGCCGCGGTCGGTGACCCTGGTGTCCAGGGGGCCGATGCGTCGGTCGGGGAGGGTGAGGGTGATGCGGAGTTCGGGGACGGTGGACAGGCCGCCGTCGGGGCCGTAGACGACCGCCTGGACGGAGCAGGTGCCGACCCGGCCGGGGTCCAGGGTGATCTGGACCTTGCCGTGGCCGCCCGGGGTGCCGACGTCGAAGGGGATCGTCGTCACCGATGCCGTCGGGATGCCCGCGTCCGCCGTGGTGGACCGCGCCGTCTCCGTCGCCGTGCGGCCGGGGACGGTGCTGGTCAGGAGCGTCGTCAGGGCCAGGACCACCGCGGCCACGGCAGCCTCCGCCAGTACCGAGCGGCGCAGGTGGTGGAGGAGGAGGGACGGGGACGGAGTGGGCGTGGGCGTGGGAGGGGGCGGGGTCTCGGGGAGTGGGGGGCCCGTAGCCGGTTCGGGGATCCGGGCCGGGGTTGTCGTCCGTACCTGCGTCTGCGTCTGCGTCTGTGTCCGTGCCCCTGCCATGCGGGTCGTCCAGGTGCGGGAGCAGGCCGCCGCCAGGAGCAGGGCGGCCACCGCGGCCAGTTTGGCCAGCAGGGTGCGGCCGTACGTCGTGTCCGTCAGGGCCTGCCAGGAGCCGAGGCCCCGCCAGGACTGGTAGACGCCGGTCACGGCCAGGACCGTCACCGAGCCGAGGGCCAGGCGGGAGAAGCGGACCGGGACCGAGAGCGGGAGCGCCCTGGTCCGGGACAGGATGCGCAGGAGCGCGGCCAGGCCGCCCAGCCAGGTCCCCATGGCCAGCAGATGGAGGGTGGCAGAGGTGATCGCCAGCGGGACCTGGATGCCCGCCGAGGCGTGTTCGGCCGCCGACCAGGTCAGGGCCAGGGGGACGGACACGGCCGCGGCCACCGTCAGTGTCGCGCGGCGGGGCAGCCGGGTGCGGCGGGCCCGCAGCACCAGCACGACCGCGGCGGCCAGCAGCAGCAACGCCAGGCGGGCGAGGAGGAGTTCGCCGGGGCGGGTCGTCGCCGTACGGGCGAGGGCGGTGGGGGAGAGCGCCCGCGCCGGGGCCGTGCCCTCCTCGTACGGTGCGCGCAGGGCGAACAGGGCCGCCGTGGACGCGATGAGGGTCCAGGCCGCCGCCAGGACGGGGGCGCGCAGCGGGGCCGCCCTCGGCGGGCGGCAGTACGCCACGAACGCGGCCGTGCCGAGGAGGAGGGCCACGGAGAGGTAGGCGAGGTAGCGCGCGATGCCGTAGAGGGCCGCCGTCGCCGGGTTCTCCGTGGTGTCGGGGGCCGTGGCCGCGACCGTCGCCGTGCGCGTGCCGACCGAGAACGTCAGCGCGCCGGAGACCGGGTGGCTGTCCGCCGAGACCACCCGCCAGGCGACCGTGTAGGTGCCCTGGGCGAGCCTGGCGGGCAGCGGGACGCGGGCGGTGTCCGCACGGCCGGAGGCGTGGCCGGCCGCGCCGGTGCGCACGCGGTGGTTGGTGGGGTCGTAGACCCGGAACGAGTCGGTGAGCAGGCCGACCGACTCGGTGAACGTCAGGGTCACCTGGCGGGGGGCCGTACGCAGGACGGTGCCGTCGGCGGGGTCCGTCGCGCGCAGGGCCGCGTGGGCCGAGGCCGGGGCCGCCGCGCCGAGGAGGAGCAGGAACAGGCCGGTGCAGAGCAGGGCCAGGCGCCGCGGCCAGCGGTTCAGCCGTCCGCTCGGCCGTCCGCCCGGCCGTCCGTTCGGGCGTCCGTTCGGGCGTCGGCCCGGCCCTCGGTGTCCGTCGCGCAAGTGCACCTGGTCCCCTCCGTCGGCCCGCCGTGTTCCTTACAGGTACGGAGGGTTCGGCTCCGCTGCTCACCACGTCGGGCGGGCCGAGACGCCGCCGTCCACGACCAGGTCGTGCCCGCTGATCCAGCTCGCGAACGGCGAGGCCAGGAACACACAGGCGTCGGCCACGTCCTCGGGGCGGCCCAGGCGGCCGGTGGGGGCGGCGGCGTGGAGGCAAGGGTGCCGTCCTCGTACGCCACTGCCCGCCCTCGGCACCCCGCAGGAGTGCGACCGCTTCGCGCGCGTCGGGACGTGAGCCGCCCACGACAGCCGGCCGGTTCCCGGGGCACCCCCGGCTGCGGCCCGTGCACGGCCGGGCGATCATCGAGCCATGGACGTCACCCTGCATCTCGCCCAGGACCCCGAGGCCGACGCGCTGCTCGGTCGTTCCCCGCTCGCCGCGCTGGTGGGCATGCTGCTCGACCAGCAGGTTCCGATGGAGTGGGCGTTCAAGGGCCCGCGCACCATCGCCGACCGGCTCGGCGCCGGAGACCTCGACGCGCACGAGATCGCCGCGATGAACCCCGAGGACTTCGCCGCGCTGCTCTCCGGCAAACCGGCCGTGCACCGCTACCCCGGTTCGATGGCCAAGCGCATCCAGCAGCTGTGCCAGTACCTCGCCGAGCACTACGACGGGGACGCCGAGGCCGTCTGGCGGGACGTCCCGACCGGTGCCGAGCTGCTGAAACGGCTGGAGGCGCTGCCCGGGTTCGGCAAGCAGAAGGCCCAGATCTTCCTCGCGCTGCTCGGCAAGCAGCTCGGCGTCACGCCCCAGGGGTGGCGGGAGGCGGCCGGCGCGTACGGCGAACCGAGGGCCTACCGCTCCGTCGCCGACATCACCGGCCCCGGGTCACTGGCCAAGGTGCGGGCGCACAAGCAGGAGATGAAGGCGGCGGCGAAGGCCTCCGGCAGGTAGGCCGGTTCACCTGACCGGCCCACCCCGATGGCACGTCCCGCCCCGCCGGTCACAGCATGAACCATGACCGAGGCACCGAGCGGTGGCTCCGAGCGGAGCCCTGAGTACGACGACCGGAACGTCCACGCGGCCCGGCAGGCGGGCGGAGCGGCGGGCGGGCGGCACGAGCCCGAGCCGCCGTTCGAAGGCCCGCTGCACGCCCTGTCCCGGGCCGCCTGGCAGGTGGTCCTGGTCACCGGGATCGCCTCGCTGATCCTCGGGATCCTGATCCTGGTCTGGCCCGGCCCCTCGCTGCTCGCGGCCGGCGTCCTCTTCGGCCTCTACCTCGTCATCAGCGGCATCTTCCAGCTGGGTGCCGCGTTCGGCACACACATGACGACCTCGCTGCGCGTGCTGGCCTTCATCAGCGGTGCCCTGTCGATCCTGCTCGGCCTGCTCTGCTTCCGCGGGCCCATGCAGTCGATCCTGCTGCTCGCCCTGTGGATCGGCATCGGCTGGCTGATCCGCGGCATCACCCAGACCCTGGCCGCCGCCTCCGACCCGCGCACCCCCGCCCGGGGCTGGCAGGTCTTCCTCGGGGTCCTCACCTTCATCGCCGGCATCGTGCTCATCGACTCTCCGTTCCACTCGGTCGCCGTACTGACCCTCGTCGGCGGCATCTGGCTGGTCGTGGTCGGGATCACGGAGATCATCACCGCGTTCGGCATCCGCGGCCGGGCCAAGCGGATCCCGAAGACCGTGTGAGCCGTCGCCCCGGCCCGCGTCGTCGCCCCGCACCGTTGTCGATCCGGCGCCGACGGCGACGCCGGCGCCGTCAACAGAACGCCCCTCTCCTCCCCCGACCGGGCGGATCTGTGGCCCCCGGTGCTGCGCCCACCGCCCGCGCCGGGGAGAAACCTCTCGTGAGCAGGACCCCGCGCCGCCCGCGCAGCCGTACCTGGCTGCGGGTGCTCGTGCTGCTCCTCGCCCTGTGGGTGCCGGTCGCCCACGCACAGGCCCACGCGGCCCCCGCCTGCGCCGTCTCGGCCGACACCTCCGAGCACCACGACGGCCACGACGTCACCGACGCCCTCGACGGCCTCGACCTCCTCCTGCGGCCGACCGCCCGTGCCGTCCACCGGGCCGACGCCCCCGAGTGCCCCGCGCCCCTGCCCGGCCCGGCCGCGCCGGCGCGCCGCCCGTGTCCCGCCGCGTCCCGGGCGCCGTACACGACTCCCCTGCCGCGCACGGTGGTTCTGCGCTGCTGACGGACCCGCGTCCCCACACCACGCAAGGTCAGTCGGCTCGACGCAAGGAGCACAGCCATGCCCCAGGATCCGTACGCCGTCCTGCGCGCCCTGCTGCGCGCGGAGGCGAGGCGCGCCACGGCGCGCAAGCCGGACGAGAACCGTCCGGAACCGCAGCCCAAACCCGAGGAACGGGACCGCTGAACACACCGGCCCGGCGGCGCGGCCCCACGGCCTCCGCCGGGCCACCACCTGCGCCGTGCCGCCACCTCACCACGCCACCGCCCGCGCTGAGCCACCCCTGCGCCGGGCCATCCCTGCGCCGGACCGTGCCGAACAGGGAGCGGGTGGTCTCGCGGCCGAGCCGCGTGCCCGCCGAGCGGGCCGGTGATCTGAACACCGGGCTGCCGACGACCTGTTCGACGAGCGAGGGCTGCTCGCTCCTCGGCGGCGGCCGGCTTCTCGTGCACCGGCGCGCGGTCCACAGCCTGTGCACAACGCTCTCGGAACGCGGGGTCGACCGCCCGGTCCGGTCCGGCCGGCGGTCACTCGTCGCAGGCCTCGCTCCCGCTAGCAGCCCATTTGCCCGTTTCGCTCCATCTTTTCAGAGCTTTCAAAGGGGCGCACTCCGCCGCCATGGCTGCGCCCGGAACGTCTGGGCCGGTAGGCTTTCCGTGTGATCTTCAAGCGCATCGGAAACGGCCGGCCGTACCCCGACCACGGCCGGGAAAGCACCCGGCAGTGGGCGGACGTCGCGCCGCGCCCGGTCCGCCTCGATCAGCTCGTGACCACCAAGCAGCAGCTCGATCTGGAGACCCTGCTGGCGGAGGACTCGACGTTCTACGGCGACCTCTTCGCGCACGTCGTGAAGTGGCAGGGCGACCTCTATCTGGAGGACGGCCTGCACCGCGCGGTCCGCGCCGCCCTCCAGCAGCGCCAGGTGCTCCACGCGCGCGTGCTCGAACTCGACTGACCCGGCCCGGCGCGGCCGTTGGCCCTTTCGGGTTCCGCTGAGCGGGATCGACTGATCATCTAATAGGCATCGCCGCTCAGGCGCACTACGCTGCGCCCATGAGCATGCTGACTCCCCCTGGCATGGGCGGCCAGTACCGGATCACGGGGGACAAATACCCCCGGATGCGTCCGCCGCGCCGCCGCGCCCGGCTCGTGGCCGCCGTGGTCGCGTCCGCCTGCGCGCTCGGCCTGATCGCCTGGGGCACCCTGCAGCTCATCGACGTCTTCTCCGGCGGCACCAAGAAGAACGCGGCGACCGGCGCGAAGACCGGCTGCCGGCCCGGGGCCGCCGCCACGGCCACGCCGGCCGCACACCTGAAGGCCCTGCCCGAGCCGGGCCAGATCACCGTGAACGTCTACAACGCCACCGCCCGCAGCGGGCTCGCCAAGTCCACCGCCGACGAACTCAAGAAGCGCGGCTTCAGGATCGGCGACGTGGGCAACGCGAGCAAGGACTACGACAAGAAGGTCAAGGGCACCGGGGTACTGCTCGGCCCCGCCGCCGCCCGGAACACCTCACTGCCGGTGCTGGCCACCGAACTGGCCGGCGCCGAGAGCCGCACCGACGCCGGCCGCAAGGGCGCCGACCTGGACCTCATCCTGGGCGACGGCTTCACGGCACTGGCGAAGCCCGCGGACGCCCAGCAGGCGTTGACGGCCCTGTCGTCGCCGCAGTCGGCGACGACGCCCAAGAAGGGGTGCTGAAGGCACCCCGGAGGGCCGAAGGACCACGCGGGCGGAACTACTCCGCCGCGCCGTACAGCCGGTCTCCCGCGTCGCCCAGCCCCGGCACGATGTAGCCGTGCTCGTTGAGGTGCTCGTCCACCGCCGCCGTCACGACCGTCACCGGCGTGCCCGCCAGCTCGCGCTCCATCACCTCGACGCCCTCGGGCGCGGCGAGCAGCACCACGGCGGTCACGTCGTCCGCACCGCGCCTGATCAGCTCCTGGATCGCCGCGACGAGCGTGCCGCCCGTGGCCAGCATCGGGTCCAGGACGTACACCTGGCGGCCCGAGAGGTCCTCCGGCATGCGCGAGGCGTACGTGGAGGCCTGGAGGGTCTCCTCGTTGCGGATCATGCCCAGGAAGCCCACCTCGGCGGTCGGCAGCAGCCGGACCATGCCGTCCAGCATGCCGAGACCGGCGCGCAGGATCGGCACGACCAGCGGGCGCGGGCGGGCGAGCTTGACGCCGGTGGTCCGCGTGACCGGGGTCTCGATGTCCACGGCCTCGGTGCGCACGTCCCGCGTGGCCTCGTAGGCCAGCAGGGTGACCAGTTCATCGGCCAGCCGGCGGAAGGTCGCGGAGTCGGTGCGCTGGTCGCGCAGTGTGGTGAGCTTGTGGGCGACCAGGGGGTGGTCGACGACGTGGAGACGCATGCCCCTAACGGTACCCGCGCCCGAACGCCCTCCGACCCTGGCGCCGAGGGGGCCGTACGGGGGAAAGTGGGAGGGACGGAACCGGGGTGGTGCGACGTGCCTGACCTGCCTGACCTGCCTGGCCTTCCCGAGGACGCGCCCGGGGACACCTCGGACACCGGCGAGCCCCCGACACGCGGAGCCGGCGTCCCCGGGACCGATGCCGAACGGCGCCGCCGACGCGCCGAGTTCCTGCGCGATCTCGCCGAGGCCCGCGAGCTGCGCGCCCGGGTCCAGCCCCGGCGCACCAAGGCCGCCCGGCTGCGCCACGCGCAGCGCATGCGGACGTTCCGCTGGTAGGCCGTCCGTGGTCCGCCGTACCCGCACAGGGTGGAACCGCCCGCGGGGAGTAAGCGTCCGGAGCGGGGCCCGGTGAGAAAGTTCTCGGTGAGGAAGATCCATGTCCACGGCGGTGTTTGCGCGGTGGGCGTGCGTGAGCGCTGGGAAAAGCCGCGTACGATCCGCAAGGCGGCTGCGAGACACAGGGAGCCGAAGACGTCCCCTGAACGTCTTGTTTCTGCCACGATTCCGAGTGGGTGGGGCTCGGAGCCCAGCTCTCTCCACCCACGTACCTCCGCCGGGGGGACCCCCAACCGGCACACCTATGACCAGTGGGAGAGTCACGGTGTACTTCGCCGCACTGCTCGCGCGCACCGAAGACGGGTGGGAAGCGAGCGACACAGAGCTCGACGATGTGGAGACCCTGTCGGATCTGGCCGACCTGGCCCGGGAAGCCTCTCCCGACGACGACACGGTGCTCGTCCTGATCGAGCAGGAGGACGCCTGGTTCGGCGTCGTCCGCATCGACGGCGAGGACGACCCTCGCATCTACGTCTCGGACGCCGCCGCCGCCCAGCGCAGCGCGTACGGCGAGCTGCTGCTCACCGACGAACTGCTCGGCCGGGAGCCCGGCTCGGACGACGGCCCCGACCTGGACTCCCTGGACCTCGACGGCACCGAGGACGGCGAGTCGGAGGATGCCGACGACGCCGTCGGCGACGCCGGCGCCGACGCCGTCCCGCACAGCCCGGTGGGCGACAGCCGGATCCTCGACGACCTGGGCATCAGCGAGAAGGCACTGCGCATCCTGGACGCCGAGGACGCGCTGGGCTCGATCGCCGAGGCCCTGGGCGCCGCGGAGGTCCTGGAGACCGTCCGCTGACCACCGGGAACGCCGGGAGCCGGGCCGCCGCACCGGACCCGGTACGCGACCGCTGGCGGGCCGCGATGCGGCTCGCCCTGGACGAGGCCGGGCGGGCCGTCCTGGCCGGCGACGTCCCCGTCGGCGCCGTCGTGCTGTCCCCGGACGGCAGGACGGTGCTCGGCGCCGGGCACAACGAGCGCGAGGCCACGGGTGATCCCACGGCCCACGCGGAGGTCCTCGCGATCCGGCAGGCCGCGGGAAGGCTCGGGGAGTGGCGGCTGACCGGCTGCACGCTCGTGGTCACGCTGGAGCCGTGCACGATGTGCGCCGGCGCGCTCGTCCAGTCCCGCGTCGACCGGGTCGTCTACGGCGCCCGGGACGACAAGGCGGGCGCTGCGGGCTCGCTCTGGGACGTGGTCCGCGACCGGCGGCTCAACCACCGGCCCGAGGTGATCGAGGGCGTCCTCGCGACGGAGTGCGCCCAGCTGCTCACGGAGTTTTTCCGGGACCGCTGAATACCGATTTCGAACCACACCCCGCCGTGCTGTAGGGTCTCCCTCGGTAGCGTGTCCGAGCGGCCGAAGGAGCTCGCCTCGAAAGCGAGTGTGGCGCAAGTCACCGAGGGTTCAAATCCCTCCGCTACCGCTTCGCAGAAGGGCCCCGTCTCACGACGGGGCCCTTCTCGTCGTACGGCGCCCGTCCCGCGGAACCGGCACGTGCGCTCCGCTCGCGCGGGCCGGCAAAGGACAGCCCGCGGCGGGCCGTTGGTCCCCGAAAGGGGCGTGAAGGTTACACTCGCGGCCGGCAACAGGGGCCCACAGGGACAGGCACAGGGGAGGCCGCGGTGGCGGTGAACGCCAAGAAGATCGCCGTGTACGCGCTCGTGGTCTTCGCGCTGTACGTGATCATCACTGACCCGCCCAAGGCGGCGCACTACGTCCAGATAGTCTTCGAGGGCATATCGGACGCCGCCAAGTCCGTGGGCGACTTCATGACGTGGCTCGCCAACGGCGGAAAGAGCTGAGGTACATCGCATGATCCGGCACCTGGTCCTCTTCAAGCTCAACGAGGGCGTCGAACGCGACGATCCGCGGGTCGTCGCCGGCGTGGAGGCCTTCAGGGCACTCGGCGACCAGATCGAGGAGCTGCGGTTCTGGGAGTGCGCCTGGAACATCAGCGACCGGCCCGTCGCCTACGACTTCGCGATCAACTCGGCCGTCGAGGACACCGCTGCCCTCCAGCGCTACCTGGAACACCCGGCCCATCAGGCGGGCGTCGCCGCGTGGCGCGAGTTCGCCACGTGGGTGATCGCCGACTACGCGTTCTGACCCCCGCTCCCCCCGAGCCCTCCGCCACAACGGCGGGGGGCTTTCGTGCGTCGCACGCCCCAACTTGTCGAAATTTGAACACAACACGGCGTTATGCGGTGCTTGCACACAGTGCACATGTCTTGTGATGCTATGACCGCTTTTGACCGATGATTGAGCGACGAAGAGGTGGCGTTGACCGTGCCGGCCAGTACTGCGCCACCCCAGGAGGAGGAGGCACCCCCCGCGCCCGATCCGGCGCCCGATCCCGTGCCCGTCCCCCCCGAGAAGCGGCGCAGCGCCGACACCCGAGCCCTCACCCAGGTGCTCTTCGCCGAACTGAAGCAGCTCACCGCGGGCACGCCGGAGCACAACCGGGTGCGCGGAGCGCTGATCGAGGCGAACCTCCCGCTCGTGCGCTACGCGGCCGCGCGCTTTCGCTCCCGCAACGAGCCGATGGAGGACGTCGTCCAGGTCGGCACCATCGGCCTGATCAACGCCATCGACCGCTTCGACCCGGACCGGGGCGTGCAGTTCCCGACCTTCGCGATGCCGACCGTCGTCGGCGAGATCAAGCGGTACTTCCGGGACAACGTCCGCACGGTCCACGTACCGCGCCGGCTGCACGAGCTGTGGGTGCAGGTCAACAGCGCGACCGAGGACCTCACCACGCTCTTCGGCCGCTCCCCGTCCACCGCCGAGATCGCCGAGCGGCTGCGGATCAGCGAGGACGAGGTGCTGAGCTGCATCGAGGCGGGACGGTCGTACCACGCGACCTCCCTGGAGGCCGCGCAGGAGGGCGACGGACTGCCCGGCCTGCTGGACCGGATCGGCTACGAGGACCCGGCCCTCGACGGCGTGGAACACCGCGACCTGGTCCGGCACCTGCTCGTCCAACTCCCCGAGCGCGAGCAGCGCATCCTCCTCCTGCGCTACTACAGCAACCTCACCCAGTCCCAGATCAGCGCGGAGCTGGGCGTCTCCCAGATGCACGTCTCGCGGCTCCTCGCCCGCAGCTTCCAGCGGCTGCGCTCCGCGAATCGCATCGACGCCTAAGGTCTCCGCGCTTTAGAGGCCCGCGCTTAAGGGCGCGATAAGAATCGGTACGGGCCGAAGCGCGGGGGGCGTTCGGTCGATGCATAGCGGGCGCACGGAAGCACGCCTCAAGCGGTTCTGCATCGCATACCCGAGCGAGCGGTAACCGTCGCGGGCGAATCGCTCACCTGGGCCGATGCCGGCAGTTGGGGCCCGAAATACCGTCAGGCCCCTTCTCTCCAGGGTCGATTCGGATCTCGCATGTCGACATGTCACTACAGCGTGTTGCCGACATGTGACATTCTGCGGGAGACGCGTTTGCCGGGCCCTCAGCTCCGGTATTCAGGTGAAGGCTGCGTTGCCCGAAAGGCGGCGCCGCCCCGACCGTCCCGCGACCCAAAGGGGGTGGCATGTCCGCAGACCAGGGCAGCTCGAAGGTGCTGACGCCCGCGACGAGCGAGGCAGCGCCCAAGGAGCTCGACGCTCTCGACGTCCTCGACGGAATCGAGGCCGTCACGGCCCTCGACGCCGTGCCGTCCCCGCCTGCCCAGGAGGCCGCGCCCGTCCCGGTCCTGCCGGCCACCGGGGACATCGACACCCGCACCCTGTCCCGCTCGCTGTTCCTGCGGCTCGCCGCCCTCGGCGAGGACAGCCCCGAGCGGGCCTACGTCCGGGACACCCTGATCGAGCTGAACCTGCCGCTGGTCCGCTACGCGGCCGCGCGCTTCCGCTCCCGCAACGAGCCGATGGAGGACATCGTCCAGGTCGGCACCATCGGCCTGATCAAGGCGATCGACCGTTTCGACTGCGAACGGGGCGTGGAGTTCCCGACCTTCGCGATGCCGACGGTGGTCGGCGAGATCAAGCGGTTCTTCCGGGACACCTCGTGGTCGGTGCGCGTCCCGCGCCGCCTCCAGGAGCTGCGCCTCGCCCTCACCAAGGCGAGCGACGAGCTCTCCCAGAAGCTGGACCGCTCCCCGACGGTGACGGAACTGGCCGCCGTGCTCGGCGTCTCCGAGGAGGACGTCGTCGACGGCCTCGCGGTCGGCAACGCCTACACCGCCTCCTCCCTCGACTCCCCGGCCCCCGAGGACGACGGCGGCGAGGGCTCGCTGGCCGACCGCCTCGGCTACGAGGACACGGCCCTGGAGGGCGTGGAGTACCGCGAGTCCCTCAAGCCCCTGCTGGCCAAACTCCCGCCGCGCGAGCGCCGGATCATCATGCTCCGCTTCTTCGCCAACATGACGCAGTCCCAGATCGGCGAGGAGGTCGGCATCTCCCAGATGCACGTCTCCCGGCTGCTGACGCGGACGCTGGCGCAGCTGCGGGAGGGGCTGATCTCCGACTGAGAACCTACTGAGGGTTCATTTCTGACGGTTCGTCAGCGACACTGGCCCGATGCTGCGCGCGACAGGGCCGGACGACACCGCTCCAACAACCCGTGCGACATGGACGCGTGGCCGCCGAGGCGCCGTTACGGCAGCATCGGCGGCCGTCGTCGTCCTGGGCGGGCTGCTCGCCGCGTGCGCGGACCGGGACCCGGGTGGCGGTTACGTCGCGGTAGGCGCGGTGGGCGGCCCGGACCGGGCCGGTACGGCCTCGGCCACCCCGACGGGCTCGGTCTCGCTGACCCCGCTCGACGGCAACTCGCCGACGACCGCGCCCGGTTCGCCGCGGCCGAGCGGCGCGCCGGCCGCTCACGGTACGCCCGGCCCCCCGGGCAGCCCGGAGCAGAGCACACCGGCGCCGGACACGGCCGGCCCGTCCGGCGCCACGTCCACGTCGCCCGCGCCGTCCGCCTCCGCCGCCTCCCCCACCCCAACTCCCGGCACCGGCACGACCGTCGGCCCTGCCGAGCTCTCCTGGGGCAAGCCGACGACGAAGGACACCGATCAGCGCTGGTGCCAGAAGGTGACCGTCGAGTTCCGCAACTCGGGTGGTACGGCGGTGCGTTCGGGGTCGGTCACGTTCGGGACGCACGTCATCGGCGCGCTCGGCATCGACTGGGGGACGATCGACTCGGCGGCCGACCTCCCGGTGCCGATCGCGCCGGGCGCGCGGGTGCAGCCGTCCTGGACGGTGTGCGTCGACGCCTGGCGCGTGCCGCTCGGCATGCACATCGAGACGCGGGACGTCACCGTCCAGTGGAAGTGATCCCGGCGTAGGAGCTACTTCAGCGCCAGCCAGGCCACGCCCGCCACCACGGCGATCGCGACGATGACGCCGATGATGAGGCCGACGCGCGGACCGCCGGAGGAGGTGGCCGCGGCCGTCTGCGCCTGGCGCCCCTGGGGGGCCTCGTCGACGAACGCGCGGAACATCTGGGTGCTGCCGGCGGGGTCGTAGTTGCCCTCGGGGCCCTGGGTGTTAGCCATGGCCCGAGACCTTAGCGAAGACGGCCCCGGCCGCCCAAGTGGGGTCCATGACGGTCCCAACGGGACAGAGGGGGGCACGCCACCCGCCCCCACCTGCATATTTACTCCTGCAATGCATGTCTTTGCCAAGTTTTTGCGCTTCCGGACCCCTGTTTGTTTGCCTGCAGCAACCAATCACTTTATGGTTGCCCCAAGCAACGAATACGGGAGGTGTGATGGCCGAGCAGGCGCAGTTCGAAGAGCTGGCGCGTCAGCTCAGTGCCGTCGGAGCCGTGAAGCGGGACCTGGGGCGGATCCTTCCGCCCGACTGCCCGAACGGCTCGGCTGCCGTGCTGACCCTGCTGGGGCGCCACGGCGACATGCGCATGAGCAAGCTCGCGGAGTTGCTCTCCGTGGACATGTCGGTCACCAGCCGGCACGTCGCGCACGTCGCCGCGCGCGGCTGGATCGAACGGCTGCCGGACCCCGCGGACAAGCGCTCGCGGATCCTGCGCCTGACGCCCGCGGGGCTGGCACAGCTCGACGAGCTGTCCCGGCGCACCACGCACCTGCTCGCGGAGCGGCTCGCCGACTGGACCGACGAAGAGGTCGGCCAGCTCATCCGGCTGATGACCCGCCTGCGCGACTCGTTCGGCGACTGCCGGTCCGCCTCCTCGGCGTGCCGCGTCCCCGCCCCCGTACTCGAAGAGACCACCCGTACACCCGCAAACACGTAAGCAAAGGAAACCCATGGCAACGACCACACCAGCCGGTGTGCGGGCTCATGCCAAGCATGGGGGAGGCTCCTCGGCCGAGCACGCCCCGATGACGCACCGGCAGATCATGGAGGCGCTGTCCGGCCTGCTGCTGGGCCTGTTCGCCGCCATCCTCTCCTCGACGATCGTCACCAACGCACTGCCGACGATCATCAAGAGCATCGGCGGCGGCCAGTCCGCCTACACCTGGGTCGTCACGGCGGCACTGCTCGCCATGACCGCCTCCGTGCCGCTGTGGGGCAAGCTCGCCGACCTGGTCAGCAAGAAGGCCCTCGTCCAGATATCCCTGGTCATCTACGTCATAGGCTCGGTCGTCGCCGGTCTCGCGCAGAACCCGGCGATGCTGATCAGCGCGCGTGTCATCCAGGGCCTCGGCGCCGGCGGTCTGTCCGCCCTGGTGCAGGTCATCATGGCCGCGATGATCTCCCCGCGCGAGCGCGGCCGGTACTCCGGCTACACCGGCGCGACCTTCGCCCTCGCGACCGTCGGCGGCCCGCTGCTCGGCGGTGTCATCACCGACACCTCCTGGCTCGGCTGGCGCTACTGCCTGTTCGTCGGTATCCCCTTCGCGCTGATCGCGCTGGTCGTCCTGCAGAAGACGCTGCACCTGCCGGTCGCCAGGCGGAAGGTCAAGGTCGACTGGACCGGCGCCTTCTTCATCACCGCGGCCGCCTCGCTGCTGCTGGTCTGGGTCACCTTCGCCAACGACAAGTACGCCTGGCTGTCCTGGCAGACGTACACGATGGTGGGCGGCACGATCGTGCTCGCGCTGCTGTTCGTGTTCACCGAGACCAAGGCCGCCGAGCCGATCATCCCGCTGCGCTTCTTCCGCAACCGCACGATCACGCTGGCCTCGCTGGCCTCCCTGTTCGTCGGTGTCGGCATGTACGCGGGCACCGTGTTCTTCTCGCAGTACTTCCAGCTGGCCCGCGACAAGTCGCCGACGATGTCCGGCGTCATGACCATCCCGATGATCGGCGGCCTGTTCGTCGCGTCCATGGTCTCCGGCCGCTTCATCACCAGCACCGGCCGCTGGAAGGGCTGGCTGGTCGGCGGCGGTGTCTCCCTCACCGCGGGCCTCGCCCTGCTCGGCCTGATGCGCTACGACACCCCGTACTGGGAGCTGTCGATCTACATGGCGCTGCTCGGCATCGGCGTCGGCACGATGATGCAGAACCTGGTGCTGTCCACGCAGAACCAGGTCGCCCCGCACGAGCTGGGCGCCGCCTCCTCCGTGGTGAGCTTCTTCCGCTCGCTCGGCGGTGCGGTCGGCGTCGGCGTGCTCGGCTCGGTCATGTCCGAGCGGATCACCCACCACGCCAAGGACACCGTCACCGAGCTGAGCCCGAGGGCCCAGGAGGCCGCGGCCAAGGCCGTCGGCAACAGCAACCTGCCCGACATGAACGCGCTGCCGGCCCCGGTGCGCACCTGGCTGGAGGGCGCCTACGGGCACGGCATCGCGGACGTCTTCCTCTACGCCGCCCCCTTCGCCCTGATCGCCCTCGTCACGGTGCTGTTCATCAAGGAGGTCCCGCTGCGGACGTCCGGCGCGCTGGCCCAGGCCGCGCAGGAGAAGAACGGGGCGGTCACGGAAACCGCCGCCCCCGTGGAGAGCGTTGTGACCACTGTGGAGAACGCGATGAACGCCGAGCAGGAACCCGCACAGCAGAAGGTGCCCAGCTGGGCCACGCCCGTCGTCCCGGACACCTCCGCCGTCTCCCCGGCCGCCGCCACGGCCGCCGCGCCGGTGGCGACCGCCGTCGCGCTCGCCGAGCCCGGCTCGGGCGGCAGCGGCGGCACCCCGGTGCACGGCTTCGTCCGCGGCGCCGAGAGCGCCCCGGTCCCGCAGGCCGCGGTCACCCTGATCTCGCTGACCGGCCGCCAGCTGGGCCGCGCGGTCGCCCAGGGCGACGGTTCCTACTCCGTCGACGCCCCGGGCACGGGCTCGTACGTCCTCATCGCCTCCGCCGACGGCTACCAGCCGCAGGCCTCCACCATCGTGGTGGGCGGCGAGCCGCTGTCGTACGACATCCTGCTCAGCGGCACCAGCGGGCTGACCGGTGTGGTCCGGGCCGCGGGCAGCGCGCTGCCGGTCAAGGACGCCATGGTGATCGTCACCGACGTCCGCGGTGACCTGCTGGCCAGCGCCGCCACCGGCGAGCAGGGCCAGTTCGCCTTCACCGACCTGGTGCCGGGCACGGTCACCCTGGCCGTCAACGCGAGCGGCTTCCGGCCGCGCGCCCTGCCGATCGAGGTCGGCACCACCGGGCTCACCCGGATCGAGATCGACCTGGACGCCGGTGCCCGGCTCCAGGGTGTCGTCCGGGCCCCGCACGGCCCGCTGGCCGACGCCCGGGTGACCCTGGTCGACCAGGCCGGCAACGTGGTCGGCAGCGCCACCACCGGTGCGGACGGGGCGTACGCCTTCACCGACCTGGACAGCGGCGAGTACACCGTCATCGCGACGGGCTACCCGCCGGTGGCGACGGCCCTGACCGTGGCCGGTTCCGGGGTCGACGGGCACCGGATCGAACTCGCTCACCCCGGCGAGTAGTTCCACCCCGGCCCGTGGCGCACGTACGGTCGTACACGTCGTGCGTGTGCCACGGGCCGGTTCGCTTGAGACCGATGAGCAAGGCTTTGCAGGGAGAAAACGGGATGGGACTGACCGCGAAGATCCGTACGCGGGACGGGTGGGCCGTGTCGCACGCGGTCGTCACGGTGACCGACATGACCGGTTCGCAGGTGCTGCGCGCCGAGACGGACGCCGAGGGGACCGTGCGGGACACCACCGAGCTGGCCCCGGGGGCGTACACCGTGATCGTGACCGCCGTGGGCTACGCGCCCGCGGCCTCCTCGGCGATCGTCACCGCGAGCGGCCGGGCCGAGGTCGGCACGGTCACACTGGCCCGGCAGGGCGGCACCGAGCTGCCGCCGCCCGGCCCCTGGACGATCGACCCGGTGCATTCCTCCGTCGCCGCGGTCGCCCAGCACCTGGGCATCTCCAGCGTGCACGGCCGGTTCGCGGAGTTCGGCGGCACGATCGAGATCGCGCCCGACGACATCGCCAAGTCCCGGGTGGAGGCCGTGATCAAGGCCGCGTCCGTCGACACGGGCAACGGCATGCGGGACACGCACCTGAAGTCCGGGGACTTCCTGGACGTCGAGCAGTACCCCGAGATCACCTACCGCTCCACGGGCCTGTCGCCGGCCGGCTCCGACCGCTGGACGGTGCACGGCGAGCTGTCCATGCACGGGATCGTGCGGCCGGTCGACCTGGACCTGGCCTACCTCGGCACCGGCGCCGACCCCTGGGGCGGCACGCGGGCCGCGTTCCGCGCGACGGCCGAGCTGCGCCGCGAGGACTTCGCCATGAACTACAACCAGGTTCTCCAGGCCGGCATCGCCGCGATCGGCACGACGCTGAAGGTCGAGCTGGACATCCAGGCGGTCCAGGGCGACTCGCTGCCCCAGGCGTAGGCACAGCAGGGTCAGCCACAGGGGCGGGGGTTGCCCCTAGGCTGACTCGTCATGGCACCGAACATCGCGACCAACACCCGTGTATCGCTCGCCGAACTGCTCGACTTCGTACGCCCCCGCCATCGCGCGCTGCTCATCACGCGCCGCGCCGACGGCGGGCCGCAGGCCTCCCCGCTGACCTGCGGGGTCGACGACGCGGGCCGGATCGTCGTCTCCACCTATCCCGAGCGCGCCAAGACCCGCAACGCCCAGCGCGACCCGCGGGTCAGCCTCCTCGTCCTGAGCGACGAGTGGAACGGCCCCTGGGTCCAGATCGACGGCACCGCCGAGGTCATCGACACCCCCGACTCCGTGGAACCGCTCGTCGAGTACTACCGCAACATCGCCGGCGAACACCCCGACTGGGACGAATACCGGGAGGCGATGGTCAAGCAGGGCAAGTCCATCATCCGCGTCACCCCCGAACGCTGGGGCCCGGTGGCGACCGGAGGATTCCCGGCACGGCTGGCCAGCGACCAATAGACACCGCCCGCCCGACCCTCGACGGACGGAGTCCGGCGCAGCGCCTCGAAGCCTGCGAAGCAGTGCGAGAGGCGCCGACAAAAGGGGCCCGCCAGGCGATGGTCAAGCAGGGCAAGTCCATCATCCGCGTCACCCCCGAGCGCTGGGGCCCGGTGGCGACCGGAGGATTCCCGGCACGGCTGGTCGGCGAGGATTAGACACCGCCCGCCCCCGGCCGCCAGGGCCTCGAGACGACCGAGGGGTTTCCGGCGCGGTTGGTCGGTGAGGGGTGAGGAGGGGGGTCAGCCGCGGTTGACCATCGCCTCGATGCCCGCGATCAGCAGGTCCAGAGCGAAGGCGAAGTCGCGGTCCAGCATCTCGGCGACCGTGTCACCGCCGCGGGCCGCCACGAGGTCCCTGGACTCCTCGATGGCCCCGGCGGTCTCCGGGGTCTCGGCCACCCTGGCCATGGCCTGCTCGTAGTACTCGTCGGCGCTCAGCCCCGTGTCCGCGATCCGGGCGCTGAAATGGCTCTCGATGGTGCCGTAGCCGTAGACGAACTGGAAGACCGCCGAGATCGCCCCCATCACGCCGTGCGCGGGCAGCCCGGCCCGGCGCACGACCCGCTGGACCACGCGGGAGAAGGCCAGTGAGTTCGGGCCGATGTTGAGATAGCTCCCCGCCAGCGGCGACAGCCAGGGGTGCCGTACCAGCAGGGCCCGGTACTCGGTGGCCAGCGCGCGCAACTGCTCGCGCCAGTCCTCGCCCCCGGCGTCCGGATCAGGCAGCGGCAGCTCCCCGAAGACGGCGTCCAGGGCGAGTTCGAGCAGGTCGTCCTTGGTGTCGACGTACCAGTACAGGGACATCGCGGTGACGTTCAGCTCGGCGGCCAGCCGCCGCATGGAGAACTTCGCCAGCCCTTCGGCGTCCAGCAGCCGTACGGACGCGTCGGTGATCCGCTTGCGGTCCAGCCCCGAGGGCTGGCCGCCGCGTCCGCTGCGCTGTGCCTTCTCCCCCTGGAACCACACGCTGCCCCGCGCCGACCGCGCACCCTGCTCCACCATCGGCGCCTCTCCCTTTGCGACTTCGGCCAAGTGGTCCAACTCTAGGGGCGCGGCCTACACCGCCACCCGCTCCGCCCTGCGCAGCAGCCCCGCCGCCACGAACCCTCCGGCGAGCACGGCCACCGCGCCCACCAGCTGACCGGCGCCCAGGCCAGAGGACAAGGACGCCCCCGACGCGACGGACGAGCTGAGGACAGCGCCCAGAACGGCCACGCCGAGACCGTTGCCGAACTCGGCGAGGGTGCCGTTGATCCCGGCTCCCACGCCCGCCTTCTCCGGCGGGATCGCGCTCATGATGGCGTGGGCCATCGCCGGGTTGGCGATCGCGCAGCCCGCGCCGATCAGCAGCAGGCCCAGCAGCGTACCGGCATAGCCGTTCGTGTCGATCTCGGCGATGGTCACCAGGCCCGCCGCCATCAGCACCATGCCGAGCGCGATCGACACCGGGGTGCCGAGCCTCGTGGACCACTCCGCCGCGACACCGGTGAAGTTGAGCAGCACGACCGTCAGCGCCAGCGGAGCGGTGCGCAGCCCGGCCTCCAACGGCTCGTAGCCGAGCACGAACTGCAGGTGCTGGGTGAGCAGGAACAGCGAACCGGTCATGCCGAAGCTGAGGAGTACGGCCCCCGCGACCGCACCCGTGAACCGGCGGTCCCGGAAGAAGTGCAGGTCGAGCATCGGCTCCTCGACCCTGCTCTCCCACCGGGCGAAGGCCCCGAGCACCAGCACCGCGACGGCCGCGGTGGCGAGCACCCGCGGCGATGTCCAGCCGTGGAGCGGGCCGGAGATGATCGCGAAGACGACCGCGGCCATGCCGACGGTGGACAGCAGCGCGCCGAACAGGTCCGGACGGTCCCCGCGGGGGTTCTTCGACTCCGGTACGAGGGCCACGACGGCGACCAGGGCCAGCGCCGCGACCGGGATGTTGACCAGGAACATCGAGCCCCACCAGAAGTGACCCAGCAGGAAACCCCCGATCAGCGGACCGGTCGCGAAGCCGAGGGCGTTGACCGCGCTCCAGATGCCGATCGCCCTGGGCTGCTCCTCGGGCGTGAAGATCTGCATCGCCACCGCGAGTGTGGTGGTCACCAGCAGCGCGCCGCCTATGCCCATGCCGGCCCGCGCGGCGATCAACTGCCCGGTGGAGTGGGAGAGTCCGGCCGCGAGCGAGCCGATCCCGAACAGGGCGAGACCGGCGATGAGCATCTTCTTGCGGCCGTAGCGGTCGGCGGCGCTGCCCGCGGTGAGCAGCAGACCGGACTGCACCAGGGAGTACGCGTTGATCATCCACTGGATGTCCGAGGTGGCCGCGTGCAGCTCGCGGGTCAGCGAGGGGATGGCCACGTTCAGGACGGTGTTGTCGAGCAGCACGGTGAGCTGTGCGAGACAGATGACGCCGAGGATCAGCCACCGCTTCGGATGGCCCTGGCGACCTTGGTGGCCTTGGGAGGTGGACATGTCGTACACCGTATAGCAGTCACTATACGGTGTACGACACATTTCTCGGCCGGCCGCTCGCTCAGCCGTTCTTCTTCTGTGTGAGGTCGTAGAAGGTGGCCGAACCGACCGTCACCTTCGTGAAGTTCTTCCGGACCCACGAGCTGATCTGCGAGGCGGCGCCGTTGCTGCTGGTGCCCAGGCCGGCGCCCATGCCACCGCCGGCGATGAAGTAGTGGATCCTGCCGTCCGCCACGTACTTCTCGAACTGCGCCAGAGTCGGGGACGGGTCGGTGCCGTTGAAGCCGCCGATCGCCATCACCGGATCACCGGTGGCGAGCTGGTAACCGGCCGCGTTCTGGGAGCCGACGGACGCGGCGACCCAGGTGTACGTCGAGGCGTCCTGTGCCAGCAGCTTCCTGGCGGCGGAGGAGACGCTCGCGCCGTTCAGCAGGCCGCCGGCGCCCATGCCGCCGCCCATGCCACCCTCGCCCGTCCGGCCCGCGCCGGGGAAGCCGTTGCCGCTTCGGCCCGGGCCCCGCGTGCCGCCGTTGCCGTTCTGCTGGTTCCGGCCCGGCATTCCCCCGCCCGGGAAGCCGTTGCCGTTCCGGCCCTGCTGACCTTGCTGTCCCTGCCCGCCGGGCATGCCGCCGCCGAAACCGCCGCGCATGCCGCCCTTGCCGCCGCCCGGACCGCCGCCGAAGCCCATCGTGCTCGCGCCCGCCGGACCGGCCGTCGGGATGGAGCCGGTGTGCGCGGAGCCCACCGTGCTGAGGGTGTACGCCGTCGGACCGGCGAGCGCGGCCACGAGGCCCACCGCCGCCGCCCCGAGGGCGAGTCGCCGGGAGATCCGGCCCGCGAGGACCAGGCCCGGCGCGGCGGTCAGACCGCCGATCAGCACCAGCCACTTCATCCAGGGAAGGTAGTCGGTGGTGCGGTTGAGCAGGACGTAGCCCCAGACCGCGGCCGCGACGACGGAGGCGGCCAGCGTGATCGACGCCCACAGCTCCTGCCGCTTCTCCCACAGCAGCCCGGCGCCCATGCCGGTCACGGCCGCGAGGTAGGGGGCGAGGGCCACGGTGTAGTACTGGTGGAAGATGCCCGCCATGTAGCTGAAGACCACCAGGGTGATCAGCAGCGAGCCGCCCCAGACCAGGAACGAGGCCCGGGTGACGGACGTGCGCCTCAGCCTGCGGGTGGCCACCAGACCGGCGGCCAGGAGGATCAGCGCGGCCGGGAGCAGCCAGGAGATCTGGCTGCCGATCTCGGAGTTGAACATCCGCTCCCAGCCGGTCTCCCCCCACTGGCCGGTGCCGCCCGCGCCGCCGACGCTGCCGGTCTCGTCGCCGTTGATCCGGCCGAGGCCGTTGTAGCCGAAGGTCAGCTCCAGGAAGCTGTTGTTCTGCGAACCGCCGATGTAGGGCCGCGAGGAGGCCGGCCACAGTTCGACGATCGCGACCCACCAGCCGCCCGCGACGACGAGCGCGAGGGTGGCGGCGGCCAGCTGGCCGAACCGCTTCCGCACCGGGACCGGGGCGCACACCGCGTACACGATCGCGAGCGGCGGCAGGATCAGGAACGCCTGCAGCGTCTTGGCGAGGAAGGCGAAGCCGATCGCGGTCCCGGCCCACACCAGCCACCTCGTCCGGCCGTCCTCCACGGCCCGTACGACGAAGTAGCAGGCCAGCGCCATCAGCAGGGCCAGCATCGCGTCCGGGTTGTTGAACCGGAACATCAGCGCGGCGACGGGGGTGAGCGCGAGGACCGCGCCCGCGATCAGGCCGGCGACCGGGCTGAACCGGCGCCGTACGCCCGCGTGGACCACCGCGACCGAGCCCACGCCCATCAGCACCTCGGGCGTGAGGATCGCCCATGAGTTCAGGCCGAAGATCCGCACCGACAGCTCCATCGGCCACAGGAACCCCGACGGCTTGTCCACGGTGATCGCGTTGCCCGCGTCCAGCGAGCCGAAGAAGAACGCCTTCCAGGATCTGCTGCCCGCCTGGACGGCCGCCGAGTAGAAGGAGTTGGCGTAGCCGGAGGCGCTGAGGCCGTAGAGGTAGAGGACCAGGGTGGCGGCCAGCAGGCCGAGGAGGGCCGGGCGCGCCCAGCGCGGGTCCTCGGGCCGGCCGCGCCACAGTCCGCGGAAGAAGGGCCGCCGGGGCTCACCGGCCCGCGCGGCCGGCGGGGGAGCCGTGGCGGACGGCAGCCACGCGGCCGTACCGCTCTGCCGGTCGACGCTCATCGGGGGTCCCTCGGCTCGGTGTCGTGGGGGCGCACCGGCCGCACCCGCATGGTGGCGTCCCGCCAGGTGCCGTCCCCGGCTTCGTACGACTGCTGGTGCGGCAGCGGCGCGCAGGGGGTGTGCCCGGCGACCACGGTCGAACCGGAGCCGGAGCCAGGGCCCGAACCCGGGCCGGAGTCGCCGCGGTCCGGGAAGACCCAGGCGCGGAAGAGCAGGAAGCGCAGCACGGTCGCGGCGAGGTTGGCGGCGATGAGCACCGCCAGCTCGGTGGAGTGCGCCGGGCTGGGGCCGGCCGCGTTCAGGGCGGCCAGCGAGCCGCTGGTCAGGGCGAGGCCGATGCCGAAGACGACCAGGCCCTGCGCCTGGTGCCGGACGGCGCCGCCCCGGCCGCGCACTCCGAAGGTGAGCCGCCGGTTGGCGGCCGTGTTGGCGACCGCCGAGACCAGCAGGGCGAACGCGTTGGCGGTCTGGGAGCCGGAGAACTGCCGGAAGAGGCTGTAGAGCAGCAGGTAGAAGAGGGTGGACAGGACGCCGACGGCGACGAAGCCGACGAGCTGGCGGGCCAGGCCCTTGGGCACGTCCTGGATGTCCCGGTCGCGCGGGTCGTCGCCGAACGGCCGGGCGAGCCGGTCCAGCGACAGCGAACCGGTGGCCAGGGCCTTGCCGACCCGCCAGACGCCCTTGAGGTCGTCGGTCGCGGTCCGCACGATGTGCACGGTGGAGTCGGGGTCGTCGACCCAGTCCACCGGCACCTCGTGGATCCGCAGGCCGGCCCGCTCGGCGAGCACCAGCATCTCGGTGTCGAAGAACCAGC
This sequence comes from Streptomyces monashensis, assembly GCF_001866665.1. GTDB lineage: Bacteria > Actinomycetota > Actinomycetes > Streptomycetales > Streptomycetaceae > Streptomyces > Streptomyces monashensis. The sequence goes on along the minus strand of NZ_MLYO01000018.1, from coordinate 246,821 downwards.
CGGTGTCCTCCACCAGCGGCAGCAGCACCTGGGCCACATCGCGCCGGATGGCCTTGAAGCCGCACTGGGCGTCCGAGAAGCGGGCCTGGAGCGAGCCGCGCAGGATCAGGTTGTAGGTGCGGCTGATGAACTCCCGCTTGGGGCCGCGCACCACGCGCGAGCTGCGGGCGAGCCGGGAGCCGATCGCGAGGTCGGAGTGGCCCGAGATCAGCGGTGCCACCAGCGGCAGCAGGGCGTTGAGGTCGGTGGACAGATCGACGTCCATGTAGGCGAGGATCGGCGCGTCGGACGCGGACCACACGGTCGCGAGGGCCCGGCCGCGGCCCTTCTGCTCCAGACGGAAGTTGCTGACCTCGGGGATCTCCCGTGCCAGGCGCGCCGCCACCTGGGGAGTGGTGTCCGTCGACGCGTTGTCCGCGACGGTGATGCGGAACGCGTACGGGAACGTGCGCTTGAGGTGGTCGTGCAGTCTACGGACGCACGGCTGGAGATCCTTCTCCTCGTTGTAGACGGGGATCACTACGTCCAGGACAGGCGTACCGGCGTCCGCGGCCGGGAGGTGCTCCCGCGCCGGCAGAGTGCCGGGAGAAGAGTCGGTTCGCATGGGACCGACTCAACTCAGGCCCCCTGTCGCACCCATGTGGTGGCACTGTGCTGTGCCTGTGAGTGCGATTGCCGGTCCGTTTCGGGGGCCGGCCGGGGGACGGCCGGAGCACGAGCCGGCAGCCGCACGGTGAACACGGTCCGCCCGGGCACGCTGTCCACGGTCACCGCACCGCCGTGCGCGGTCGCGACGGCCTGCACGATGGCCAGCCCCAGCCCGGTGGACCCGGTGGCGCGCGAGCGCGCGGAGTCGCCGCGCGCGAACCGCTCGAAGACGTGCGGCAGCAACTCGGCGGGAATCCCCTGCCCGTTGTCCTCGACGTCGACGCACATCCAGGGTCCGCGCCGCTGCACGCGCGCGGTGACGGTCGTCCCCGGTGGCGTGTGTTTGCGGGCGTTGCCGAGCAGGTTGACCAGCACCTGCTGGACGCGTGCCGCGTCCGCCGACACGAGCGCGGGTTCGTCGGGCAGGTCGAGGCGCCAGTTGTGGTCCGCGCCGGCCGCGCGGGAGTCGCTGACGGTGTCCACGACGAGCGGGACGAGATCGGTCTGCTCGAACTGGAGCGGCCGTCCGGCGTCGAGCCGGGCGAGCAGCAGGAGGTCCTCGACGAGGAGGGTCATCCGGCCCGCCTCGGACTCGATCCTGCCGAGGGCGTGCCGCGTGTCGGGCCCGACCTGTTCGCGTCCGCGCCTGGTCAGCTCGGCGTAGCCGCGGATCGACGCGAGCGGCGTGCGCAGTTCGTGGCTGGCGTCGGCGACGAACTGCCGTACCCGCATCTCGCTCTGCTGCCGGGCGTGCAGGGCGCCGTGCACATGGTCGAGCATGCGGTTGAGTGCGGCGCCGACCTGGCCGACCTCGGTGTGCGGATCGCACTCGGACTCCGGGACCCGCTCGCTGAGCCTCACCTCGCCGGTGTGCAGCGGGAGTTCGGAGACGTGGGTGGCGGTGCCCGCGACCTTGCGCAGGGGGCGGGTGGCGATGCCGACCAGTACGTACCCGGCGATACCGGCGGCCACGAGACCGGCCACGGTGACGCTGATCTCGATCAGGACCAGGGTGTTGATGTTGTCGTCGACGTCCTGGGTCGGCAGGGCGACGTAGAAGGCGTCACTGCCGTCCCGGCTCTTCATGTACTCGACGAGGTAGTCCCCGAGCCCCGGTATCTCCACGACGTGCGCGTCGCGGTCCTTGGACACCGAGCCGAGGGCGTTCCTCTGCGCCGTGTTCAGACCGTCGGCCTTCATCCGCTTGAAGAAGCCGGTGGTGTAGTTCTGCTGCTCCGAGACGGCCGCGCTCACGATCGAGCCGTTCCGCACGTACGCGGCGATGGTCTTCGCCTGCGTCGGCCCCTTGGTGAGCAGGTTGTCGACCTTCTCGTCCGGCGTGGCGTTGTCCGCCGGGGAGGAGTCCGGGCCGCCCGGACCGCTCAGGTTCCCGTCGCCACCCGGCAGCCGCGGATGGCCGACCGCGCGCAGACCGATGTCGCTCACCTGGCCGGCCAGCTGCTGGTACAGATGCTGGCGCAGCGCGAGCGTGGTGACCGTACCGATCACCGCGCACACCACCGCGATCAGCACCACCGACGCGACGACGAGCCGGGTCCGCAGAGTGCGCGGCTGCCCGGCTCGCCGCGTCCGCCGCTTCCGTTGGCCCTGTTGCTGCTGCTTCCTCTGCGGGGCCGGCCGTCGTCGCCTGCTCATGACACGGCGGGTTTGATGAGGTAGCCGGCCCCACGCCGCGTGTGGATCATCGGCTCGCGTCCGGCGTCGATCTTCCGCCGCAGGTACGAGATGTACAGCTCGACCACATTGGCCTGCCCGCCGAAGTCGTACGACCACACGCGGTCCAGGATCTGCGCCTTGCTGAGCACGCGCCGCGGGTTGCGCATGAGGAAGCGCAGCAGCTCGAACTCGGTGGCGGTGAGGTGGATGTTGTCACCGGCCCGCGACACCTCGTGGCTGTCCTCGTCCAGAGTCAGGTCCCCGACGACGAGCACCGAGTCCGACCGCCGGTCGGCGGCACCGGACCGGCGGATGAGCCCCCGCAGCCGCGCCACGACCTCCTCCAGGCTGAACGGCTTGGTGACGTAGTCGTCCCCGCCCGCGGTGAGCCCGGCTATCCGGTCCTCGACGGCGTCCTTGGCCGTCAGGAACAGGACGGGCACGTCGGGCAGTTCGCGGCGCAGCCGGCCGAGGACGGCGAGCCCGTCCATGTCGGGCAGCATCATGTCCAGGACGACGGCGTCGGGCCGGAACTCCCGGGCGGTCTGTATCGCGCCCTGCCCGTCGCCCGCGCTCCTGATCTGCCAGCCCTCGTAACGAAGGGCCATGCTCAGCAGTTCGGTGATCGACAACTCGTCGTCCACCACAAGCACGCGGACGGGGCTCCCGTCCGGCCTCAGCAGTTCGGTGCGCCCCTGGGGCGAGGTCGTGGTCATGGTGCACACCCTGTCCGGGCCCTCTGAGAAGACGCTTTCCGCAATCTGTGATTTGCCTGAGAAACTCACAGGCGGCTCTCAGGCGGCACCTGGGAAGCGCCCCGGCGTCAGGCCGCCCGTGCGAAGGCGTGACTGTGCTCGACGCGGGCGATGTGGATCGTGTACCGCTCGTACCACCGATCCCGTCCGTGCTGCTTGGCGTCGAGGTGCTCGGGATGGTCCCGCCACCGCTCGAGGCCGGCCAGATGCCGGAAGTAGGCCACGGATACGGCGAGTCCGCCCGGCCCGGGGCTGTGGGCGAAGTCCTCCCCGAGGAAGCCGGGGATCTGCCGGACGAGCCGCGAGAGCCGGGCCGCGGTCCGCTCGTACGCGCCGGGTTCGTCGTCGTCGCGGCGTACGGAGGTGAACACGACGGCGTAGTAAGGGGGTTCGTGGGCGGGAGTGGGAACGACGGTGGTGTCCGGTTGTTCGCTCATGACGACAACCGTCGGCGAACGCCCTGCCGCGTGTCCATGGATCTTGCCGAAGGGGATCCGTCCGGGATCCGTTTCTTTACGGTCTTTTCTTGACGGTCGTTTCTTTACGGTCGTTTCTTTACGGTCGTTTCTTTACGGTCGGTCAGAACAACCCTTCCGGCTCCTGTCTGAACTCCCGTACGGGAAACCCGAGTCGGAGCTCTTGGGCCTCGCCCGGCACCAGCCCCCAGCCCGCCATCAGCCGGGTGTCCAGCACGACGACCCCGCGCCCGCCGACCGCCAGATGCAGATCGGGTCCGACGGCGGCGACCAGCTCCCCGCTCACGGCGCCGCCCGGCGCCAGCTCCACGACCTCGCCGAACGCACCCGGCGCCCGGTCGAGCCCGAACACACCGAGATGATCGGTGACTCGGCACTCGGCGGCCCGCAGCGACTCCGGCCACGCCGGAAGCGCCACGGCCCGCGCATGCAGCTCCCGCACCTCGGCGGCGCGCTCCGCCGCGGTCTTCGGCAGCGCCGCCCGCACCGCCCGCTTCTCGGCGTACGGAATCCGGTCCGGCACCCGCAGCGCGGCCCGCAGCAGCTCCTCGGTGCGCCGGGCGGCCATCAGCGGGCCGGTGCCCAGCCAGCTGAAACAGACGGCACCCTGCTCCAGCAGCCGGGCGTCCCCGCGCTCGGCCGCGGTGATCCCGACCTTGACCAGCCCGGGCCCGAACCACGCCAGATACACCCGGTACGGCCGGGGGTCGTCGGCGATCGTGTCGGCGGCCACGGAGTGCGCCCGGTCCAGCCGGGCGCACTCCTCGCACCGGGCCCCCGTACTCCTGCCCGGCACGCCGGCCCGCACCGGGCAGCCGTTCCCCCGCGCCCCGACGCAGGTCCGCACCCCGCCCTCGGGCACGGCGAAGGCGACCCGCTTCCCCCACGCCGGCGCGCTGCGCCGCCCACCGTCCCAGACCAGCACCGGCCCGTCCGCCGACCAGCGCAGTCCCGAGCATCTCCATTCACGTGCCATCCCTCCCGAGAGTAGGGGGAGGGTCTGACAGCGGGCCGGGAGCGGCCGACGCCACCGCACGCGGTGCGCACACCGTGCGAGCGGCCTTCCCCGCGACAACCGGACGGATCGGCTCCCACACCCCCGACTTGTCCAGACACCTTTTCTCCACGGATCGATCCATCACTGTTCGCGTCGATGTCCTTTCCGCCGTACCGGCGAGTACCTAGAGTCTGTCGCGCTGTCATGGACGCGCCCCATTCGTCGGCCACGCACCGGCCGGCCGGGGCCTCCTCCCACTTCCTCCTGGAGAGCGCATGGTCTCGCGTCGTACCGCTACCGCCCTCACCTCCGCGGCGGCGGCCCTGCTGCTCGGCGCCGGCGGTTACACGGCCCCCGCCGCGAGCGCGGCCACCGGCACCGACCTGTCGGTGTTCGCCTGGAACGTCGACCTCGGCACCCCGATCGTCGACACGACCCAGAACGAGAAGGCGGCCCAGCGCACCCCGGTCATCGAGTCGATCATCCGCAAGCACGGCGCGGACGTGGTCGTGCTGGACGAGGACTTCAACAACACCTCGACCGCCGACATCACCGGCAAGCTCGCCGACCTGTACCCGTACCACACCCCGGTCGTCGGCCAGACGTGCTCCGGCGGCGGCTGGAACGGCATCAGCGGCGACTGCTCCAACTCGCCGTTCGTCATCAACGGCGGCACGATGATCCTCTCCAAGTACCCGATCACCGCCCAGTACGCCCACGTCTTCAGCAACTCGACCTACGGCACCTGGGACTACCACGCCGACAAGGGTGCGGCGCTGGCACAGATCGACAAGGGCGGGGTGAAGAGCTGGGTCGTCGGCACCCACCTCCAGGCCGACGAGTCCGACACCTCCACCGACACCACCCAGGCCACCCGTCTCGCCCAGCTCGAGGAGATCCGCTCCTGGGCGGACGGCATCGCCGGCACCAGCGGCCCGGTGCTGATCGGCGGCGACATGAACGTGGAGTACTACGGGGGCCGGTCGCGCGGTGACTATGCGGCCGCCCAGAGCGCGGTGAACGGCGTCCTCGGCACCCCCGCCACCGACTCCTCCCAGACCCTGCGGACCATGGACTGCCCGGTCTCCGCCTGGTGCCAGTACATGTCCGGCGTCGAGTCCTTCCCGAAGGACTACCGCGACGACCTCGACTACATCGGCTACCTGAACGCCACCGGCCGTCCGGTCCCGGCCGCGATGTCCACGGTCAAGGTCGACTTCGACCCCCAGTCCGGCTGGACCACCGGCCAGACCGACACCGACGCCCCCAGCGACCACTACCCGGTCGAGGCGACCTTCCAGCTGAACTAGAGCGCGCCGGCGGCCCCGGAACTCTCCGGGGCCGCCGGCGTCCCGTTGGTGCCGGTGACCGTTCGGCCCTGTGGGGGTGCCGTTCGGCCCTATCGCCCCGGGCCGGGGCCGACCAGGCTGGACGGATCGGCAAGGGAGGTCGTCATGGATGACCGCGACTTCCAGGCACACGGCCTGATCGACGAGTTCTTCGACCGGAGTCTGCCCGTGGACGACGGGGCCGGCCCCCGTTGGCGCGACAGCGGACAACTCGACCCGCTCACCGTCGCCCAGATCCGCATGTGGGCCGCCAACCGCACCCTTGCCGCGTTCAGACCCGGCAGGTCCGACACCGCGCGGGCCCTCCGGGAGGTCGAACGCAACTCGCTGGACCGGTGGCTCACCGACCGGGGCTTCATCGCCCCGGCGTGACGACGGGGCGTCCGGGTCCCCCACTCATTCCCTGCAAAAGCCAGAGGCCCTGTGGATCTCTCCACAGGGCCTCTGATCTGTTGTGCACTCGGCAGGATTCGAACCTGCAACCTTCTGATCCGTAGGATCGGGCAGGCTGTTTGGCGGGGGCTCCGCCTTCCTCCCGGCTGATAGCTGAAGGCCGTGATCAACAGCCTCTATGTGCCGTCGTTGCCGTCAGCGTTGCCGTCAGCTCTGAACGGTGGCCCCGACAAGCGCCGACTCGCAGTCTTCGCAGGACTTCAGGCCCAGCCCGGCTGAGAGCTACGACTTTCTCTACAGGTTTTTGGACCGACCGCTCCGGAGGTGGGCCGAGGTGGAGCAACTGCTGCCGCGATGCGGCTTGGCCCGTCGTGGGCGCTCCGCCAGGGGGCTCCACCCGGTCGTTGAGACTTCGCCGACTTCCCGAACAGCCCTCAGCAAGTGGTCCGTGCGAAGAGTTCCGGAATTGGAAGTACCTAGAGGGAACTTCCTCGCAGGCTCGCCAAATCCCACTCTTGCAATTTCCAAGAGATGAGGAAGGAACTGGCGGCAGATCGGAAGGATGTGGACGTAGACGCACCCTCTCTCGCTAGAAGGCTCTGGAGCTTGCGAACCTTGATGGCGTGACGATGTATTTTCCGGCCACGCCGCACCGTACCAATAAGGTGCCAATGCGCGACCCATTGCAGTCGGAAGTTAAATGGGGGAGTTGCTCGCTGAAGGCGCAGGACAGATTGGCAATATTTGCCATCGATTCGGTAAAACTCCTCCAGCGCATCAATCCGATCCATCAATCCACCAAGTAGTGATTCCACTCTTTGTGAATCCTCCAAGGCTGTCGGCATCTGATTTATATAGGAGTCGATGGATACATTCAAAGCCTGAAGACGCGCCTGGTGCTCCGGCATCTCTGCCTCGAACTCACGGAAGGCCTCGGAGAGGCTTACCCGTTTCTGCAGCCCGGTTTGATAGCTCGGTCCGCTATGAGTTAGAGCGTTCAATATAGCATTTGCGCGCATCCGTGAGGAATGTTCGGCCTTCCGTGCCACTCTATAGCTAGGACCACTGTGAGTTACCGCATCGAGAACCTGTGCAAGTAGCTGATCAGCCATCGCTCTGCCCTCCCGCAATATTCACAACCCCCGTGCCGCCATTATTGACTGGGGACCCCATCTCGGATTCCTCTGGCACTGCTTGCGCAGGTGAATTCCTCTCCCATTTATCAAGAATGGCTGGCGCGCCAGCCCCAGCAACGATGGCGCCAAATACGCTGAATGGGCCAGCTATGGCCAGCACCCAAGCTACCCCCGCCCCGATGGACACTCTGAGAATCTCTATCGATATCCACACGGAGAATGACACTCCACCGTCGGCGAACCAGGGCCACATCTGTTCCTTCTTCAGATAACGAAAAAGGCCCAAGGCTGCGATAAGCAGACCGCCCACAGCTCCGTAGAGCGCCATGATCAAATGGGTCACTCGTCCCCCTGCGGCAGCTCAAGCACTCAAGTGCCGCTAGCTTAGCCCCTCTTGCGCGTCAACTCACCGAGTCGGGCATGACACTGCCGGGTATGCGTCCCACGCTCCCGGGCTGGGAGCTCTCGGGAACAGCCGAGCTTGTCCGAGCATGTACCCACAGAGCGAGCGGTGCCGTCACCGCGGGCCTACGCGGTCAGCCAAGATAGGGCCGCTCACGGTGTTCCAGGAAGTGACGGATCCGGAGCTGCTGCGTGTGGTGCATCGGCAGTTGGTCGATCTCCTCTGGCTGGACGAAACGCAGCTCCGTGGACTCGTCCGAGATTGCGAGTCGGCCGCCCACCACACGGGCGGTGAAGCAGACGTTGAACTGTCTGCGCACCTCACCGTCCGAGTAGGCGATGATGTGGCGAGGGTCGGTGTACGTGCCCACGAGCCCCGTGATCTCTACGTCCAGACCCGTTTCCTCCTTCACCTCGCGGACGGCCGTTCCCGGGAGTGAGTCGGTCATCTCCATGCCGCCGCCAGGTAGCGCCCAGAGATCATTGTCCCGTCGGCGCTGGAGGAGAACGCGCCCTTCGTTGTCGGTAACCACGGCAGACGCCGCGACCACCAAGCTGTTCGGCTCCGGTGCCGCCGGGTCGTCGTAGTACTCGGTCCGTGCCATGGTCAGTCTTCTCCTACCGGCGTCGCGGTCTCCCACACCGCGTCGAAGCTGCTGGCGTAGGTGTCGAACATGCCGCCCTCTCCGTTGCGCCGAAGATGCCACACGGGAGCACCGTAGGCGTTCACGCCCCAAACATGGGCATTGACCAGCGCCTGGTCATCCGCACGATAGATCGAGTTGTAGAGCGTGGTGGCATGGGTCCGCACCTCGATGCCGGCTACCTCGGCCAGGGGGCGATAGTGCATGAGGGCGAGTCGGCAGCGGGACTCGATCCCATGACCGAACCTCTCTTCGCTACCGCGCTGTTGGACGTTCGTGCTGTCCGGATCGCCGATCGCGATACGGACCGCACACCCGTCGGCGGCTCGCTCTCGCAGCAAGTCGTTGAGCCGTGGGTACGCCTCGTGCAGGAAGACGGCCGCGTACACCAACACGTCGATGTGCTCGCGAGCCTGGGACAGCATGTCCACGAAGGCGGACACGGGGATGTCCGCCCGCTGGTCGTAGAGAGCCACAAGTTCGGGACTGACGGCGCGGGCAGGGCGTGCTTGCCGGAGCGCTGGCCATAGAGCGTGCACGTCTTCTCCTAGCGTTTCCGCTGCCAACATGGCCGTGGCACGGCGCGGCGTACGCCCCAAATTGACCCATCGTTCGACGGACTTGGGGTCGACTTCGACCCGGTCCGCGAGGGCGGTGTACGTCCAGCCGCCGGCCGCCATGGCAGCACGTAGCCTCTCGTTCGGCATCCCAATCTCTCCCAACACTCGGGGACGGCACTAGGGACGTTCTATCCGACGCGGGACGTCCTGAAGTGGTGTTTGTCGGAGGTTCCGACGTCCTCATGGGCGCCAGGATGCTCGTGCACATGGCGAGCAACCAGCAGACCAGACCAGGCATCGGTGAACTGGCGAAGGACACTGCCAGCGGACGAATCGGCGTCGTCATGGGTGAGATCGGCGCCCGGGTGCAGATACGGCCCATCGGTGGCGGCGTCGAGTGGGACGCCCGGCCGGACAACGTGGTGGCGCCGACAGCGCGGGAGGAACTGAGCGCCCGCCTTGCCATCAAGGACGGCAACCGCCGGGGCAGGCTGTGATGCGCGCCATCGGCCGATATGCGGGGCCTCTGTTCATCATCATGATCAGCAGCTCGTGTGGCCTGGTGATCGGCATGGCTCTCGGTATCCGCCGGTAGACCGGCTGGCCCCGGACGGGGTGCCACCTTCCTTGGCTCCCCCTTCCCCGTTCGGGGCCGGCCTTCCATCCCACTCGGTTGTCCTGGGCCATGCCTAGGTGACCGATGCGGGCGTAAGTGCCAGAGCACAGCGACACTCAAGGAGTTTTCGCATGACGGCAACGGCCAACGACCAGAGGACCGGGCGCGCGGTGGCTGGTGAGGAGCTGTTCGACAGCCTCACCCGCTTCGTGGTCGTCCACAACGGGCAGTCACCCGAGCGGGCGGCACGGATCGCGGACCAGGCGGTGGCCTTCCTGGTCACTGCGGCAACCGCCACCGTTCCCATGGTCCCGTCGGACGACGTGGACCTCGGCCTGCACGCGCTCATCCTGCACACGAAGGAGTACGCCGCGCTCTGCGAGCAGAACGCGGGCCGCTTCCTCCACCACAACCCGACGCCGGGCGGCGGACCCCGTGACCCGGAGAAGGTCTCCGACTCCGCGCACGCGATGAAGTCGGCCGGGTTCATGGTCTTCGACGACCTGTGGACCGTGGACGGCACGAACCTCGCGCAGTGCGACTCGGACTGCGGTCGACCGTACGGCCAGGCATAGCAACACGACATCAGCGACGCGGCCGGCCTCGACTCTGGGTCGGCCGCGTCGCCCGGAAGGAGAACAGACGTTGTCCGGGACACCCCCTGAACTGCCGATCGTCGTGCTCGACGCACTCATGCCCACGGCTCAGCGCCTGGTCCTCAATCGCCGGGGCTCCACGGTCTGGGAGGTGGAAAGCCACAGGGGCACCTACGCCGTGAAGGTCGGCTACCCGATCGAGGCAACGGCGGACTGGTCCGCCCAGCCCTGGACGGCGCTGGCACCCGCGCGTGAAGGTGCCGTGCTGCACCGCCTCGGGTTCCCTGACTTCGCGTACGGCGAATGGGACGGCGGTACCTGGAACTTCCAGCCGTGGCGGGAAGGACCGGATCTCTACCAGCTGTGGGAGCCCTGCCGTGCGCCGGACTCGCGCATCGAGCCGCACACCAGCGTGGCCCTGAGTTGTGTGGAGGCGCTGGCCGAACTGCATGCCCAGGGCTGGGCCCACGGCGATGTGCAGCCCGCGCACTTCATCATCGGGCCGGAACGGACCCACCTCATCGACTTGGCCTTGGCGCGCGGTGGGCACGTGCCCGAGGGGTACGACTTCCCGTTCCGCGGCTGCCTCGTCCACTACGAGGCGCCGGAGATCTCGCGCAGTGTGCTCGCGACCGGAGAGGCGCAGGCCACACCAGAAGCCGACATCTACGCACTCGGCGCGTCGCTGCTCATCTCCGCCACGGGCTGGCGGGCGGTCGAGTACCCGGACGACGCACCGCGCCCCGTGCAGAGGCAAGCCGTGGCGGACGGCAGGCGGCGGCCGGTGAAGATGCAAGGCGAACTGGGCGAGCTGTTCGAGGCCATGCTCAGCCATGCCCCCGAGGACAGGCCAACGATCTACGAGGTCGGTAAAGCCCTGAGCTGAGCCCGCTGACGCCGCGCACGGCGAACGTCGACCACACGCAAAAACCGGACCACCCCTCAGCCTAGACAGCATTCCGGGTGGTCCGGTCGCGGAGGCCCTGATCAGGACCCCGGTGCCGATGGTACCGGGGCCGTTGGCGTGCTCGGATTCGGGCGCTGCCTCAACAGCGGCCTTTCGATGTCGATTTGAAAGGGGTTCTGACCTGAGCCACAGAAAGTCAGCCACGACGGCGGGTGCGCCGAACGAGCACCCGTCACGTGTGTTGCAGCAACCCCCCACCGGCCTCTGCCACGCTGCCATGCTTTTGATCTTTAGCCCGCAGACGCCTCCGCTCCGCCCCCGCCAGCCACTCAGCGATGGCGCGACCGGTCAGCAGACCGTGATCAAACCGGGCGCCGCGCCACGGATCTTGTCGGCGTCGTGCGCTTGGTTGTGCCTGTACTGGTGGCCATGTGGCCTGGAGCGGTGGGCGGTTGGGTGGCGTGGTCGTGCTTGGTGTACGTCGGCCTGGTCCTGGTGCTCGGAGCGGTTGGGTTGCTTCCTGCTCTGGCTGTCCGCCTTGGTGATCCTGCGCGCTGAGCGGCGGGGGGCCGCCGGAGCGGTGGCGGAGACATGGAGCGGTGGCGGCCACGGGCCGCCAGCGCGCGCGGGCCGCCGTAGGCGGGCCGCCTTGATCCAGTAAAGAAACTCTGAACAGCTCCGCAGGGCAGGGCAACACGAGAGACACGCGACTGCACGACGAACAAGCGCCGGACCTACATCAGAGGGCCCGTTGGGCAAGCGATCAAGCAGTGCCCTGGCGGTTCGAGCTAGCACCTACGCAACGACGGCACGGCGGCAAACGAGGAGCGATGGCCGAGCACATACCGGACAGCGAAATGGGGTTGACCAGCATTCACGTCGGGGACGCAGAACAGGTGACCGCTCTGATCAAAGAGATGCGGGCCATGGTCGGTCGCCTCAGCAGGGAGACCAGAGAGTTGCGAAAGGAAGTGGCCAAGCTCAGGGCTACTGCTTCGCCTGCTGGGCAGCCTTCAGCTCCTCGACCTCACGCCGCAGTTCCTGATGATCAGCACTGAGGGCACGGATCTCGTCTCGTAGTGCTGTGAGCATTTCGGTGAGGGTGGCGCTGGCGGCTTCGTCGTCGGGCCTTCCCTCCGCTTGCTCTGCCCGGCTCGGCTTGTCGCCCCTGTTCGACAAGTACCAGGCAGGCGCGTTGTAGTTCGCTGAGAACTCGCCCCCGCCATCGTGGTCTGCGACGAAGCTGCCCCGACCGTGGATCGTGTAGATCAAGCCCTCATCGCGCAGCACGTTGAGCGCGGACCTCATGGTCATGTTGGCCACGCGAAAGCGTTCCTGTAGCTCGCGAATGGCCGGCAACTGCTCGCCCGGCTTGATCCGCCCCTGCAAGATCTCGCGCCGAAGCTCGTCGGCAGCGTGCTGGTACGGCGGCCGACGGTCCTGCTTGCTCTCTGGCGCGGGGCTCATGGCCCAAGAGTATCGAGTCCTAGCACGCCTAGCACACCCCACTGACATAGGTGGCCTATGCCAGATGACACCTAGCTCACTCCACTCACTTGACTCTGCTAGGTCAGCTATGTTCAATGGAGATCACGCCCCACCGCCCTGGTGGAGCGCAACCGAAAGGACGCAACTCCCATGGCACGCATCCGTGTTGGCCTGCTCCCCACCTCGTCGTTCATGGTCGGCACCCTGCCGGTGCCGAAGTACGCGGACGCCGAGAAAACTCAGTTCGCCACCGACCGCGAGACCGGCGCGAAGCTCTACACGATCACCCTCTTCTTCATGGAGGAGGACCGCGCCGAGGCCCTGAAGATCACCGTTCCGGAGACTGGTCTCCCCAACGGTCTCCGGCCCGGTGTCCCGGTCATGCCGGTGGAGCTGTTCGCCACCCCGTGGGCGCGGATCTTCAACGGCTCGCTGTCGGACGGGATCGCCTACCGCGCTGATCGGCTGGACCTGGTGGCCTCGGCCGCTGAGGCGGCGTGAGCGGCACGGCTTTCCGGTTCGGCGCTGAGCGCAGCTACCCGCTGCCTCACGCCGGGCCGGATGCCCGGTTCACCGAATCGCTCGTGAACTCGGTGGCGGCCGTGCTCGTCGGCTACGGCTATCCCCGCCTCGGATCCTCGGCGGATCGGGCGGCCCTCGAATCGGCCCTCGTGACCTTCCTCTACAACTCTCCGGAGAACCACGCATGAAGGATCAGAACGCCCTGGCTGAAGGGGCCGTCGGCCACATGCCCCTATTCGTCGTCCTGGTGCTCGCCGTGATCGTCGGCTGGGCGGTGTGGTGGGTAGTCCGCTACCTGCGCGCCGACACCATGACCCGGCAGTCCATCCGGCAGGCCGTACGTGTGCGGTGGGGCTGGAAGCGGCTCGCACCGATGCTCAAGCTGTCGGTCACGGACAAGACCCCGACCGCGCTGGCAACGCTGGCGAACACGAACGGCAAGCCCATCAAGCCCCGTATCCTCATACCCGCCCTGCGGGTGACGCACGACGCGTACGGAGTGATCGCACGAGCGCGATGCCTGCCCGGCGTGGGCCTCCAACAGTTCCAGAAGGCTGCCCCACATCTGGCTGACGCCTGGCGGTGCACACGAGTGGCGGTCACCCAGGACAAGCCGGGGCAGGTCCTCATCCGGGGCGTGCGCCTCGATCCGCTGAAGTTCCCCACCGAGCACCAGCCCACGGGTGACGTGCCGGATGAAACGGCTCGGTGGGACCTGGGTGTGGACGAGTACGCCCAGCCGGTGTCCGTGGACCTCACGCAGGTACCCGGCGTGACCGTGGCCGGCCTGCCCGGTTACGGAAAGACCAGCCTGGTCAACCGCCTTCTGTCGGACTGGGCACCCTCGCCCGCGGTGCAGTTCGCCTGTGCGGACGGCAAGGTCTCGGCTGCGTACGAGGGCGACTACGCCGACTGGGTGCAGCGCATGTTCGCCTTCGTCGGCGATGACCTGGAAGAAGCCAACAAGCTGTTCCGTCACCTCGTGGAACTTCGCCGTGCACGATCGGCCTCGGTGCGCTCGGTGCTCGGTGTGAAATCCATGTGGGACGTCGGCCCGTCCGACCGCTGGCCGCTGGTCGTGCTGATCATCGACGAAGCCCACACCTACTTCCGCGACCACAAGGGCAGTGACCCGAGGACCAAGAAGCTCGCCGCGCTGGCCGCAGAAAACGCCCGGCTCGTCGAAGACCTGGTGAAGAAGGGCCGTTCCGTGGGCCTGCTCGTCATCCTCACCACCCAGAAGTCCACAGGCGACGCGATCCCGACCTTCATCCGAGATGTGTGCCCCGTGGGCCTGAGCTTCGCGCAAAAGACCGCCGAAGCCGCTGTGGCCGCGCTCGGCGAAGAGATCCGGGAATGGCCGGACGCCAACCCGATCAACCTCCAGGACCCCACCTATGTCGGCGTCGCGTCCATGAACCACCAGTCCCAACCCGGCTTCACCCGCATCCGCACGCCATACGTGCCGGACGCGGACGCGGCCCGCATCGCCGAGGAGACCGCGAGCCTCACCGCCGACCCTTACGCCCTCCTCGAAGCCGTCCTCGGCCCTCGCATGGGGGACGTGGACCTCATCAAGGCCGACACCGAAGCGGCCTGACCACCCCGGCACTGCACAGCCACGGCCCACCCGAGAGGAGGTGAACACCCATGACAGAGGACCGGATCACTCAGCGCACCATCACCGCCGTCATGATCGTCATTGCCGCGCTGGCGTTTGTCTTCTCTTTCGGCAACGTCTGGTCTCTCGCCCTGCGCCTGGGCGTCCCCGCCCCGATCGCGCCGCTCATCGCCCCGATGGTGGATCTGTCCGTGGTCGGCCTCCTGGTCGCCCTGCGCTACCTCTCCCTTCACGGTCTATCTGCCGAACAGATGACGGCGGCTACCCGGCTCATGCATTTCTCCGGACTGCTGACCCTGGCGCTCAACGTCGCCGAACCGATCGTCGCCGGACACTACGGCCGTGCCGCCGTGGACGCCGTGGCCCCGCTGCTCCTACTCGGCTGGGGCGCTGTCGGCCCGCAGCTCCTGCGCGCCTTCCACACGGTCGCCCGCCCGGCCAATCCGGACTCCGCGCCGGACGAGACAGGGCCGGAAGCCGACACGACGCCCGCCCCGGCTGCACCCAGGGCACTGCCCGTCACGCCAGAACAGAACTCCGTGCCGGTCGCTCCCCTCGTCGCCCCGGCTCCCGCCGCGCCTGCGGTCAAGGTGCCTGAACCCCTGCTGGCCGAAGCACGCTCGATCGCCGCGTTCCACCACACCGAGCACGGCGAACCCATCACAGCGGCCCAGCTCAAGACGCGGCTCGGCATCGGCCTGCCCATGGCCACCGCCCTCCACGCCGCCTTGTAGGGCCGCACCCTCCGCCGGCCTCCCGGCACCTCCCACCCCTGGGCCCACCTCGTCATGCCCTGCGGGCAGCAGCCCGAGCGCACTGAATCGCTGCTGCCCGCAGGCCCCACCCTCGTGCCAGAAGGGAGACCGCACCACTGATGCGCCCCCAATCGGATCTTCGCCATGTGATCAGCCCCGGTCTGCGGGACCTGATCGAACTGGCCAACACCCACGACTTCGACCGCGTCACCGACCAGGTCCGCAACTTGCGCGGCTGCACCCACCCCGTCAACCTCCACGGCTGGACCACCACCACCGACCAGGCCACGAAGGAAGTCGTCCGCTCCTACCGCTCCGAAGACGAGCCCTCCGGACGCCTCCTCACCGTCTGCGGCAACCGCCGCGCCTCCCGCTGCCCAGCCTGCTCCCGCGTCTACGCCGCCGACACCTACCACCTCATCAAGGCCGGACTGTCCGGCGGCAAGAACGTCGCCGCAACCGTCCGCGACCACCCCCGCGCCTTCGTCACCCTCACCGCCCCCTCCTTCGGCCCCGTTCACAACCGCCCCACCACCGACGCGGGCAAACCCCGGCCCTGCGCCTGCGGCGACACCCACGCCGAAGACGCCCCCGAACTCGGCACCCCACTGAACCCATCCACCTACGACTACGCCGGGGCCGTGCTCTGGAACGCGCACGCCGGACAGCTCTGGGCACGCTTCACCACCTACCTACGCCGCGCCCTGGCCGAACACCTCGGCATGACGCAGAAGGCGCTGAACACCGCCCTCCGCGTCTCCTTCGCCAAGGTCGCCGAGTACCAAAAGCGCGGCCTGGTCCACTTCCACGCCGTGATCCGCTTCGACGGACCCGACGGCCACACCAGCGCGCCCCCTCTCTGGGCCACCTTCGACGCCCTGAAAACCGCCGTGGGCCTGGCTCGGAAGCGAGCCCGGCTCACCGTCGAGTCGGACGCAATCGGCGAACGAGTCATCGCCTGGGGCCGCCGGTTCAAAGTCGACCCCATCTCGGCCCTGGGCGACGGCGAACTCACCGACGCCAGGGTTGCCGAGTACACAGACGCCAAGGTCGCCGGATACATCGCCAAGTACGCGACCAAGAACGCCGAAGGCACCGGCACCGTCGACCGCACCCTGATCTGCCGCCCCTGCGCCGGACGCGGCTACGTACGCGGCCCCGACCGCTTCCACGACCGATGCCTTGACTGCGACGGCACCGGACAGGCCGAACCCATCAAGGCCCTGCCCGTCCAGCAGCACGTACGGCAGATGATCCGCACAGCCTGGGCCCTCGGCCACCTGCCGGAGTTCGCCGAACTCAAGCTCTGGAAGTGGGCCCACATGCTCGGCTTCCGCGGTCACTTCTCCAGCAAGTCCCGCGCCTACTCCACCACTCTCGGTGCACTCCGCGACGTACGCCGCGCCTGGCGCCTCGCCCAGGCCGAAGCCGCCCGCGCCCGCGCCGGCCTCCCCACCACCGACGAGAACACCACCCTCGTCACCGCCTCCTCCTGGACCTACCTCAGCAGCGGCTACCGCCCCGGCGAAGAACTCCTCGCCGCCCAGGTCCGCCACGACATCGCCCACGCCCAACGCCTCAAGCAGGAAGGACTGGTGCCTTCATGACGTCGGCCGTCCTCACCGTGGACGAGGTCGCCGAGCGTCTCGGCATCAGCCGCTGGAAGGTCCACGACCTGATCCGCTCCCGCGAACTCGCCTCGTTCAAGATCGGCCGCTGTCGCCGCATCAGCGAAGCAGCCGTGGACGCCTACGTATCTCTCCGCACCGAACAGGAAGCCGCCTGATGGCCAAGCCGAAGAAGAACGCCAACAACGAAGGCACCATCTACCAGCGGAAGGATGGCCGCTGGGAGGGCAGTGCGTACGTGCTGACGACGGACGGCACGTACAAGCGACGGAGCGTCTACGGCAAGACCTGGGACGACGCACACGAGAAGCTGACCAGGCTCAAGGCCGACTCCCTCAACGGCCTCCCGGTCGCCACCAGCAAGATGACCGTCGCCCAGTACCTGACGTACTGGCTCACGAACGTCGCCAAGGGCAAAGTCCGCCGGACGACCTACGTCAACTACGAATCGCTCGTCCGCAACTACGTCACGTCCGAGTTCGGGAAGAAGAAGCTGACCCGGCTCACCGCCCGAGACATCCGGGCCTTCCTGACCAAGACGGCGGCCACCTGCCAGTGCTGCGCGCAGGGCAAAGACAAGAAGCGGCCCGAGCACAAGCGGCGCTGCTGCGCCCTCGGCAAATGCTGCAAGAAGCTTCCCTCCGACCGGACCGTGCGCTTCCTGCTGGTGATCCTTCGGGCCGCCCTCCAGCACGCCGTACGTGAGGACGAGCTACCCCGGAACGTGGCCCGGAACGTGGAGCTGAGCATGGGAACGCAGCGCGAGATCGAACCTCTCACCGCTAAGGAGGGGCGTCAGCTCCTGTCGGCGGCCCGCGACAACCGGCTATGGGCCGCGTACGAGCTGGCTGTGCGCATCGGTCTGCGGCGGGGTGAGGTGCTGGGGCTGCGCTGGTCGGACGTGGATCTTCACGAAGGCGTCCTCACCGTCCGGCAGGCCCTACAGCGGGTCGGCGGCGAACTGCTGATCGTCGCGCCGAAAACTCAGCGATCGGCCCGCCGCGTCGCCCTGCCGGCCGAGTGCGTGACCGCGCTCCGTGCCCAGCGCGCCCAGCAGATAGCCGATCGGAAGGCCGCCAGTGTGAGCTGGAAGGGGACAGGACAAGGCCTCGTCTTCACCACGAAGAACGGGACTCCCATCGAGCCGCGCAACCTGAACCGGTCCTTCGAGGCTCTGTGCGCCCGTGCCAGCGTCCGCAAGGTCCGCTTTCACGACCTCCGCCACACCTGCGCCTCGCTCCTCCACGAACAGGGAGCCGACGCCCGCATGATCATGGAAGTCCTGGGCCACAGCTCCATCCGCGTGACCATGGACATCTACACGTTCGTACGGCTGGACTCCCAGCGCTCAGCCTTCGACCGCGTCGGGGACGCGCTCAGGGGTGACGACAGCAGGCCGGACGATGACGACGGCGCGGGCGGCGTCCTCGTAGCCGTTTGATCAACCCGCACTCACCGGTTAGGTCGAACTGACGGCGCCCCTCGTTCCGACCCGGCGATTCGTGGGAAGGGCTGTGGAGGACAGCGCGACAGAAGGGTGGAGAGCGTGCGTGCCATGGTTGGTGACAGGATTCTTGTCCATGGTCGAACGGTGGGGCAGCAAGATCGCCAGGCAGAGGTCATCGAGGTGCTCGGGCCGGATGGGACGCCTCCCTACCGGGTCCGTTTCGAGGACGGGCACGAGACACTCATGAGTCCAGGCCCGGACACCGTCGTCCGTCACATCGCAGAAGACGCCTAGGCAGCGCTCGGACCCGGCGGTTGCCGTCAAAGACTGCCGTCAAAGCAAAAGCCAGAGGCCCTGTGGATCACTCCACAGGGCCTCTGGTCTGATGTGCACTCGGCAGGATTCGAACCTGCAACCTTCTGATCCGTAGTCAGATGCTCTATCCGTTAAGCTACGAGTGCTTGTTCTTTTGTTCTTGTCTTCGTTTCGGCCCTTTCGGCCCGTCCCGGCGACAGGAAGAACATTACATGACTGCCGCCGCCATGTGAAATCCGTTCCCCGCACCCCTTCTGACCTGCGAAAACGCCAAACAGGGGCAGTGGGCGGCGATGATCCGGGAACACCGAAGCCCCGGTCCTGAGGACCGGGGCTTCGGGATCGGTGCGGAGGCGGAGGGATTTGAACCCTCGATGGGCTTTAAGGCCCAAACCGCATTAGCAGTGCGGCGCCATAGACCGGACTAGGCGACGCCTCCAGCACAACCGCTCACGCGAGCGCGCGAGTGGTGCGTGCAGATGATGACACAGCCTCGCGGCCCGTCACCAATCGAGCTCCACGGTACTAGGCACGGGGGCCGCAGGGCAAAGGGCTTCCGCGGCGGGGCGCAACGTCCTGACGACACAGCCGTTGGGCAGGGCATGGTCTTTCTCTCCCAGCGGGGGGCCGCGCGCGTCCTCCTCCGGCACGGGCGCCGCGACGGCGCGCACACCGCCCTCGCCGTGTCCTCCCTCACCGCCGTCTCGGCCCTGGTCTCCCTCGCCGCCGTACCCGCCGTCGCGGCGCCCGCGGGGCCGCCGCCCGTGCGGCCCGAGGACCGGGCCGGGGAGCATCTGACCGTCGCCGTGGCGCACACCGGGTCCGGGAAGGACGGGACGTACGAACTGTTCTGTCATCCGGACGGCGGAAGCCACCCGGACCCGGCCGGGACCTGCCGGGCGCTGGACGGGACGACGGAATGGGGGCGCGACCCCTTCGCCCCGGTGCCCCCCGGCTCCGTCTGCACCATGATCTACGGCGGTCCGGCCACCGCCCATGTCACCGGCACCTGGGCCGGCCGGCCCGTCGACGCCGTGTACGACCGCAGCAACGGGTGCGAGATCGGGCGGTGGGACCGGATGGTGCCGCTGCTGCCCGGTCTGGGACCGGCGTAGCTGCCCGCCGGCGGCCCGGCGCGCGGGCGGAACGCGGAAGTCTCCGCGGTGCCCGCCGTGCCTCCCGGCCGGATCACCCCCGCATCGCCCAGGCCGTAAAGGTCCCGCGAAGGTCTTGCGGAGCCGCGCCGGAGCCAGAGGCGGAGCCGGGGCCGGAGTCGGGGCCCCGGTCGGTGGTCGTGCACAGGTTCGATGTCACTTCCTCGTGGGACCTCCCTCTCATCCGGCGCCGCGAGCGCAACACGTGCGCATAGACTCCCTCGCGTGACACGTCGCGGGCCGGTTGGCAAGATGGCCCGAGCGGTCGGCAAGGTGCGGTAACAGGGAGGAAGGCGTCTCGTGAGCAGCAGGCCATCCCGAGGCGCTGCTCGCCTCGCAGCCATACTCGACGCTCTGCCGGACGCGTTGGTCCTGGTCAACGCCAACGGAACCGTCGTCAACGCCAACACCATCGCGCTCGAGGCATTCGAGGCGCCGGGTACGGCTCTCGTGGGGCGTGGGCTGCTCGATCTGCTGCCCGAGTTCGACTCGCGGCTGATCCCGGGTTCGATGCGGCGGCCCGATCACATGGACCCGCACGGTCGGACCAAGCCGGCCCGGATGCTCGCCCGGCGGACCGACGGCTCGTCGTTCCCCGTCGAGGTCACGAGCGCGAACCTGGAGAACGGGCAGCAGGCGTACGATGGTTACGGCTACACCGGCGACGAGCTGCTGATGATCGTCGTCCGGGACCTGTCGGGGACCGTGGACACCGAGGCGGAGCTGGCGCGCTCGCAGCGGCAGACCGAGATGATCCTGCGCGCGGCCGCGGAAGGTGTCGTCGGCACCGACACCGACGGGCGGATCGTGCTCGTCAACCCGGCCGCCGCGCAGATACTGGGTTACCGGGCCGGCGAGCTGGGCGGCAAGGAGCTGCACGGCCTCGTGCTGCACTCGCGCGGCGACGGCACCCCCTTCCCGTACGAGGAGTCGCCGCTCGCCGACACCCTGCGCTCCGGGCGCAAGCACCGGGTGCGCGGGCAGGTGCTGTGGTCCAAGGGTGACCAGAAGGTCTCCGTCGACCTCACCACCGCTCCCGTGCGCGACGGGGACCAGCTGGTCGGCGCCGTGATGACCTTCACCGACCGGCGGCCGTACGAGGCGCTGGCCGAGGAGAAGGCCGCCCAGGAGAAGGCGCACACGGAGGAGATCGAGCGGCTCTCCGAGGAGCACGCCTCCGATCTGACCGCGCTGCGCCAGAAGCACGTCACCGAGGTCGAGGAGCTGCGCGAGGCGCACGCGGAGGACGTCGCGTCGGCCGAGGAGCGGTACGCGGCGCTCGCCGAGCGCGAGAAGGACCGGTACGAGGCGCTCGCCGGGCGGCACGACCAACTGCTGACCCTGCTCGGGCAGTCGCTGCGCGGGCCGCTGGACGAACTGCGGCGCGAGCTGTCCGCGCTGGCCGCGGACGACGCCGGGCAGCTGTGGCCCGAGGCCAACCAGGTGCTGCACCACCTGTCCGCCGGGTACGCGCGCATCACCACCCTCATCGACAACGTCCTCGGCTACCAGCTGCTGGACGCCGGCAGCGAGGACATCACCCGGACGAAGGTGATGCTGGACGCCGTCGTCGCCGCCGGTGTCGACGGCGCGGTGGAGCTGATCGGCCCCGGCCGGGTGCAGTTCGCCGTGCACGCGCCGCCCATCGAGGCCGAGGTCGACCCGCGGCGGCTCGCGACCGCGCTCGCGCACCTCGTGGCGGACGTGGCCGGCGTCGACGCCACCGGCAACGCGCCCGCCTCCACGGGCGGTTACCTGGACAACACGGTCGTGGTCGCCGCCGCCCAGCGCGGTGAGGTCGTCCGCATCGAGGTGCGCGGTCCGTACTCCGGGGGAGACCCGGTGCACGAGCCGATCGTGCGCGGGATCGTGCGGGCCCACGGCGGGGTGCTCCAGACGCACGAGGTGCCGGGCATGAGCGGCAGCGCGTATGTGCTGGAGGTGCCGATCGGCGGTGGCGCCGGATCCGTGGCCGCCCTGCCGGCCGTGGCCGACACCGCCGCGGAGGAGAGCGGCGCGGCCGACGGGCACACGGTGGGCAGTGGCGGACGGCGGCGGGCCCGGCGGGCCTCCACGGACGCCTTCCTGGAGAGCGGTGACGTGCCCGGCACGGCCGACACCGGTGCGGCGGAGGCGCCCGCGCCGACCGGTCGGCGGCGCCGGCGTGCCGCCGCGCCCGCCGAGGAGACCGCCGTCGCCGTGGTCCCGGCCGAGGGCGAGCAGACGGCACCGGCATCGGTTTCGACACCGGCACTGGCATCGGCATCGGCATCGGCATCGGCATCGGCATCGGCATCGGCATCGTCCAGCGGCTCCGGACGGCGCCGTGGCCGGCCCGCCGAGAACGGCGCCGGTGACGCCGGTGACGGTGCGGGCGTCAGCGAGGGTGCCGTGGTGACCGCGGCGGAGCACGCCGCGGGCGCGGCCGCCGCCGGTACGGGACTCGGCGCCGCCGTACCGCCGCAGGGCGTGCCCGTCCGCCCCGACGCCGGGGCACCGGCGCAGGCCGCGCTGCCGGCCGCGCTCCCGGCCGGGAGCGGCACGGGGCAGCAGGCTCCTGGTGCCCCGCAGGACACCCCGGAGGACGCCCCGGGCGAGGGCGCGCAGCCGACCGGGCGGCGCCGGCGGGCGCTGGCCGCCGCGGCCGAGCGCGCCGCCGCGCAGGAGGCGGCCGGCCCGCGTCCGGTCTTCGCCCTGCCGCCGGCCGAGGCCGACCGCGCACCGCAGTCCGCCGAGCCGGTGAGCCCCAAGGCCCCGCCGCAGCCGCAGCCGCACGAGGCGGCACCCGGTGACGCCGGCCGGCACGACGCCGTACCGCTCGACCAGTCCGAGGACCACACCCCGCCGCAGCCGCACCCCACCAGTGCGCCGACCGGCCGGCGCCGCCGTGCCGTGGCCCCGCCGACCCAGGGTGCGCCCGCGCCGGAGACCGCGCAGGCCCAGCCTGTTCCCGCCCCCGTGCCTGCCCCCGTGCCGGTGCCGGCCCAGCCGGTCGCGCCGGGGAAGGCGGCGTCCGGTACGCAGCCGGGTGCGCAGGCCGCGGCACCGGTTCGGGGAGGCGCCGCCACGGCCACGCCCGCCGTACCCGGACAGCCGCTGCCCGCCCGGGCGGCCCCGGCCCCGGCGCAGACCCCGACCCCGCCCAGTGGTACCCCGGCCGTGCAGCCGCTGCCCGCCGAGGCCACCGCGGCGGCCACCGCCGGTGCCCGACAGGCTCCGGCGCCCGCGGCCGCCGTCCCTCAGCAGTGGCCCGGTGCCGACGACACGTCCGGCGCGGGTACCCCCGTGGCCGACGCGGCGCGGGCCGCGCAGCCGTTGCCCGCCGAGGACGCCGCGGCCGACGCGAACTCCACGCAGGGGCGGGCGATCAGCGTCCGCACCCTCGGCCAGGGCGTGCCGTTCGCGCGGCAGGCGGCGCAGGTGCAGCAGCCGGCGCAGACGCAGACCCCGCCGCCGCACGCGCCCGGCGGTTCCGGCCGCCGGCGCAAGCTGGGCACGCCTCCCGACCCGGCGGCCCGCCCGGAGCCGGCGGCCGAGGCGGCGACCGCGCAGCCGGCCGTGGCGCAGCCGTCGCTCGGCGGACAGTCCCGGCCCGCGCCGGGCACCGAGGGCGCCGGACGGTCGTACGCCATAGGCGCCCCGGACGCCGACGCCGCCGAGGGGCCCGAGCCGCTGGACGGTCCCGGCGGGGCCGTCGAGGTCGCGGACCCGCCGCGGCCGCAGCCGATGGACGACGAGCTGCCCCCGGAGCCGCTGGACAACCCGCGCCGGCTGCTGGTGTGGCCCGCGCCCGACGTGACGACCCAGCAGGCTCTGAGCGACCGCGGCTACCGCCCGGTGATCGTGCACTCCCGTGAGGAGGTCGACGCGCAGATCGCGGCCTTCCCCGCCGCGCTGTTCGTGGACCCGCTGACCGGGCCCATCACGCGTACGGCCCTCCAGTCGCTGCGCCAGGCCGCCGTGGCCGCCGAGGTGCCGGTGCTGGTCACGGCCGGACTCGGGCAGGCGACGCGCGAGGCGGCGTACGGCGCCGATCCCGCCGTGCTGCTGAAGGCGCTCGCGCCGCGCGACAGCGAGCAGCACCCGCCGCGCGTCCTGCTCATCGAGGAGCACGCGGAGATCGCGCTGGCGCTGACCGCGACGCTGGAGCGGCGCGGCATGCAGGTGGCGCGCGCCGCGAACGACAACGACGCGGTGACGCTCGCGGGGCAGTTCCGGCCGAACCTCGTGGTGATGGACCTGATGCAGGTGCAGCCCCGGCAGCCCGGAGCCGGGTTCGCCGGGATCATCGACTGGCTGCGGGCGAACAGCCGGCTCAACCGCACCCCGCTGGTCGTCTACACCGCCGCCGTCGACCAGGCCGACCTGCCCCGGCTGGCCTCGGGCGAGACGGTGCTGTTCCTCGCGGAGCGGTCCACGAGCGCGGACGTGCAGAGTCGGATCGTGGACCTGCTGGCGCGGATCGGCACCAACTGACGTAACGCCGGACACGTCACCGGCCGGGCAGGAACCGTTCGTTCCTGCCCGGCCGGTGTATCCGCCCCGCGGGGTCAGAGGCGGGTGACGTCGAGGGCGCCGTCCGCGTACTGCCTGCGCAGCACCTTCTTGTCGAACTTGCCCACGCTCGTCTTCGGCACCGACTCGACGATCGTCCAGCGCTCGGGGAGCTGCCACCTGGCGATGTGGCCCTCCTCGGCGAGGAACGTGCGCAGGGTCGTGAAGTCGGCGTGCGCGCCCTCCCTGAGGACGACCGTGGCCAGCGGGCGCTCGCCCCACTTCTCGTCGGGTACGGCGACCACGGCGGCCTCGGCGACGTCCGGGTGGGACATCAGCGCGTTCTCCAGCTCCACGGAGGAGATCCACTCGCCGCCGGACTTGATGACGTCCTTGGCGCGGTCGGTGAGGGTGAGGAAGCCGTCGGGGGAGATGGTGCCGACGTCGCCGGTCTTCAGCCAGCCGTCCTCGCTGAACTTGTCGGCGGGGCGCAGCGGTTCGGCGTCCGGGCCGTTGTAGTAGGCGCCGACGATCCAGTTGCCGCGCACCTCCAGCTCGCCCGCCGACTCCCCGTCCCAGGGCAGGCGCTCGCCGTCGGGGCCGCTGAGCCGGGCCTCGACGCCGGCCGGGAAGCGGCCCTGGGTGAGGCGGTAGGCGAACTCCTCGTCGGTGCCGACCGCATGGGCCGGCGGGCGGGCCACCGTGCCGAGCGGGGAGGTCTCCGTCATGCCCCAGGCGTGGCAGACCCGCATGCCGAGCCGGTCGAAGGCCGTCATCAGGGAGGGCGGACAGGCCGCGCCGCCGATGGTGACCTGGGTGAGGGCGGAGACGTCGCGGGGGCGGGCGGTCAGCTCGGCGAGCAGCCCCTGCCAGATGGTGGGCACGGCGGCCGCGTGGGTCGGCCTCTCGCCCTCGATCATCTCGGCGAGCGGGGCCGGCTGCAGGAAGCGGTCCGGCATCAGCATGTTGACGCCGGTCATGAAGGTGGCGTGCGGCAGGCCCCAGGCGTTGACGTGGAACTGGGGAACCACCACCAGGGAGGTGTCCTGGTCGGTCAGGCCCATGGACTGGGTCATGTTGACCTGCATGGAGTGCAGGTAGATCGAACGGTGGCTGTAGACCACGCCCTTGGGGTCGCCGGTCGTGCCGGAGGTGTAGCACATGGCGGCGGCCCGGCGCTCGTCCAGCTCGGGCCAGTCGAACGTGGTCGGCCGGTCCGCGATCAGTTCCTCGTACTCGTGCACCCGCGCACCGGCACCGGCGAGCGGGGAACGGTCGCCCGGACCGGAGACCACGATGTGCTCGACGGTCGGCAGCGAGGACAGCAGCGGCGCGAGCAGCGGGATCAGCGAGCCGTTGACGATGACGACCTTGTCGGCCGCGTGGTTGACGATCCACACGAGCTGCTCGGCGGGCAGCCGCAGATTGAGGGTGTGCAGCACGGCGCCCATGGACGGGACCGCGAAGTACGCCTCGACGTGCTCGGCGTTGTTCCACATCAGCGTCGCGACCCGGTCGTCGTCCCGGACGCCCAGCTCGTCCCGCAGGGCGTTCGCCAGCTGTACGGCGCGCGCGCCCGCCTCGGCGAAGGTGCGGCGCTGCGGCTCGCCCTCCCCGGTCCAGGTGGTGATCCGGGACTGCCCGTGGATCCTCATCCCGTGTTCGAGGATCCGAGTGACGGTCAGCGGTACGTCCTGCATGGTGCTCAGCACGGCGGTCCTCCCGGGGCGGCGTTGCCCTGCGCGGCAGTAGGGGTAGGGCAGATTCTGCTCACATACCGCGCGGTATGTCACTAGGGAGTACGTCACCACGAGAACGGGAACCCGACGCCGGCGGGGTGCCGGCCGGGGAGTGCGTGGGGTGCGCGTGGGGTGCCGGCTAGCGGATGAGGCCCAGCTCGGTGTTTTCCCGCAGCTTGCCGAGCGCACGGGACACCGCCGACTTCACCGTGCCCACCGATACGCCGAGCACCTCGGCGGTCTGGGCCTCGCTGAGGTCCTCGTAGTACCGCAGGACGACCATCGCCCGCTGCCGCGCCGGCAGTTTCGTGATCGCCCGCCACATGGCGTCGCGCAGTGCCTGCCGCTCGGCCGGGTCGTCGTCGCCGGGCACCGGCTCCGGCTCGGGCAGCTCCTCGCAGCAGAACTCGTCCACCCTGCGCTTGCGCCACTGCGAGGTCCGGGTGTTCAGCAGCGCACGGCGCACATAGCCGTCCAGCGCCCGCTGGTCCTCGATCCGGTCCCAGGCCACGTACGTCTTGGCGAGCGCGGTCTGCAGCAGGTCCTCGGCATCGCTCGGGTTCGCGGTCAGCGAGCGTGCGGTGCGCAGCAGGACCGGCTGGCGGGCCCGGACGTACGAGGCGAACGACGGGTACGTGGGGGCAGCGCCGCCCTGGCGCACTCGGGCGTGGGGGAGGGTCTGTCCCGCTGGTGCGGCGGCAGCCGAGGCGCTGGTGCAGACGGGTGTGGTCATGGCTCCACGCTAGGAGCGGGAGCCGCCCCGGCGGATCGCCCGCAGGTCCCGAAGCGGCGTCCCCCTCAGGTTGTAGGGGTGGGGCGGGCTCCACCTCCTGAAGGTGGAGTACGGGTCCACCCGGTCTGCGGGTTCGACCCTGAGGCGGACCCCGAGGCGGGGCGGGGGCGCTCGCACGGGTACGGCGGTCTCCGCCCGTGGCCCCCACCGTGACCTGCGGCAACCGGCCCGTGGCCGGCGGTCGCCGGCACCCCGGCCCGCGGTCACCGGCGTCCCTCGGCTCAGCCGTCCGATGTCAGGACCAGCCCCGACGTCGGGACACCTGTGCCGGCCGTCACCAGGGTGCGGGACGCGCCCGGTATCTGGTTGACCGCCGTGCCGCGCAGTTGGCGTACCGCCTCCGCGATGCCGTTCATGCCGTGCAGATACGCCTCCCCCAGCTGGCCTCCGTGCGTGTTCAGCGGCAGCCGCTCGTCGGCGACGAAGCCGGCCGCCTCCCCTCTGCCGCAGAAGCCGAACTCCTCCAGCTGCATCAGCACGAACGGCGTGAAGTGGTCGTACAGGATCCCCACGTCGATGTCGGCCGGGCCGAGGCCGGAGGACCGCCACAGCCGGCGGGCCACCACGCCCATCTCCGGCAGGCCGGTCAGCTCGTCCCGGTAGAAGCTGGTCATCTGCTCCTGCGCCCGCCCGGCGCCCTGCGCGGCCGCCGCGATCACGGCCGGGGGACGCCGCAGGTCCCGGGCCCGCTCCACCGAGGTGACGACGACCGCCTGCCCGCCGTCGGTCTCCTGACAGCAGTCGAGCAGTCGCAGCGGCTCCACGATCCAGCGGGACGCGGCGTGCTCGGCGAGGGTGAGGGGGCGGCCGTGGAAGTACGCCGCCGGGTTGGTCGCCGCGTACTTACGGTCCACCACGGCCACGTGCCCGAACACCTCGGGTGTCAGTCCGTACGCGTACAGATACCGCTGGGCCGCCATCGCGACCCAGGAGGCCGGGGTGAGCAGCCCGAACGGCAGCACCCAGCCGAGCGCCGCCCCCTCCGCCGACGGCTCCCGGTGCTGCACGCCCGCGCCGAATCTGCGGCCCGAGCGCTCGTTGAAGGCGCGGTAGCAGACCACCACCTCCGCCACGCCCGTCGCCACCGCGAGCGCCGCCTGCAGGACCGTCGCGCAGGCCGCGCCGCCGCCGTAGTGGACCCGCGAGAAGAAGGACAGCTCGCCCATCCCGCAGGCCTGGGCCACGGTGATCTCCGGGCTCGTGTCCATCGTGAACGTCACCATCCCGTCCACGTCGGCCGGCGCCAGGCCCGCGTCGTCCAGCGCGGCCCGCACCGCCTCCACCGCCAGCCGCAGCTCACTGCACCCCGAGTCCTTGGAGAACGCGGTGGCCCCGATCCCGGCGATCGCCGCGCGGCCGCCCAGGGTGTCCCGAGTCCGCGCGCTCATGACGCGCATCCGCCGGGAGAGATGTCCACGCCGGACGACGCGCCTGTGCCGGGAGACTCACCTGCGCCGGGAGACACGCCTGCGCCGGGGAGGGTGACCGTCACCGTCCCGGTCACATGCCGGCCGATGCCGTTGGCGCCGACGACCCGCACGGTCGCCGTGGCACCGTCGTCGTCTTCGACGACGTCCTCGATCCGGCCGGTCAACACCATCGTGTCCCCCGGGTAGTTGGGTGCTCCCAGCCGGATGGCGACCTTGCGCAGCACCGCCGTCGGCCCGAAGTGGTCGGTGATGTACCTGCCGACGAGGCCGTTCGTCGTCAGGATGTTCATGAAGATGTCCGGCGAGCCCTTCTGCCGGGCCAGCTCCGCGTCGTGGTGCACGTCCTGGTAGTCCCGGGACGCGATGGCCCCTGCCACGATCAGCGTGCGCGTGACCGGGATCTCCAGCGGCGGCAGCTCGGCACCCACCCTCGGCTCCGCCGCGACCTCACTCGCCATGTGCGATCAACTCCCCCAGTTCATAGAGCACTTCTGCCCCGCAGCCCGGATACGCGTCCAGCTGCCGGCCCGTGCGGCCGCACTCCCCCACTCTCGGCTTCGCCCGAGCGGGGACCTCAGCCCCGCCTCGGACGCCCACCAGGCGGCGGTCAGCGCGCGCGTGGCGTGCGGCGGCCCGGCGTGCCGCCGCCAGGCCGCCTCGCAGGCCGTCACCCGGATCGCCTCGGTGTCCATGGGGGCGTCGGCGGCGCGCAGTCGGACGGTCTGCCGGGTGGCCAGCGGGCGCCCGGGCTGCTCCCGGGCACCGATGCGCCACGGCCCGCGCCGCCGAGCCCGCGCACACCCCGGCCGGGAGCCCGGCGAAGGCCGTACGCGCGGTGGCGAGGACGTCGGTGTGGGCCTCCGGGCCGCCCACCGGCTCGGCGGGTGCCCGGTCGAGGGTCAGCCTCCCCGCCGGCCAGGGCGCCGTCAGCCCGACCGGGGTGACGGCCGTGCCCCGGCCGAGCGGGACCGGCCACAGCCCCCGGCCGGCGTCGGCGACCAGGACATGGGCGGCGTCCCGCAGCCACGGCACCACCGGGACCGTGCCGGTCAGCTCCCCGCGCGCCGGAGCCCGCGCACCCTCCCGCGCCGAGACCCGCCGCGAGCCCCGCACCGTGGCCCGCACCACGACCTGCGCGGGAAGCACCCCGGCCACCACCGCCGAGCCCTCCTCGACCGACGGGAGCAGTGCGCCGCGCTGCTCGTCGCCGCCGTGCGCGGTGAGGGCCCGCAGGCCGTACACACCCGCGTACGGCACCTGGGCCGTCGCCTGCCCCTGTTCCTCCAGGAGCAGCACCGGCCCGAGCAGGCCCAGGCCCGTCACCGCGCGGACCAGGCCCGCCGCGCACAGGGCAGCCGTCCACAGCTCCGGCGCGCTGCCGGTCCCGGCCGCCTTCAGCCGGTCGGGGCCGGCGACGTCGCCGAAGATCCGCACGGCCGGATCGCGGGCCCCGGCCCGGGCCTCGGTGGGCGTGAGGTCCATGTCAGCCCTCGCCCTCGACGACCCGGAAGACCGGCAGGACCAGCGCGCCCTCGCCGTCCCCGCCTCCCCCGTCGGCCCCGTCGGCCCCGTAGCGTCGGAACTCCACCCGGACCGGCAGCCCGATGCGCACCTTGTCGTACGGCACCCCGACCACGTTGCTCACCATCCGCACGCCCTCGGCGAGTTGGATCAGGCCGACCGCGTACGGCGGATCGAAGGCCGGGAAGGGCGGATGGTGCATCACCACGTACGAGTGGACCGTGCCCTCGCCGCTCGCCTCGACCGTGTCCCACTCCGGACAGCCGCAGGCGTTGCAGCCCGGCAGCCAGGGGTGGCGCAGGGTGCCGCACTCCGCGCAGCGCTGGATCAGCAGCCGGTGGCCGGCCACGCCCTCCCAGAAGCCCGCGTTGTCCCGGTTGACCACCGGGCGGGGGCGGCGGGGGCGCGGAGCGGGCGGTTCCCGGCGCGCGGGGGCGTACTTGAGGATGCGGAAGCGGTGCGTGCCCACCAGTTCCCCGGCGACCCGGACGTCGGTGCGGGTCGTCACGAAGTAGCCCGTGCCCAGCTTCGTCGTCTTCCGCTCCGACACCGCCTCGATCACCGTGTCGAAGGCCACCTCGTCCCCCGGGCGCAGGGGCCGCAGGTACTCCTGCTCGCAGTCGGTGGCCACGACGGACGTGCAGCCCGCCGCATCGAGCAGGCCGACCAGTTCGTCGTAGGCGCCCGTGCGCCCCACGTGTCCGGACAGGCCGCCCATCGTCCAGGCCTGGAGCATGGTGGGCGGGGCGACGGCGTCCGGGCCCGCGTACCCGGGGTTGGTGTCGCCCATCGCCTCGCACCAGTGCCGGATCATCGGCAGGTTCACCGGGTCCTTGCCCACGCCGGCGACGGCGGCCGCCCGCCCTTCGTACCCCGCGAGCCGCACACCCGGCTCGTCCGTCTCCGGAACCCCCGCGCTCACCGCCGCCCCCTTCGTGTCCCGGCCGCTCGCGCCGTCCGTGCCGTCCCGAGCCGCGTCGTCGCGACGATCTCCCGCTGCACCTCGCTCACCCCGCCCCCGAACGTGTTGATCTGCGCCGCCCTGTTCAGCCGCTCCAGCTCGCCGCCCCCGAAGACCCCCGGGGAACCCGCGCGAACCGGTCCCGCCTCGCCCGCGATCTCCTGACACATGCGATACGTCGCGACAGCCGATTCCGTTCCCGCGAATTTCACGCCGCTCGCCCCGCCGGGAGCCGGTCGGCCCGCCCCCACGTCGGCCACCAAACGTCGGCTGAGCAGGCGGTTCGCCGCGAGACGGGCATGTGCCTCGGCCGCCCGCAGGCGCACCCGGGCTCGTCGATCCGGCGGCGCAGATTCACTGGATCGGGTGTACGGGCTGCGGCGAGCGCGGCTTCGGGACACTCCTCGGCCTGCGTGCCGAGCGCGGCGAGCGCGACCCGTTCGTGGTTGAGCCGGCCGGTGATCAGCGGCCGGCCCTCGTGCTGGGTGCCGACCAGGTTCCGGGCGGGGACGCGGACACCCGGCCTCGCCGCTGAGGATCCGGGGCAGGAAGCGGGTCTTCTGCTCCTCGCCGCCGTACCGCATGAGGGTGGGCCCGACGGTGTTGGGCGTGACCATGGAGACCGGGGCGCCCGCCCGGTGGGCCTCGTCGACGAACACGAACTGCTCGTCCGCGCCCCGGCCCCGGCCGCCGTACTCGACCGGCCACCCGATCCCCAGCCTGCCGTCGGAGCCGATGCGGCGCAACAGGGCGCAGGGGTCGGCGGGTTCGCCGCGCGCAGGCAGCACGGTGCGGAAGCAGGCGCGCAGTTCGGCGCGCAGGCGCTGCTGTCGCTGCGTGGGGGCGAGGTGCACGGCGGGCCTCCCTGCCTCGCGGACCTTCCCGGGAAGATTTCTGACTGTCCGTCAGATTGCTGGAGGTGTCAAGGTCGCCGGCTCCATGACCGCGCCCCGCGTGCCGCACTGCCCGGGAAAACGCCGACGCGGCCGCACCGAAGTGCCGCCGCGCGACGTGTTACGACCCCGAAGCACACCCCACGAGGGCCCTCACCGAGAGGGACCTCGTCCCGAGCTCACCAGAGGTTGGCGAAGTTGACGGACACGTTCTCGTTGCCCTGCCGGATGGCCGTGAAGGCGGAACCGTTGACCTGAGCGGTGTTGCTCTGGTTCGACGCGCCGTTGCCGACCGCACTCTGCTGGGTGGTTGAGGAGTTGCCGAAGTTGTCGTGGCCGACACCGCTGCCGATGACGCTCGCCACACCGGCGTTCGATCCGTGACCTGCGATGGCGCCGTTGTCTGCGGCGGCGACACCGCTGAACAGGGCGGCGGCGAGCGGGAGAGCAGCGACGGCGGCGACAACGCGGGCGGTACGGATGCTTGCCATCTTGTTCCTCCAGAAAGCGGCCCGAGAGGCCGGAAGTTTGTGAACTACAGCTGATGTCAGGGCAGTTGGCCGACCGCCTCGACTTCATGGACGACGTCGCGAATCAAGAGTTGCCCACCGAATCCCCGGCGAACCACCCGGGATGCCCCGATTAGCACGCAAGTGTGAGGACAAGTCGATAAACCTCTATCGCCACGATTCGCCTTCTCTCCCCCAGGAGGCGTGTACCTGCCCATTCACCTACCAAGCGGCACAAGCGGTGAACCGTTCCGCCACGCACCCCGCCGCACGCCGGCTCATCCCGCACACCGAGCGCACCCCCTTCCCTTTTTCGAACGTACGTACGAACATAGATTCATGGCCACCACCGACCGGCAGGCCACGACCCTGGCCCTCGCACACGCGCTGTCCGCCGCCGAACGCGGCCTGGCCGTCATCCCCCTGTCCCGGACGAAACTCCCGGCCCTGCGCTCCCCTCACCGCGACGACCCCGACCCGGCGGGACCGCGCTGCCACGGCGCGTGCGGCCGCTTCGGCCACGGCGTGTACGACGCCTCGACCGACCCCGCCCGCATCCGCGAGCTGTTCGCCGCCGCCCCCTGGGCCACCGGCTACGGCATCGCCTGCGGGCTGCCCCCGTACCATCTGATCGGCGTCGACCTGGACACCAAGTCCGGCACGGACTCCTCGACCGCCCTGCGCGAACTGGCCCTGCGGCATCTGTTCACGATTCCGGAGACGGTCGTCGTACGGACTCCGAGCGGCGGCCGCCATCTGTGGCTCACCGGCCCGCCGGACGCCGTCGTACCGAACTCGGCCGGCCGTCTCGCCCCCGGCATCGACATCCGGGGCGCCGGCGGCTACCTCGTGGGCCCCGGCTCACGCACCGAGCACGGCGTCTACACCACCGCGCCGGGCACCGCACACCTGGCCCCCGCCCCCTGCCCGCCGTCCCTCCTGCGCCTGCTCCTGCCCCCGCCGCGCGCCCCGCACCCGGCCCCGGCCGGCTCCGGCGACCACGGCCGCGGCCTGGTCCAGTTCGTCCTCAGCGCCCACGAGGGCCAGCGCAACACCCGCCTGTTCTGGGCGGCCTGCCGCGCCTACGAGAACGGCCTCGGCCCCGCCCTCGCGGACGCCCTGACCGAGGCGGCCCTGGGCACCGGCCTGACCGAACGCGAGGCCCGCGCGACGATCGCCTCGGCTGCCCGGATGACGGGACACCGACCGTGAACCGGGCACGGACAAGGGGCACCCCGAACCGGGGCACCCCTTCTGACCAGCACATCCACTACCTGTGCGGAGGCGGTGGGATTTGAACCCACGGTGACATCGCTGCCACGACGGTTTTCAAGACCGTTCCCTTCGGCCGCTCGGGCACGCCTCCCCGCGCCGTCCACCTGGGACGGAGCGGGTAACAGCGTACCGGGAGCAGGCGTTCGGCGGGCGCCGTGGTCCGGTACCGGGACCGGGAGAGCGCTCACGAGCCCGCCCAGGAGCGAGCGGGGCGCCCGCCGAACGCCGAGGCCGGCATGCTCGCGGGGACGTGTCCCGGCGGCTGCGGCCGCCGACGCGACACACGCGTGCGTGCCGGGCGCCATGCCGCTCCGCGAGCCCGTGTCCCCGCGCGAAGGCCGCGCCCTGTCGTCCACATGCGAGGGCGCACCCCCGTTCTTCGTGAACGGCGAAGGGGCGCCCCTCCGTGGAGAGGCGCCCCCTGCGCGCGCGTGCCGGTGTCGGCGGTGGGTCAGCTGTCGCCCACCCGGGCGCCCAGGGTCAGGTCCACCGTGTGCTCCTGGCCGCCCCGCTTGTAGGTGACCGTCACCTTGTCGCCCGGCTTGTGGGTCCAGATGTCGCCGATCAGGGTCGGGCCGCTGTCGATCACCATGTCGTCCAGCTTGGTGATCACGTCGCCGGGCTTCAGGCCCGCCTTGTCGGCGGGGCCGCCCGACTCGACCGCGGCGGAACCGGCCGCGCCCTGGTCGGTGATCTTCGCGCCGTCGCTGGAGTCCTCCAGCGAGACGGACGCGCCGATCTTGGCGTACACCGGCTTGCCGGTCTTGATCAGCTGCTGCGCGACGTACTTGGCCTGGTTGATCGGGATGGCGAAGCCCAGGCCGATCGAGCCGGACTGCCCGGAGCCGCCGAAGCCGCCGCCGCTGTTGGTCGACTGGATCGCGGAGTTGATGCCGATGACCGCGCCCGAGCCGTCCAGCAGCGGGCCGCCGGAGTTGCCCGGGTTGATCGGCGCGTCGGTCTGCAGGGCGCTCATGTACGACGCCTTGCTGCCGGTGCTGCCGTCGCTGGAGGCCACCGGGCGGTTCTTGGCGCTGATGATGCCGGTCGTCACCGTGTTGGACAGACCGAAGGGGGCGCCGATGGCGATCGTCTCGTCGCCGACGACCACCTTGTCGGAGTCACCGAGCGGGAGGGGGTTGAGGTCCGACGGAGGGTTCTTGAGCTTGACGACCGCCACGTCGTAGCCCTGGGCGTGGCCGACGACCTCGGCGTCGTACTTCTTGCCGTTCGGGAACGTCGCGGTCAGCTTGCCGCCGCCCAGCGCGTCCGCCACCACGTGGTTGTTGGTGATGATGTGGCCCTGGGTGTCGAACACGAAGCCCGTGCCGGTGCCGCCGTTGCCGTTGGTGCCCTCGGCCTCGATGGTGACGGTGCTGGGCAGCGACTTGGCGGCCACGCTGGCGATCGTGCCGGGCGCGCGCTTGACCTGAGTGGCGCCGCCGCTGTCGGAGGCGGAGACGGTGGTGGAGCCGCTGTCGTCGTGGTTCTTGGCCAGGGTGTAGCCGAGGCCGCCGCCCAGGCCGCCCGCGACCAGCGCGGCCACCAGGACCGCGGCGACCAGACCGCCGCGCCCGCGCGGCTTCGGGGCGGGCTGCTGGTACGCCGCACCCCAGACGGGGGCGCCCGGGCCACCGGCACCGCCCACGCCCGCGTCGCCGTAGGACGGGGTCTCGGGATGCGGCGGGGCGGCGGGCCGCGGGGGCGGCCAGGAGCCGTCGGGAGCGGGGCCGGAGGGGTGGGCCGCGCCCGCTTCGGCGGCCGGGGCGTCGCCGGGGACCGGCGGGAGGGGAGTGGTCGGCGCGTTCCCGTCGGGCTCGGGGCTCTGCGGGGAAGCCGCGGAAGAGGCCACCGGCACGGGAGGTGCGGACGGGGCCGGGGGTACCTCGTTGCCCTCGTTCTCGGTGCTCACAGCTCTTCTCCTCGATCCACGGCTGTTGTTGTCGGTCGCACTCGGTCACGCTCGGCAGCTCTGCGTGGTGCTGTGGCCAGTCTTCGCTGGTCCATTTGTATGGAGACAGCTTTTCCCACGGGCCGTCAGAGCACCATAAGCGGTGGCTGTGGGTCCAGGGCCAGTCTTTATATAAGGTTTTTCCGACAAAAGTTACATA
The DNA here is from genome assembly GCF_001866665.1 of Streptomyces monashensis. GTDB lineage: Bacteria > Actinomycetota > Actinomycetes > Streptomycetales > Streptomycetaceae > Streptomyces > Streptomyces monashensis. Next base: position 211,009 of record NZ_MLYO01000018.1, on the reverse strand, counting down.
ACCTGGCATCAGGGATGCCCGCGCCACCCCGAGCACCCTCCGACGGTGGCACGATGACGCGGTGACCCACGCACCACAGCGCTCCGTCCAGGTCGTCGCCCACCGGGGCGCCTCCGAGGACGCGCCCGAACACACCCTGGCCGCCTACAAGAAGGCCATCGAGGACGGCGCCGACGCCCTCGAGTGCGACGTACGACTGACCGCCGACGGCCACCTGGTCTGCGTCCACGACCGCCGGGTGAACCGTACCTCCAACGGCCGCGGCGCCGTCTCCGCCCTGGAACTGGCCGATCTCGCCACCCTCGACTTCGGCTCCCGCAGGACCCGCGAGACCTGGCGCGGCCGGACCTCCGACACCGAGGAGCCCGACTGGGAGCACCGTCCCGAGGACCGCGCGGAGACCTCCGTGCTCACCCTGGAGCGGCTGCTGGAACTGGTCTCGGACGCCGGGCGTCGGGTTGAACTGGCCATCGAGACCAAGCACCCCACACGCTGGGCCGGGCAGGTCGAGGAGCGGCTGCTGACACTGCTGAAGCGGTTCGGACTGGACGCGCCGCCCTCCGCCGCCGAGTCGCTGGTGCGGATCATGAGCTTCTCGGCACGCTCGCTCCATCGCGTGCGTGCCGCCGCCCCGACTCTGCCGACGGTCTACCTCGTGCAGTTCCTCACACCGAGGCTGCGCGACGGCAGGCTGCCCGCGGGCGTGGGGATCGCGGGCCCCTCGATCCGTATCGTGCGCAACAACCCCGCGTACGTGGAGCGACTGAAACGAGCCGGTCATCAGGTGCACGTCTGGACCGTGAACGAGCCCGAGGACGTCGACCTCTGCGTGGAGCTCGGCATCGACGCGATCATCACCAACCGTCCGCGCGCGGTGCTGCGACAGCTGAACCGCGGGTGACTCCGGACACTTTCGTCACAGGGGGTGCACCGGCGCATTCGCTCCGTGCACGAGCGTGACGAATGCGTCACCGGAAGGGGATTGGCCGGTTTCCCCTACAGGTAGAGGGGGCATCCACACCGTGGCGTGGGGCAAAGGAGGTCTCGGGGGTGGCGTTGGTGGTGGCACAGGAGGTGCCCACGTCGTCGAGCATGGCCGTACCCCATGGCCCTGCGGGCGTGGGGAAGGCGAGGCACCGGATGCGCGCACAGCTGCGGAGCGGTGGCGTGTCGGAGTCGGTCATCGACGACGCCGTACTGATCCTTTCGGAACTGCTCAGCAATGCCTGCAAACACGGGCGGCCCCTCGGTGACGCACCGGCCGGTGACGGCGACGTGCGGGCCGCGTGGCGCGTCGACCCGCGCGGGCGGCTCACCGTCGAGGTGACGGACGGCGGCGGTCCGACGCGCCCGGCACCGGCCACGCCGTCGGTGACGGCGCACGGCGGCCGCGGGCTCAACATCATCACGGCCCTCGCCGACGACTGGGGCGTGCGGGACGACATCCGGGGCGAGGTGACGGTCTGGGTGGTGGTCCACGAGGACGTCCACGATCCCGATGCCGGGTGCCGGCACGGCGGTTTCGCTACGCGCGTCACGGCCCCCGCACTCACCAGCATGGACATGGAGATGGCCGGCCTGGACCTCGCGGACGCCTTCGACGATCTGGACTGAGTTCCGGACCGCCGGGATCCGGCCCGTCAGGTCCCTTCGGCCCTCCGCGGGTTCACACCACCGGCGTCGAGCGCGCGTGCGTTGTCCACAGGTTCCCGTCGGTGACGGCCGAAGCGGCTAGGCTCGCGCCCGTACGAGAAGAGCCGTAACCGGGAGACACCCACGATGGCCAAGAAGCGACCCCAGACGAAGGCCAAGCCACAGATCACGGACGGAGAGATCCCGGTTGTCGGCGCCCGCGAGCCCTGCCCCTGCGGCAGCGGCCGACGCTACAAGGCGTGCCACGGCCGGGCCGCCGCACACGCGGTGACGGAGCTGGTGCACCGCCCCTTCGAGGGCCTCGCGGGCGAGTGCGACTGGGTCGCGCTGCGCGAGCTGGTCCCGGCCGCGACGGCCGAGCTGACCCTCAAGGACGGCCTGCCCGAGGGCGTTCCGTCGGTCACGCTCGCCACGGTGCTGCCGATGGCCTGGCCGGCGCTGCGCCGCGACGACGGCTCGATCCTGCTCGGCCTGCAGAACGACACGGCCTCCGGCGACATCAGCCGCGACCTCGCCGACACGCTCGTGCGGGCGCTCGAAGCAGAGCCGGGCACGCCCGTGCAGGGCCGCCGTGCTCCCGCCGAGGGCCCCCGGCTCCAGGACCTGCTCGTCGCCGACGCTCCGTTCGAGCCGGTCGTGCACAGTGGCTTCGAGTTCTGGGTGCCGGACGCGGAGAACGCCGCTCCGGACGTGGCCGCCTCCCTGGAGCGGGCCAACGCCGCCGCGATCCCGACGGCGAAGCTGTCCGGCGTGGACGCGGCGTACTGGTGCGAGACGCCGGAGAAGAACCATCTGCGGTGGGTGATGCCGCACCCCGAGGAGCAGCTTCTGGACGCTCTCGCGCGGCTGCACGCCGCGGGCCGCTCCAGCCTGGGCGAGGGCACCCGGCTCGTGGGCTCCTTCCGTGCTCACGGGCTCACGGTGCCGGTCTGGGACCTGCCGAGCGGGATGTCGGCCGAGGATGTGGAGAAGCCGGCCGCCGAGTTCGCCGAGCGGCTCGCCGCCGCCCTCGCCACCGCCGAACCGCTCACGCCGGACGAGCGCCGGGCCCGCGGCGGTCTGACCAACCGGCAGGTCACGCTCAGCTGAGGCCCCCCTCGCGCGCGTCACAGCTGACCGGTCGGTCAGCCGTGACGACGGCCTCCGGTGCGGGTGACTCCTGTCACAACTCACCGTCGCAGCAGGGAAATCGGTGGCCGAATGCCCCAGCCGGAATTTGCGAACCGGCGATCTCTTGTTACCGTTCCCATATCCCGGTTGCTGGTGCATCCCCCGTCGCCAGCAACCGGGTCTTTCCATGTCCGCGTGATCCCGGCCGCTCCGTCCACATGCGGTGGACGTTCCACAGCCGGGCGTCAACTCCCCTTCGGATCCCCGGAGTCGATCGCGGCGTCGCCCGTGGAACCGTCTCCGGAGTTCGCCGGATCGCTGCCCGAGCGCAACAGCAGACCGCCGTCGGCCCCGTGTTTCGCGAACTCGGTGACGGCCGTGTAGGCGTCCGCCCCGCCCCGGCTGGGCTCACGGGGTGTCTCGCAGGTGGCGGGCTCGTCGTCGGCGCCGGTGACGCAGCGCATCTCGAGACTGTGGCCGCCCGGGCCCATCAGGCTCAGCACGGAGTCGAGCGGCTTGCCGGTGGCGTTGCGGTAGTAGGTGCGCGCCCAGGTCTCCGCTCCCTGGGTCAGCACACAGGTCTGCGCCTCGATGCCGTCGGGTGAGGTGAGCGCGGGGCCGCAGCGGGCGGCGGTGGCGAGACCGAGCCCGAGCAGCCGGGGAGAGACATCGGACGAGGGGACCTTGGCGTCCCCGCCCCCTCCGCCCTGCCCGGCCCCGTCCGCACGCCCGTTCCCGGTCAGTCGCAGGGCGTCGTCCTGGCCCGTGACCGGCGCGTGTGCGGCGTCGTGCGGCTCGTCGGCCGCCGCGTGGTGGGGCTTCTCGCCCACCTGCCCGGCGGACGCCACGGCCAGCGGCAGCGCGACGGCGGCCGTCACGACGCCCATGAGGGCGAGCAGACGGAGGGTGTGCGGGTCCGGCCGGCCGCGCTGTGGCGGGCGGCGTCGGTGTTCCCCGGATGGTCGGTTTCCCCCGGATGGTCGGTTTCCCCCGGAAATTGGCAGCATGTGCGGAAGATAACGATCGAGCGCGGCCCGTCCGCCGCACCCGCGCCGACAGCCCTACAACTCGGGCGCGCTCACACCCGTACGAGTGAGGGCGTCGACCACGGCGTCGACGACCGCCTCCACATCCGGCACCCAGGGCGCGGCCGAGCCGGGCAGCGGAGCGCGCTCCCAGCGGACGGCGCCCTCGCCGGTCTCGGAGGGGGGCAGGGCGAGATACCCGCCCTCGCCGTGGAAGCGCAGGGAGCCGGGGACGAAGTCCTTCGCGTAGAGCAGCTCGCCCAGCTGCTCCATGGAGTACGGCTTGACCAGCAGCGCCCAGCGGGTGGGCGAGGCGATCACCGGGCCGAGACGCATGCCCCGGCGGTCGAGCAGGGCGAGCGCGTGCGCGGCGGCGAGCGCCGGCAGGCTCACCGCGCAGGGAGCCCTGCCCCCGGTCGCGAGGACGATCGGCGCGCTCGGCCGGTTGGTCCACCACCAGCGCACCATGCGCGCGTCGGTGGTGGCCGCGAGCAGGCCGGGGTCGAAGGGGTGCGCTCCGGGCACCGTGCACTCGGGGTCGGGGCAGCCGCAGCGGGCGCGCCCCCGCGGGGCCGGGGCCACACCCGGGAGTACCGGCCACCGCCACTCGGTCGCGAAGGTCAGGGCCGCGTCGATCAGCTCAGGTCCCCCGCCGTTCCGCCTGGACAGGAGCCTGCGTCGCCTTCCGAGGATCTCGCGCATGAGCGCTCGTTCCTTTCCGTTGCACCGCTGGCAACACCGTGGTCCACATCACACCATGTGTCGATCACTTCACTGTGCGTACCTATTGGCGCATCACACCCCCGTGCACGGCAGGGGGGTCCCCAAAGGGTCGAGCATGGGCCGCGTCCGTAGTACGTCGGGCAAAAGCACGGCTGCGGCGCGGGGGTGGCGAAGTATGGCGTTTTTGCCGTCGCGCGTATTTCTCTCCGCCTCCGCCAGGGAGGATGGGGCTCGGCCGTCGGTGGTTATGACGCCCGGGTCCGTCGCCAGGTTCCGGGTGGCCCCCAGCCACCCCTGGCCTTCTCCGAGTACGTACCCATCACGACCGCTGTGACGCTCTGTGGAGCAAGGCCAGTCGACCGCAATGAACCGATACCCGAGGCAGTTTTCAGCCAACTTGGCAGTAAGGCAAGGGGTTCGGGGGAAACCTCGTCCGACTCATGGACACCAGGAATCCTCGCAGGACAATGCTGGACATCCCCTCACGAGTGCGTGTACATGTGGAGACACTGCTAGCGGCGCAGAATGACATGGGGGTTTGCGATGCTTCTGAGCAATACGCACCGGTCTGGAAGCCGGACACCATGAGTGCCCCGCACCCTCCGAAAGTGGCTGGAATCGATTCAACGGTTCCGACGCCCACACACACTGTCGCGCCCGCTCCCCCCGCCCCTGACGCCCCCTCCGCCACGGACGCCGCTCCCGTCGCCTCACCCGACTCCGCCACCGCCGATTCCCCCGCCCCCAGCGCCCCCGCCCCGGGCACCCTCCTCCAGGACCGGCTGGCCGGCTGGGTCTCGGACCTCACCACCCTGCACGAACTGACCGAGCGCATGTCCCGCACGGACAGGCTGGAACCCGCCCTGCACGAGCTGCTGCGCGCCGGAGCGGCCCTCGTCGGCGCCCGCCGCGGGCTCGTCGTCCTGGAGCCCGCCGACGGGCTCGGCCCGCACACCTCCCTCGGCCTCGGCCTCGGCCGCGCCGACCTCGGCCACATCGAGACCGTCCCGCGCGGCGCCCTGCCCTACGACACCGGCGCGGGCACCGAGATCGCCCACCCCGACCTGCTCGCCGAGGACGGCCTCGACCCCCGTCACCGCGAGGTCGCCGCCCGCCTCGGCTACGCCGCCAGCTACGCCCTGCCCCTCGCCGGCGAGTCCGCCGGCCGCCTCGGCGCCGCCGTCTGGCTCTACGACGAACCCGCCGAGCCCGACGAGCGCCGGCGCCACCTGACCGGCCTCTACGTCCGGCACGCCACCGAGCACCTGGCCCGGCTGCTGGAGGTGGAGCGCGCACGCGCGCGCGTGGCGACCATCACCGCGGAACTGCTGCCCTCCCGGCTGCCCCGTGTGCCCGGCGTCCAGCTCGCCGCCCGGCACCGCACCGGCCCGCGCGGCGGCGGCGACTGGTACGACGCGCTGCCGCTGCCCGACGGCGCCCTCGGCCTGTCCGTCGGCTCGGTCACCGGCTCCGGCCCGAGCGCGGTCGCCGCCATGGGCCGGCTGCGCGCCTCCCTGCGCGCGTACGCCGTGATGGAGGGCGAGGACCCGGTCGCCGTCCTGTCCGACCTGGAGCTGCTGCTCAGGCTGACCGAGCCCGCCCGCTCCGCCACCGCCCTGTTCGCCTACTGCGAGCCCGCCCTGCGCAAGATCACCCTGGCCGGCGCCGGACACAGCCCGCCGCTGCTCATCGGCCGGCGGCGCACCGAGTTCGCCGAGACCTCCGTCTCCGCCCCGCTCGGCATGCTCGCGTGCTGGGAGGCGCCCAGCGTGGAGATCCAGGCCGAGGCCGGAGAGACGGTCCTGCTCTACACCGACGGGCTGCTGCACCGTACCGGCGACCCGATGGACCGCGCCTTCGCCCGGCTGCACACGGCCGCCGCGAGCGTCCCGCGCGCGCTGCGCCACGACCCCGGCGCGGTCGCCGACCACGTCCTGCGCACCGTTCTGCCGGACGGCCTGGCCGCGGCCGACAGCGAGGAGGACGTGGTCCTGCTGGCGGCCCGCTTCGACTGACCGCCCGGAATGCATGACCGGGCATAACAGGTCATCCGACCCTGGTCCGCCCGCGGTACGACCGTACGATGATGGAGGCCTCCTGCTCGGACACGATCGCGAGCGACGTGGGCCGCCGGGGGAGATCACACGCCGTACCGAGGAGGATCACGTGTCCGACGAGCTCAACCCGGCTGTTCCGGATGACGCCGCTACCGCGGCGGGCCCGGAGGAGTCCGAGGAGCCCATCAAGCAGCGGAAGAACGGCCTGTACCCGGGCGTCTCCGACGAGCTGGCCGAGAACATGCAGTCCGGCTGGGCCGACACGGAGCTGCGTGGCCTGAAGCCGATCGCGCAGGCCGCCGAGACCGCGCGCCGCCGCGCCGCGCTCTCCGCCCGCTTCCCGGGCGAGCGCCTGGTGATCCCGGCGGGCAACCTGAAGACCCGCTCGAACGACACGGAGTACTCCTTCCGCTCCTCCGTCGAGTACGCGTACCTCACCGGCAACCAGACGGAGGACGGTGTCCTCGTCCTGGAGCCCACGGCCGACGGCCACCAGGAGACGATCTACCTCCTGCCGCGCTCGAACCGCGAGAACGGCGAGTTCTGGCTCTCCGGCCAGGGCGAGCTGTGGGTCGGCCGCCGCCACTCCCTCGCCGAGTCCGAGGCGCTGTACGGCATCCCGGCCGCCGACGTGCGCGAGCTGGCGCAGAAGCTGCGCGAGGCCACCGGCCCGGTGCGCGTCGTGCGCGGCTACGACGCCGGCATCGAGGCTGCCCTGACCGACAAGGTCACCGCCGAGCGCGACGAGGAGCTGCGCGTCTTCCTCTCCGAGGCCCGGCTGGTCAAGGACGAGTTCGAGATCGGCGAGCTGCAGAAGGCCGTCGACTCGACCGTCCGCGGCTTCGAGGACGTCGTCAAGGTCCTGGACAAGGCGCAGGCCACCTCCGAGCGCTACATCGAGGGCACGTTCTTCCTCCGCGCGCGCGTGGAGGGCAACGACGTCGGCTACGGCTCCATCTGCGCCGCCGGCCCGCACGCCTGCACCCTGCACTGGGTCCGCAACGACGGCCCGGTCCGCCCCGGCGACCTGCTCCTGCTCGACGCCGGCGTGGAGACCCACACCCTCTACACCGCCGACGTCACGCGCACGCTGCCCGTCGACGGCACGTACAGCGAGATCCAGAAGACGGTCTACGACGCCGTCTACGAGGCCCAGGAGGCCGGTATCGCGGCCGTGCAGCCGGGCGCCAAGTACCGCGACTTCCACGACGCCGCCCAGCGCGTGCTCACCGAGAAGCTCGTCGAGTGGGGCCTGGTCGAGGGCCCCGTCGAGCGTGTCCTGGAGCTGGGCCTGCAGCGCCGCTGGACCCTGCACGGCACCGGCCACATGCTCGGCATGGACGTCCACGACTGCGCGGCCGCGCGGACCGAGACGTACGTGGAGGGTGTGCTGGAGCCGGGCATGGTGCTGACGGTCGAGCCCGGCCTGTACTTCCAGGCCGACGACCTGACGGTGCCCGAGGCGTACCGGGGCATCGGCGTCCGGATCGAGGACGACATCCTCGTGACCGAGGACGGCAACCGAAACCTTTCGGCCGGGCTGCCGCGCCGGTCCGACGAGGTCGAGGCGTGGATGGCCTCGCTGAAGGGCTGATCTGCGTTTCAATGGCCGGGTGCCGGGGAGGTGCCCGGCCATTGGCATGCCTAGGGGGAGGGTGTTGATGGACGACTTCTGGTCCGGTGCGGGCGTGGACCTGCATCTCGAGACCGACACGGGGGACGGCCGGCGGATCGGGCTGGAGCGGGCGCTCAGGGACGGCATCCGGGACGGACGGCTCGCGCCCGGGACACGGCTGCCGGCCACCCGGCGCCTCGCGGCCGACCTCGGCGTCTCCCGGGGCACGGCGAAGGCGGCGTACGACCAGCTGGTGGCGGAGGGCTATCTGACGGCGCGGCAGGGCTCGGGCACCCGGGTCGCCGCGCTGCCGCCCACCCCGGACGCCACGGGCCCGCAGGCCGCCGCACACGCGCGTGCGCCGCGTTTCGACCTGCGCCCGGGCAGCCCGGACGTCGGCGCGTTCCCGGCCGCGGCCTGGCTGCGCGCGCTGCGCCGCGCCATCGCGACGGCACCGTCCCTGGCGTACGACTACGGCGACCCTCGCGGCCGCGTCGAACTGCGCACGGCCCTGTCGGGCTACCTGGGCCGGGCCCGCGGCGTCGTCGCGCCCCCGGAACGGATCGTCATCACCTCCGGGTACGTCCAGGGCCTCGCGCTCCTCACGCGCGTGCTGGACGGCGCCACCGTCGCCATGGAGGACCCCGGCCTGCCGTTCCACCGGGAGGTGGTGCGGCGAGGCGGCGGGACCGTGCGCCCGGTGCCGGTCGACGCGCGCGGAGTGCGCCCCGAGGAACTGGGCGCGGCGGCCGCCGTGGTGGTCACCCCGGCGCACCAGTACCCGACCGGGGTCACCCTGCACCCCGAGCGGCGGCGGGCACTCGGCGACTGGGCACGCGCGCGTGGCGGGCTGATCGTCGAGGACGACTACGACGGCGAGTTCCGCTACGACCGCCAGCCGGTCGGCGCGCTCCAGGGCATGGCACCGGGCCAGGTGGTCTACCTGGGCACCGCCTCCAAGACCCTCGGCCCCGCACTCCGCCTCGGCTGGATGGTGCTGCCCGCCCACCTGGTCGAGGCGGTCGCCGACGCCAAGCTGCACAGCGACCACCACACCGAGACCATCGGCCAGCTCGCACTCGCCGAACTGATCGACAGCCACGCCTACGACCGGCACGTACGCGCGTGCCGGCTGCGTTACCGGCGCCGCCGCGACCAGCTGCTGGACCGGCTGGGGACGGGCCGGCGCGTGCGCGGGATCGCGGCCGGACTGCACGCCCTGATCGACGTACCCGACGAGGCCGAGGCCCTCGCCCGCGCGCAGGAGCAGGGCCTGGCCGTCGGCACCTTGGGCGACCACTGGCACACCCCCGGCGCCCCTGCCGACCGCCCCCAGGGCCTGGTCGTCGGCTACGGCACACCGCGGGAACGGGCGTATCCGGACGCGCTGGAGGCGCTGGCGAAGGTGCTGGACGGCTGACGGACGGCTGACGGACGTCCACCGGTCGGGCCGCGGGCGCGCCCCCGCCGTCGTGCCGTCACGCCGTCAGCAGTGACGGGTCCTTCGTCCACTTGAGGATCTTGTCGAAGCTGACCACCGTCCCGCCGCGGCCCGGCTTGGCGCCGATGTGGACGTGATCGGCCAGCTCCCGGATCAGACACAGCCCGCGGCCGTGCTCGGCGTCCGCGCGGGCGGGACGGATGTCCTGGGTGCGGGTGAACCCCGGGCCGAACCCGGACCCCGAGTCGGCCACTTCGATACGGCACTTCTCGCCGTCGAGGTACGCCGTCACCCGGTACGCCTCCACCGAGCCGTCCCGGGATCCGTCCCCGCCGTGCTCGACCGCGTTCGCGCAGGCCTCGCTCAGGGCGACGGACAGGTCGTAGGAGATCTCGGGGTCGACGCCCGCCGTCTCCATGGTGCCGATCAGCAACCGCCGGGCGAGCGGCACGCTCGCAGCTTCGCGACGCAGATGGAGTGACCACCAGATGCTCATGCTCCAGCCTCCTGGCCGCGGCTCGACATACCGATACCTATTGCCGTCCATAGGGGGCCGTAAGCACACCGTTGACGTGACACCGCCCATACAGCCGATGCGCGGCGGGAGGAATCGGTGTATGAGGGACGGCCCGAGCGCGCTGCCGGCGGGCCGGCTCCCGCGTCCTGCCCCTGGCCGGCTCCCACGCCCTGCCGTAGGAAGCCGATAAGGGCAGTGCGATGATGAGGCCGCCATGACTGCCCCCCACGCGCGCACGGCGCACCCCGGAGCCGGGCTCCGGATCCTGCGGGCCGCGGTGTTCGCCGCGGTCTGCGTCGTGCTGGCCGCGTGCGGACACACCCTGGCCTCCTGCGCGGGCGTGCCGCTGTGGACGCTCGGCGCCGGGTTCCTGGGCTGTCTGCTGGTCGTCGTGCCGCTCGCCGGGCGGGCCCGCTCGCTGCCCGGCATCGCCGCGCTGCTCGCGCTCGGCCAGACCGCGCTGCACGCGCTGTTCGGGCTGGGCCAGCACGGGGCCGCGATGGCCTCCGGCGGCATGGTGATGGCCACCCCGGGGGCGGCCGGCGCGCCGGGCACCACGGGTTCGTCGCTCAGCGACGCCGCGCTCGTGGAGAACGCCGCCCGACTGCTGTGCGGCTCGAACGCCGCCGCGCTCACCCCCGGACACGCCTTCCACCTGTTGCTCGACGCGCGCCTCATCGACCGCGCCGGCCGGCCCGTCGCCACCCTGGGCACCCTGTCCGGCGCGCGCGGGGCCACCGGCTCCGCCGCGGGGCTGCTGCCCTCGCTGCCGATGCTGCTCGGCCACGTCCTCGCGGCCGTCGCCGCCGGCTGGCTGCTGCGCCGCGGCGATCTGGCGCTGCTGCGGCTGATCGAGCTGTCGGCGCACGGAGTCGCCGAAGGGGCGCTCGTACGGTCCCTGCGCGCGGCGCTCGCGCTGGCGTGCGCCCTGTGCGCCGGGCTGCTGCCCGCCGCCGGCCCCTTCCCGCGCGGCCGTCGTACCGCCCGGGACGAGGCGCCCGCCCCGCACACCACCGCGCTCCGGCACGCGGTGATCCGGCGCGGCCCGCCCGCCGCCGACTTCCACCTCGCCGCCTGACGCGACGCGCGCACTCCGCCCCGGTTCCGACCGGGCACCCGGTTCCGACCGTGAAGAGGCCGCCGTCGCGCGGCACGCGCGTGTGCGCACGCGTACCTCACTTCATCACCGGAACTCTCACCAGTGGAGTGCTCCTGCCATGCAGGCTTCCCGTATCGCCTCTCGGGTCACCGCCGCCACCGCCGTCGCGGGCACGGCCGTCCTCGCCCTGTCCGCCCCCGCCTTCGCGCACGTCTCCGTGCAGCCGGAGGGGGCCGCGGCCAAGGGCGGCTACGCGGTCGTCGACTTCAAGGTCCCCAACGAACGCGACAACGCCTCGACCACCAAGGTCGAGGTCACCTTCCCCACAGACCACCCGCTCGCCTCGGTCATGCCCGAGCCGATCGCCGGATGGAACGTGAAGGTCACCAAGTCCAAGCTGGACAAGCCGCTGACCGTGCACGGCGAGAAGATCGACGAGGCCGTCTCCCAGGTCACCTGGACCGCCGCCGACGGCAAGGGCGTCCAGCCCGGCTACTTCCAGAAGTTCCCGCTCTCCATCGGCGCCCTGCCGGACAACACCGACCAGCTCGTGTTCAAGGCGCTCCAGACCTACTCCGACAACGAAGTGGTGCGCTGGATCGAGGTACCGCAGGCGGGCCAGGACGAGCCGGAGAACCCGGCCCCCGTCCTCCAGCTGTCCGCCGCGACCGACGGCCACGGCGGCTCGGCGGACGCCAAGGACACCTCCGACAAGACCGAGACCGCGGCCTCCGCCACGGACTCCGGCGCGCACGACACCGACACCACCGCGCGCGTGCTCGGCACCATCGGCATCGTCGTCGGCGCCGCGGGCGTGGCCTACGGCGTCTTCGCGGGCCGCCGCCGGACCGCCTAGCCCCCTTCCTTCCGAAGCGCGCACCGGGGTCGTACGACAGGTTCGAACGGCCCGCCCGCGGGACCCGCCCGTCCGGCCCCGGTGCGCACCGGAGTTCTTACATCTGGGACATTTCTCTATGCGCAAGAAGACGTTCGCAGCGGCCGTACTGCTCGCCGCCACCGCCGGTCTCGCCCTCTCCGCCTGCGGCAGCGGCTCCGACAGCACCGCACCGGTCACCGCGGTCTCGCAGGAGTCCGACTCCGGCAAGGCCGCCACCGTGCTCGACCAGCCCTTCGCCAAGCCGGACCTGGTCCTCACGGACACGCACGGCAAGAAGTACGACCTCCGCAAGGAGACCCAGGGCCACCCGACCCTGCTCTACTTCGGCTACACCCACTGCCCCGACATCTGCCCGACGACGATGAGCAACATCGCCGTCGCCAAGAAGGCGCTGCCCAAGGCCGAGCAGGACGACCTCCGGGTCGTGTTCGTCACCACCGACCCCGGCCGCGACACCTCCACCGAGCTGGGCAAGTGGCTCAAGGGCATCGACCCCCAGTTCATCGGCCTGACCGGTGACTTCGCCACCATCCAGGCCGGTGCCCGCTCCGTCGGCATCTCCGTGGAGCCGACGACGAAGGACAAGAACGGCAAGCTCGTCTCGGTCCACGGCACCCAGGTCATGGCGTTCTCGCCGAAGACCAACGGCGGTTACGTCCTCTACGGCGAGAACGCCACCGTCGACGACTACACCAAGGACCTGCCCAAGCTCGTCAAGGGAGCCAACCCGTGAACCGTCCCGTGACGCGCCGCTCCGCCCTGGTGAGCACGGCCGCCGCGCTCGCCGGCGTGCTGGCCCTCGCCGGCTGCTCGGACTCCGGTTCCGGGTCCGGCTCCGGTTCTTCGAAGCCCGAGCTGTCGGTGAGCGGGTCGTACATGCCGCAGCCCGTCTCCGCCGACATGGCGGCCGGCTTCCTGACGATCACCAACAAGGGAGGCGCCAAGGAGGAGCTGACCTCGGTGACGAGCGAGGCGGCCGGCCAGGTCACCATGCACAGCACCACGGGCGGCACCATGCGGGAGCAGACCTCCTTCGCCATACCCGCCCACGGTCAACTCGTGTTCAAAAGCGGTGGCAACCATCTGATGTTCGAGAGGCTGAAGCGACAGCCGAAGCAGGGCCAGACGGTCACCGTGAAACTCACGTTCGCCACGTCCGGGCCCCTCACCGTCGAGATGCCGGTGAAGTCCGCGACGTACAACCCGTCGACCGGCCACTGAGGGAGGGACCACCTTGACGCGGACCATCACCCCCAAGGGGAGGAACGGCGCCCTGCGCAGCCTGGTGCTGCTGCTGTTCGCCGTCGCCGGCGTGCTGCTCGCGGGCGCCGCCCCGGCCTCCGCGCACGCCGCGCTGACCGGCAGCGACCCGGCCCAGGGGGTGGTGGTCAAGCAGGCGCCCGGCCAGGTGGCGCTCACCTTCTCCGAGAAGGTGGCGACGAACGACGACTCCCTGCGCGTCCTCGACCCGCGCGGCAGGCCGGTGCAGACCGGCAAGCCCGCCAACCTGAGCGGGACGACGTACGGCATCAAGCTCAGGAGCGGGCTGGGCAAGGGCACCTACACGGTCACCTACCAGATCGTCTCGGCCGACAGCCACCCCGTCTCCGGCGCCTACACCTTCTCCATCGGGGCGCCCTCGCCGACGGTCGTCAGCGGCACCGGACCGACCGCGGGCGGCGGCACCGTGGGCGCGCTCTACGCGATCGGGCGGTACGCGTCGTACGCCGGCTTCATCGTGCTCGCCGGCGGCGCCGCCTTCGTGCTCGCCTGCTGGCAGCGCGGCGCGGGCGTACGGCCCGTGCAGCGCCTGGTCGTCGGCGGCTGGCTCACGCTCACCGCGGCCACCCTGTGGCTGCTGCTCCTGCGCGGCGCGTACACCACCAGCGGGAAGTTCGGCGACGTCTTCGACCTCGGGCTGCTCGGGCCGGTGCTCCAGACGAAGACCGGCGCCGCCCTGGTCTCGCGGCTGTTGCTGCTCGCCGCCGCCGCGCTCTTCATCGCCGTCCTCTTCGGCGCCTACACCAAGCGGGAAGAGGGCCAGGAGAAGCGCGACCTGACCTTCGGGCTGGCGATCGGCGGAGTGGTCGTCGCGGCCGGGCTCGCCACCAGCTGGGCCATGGCCGAGCACGCCTCGGTCGGGCTCCAGCCGGGCATCGCCATGCCCGTCGACGTCCTCCATCTGCTCGCCGCCGCCGCCTGGCTGGGCGGGCTCACCGCGCTGCTGGTCGCCCTGTACCGGGCGCCCGCCGAGACACCGGTCGAGGCCGCCGCCGTCCACCGCTTCTCCCGGCTCGCCTTCTGCTCCGTCGTCACGCTCGTCGCCACCGGCACCTACCAGTCCTGGCGCCAGCTCGGCTCCTGGTCGGCCTTCACCGACACGCGGTACGGCCAGCTGCTGCTGGTCAAGATCGGTCTGGTGGCCGTGATGGTCGCCATCGCATCGGTGTCACGGCGCTGGACCCGGCGGCTCACCGGCGTCACCGGCGCGGAGGCCGAGGCGGAGGAGGCGTCCGCCCGGGAGGCGGAGAAGGCGACGGAGGCCGAAAAGGAGCGGGTGACGACCGGCGCGGCCAAGCAGTCCGCCGACAAGAGCGCCGACAACAGCGCCGGCAAGGGCACCGGCAAGGGCCGGACCAGCGGCAACCCGCAACGGGCCGAGCAACTCGCCCGGCAGCGGGCCGCCATGGCCGCTGCCCGGCAGAAGCGGCTGCGCGACGGCGACGCCCACCGCTTCGGCCTGCGCCGCTCGGTGCTCGCCGAGGCGGGCGTCGCGGTCGTACTGCTCGCCGTGACCACCTGGCTGACCCAGACCGAGCCCGGCCGCACCGAACTGGAGGCCAAGGCCGCCACCTCCTCCTCGGCCGGTGCCGCCACCGCGCCCACGAACGGCGCGCTGACCCTGGACATGCCCTTCGACACCGGCGGCACCAACGGCAAGGGCGTTGTCAGCATCGACCTCGACCCCGCGGGCGTGGGCGCGAACGAGATGCATCTGTACGTCCAGAACGCCAGCGGCAAACCCTTCGACATCCCTGAGGTGAAGGTCGAATTCACCCTTGAGGCGAAGAAGATCGGCCCCCTCCCCGTAACCCCCGAGCACGTCACCACCGGCCACTGGTCGGCGAGCGGGGTACAGATCCCCATGGCCGGCGACTGGAAGGTCGCCGTCACCGTGCGGACCTCCGACATCGACCAGGTGACCGTCTCCAAGAACGCGCAGATCGGCTGAACCACACCATGACCGACCAGTCCGTCCCGCAGGTCCGCACCTCCGCCGAGGTGTCGCAGTCCTCCGAGTCCGCACGCGGCCACGGTGTCTCCCGGCGCGCGCTGCTCGGCACCGCCGGCGCCACCGGGCTCGTGCTCGGCACGGCCGGCGGGGCCGTGGGCTACGCCACCGCACCCGCCTCGGCCACCCCGCTCACCTCGGTGGGGTCCGACCGGGCGATGTTTCACGGGAAACATCAGCCCGGCATCACCGAGGGCCTCCAGGCGCGCGGCCATCTCGCCGCCTTCGACCTGGCGGCGGGCGCGGGCCGCAAGGAGGCGGCGGCCCTGCTGCGCCGCTGGTCGGCGACGGCCGAACGGCTGATGGCGGGCGAGGCCGCGCCGCACGACGACACCGACGTGGCCCGCGACGCCGGCCCCTCCTCGCTGACGATCACCTTCGGCTTCGGGCACGGCTTCTTCGGGAAGACCGGCCTGGACGCGCAGCGGCCGGGCGCGCTGGACCCGCTGCCGGACTTCTCCTCCGACCACCTGGACAAGGCGCGCAGTGACGGCGACCTGTGGGTGCAGATCGGCGCGAACGACGCTCTGGTCGCCTTCCACGCCCTGCGCGCGATCCAGAAGGACGCGGGCGGAGCGGCCCGGCTGCGCTGGCAGATGAACGGGTTCAACCGCAGCCCGGGCGCCACCGCGCACCCCATGACGGCCCGTAACCTCATGGGCCAGCTCGACGGCACCCGCAACCCGAAGCCGGCCGACTCCGACTTCGACCGGCGGATCTTCGTGCCCGCCTCGGGCGAGCCCGCCTGGATGGCGAACGGCTCGTACGCCGTCGTACGCCGTATCCGGATGCTCCTGGACGACTGGGAGAAGCTGTCGGTGGCCGCCCAGGAACAGGTCATCGGGCGACGCAAGGCCAACGGGGCGGCGCTGTCCGGGGGCGACGAGACGACCCCGATGGATCTGGAGAAGACCGACTCCCAGGGCAATTACGTCGTCCCGCTCAACGCGCACGCCCGGATCACCCGGCCCGACAGGAACGGCGGCGCGGCCCTGCTGCGGCGCCCGTTCTCGTACCACGACGGCTTCGACGCGGACGGTACGCCCGACGCCGGTCTTCTCTTCGTGTGCTGGCAGGCGGACCCGCTGCGCGGCTTCGTCCCGGTGCAGCGCAAGCTCGACCGGGGCGACGCGCTGTCGCAGTTCATCCGGCACGAGGCGAGCGGGCTGTTCGCGGTGCCGGGCGGTGCGGCGCGGGGCGAGTACGTGGGGCAGCGGCTGCTGGAGGGCTAGCCCGGAATTCGGCGAGGTTACGGGGTTTACCGGTTTTACTGGGCTTTCCCGGTTCAAACCATCCGGTCGAGTGGCTCTCGTGAGACGGCCGGGCCGGGGCGGCCCGCGGCCACTAGGGTGAGGGACATGCCAGCGAGCTATGCGTATCTCGGCCCCGAGGGCACCTTCACCGAAGTCGCCCTGCAGACACTCCCGGAAGCGGCCACCCGGGAGCTGATCCCGTACGTGTCGGTGCAGTCCGCGCTGGACGCGGTGCGGGCGGGCGAGGCCGAGGCCGCGTTCGTGCCGATCGAGAACTCCGTCGAGGGCGGCATCACCACCACCCTGGACGAGCTGGTCGCGGGTGAACCGCTGACCATCTACCGCGAGGTGCTGCTCTCGATCACCTTCGCGCTGCTGGTCCGGCCCGGCACGAAGCTCACCGACATCAAGACTGTCTCCGCCCACCCGGCGGCCCAGCCGCAGGTGCGCAACTGGCTGCGCACGCACCTCCCGGACGCGGTCTGGGAGTCGGCCGCCTCCAATGCGGACGCCGCCCGCCTGGTCCAGGAGGGCCGCTACGACGCCGCGTTCGCGGGCGAGTTCGCCGCCGCCCGGTACGGCCTGGTGGCCCTGGAGACCGAGATCCACGACGCGGAGAACGCGCAGACCCGGTTCGTGCTGGTCGGCCGCCCGGCCCGGCCCGCCGCGCCGACCGGTGCCGACAAGACCTCGGTGGTGCTGTGGCAGCGCGACGACCACCCCGGCGGCCTGCGCGACCTGCTCGGCGAGTTCGCCTCGCGCGGGATCAACCTCATGCTGCTCCAGTCCCGGCCGACCGGGGCCGGGATCGGCAACTACTGCTTCTGCATCGACGCGGAGGGCCATATCTCCGACCGGCGGATGGCGGAGGCGTTGATGGGGCTGAAGCGGATCTGCCTCCAGGTGCGCTTCCTGGGCTCCTACCCTCGCGCGGACATCACGTCGTCCGAGGCCCGGCCGACGCCGGCATGGGCCTCGGACGAGGAGTTCATGGCCGCTTCGGACTGGGTGGCGCGCTGCCAGGACGGCCGGTTCTGATCGGGCCGATCAGGCCGCGGGACCCGTCGTGGCCCGTTTCCAGCCAGTCCTACCTGCACATCATCGTTATCCACAGAAGTTATCCACAGGTCCGCTTCTCGACCTGGGGACAAGTCGACAGGGGCGCATGAGTCGGTCGACAAATCGTCCCTCACATCCCCGATGCGGCCATCGGTCCGCGCCTCACCCTTCGTCCACCCGTTTCCTTTGATTCATCTTTTGGAGCGACCGCTTTCCACCGAAAGTGGGTGTCACCCAGGTTTGTCCTGGGAATTCTTCACTCAGCCAGGAAGTTCCGGAGTGATCAATTCCGAAGTCCACAGATCTTCCACACAGCCTGTGGATAACTCTCGGGAGGGTGTGGATTCCTGTGGACAGCACGGCTGTGAAGTCCCGTTCTCCACAAGGGATTCCGGTCAACCCGACGCCGGAGGCGTGCTCCGTCCCAGGGAGTGAGACACTTTCCCTTGACCAGTTCCGACACGTTCCGCAATTCGTTCATAACGGAACGTAAGTGACAAATTGTGGCGCATCGGAACTCCACGGAATAGTGATTCGTGAGCGACGAGCCCGCACCGGTAGCCTTGGCCTCGTGATTGACCTTCGCCTGCTTCGTGAGGACCCCGACCGTGTGCGCGCGTCCCAGCGCGCCCGTGGAGAGGATGTCGCGCTCGTCGACTCCCTCCTGTCTGCCGACGAGCGGCGCAGGTCCTCCGGCGTCCGCTTCGACGAGCTGCGCGCCGAGCAGAAGCAGCTCGGCAAGCTGATCCCCAAGGCCACCGGCGACGAGAAGGCCGAGCTGCTGAAGAAGGCCGGCCAGCTCGCCGCCGACGTCAAGGCCGCCGACGCCGACCGCGACGCGGCCGACGCCGAGACCCAGGAGCTGCTGCTCCGGCTCGGCAACCTCGTCCACCCCGACGTGCCCGTCGGCGGCGAGGAGGACTTCGTCACGCTGGAGACGCACGGCACGATCCGCGACTTCGGTGCCGAGGGCTTCGAGCCCAAGGACCACCTGGAGCTGGGCCAGCTGCTCGGCGCGATCGACGTGGAGCGCGGCGCCAAGGTCTCCGGCTCCCGCTTCTACTTCCTCACCGGTGTCGGCGCCCTGCTGGAGCTGGCCCTGGTGAACGCGGCGATGGCCCAGGCCACGGCCGCGGGCTTCACCCCCATGCTCGTGCCGGCCCTCGTCCGCCCCCAGTCCATGGCGGGCACCGGCTTCCTCGGCCAGGCGGCCCAGGACGTCTACCACCTCGACAAGGACGACCTGTACCTGGTCGGCACCTCCGAGGTCGCGCTCGCGGCGTACCACATGGACGAGATCATCGACGCCGACCGGCTGCCGCTGCGGTACGCGGGCTTCTCGCCCTGCTTCCGCCGCGAGGCCGGCTCGCACGGAAAGGACACCCGGGGCATCTTCCGGGTGCACCAGTTCGACAAGGTCGAGATGTTCTCGTACGTCGACCCCGAGGACTCCCGCAATGAGCACCAGCGCCTGCTGGAGTGGGAGAAGCAGTGGCTGACCTCGCTGGAGCTGCCGTTCCGCGTGATCGACGTCGCCTCCGCCGACCTCGGCTCCTCGGCCGCCCGCAAGTACGACTGCGAGGCGTGGATCCCGACCCAGGGCAAGTACCGCGAGCTGACCTCGACGTCGGACTGCACCGAGTTCCAGTCCCGCCGGCTGTCGATCCGCATGCGTGACGGCAAGCAGGTCAAGCCGCTCGCCACGCTCAACGGCACGCTGTGCGCCGTACCGCGCACGATCGTGGCGATCCTGGAGAACCACCAGCTGGCCGACGGCTCCGTCCGGGTCCCCGAGGTGCTGCGCCCCTACCTGGGCGGCCGCGAGGTCCTGGAGCCGGCCGCGCAGTGACCGGCTTTGCGTACCGGCTGATCGCGACCGACCTCGACGGAACGCTCCTGCGCTCCGACGAGTCGGTCTCGCAGCGCACCCGTGACGCGCTCGCCGCGGCCACCGCGGCGGGCGCGGCCCACATCGTCGTCACCGGCCGCGCCGTCCCCTGGACCCGGCACATCCTGGACGACCTCGGCTACGACGGCCTCGCCGTCTGCGGCCAGGGCGCGCAGGTCTACGACGCCGGCGCGCACCGCCTGCTGACCTCGGTCACCCTGGACCGTCAGCTGGCGGGTGTCGCCCTGGCCAAGATCGAGGCCGAGGTGGGTCCGCTGTACCTGGCGGCGAGCCGGGACGGCCTGGACGGCGATGTGCTGGTCGGGCCGGGCTACGCGGTCACGGGCGCGCTGCCCGCGATCCCCTTCACGGACGCGTCCGACCTCTGGACGGCCCCGCTGAACAAGATCTACATACAGCACCCGACGCTGTCCGACGACGAACTGGCGCAGGCGGCCGAGCGCGCGGCCGGCGGCTTCGTCACCGTGGCCATGGCGGGCGAGGGCATCGTCGAACTGCTCCCGCTCGGCCTCTCCAAGGCCACGGGTCTGTCCCTGGCGGCCCGCCGCCTGGGCCTGAAGGCCGCGGACACGATCGCCTTCGGCGACATGCCCAACGACATCCCGATGTTCGCCTGGGCCGCCCGGGGCGTGGCCATGGCCAACGCCCATGAGGCGCTGCGCGAGGTGGCCGACGAGGTGACCACATCCAACGAGGACGACGGGATCGCGGTGGTGTTGGAGCGGTTGCTGGGCTGAAGGCCGGGGAGGCGGCCGCGTGGCCGACCGCTGTGGCCGTCGTTCCGCAGGGCGGAACGGATGGCCCAGCCTGCAACACGGGGCGCCGACATGACCAACCCCGGCTGAAGACCGGCCCTACCACAGCGGCAGCGCCTCGCGGCCGCCCCGGACAGCTCCCGTGGCTCCACGGTGGGGTAGCTACACCGGAGCCGGCCTCGGGCTGTCCTGTCGGGAGCTGGGCGCAGTGCCGTGCATGGGCATCGCCCACCTCCACTCCCGGATCACGGCGCCGGGACGATCCCGGCGGATGGGGCACAATCACTCTGCCCCGCCGCCGAGTTGGGCGCCACCGAATTACCGGCGGCGCCACCTGCGGCGCCGGGCCTTGCCGAAGAACCAGCCCGCTGGCGGCTCGTCGGAGCGCCATGGCTGCGGCTCCGGCTCCTCGGCACGCCAGCGGGCGGCGAGCATCCGGGCCCGCGCGGACGGTTCGGAGGTCTCGGCGCCGCGTATGAAGGCCTCGTCCAGGACCAGTTCGTCCGGCCCGTCCCAGACGTCGCCCCCGGACCGCCCGCGCCCGTCGCTCTCCGGTGTCTCCTCCGTCATCGACGACCTCCTCGCCCTGCATCCGCTTTGCTTGATTTTGCCCGGACCGGTGTGAAGTCCCCGTCAAGCCGCCGGGGGGCCTACTCCTCGCCCGCGAGCTTCAGCGCCCGCAGCTTCTGGCCCGCGTACCAGGTGGCCAGCACGGTGACCGCGACCAGCAGCACCGTGGCCGTCGGCAGGCCCACGGTGGAGGTCACGAGGTCCCCGCCGGCGACCTTGTGCGCGACGGCCAGCGACCACTGCTGGACGCTGAGCGTGCGCGCACCGGGCACCAGGGAGCCGAACAACGCCTCCCAGACCAGTGCGTAGACGAGCCCGAAGACCACGGCGTGCCGGGAGACCGTGCCGAGCAGCAGGAACAGCGCCGAGTAGGCGATGGACGAGACCAGCGCGGCGACCGTGTAGGCGACGGCGATCTGCTGGCCGTTGCCGTTGAGGATCAGGCCCGCGATCAGGGTCGGCAGCGCCGAGAAGACCATGGTCACGGCGATGGCGACGATCAGCTTGGTGAAGATGATCGTGGGCCGCTTCAGCGGCTTGGACAGCAGGTAGACGACGGAGCCGTCGTCGATCTCCGGGCCGATCGCTCCTGTGCCCGCGATGACGCCGATGATCGGCACCATCGTGGCGATCGCGAAGCCGCCGAGGACGTCGGCCGCGGTCTGGTCGTCGGCGCCGGTCAGGGCCCGCACGGCCACGGCGAGCACGATCAGCAGCAGCGGCAGCGCGCCGAGGATGAGGGCCCGGCGACGGCCGAGCAGGGCCCGGTAGGTGAGCCGGGCGACGGTGGGGTCGTACATCTTCGGCCTCCTACGCCGCGACCAGGTACGAAAAGACGGACTCCAGGGACTCGTCGGACGGCGAGACCGTGAGGAGCCGGATGCCGTGGTCACGGGCGACCTTCGGCAGCAGAGCGGTGAAGCGGCCGAAGTCGACGGCCTGGATGCGCAGCGCGCCCTCGCTGTGGTCCACCTCGATGCCGGACGTCGAGGGGTCGGCGATCAGCGCGGCCGCGAGGGCGCGGTCGTCGCTGGAGCGGACGAGGTAGCGGTGCGGGCGGTCGGTCATCAGGCGGCGGATCCTGCGGAAGTCGCCGCTGGCCGCGTGCCGGCCCGCGACGACGACCTCGATGTGCCGGGCGAGCTGCTCGACCTCTTCGAGGATGTGCGAGGAGAACAGCACGGTGCGGCCCTCGTCGCCCATCTTCCGCAGCAGGTCCATCAGTTGCATGCGCTGGCGCGGGTCCATGCCGTTGAACGGCTCGTCCAGCAGGAGCAGCGACGGCTCGTGGACGAGGGCGCTCGCCATCTTCACGCGCTGCCGCATGCCCTTGGAGTACGTCGAGATCCGCCGGTCCTGCGCGTACTCCATCTCGACCGTGGCCAGGGCCTTCTGGGCCGCGCTCGCTCCCAGGCCGTGCAACTCGGCGTTGGCCACGACGAATTCGCGGCCGGTGAGGAAGTCGTACATCGCCTCGCGCTCGGGGACGATGCCGATGCGCCGGTAGATGGCCTCGTTGCGCCACACCGGCTGTCCGTCGAGGGTGACCGTGCCGGTGGAGGGGGCGAGGAAGCCGCCCATCATGTTGATCAGGGTGGACTTTCCGGCGCCGTTGGGGCCGAGCAGGCCGGTGACGCCGGGGCCGATCGTCATCGTGATGTCGTTGACGGCGACCACGTTGCCGAACCAGCGGGAGACGTGGTCGATGCTGAGCGTGGTCACAATCCCACCTTCTTGTAGCGGCGCATCAGCAGGCCGTAGCTGCCGGCGATCAGGCCGAGCACGACCAGGACGTAGACCACGCCCTGTCCGGCCGACGGGTTGATCGCGCCGGGGTTGCGGGCGGTCGCGCCGAGGAAGGCCGACTGGACGCCGTCGATGAGCGTGACGGGCGAGAACAGGCCGATCCACGGGATGGCGGAGGAATGGTTCTGCACGTTGGCGATGGCCTGGAGCGTGGAGACCGCGCCGTAGGAGATGATCATCACGGCGATCACGGCGGCGATGCCGAAGCCCCGGCGCGGGGTGACGGCGGCGATGACCAGGCCGATGCCGGCGAACAGCAGGGAGAGCAGCGCCACGGAGACCAGTCCTTCGGCGAATTCCTTCGTCTGGTGGGCGAAGCCCAGCTTGGCCAGCAGCGCGCCCACATACATCACGAGCAGGGGAGTGGCGGTCAGGATGAAGATCGCCGAGGCGAGCGACGCGAACTTGGCGCGGACGTAGTCGGCGGTCTCGATGGGCCGCGAGAAGTACAGCGGCACGGTCTTGAAGCGCAGGTCGCGGGAGACGGACTGGGGTGCCTGCGCGGCGACGTACAGACTGATCACGGCCTGCATGATGATCGCGTAACGCGTGTAGGTCACGGGCAGTTCGTGTGCCTTGGTGAAGACCGTGACGGCCACCATGATGGCGGCGGGCACGCACATCACCGCGAACAGGACCATCGGCAGCACCTTGGACTTCACCGAGCGGCCGAGTCCGTAGGAGCCGCGCAGGGACTGCGCGAACAGCGAGCGGCGGGCGTAGGCGCGGCCGAGGCGGGGGCCGTCGTAGCCGCGGTAGCCGATGTCGTGGATGCGGGTCTGGTCGCCGGCCGGGGCCGGCAGGGGGTGCTCAACCGCCATGTCCGACGGCCTCCTTCCGCTGCTCGTCGCTGCTGTGTCCGTCGTCGGTGAACACCTCGGAGATGTGGTGCCGGCGCTGCTCCATGCGCACCAGGCCGAGGCCGAGGTCGGCGACGACGTCCCGGACGAGGTCGTACGTCTCCTCGCCCTCGGCGGTCAGCAGCAGGATGTGGCCCGCGCCGGGCAGTCCGGCGCCCTCGTTCCGCGTGTCCAGCCCGCGCGCGTGGAGCGCCTCGCGGACCGCGCGGGTGCCGTCGGGGTGGGTCTCGCTGTCGGTGACCTCGATCGCCAGGGTGGTCGTGGTCCGGGTGAAGTCGGTGGTGGAGCTGGAGCGCAGGAGCTTGCCGCCGTCGATGACGACGACGTGGTCGCAGGTGCGCTCCAGCTCGCCCAGCAGATGGGAGGTGACCAGGACGGAGATGCCGAAGTCGGTGTGGATGCGGCGGATCAGGCCGAGCATGTCGTCCCGCCCGACCGGGTCGAGACCGTTGGTCGGCTCGTCCAGGAAGACCAGCTCCGGATCGTGCACCAGCGCCTGGGCGAGCTTGACCCGCTGCTTCATGCCCGTGGAGTAGCCGCCGATGGGGCGGTAGCGCTCCTCGTACAGGCCGACGTGGCGCAAGGTGTCCGCGGTGCGCTCGCGCGCGGCGGCGGGCGGCAGGCCGGACATGCGCGCCATGTGGACGACGAACTCGGTGGCCGAGACGTCGGGCGGCAGGCAGTCGTGCTCCGGCATGTACCCGACGCGCTCGCGGATGGCGCGGCCCGACGACGGGGCGGCGACGTCCAGGCCGAGCACCTCGGCGCGGCCCTCCGTGGCGGGGGACAGACCCAGCAGGATCTTGATCAGGGTGGACTTGCCGGCGCCGTTGGCACCGACGAGTCCGGTCACACCGGGTCCGATGTCCACGGACAGCCGGTCGAGAGCGGTCACCCGGGGGAACCGCTTGCTCAGGCTTTCGGTCGCGATCACAGTCACGCATACGACGGTAGTGACGCGGGCCACGCCGGTCGTCAGACCTCAGAGCCGTCTTCGTGTCAGTCCCAGGTATTACGGGGCCCTAAGGGATGCCCTGCCTAAGGGTTACCGCAGGTTTTCCACAGCCTGCCGTCCCTCCTATTGACGCCGCCTCTAACAACTGTCACATTCACCAGTGTCAAGTTACGGACGCGTACCGCAGTCGACGAGGCGACGCGTCGAGTCGGCGGCACGACGGGACGGGGCGGCATGACGACGGCAGTGAGCAGCGAACTCTCCGTGGAGCTACGGGGGTTCAGGCGGGTGCAGCGCCTCGCCTACGAGTGCGCGGAGGCGGTCGCGGCGCGCCTGGAGCCGGGTGTGACGGAGCGCGAGGCGGCGCGGATGCAGCGCGAGTGGCTGCGCGAGCGCGGGGTGCGGGACTGGTTCCATCTGCCCTTCGCCTGGTTCGGCGACCGCACGGCGTTCGTGAACTTCCGCGTCCCGTTCCAGTTCTTCCCCACCGACCGCGCCCTGGCGCCCGGGATGCCGTTCATCCTGGACATGGCGCCGGTCTACGAGGGATACACGGCGGACATCGGCTACTCGGGCTCCCTCGGGGTCAACCCGGTGCAGGACCGGCTGATGGCCGACCTGGAGGCGCACCGGGAGCTGATCCTGCGCGAGGTGCGCGAGCGGCGCCCGCTGCGCGAGATCTACGAGGACGTGGACCGCCTCATGGTCCGCCAGGGCTACGCCAACCGGCATCGCGCGTACCCGTTCGGCGTGATCGCCCACAAGGTGGACCGGGTGAAGCAGCGCCGTTTCTCCCCGCACCTGTTCGGGTTCGGCACGCAGTCCCTGAAGGGGCTGGCCGCCGACGCGCTGCACGGCCACCGCGAAGGCTGGTCGCCGCTGTGGTCGCCGTACCGCTTCTCCGACCACCCGCCGCAGCCGGGCCTGTGGGCGGTCGAACCCCACCTCGGCTTCCGGGGCACGGGCGCGAAGTTCGAGGAGATCCTCGTGGTCACCGACTCCAGGGACCCCGAGCAGAGCGCGTTCTGGCTGGACGACGATCTGCCGCACGTGCGGCGCTGGGCGGAGGAGAAGTGACGGCGGACGGAGCGGGAGAGGCGAGGGCGGACGTGACGCTGAAGGGGGCGCGGGAGCGCCGGATCGCGACCGGCGGGGTCGAGCTGTGCGTGGCCGAGCTGGGAGATCCGGAGCAGCCGACGGTGGTGCTGGTGCACGGCTACCCGGACAGCAAGGAGGTCTGGTCGGAGGTGGCCGGCCGCCTCGCCGGCCGCTTCCACGTGGTGCTGTACGACGTCCGGGGCCACGGCCGCTCGACGGCGCCGCAGCCGCTGCGCGGCGGCTTCACGCTGGCCAAGCTCACCGACGACTTCCTGGCCGTGCTGGACGCGGTCAGCCCGGACCGGCCGGTGCACCTGGTCGGGCACGACTGGGGCTCGGTGCAGTCGTGGGAGTTCGTCACGGTGGGCCGCACGGAGGGCCGCATCGCCTCCTTCACCTCGATCTCCGGCCCGTCCCTGGACCACTTCGGGCACTGGATCAACGCGCGCGTGAAGCGGCCGACGCCCCGCCGGGTGGGCCAGCTCCTCGGCCAGGGCGCCAAGTCCTGGTACGTCTACATGCTGCACACGCCCGTGCTGCCCGAGCTGGCCTGGCGCGGCCCGCTCGGCAAGCGCTGGCCGCGCATCCTGGAGCGCGTCGAGCAGGTCCCCGGCGGCGACTACCCGACCGCGTCCCTCTCCTCCGACGCGGCGCACGGCGCCTGGCTCTACCGGGACAACGTCCGCGCCCGGCTGGCCAGGCCCCGCCCCGACGCGTACGCACACGCGCCCGTGCAGCTCATCACGCCGCAGGGGGACGCGTTCCTGTCCGAGCGGCTCTACGACGGCCTGGAGCGGTGGGCGCCACAGCTGACCCGCCGCACGCTCCCGGCCAAGCACTGGGTGCCGCGCACCCGGCCCGACCAAGTCGCCTCCTGGATCGAGGAATTCATCATGTCCGTCGACGGCGGCCGCCCGGAACCGAAGGCCACCGGCCGCCACGCCGCCCGGTTCGGCGGGCAGTTGGTGCTGGTCACCGGCGCGGGCAGCGGCATCGGCCGGGCCACGGCCTTCGCCTTCGCGGAGGCCGGCGCGCGCGTGGTCGCCGTCGACCGCGACGCCGAGTCCGCCGCGCGCACCGCCGAGCTGTCCCGGCTCGTCGGCGCGCCCGAGGCCTGGGGGGAGACGGCCGACGTCTCCGACGAGCAGGCCATGGAGAAGCTGGCCGAGAAGGTGCACCGCGAGTACGGCGTGCTGGACGTGCTGGTCAACAACGCGGGCATCGGCCTGTCCGGCTCCTTCTTCGCCACCACGACCGACGACTGGCGCAAGGTCCTGGACGTCAACCTGTGGGGCGTGATCCACGGCTGCCGGCTCTTCGGCGCGCGGATGAGCGAGCGCGGCCAGGGCGGCCACATCGTCAACATCGCCTCGGCGGCGGCCTTCCAGCCCTCCCGGGCCCTGCCCGCCTACAGCACCTCCAAGGCGGCGGTGCTGATGCTCTCCGAGTGCCTGCGGGCCGAACTCACCGGTCAGGGCATCGGGGTGAGCGCGATCTGCCCCGGCATCGTCAACACCAACATCACCTCCACGGCCCGCTTCGCCGGGGTCGACGAGACGG
This sequence comes from Streptomyces monashensis, assembly GCF_001866665.1. Lineage (GTDB taxonomy): Bacteria > Actinomycetota > Actinomycetes > Streptomycetales > Streptomycetaceae > Streptomyces > Streptomyces monashensis. The sequence goes on along the minus strand of NZ_MLYO01000018.1, from coordinate 183,754 downwards.
AGGAGAAGCGCCGGCAGAAGAACTCGGCCCGGCTGTACGGCAAGCGCAACTACCCGCCGGAGAAGGTGGCCGAGGCGATCCTGGACGCGGTGATCGGTGACAAGGCGGTCGTCCCGGTGACCCCGGAGGCGCGCGGCGCCCACCTCATGTCCCGTTTCCTGCCCGGGGCGCTGCGGCGCATCGCGCGCGTGGAGCCGAGGCTGTGACGTGACCGGGCCGCCGCCCGCGCGGACGTACCGCATCGAGGACCTGGCACACCACACGGCCACGACGGTGCGGACCATCCGCGCCTACCAGGACCGCGGTCTGCTCCCCCGGCCCGAGCGCCGGGGCCGTGCCAACCTCTACTCCGAGGCGCACGTCACCCGGCTGCGCCAGATCGCCCATCTCCTCGACCGTGGCTACACGCTGGCGTCGATCAAGGAGTTGCTGGAGGCCTGGGACACCGGCCGGGGCCTCGGCGGGGTGCTCGGTCTGGTCACCGAGGTGGAGGGCCCGTGGACGGACGAGCGCCCCGACCGGGTCACCCGGGCCGAGCTCGACGCCCGCTTCGGCGCCGTGCCCGACGACGACGCCGTGGCGGAGGCGGTCGAGCTGGGCGTGCTGGAGCGGATCGAGGGCGACCCGGACACGTTCGCGGTACCGAGCCCGCAAGAGCTGGCCGTGGCCGTCGAGTTGCACGCGGCCGGGGTTCCGCTGTCGGCGATCTCGGACCATCTGCGGGAGTTGAGAGGTCAGGTCGAGCACATCGCCGCCCGTTTCCTGGAGTTCACCACCGAGTACGTCTTCGCGCGCTACCTGAACGATCCCGGGCGGCGCACGGACGCGCACGCCGCGGAGGCGGCCTCCCTCGTGCGCCGGCTGCGGCCGCTGGCCCAGCAGACGGTGGAGGCCGAACTGGCGCGGGCCATGCGCACGTTGGCCACCAGGCATCTGCGTACCCACCTCGTCGCCGAGAAGCCGGCGGAGGGAACGTCCGGCACCCGCTCCGTGCCCTTGCCCGCCGAGACGATCTCCGCCGTGGAAAGGCTCGTTGGACCGGCGCATGTCGCCGATTTCATCGCACTGGCAGCCGAACGGGAGGTGAGGGGACGGGTGTTGGACAGGATGGCCTCAGCTTCCTCTGTGGGCAAGGAACTTCACGAACCACCCTAAATCGCCCGTCACTTATCCACAGTTTCACCAATTCCACTGTGGATAACCACAGTTGGTTGTGGATCAAACCTGGGGACAAAAAAGACCTGCGTGATCCGCGTCTCTCGCGCACGCTGGACACATGAAGGACGAGCATGACGAAAGACGCACCGTGAAGGTGTCGAAATACCTCTCCAGACACCTGCGCCACCAGCCGGAGCGGATCGGGCTCACCCCGGACCCGGCCGGCTGGGTGGAGATCGACGCGCTGATCGCCGCGGCCGCCGCGCACGGGTTCCCGGTCACGCGCGAGGAGCTGGACCACGTGGTGGCCGCCAACGACAAACAGCGCTTCGCGGTCGACGGCGACAGGATCCGCGCCAGCCAGGGCCACAGCATCGAGGTCGACCTCGGCCTGCCCGCGGCGACCCCGCCGCCGTACCTCTACCACGGGACCGTCGCCCGCGCCCTGGACGCGATCCGCGCGCAGGGGCTGCGGCCCATGAACCGGCACGACGTGCACCTGTCCGCCGATCGCGAGACCGCCACCCGGGTCGGTGCCCGCCGCGGACGCCCCGTCGTGCTCGCCGTGGACGCCGGCGCCATGCACCGCGACGGCCACGTGTTCCACGTCAGCGCCAACGGCGTCTGGCTGACGAAGGCCGTACCGCCGCGATACCTGCGCTTCCCCGGCCCCCGCTGACCTGCGCTCTCCCCTCCTCTCGGGGAACCTCCGCGCGCATGCCACCGTCCTCGGTGGTATGGACCACTCGCCCGGACACCTGCCGACCACCCAGGCCGCCGTCGACGCCCTGCGCGCCCTCGCCGCCCGCTACGCGCGCGAGATCGAGGTGAGCGACGACATCGGCGCCGACCGCACCTCCCGCCGCGGCGCCGCGGGCATCGGGGTGACCACGGACCCCGACGGCTCCCTGCCGCACGAGGCGTACGTCGAGTTCGGCGGCCTGCCCCGGGTGAGCGTGCGGCTCTATCCGGACGACGACGCGCTGATCACCGTCGAGGGCGTCGAGTGCCCCGACATCGCGCGCGACGACGTGCCGGCCTTCGTCCGCTCCGTCTTCGACGGCCTCGCCCACGTCAAGGTGCGCCGCTTCCCGCCCGGCTACCGCCTGGTCGTCCCGCTGCCCGGCGACCGCACGCACACCGAGTACGTCCCGATGATCCTGCTGAGCCCGTGGCTGAGCCGGAACATCCGCTGATCGTTTGGGTCGTTGTCCGTGGGGCCGCTTACTCTCGAACGCATGAGCCTGCGTCTGAGCACCGTGATCCTGCCCTACCGCCGCTGGAACGAAGGCGGGCGTTCGACCTGGACACGGGCCGAACAGCTGGGCTTCCACACCGCGTACACCTACGACCACCTGTCCTGGCGCACCTTCCGTGACGGACCCTGGTTCGGCGCGGTCCCGACCCTGACCGCGGCCGCCGGCGTCACCGAGACCCTGCGCCTCGGCACGCTGGTGACCTCGCCGAACTTCCGCCATCCGGTGACCCTCGCCAAGGAGCTGATCTCCCTCGACGACATCTCCGGCGGCCGGATCACCCTCGGCGTCGGCGCCGGCGGCACCGGCTTCGACGCGACGGCGCTTTTGAACAGCGGCCAGGAGCCGTGGAGCCCGCGCGAGCGCGCCGACCGCTTCGCCGAGTTCGTGCCGCTGCTCGACCGGCTGCTCACCGAGGACGCGGTGACCCAGGAGGGCCGGTTCTACTCGGCGAACGAGGCGCGCAACATCCCCGGCTGCGTGCAGCGGCCCCGGCTGCCGTTCGCGGTCGCGGCCACCGGTCCGCGCGGCCTCAAGCTCGCCGCGCGGTACGGACAGGCCTGGGTGACCACGGGCGACCCGAAGCTCTACGAGACCGGCACCCCGGAGCAGTCCGTCGAGGCCCTGCGCGGCCAGCTGGGCAAGCTGTCCGAGGTCTGCGCGGCCGCCGGGCGGGACGTTGCCGAGCTGGACAAGGTCCTGCTCACCGGCTTCACTCCGGACCGTTCCCGGCCCCTCCGGTCCGTGGACGCCTTCGTGGACTTCGCCGGCCGGCACCGGGAGCTGGGTTTCACCGAGATCGTGATCCACTGGCCCATCCCGGACTCCGACTTCGCCGCGGACGAGAAGGTCTTCGAGAAGATCGCCATGGAAGGGCTCGCTCAACTGGGCTGACGCGGAAGGCGGTCCGGCGCACCGGATGCCGTCCGTGTCGCTGAGCGTCATCTGCGTCTCATCTGTGCGGAGTCCCGCACGGGCGTGCGGGCATATGCGCGAGAATGGCCGGGTGACCTCAGCGACCAGACAGCCCGGGACCCCGTCCGCCGCCGTACGACCGCGGCTGATCGCCACCGACCTCGACGGCACGCTGCTGCGCGACGACAAATCGGTCTCCCCGCGGACCGTCACCGCGCTGGCCGCCGCCGAGGAGGCGGGCATCGAGGTCTTCTTCGTCACCGGCCGCCCGGCACGCTGGATGAACGTCGTCAGCGACCACGTCCACGGCCACGGCCTGGCGATCTGCGGCAACGGCGCCGCCGTGGTCGACCTGCACGGCGGCGCCGGCGCCCACCGGTTCGTGAAGGTGCGCGAACTGGCCCGCGCGAACGCCCTGGACGCCGTACGGCTGCTGCGCGAGGCGGCGCCCGGCACGGTGTTCGCGGTCGAGCAGACCTACGGCTTCCACCAGGAGCCCGACTATCCCAAGCTGCACCTGGAGATACCGGACAACCTCCAGCCCGCCGAGCGGCTCCTCGCCCCCGACGGTCCGGACGCCGACCAGCCCGTGCTCAAGATCCTGGCCTACCACCCGGATCTCGATCCCGACGCCTTCCTCACCCTCGCCCGGATCGCGATCGGCGACCGCGCCAACGTCACCCGCTCCAGCCCCAGCGCCCTGCTGGAACTGAGCGGCCCCGACGTCTCCAAGGCCAGCACGCTCGCCCTGTGCTGCGCCGAGCGCGGCATCGCGCACGACGAGGTCGTCGCCTTCGGGGACATGCCCAACGACGTCGAGATGCTGACCTGGGCCGGCCGCTCGTACGCGATGGGCAACGCCCACCCCGATGTCGTCGCCGCCGCGTCGGGCCGCACGGTCGCCAACAACGAGGACGGCGTGGCGGTCGTGATCGAACAGCTGCTGGCGGACCGTTTCTAGGGTCGGCCTGACCTCCCAACGAGCCGAGAGACGCCTCGGTGGGACGCCACCGCCACGACCGTCGCCGGCCCGGCGTACCAGGTTCCGCCGGCCGCTGCGCCAGGCCTCACGCACGGGCCGGGTGCCGGTCACCGCGCCGCCACCAGCGTCTCCGCCGCCTCCTCCCGCAGCGCCGTCGCCCGCAGCGGCCCGTCCACCGCGACGAGCTCCGCGTACCCGCCCCGCTGCACCACCCGGCCCGCGTCGAGGACGATCACCTCGTCCACCGCGTCCAGCCCCGCCAGCCGGTGCGTGATCAGCAGCGTCGTACGGCCCTCGGTGGCGGCCAGCAGATCGGCGGTGAGCGCGTCGGCCGTCGGCAGGTCCAGATGCTCGGCGGGCTCGTCGAGGATCAGGACGGGGAAGTCGGCCAACAGGGCACGGGCCAGCGCGAGCCGCTGGCGCTGACCGCCGGACAGCCGCGCCCCGTGCTCGCCGACCAGCGTGTCCAGTCCGTCCGGCAGCGAGTCCGCCCAGTCCAGCAACCGGGCCCGGGCCAGTGCCCGGCGAAGCTCGTCCTCGGTGGCGTCCTTCCTGGCCAGCAAGAGGTTCTCGCGCACCGAACTGTCGAAGAGATGCGCGTCCTGCGCACACAGCCCGACGAGCCGCCGTACGTCGTCACCGGCCAGCGCGTACGCGTCCACACCGCCGAGCGTGTATGCGCCCTCCTCCGGGTCGAGGAACCGCAGCAGCACCTGCGCGAGGGTCGTCTTGCCGGAACCGGAAGCCCCGACCACGGCGATCCGCCTGCCCTGCTCCAGCGTGAGGTCGAACCCGGCCAGCGCCTCCCGCCGCTGCCCCTCGTACCGCGCGGCGAGCCCCTTGACCGCCAGCGGGAACGGCGAGGCCGGCGCCTGACGCGGCCGCTCCGGCTCGCGCACGGGCTCCGTGGCGTCCAGCACCTCGTACACCCGCTCCGCGCTGCGCCGCACCCGCTGCCGGTGGCGCACGGCGAGCGGCAGCCCCAGGACCGCCTCGAAGGCGGCCAGCGGGGTGAGGACGAGCACGGCCATCGCCACGCCGCCGAGCCGGCCCGCCGCCACCGCCTGCGCGCCGAACAACGCGGTGGCGGCGACGGTCAGGCCGCAGATCAACGCGGTGAGGCCGTCGCCGAGCGCGGTGGCCACGGCGGCGCGCGAAGCGATCCGGGTGAGGCTGCCGTCGGCGCGCCGGGCCGCGTCCTTACGGGCGGGCAGCGCACCGGCGACGGTCAGTTCGGCGGTGCCGGTGAGCAGATCGGTGACGCGCGTGGCGAGCACACCCCGCGCGGGCGCCAGCCGCGTCTCGGCACGCCGGGCCACGGAGGCGGTGACGAAGGGAACACCGACACCGGCCGCCGCCAGACCGACCGCGAGGGCGGCTCCGGCCTCGGGCAGCAGCCACGCCGTGAAGCCGACGGAGCCGACCGAGACGAGGACGGCGACCGAGGCGGGCAACAGCCAGCGCAGCCAGTAGTCCTGGAACGCGTCCACGTCCACGACCAGCCGTGTGAGCAGATCACCGCGCCGGGGGCTGCGCAGTCCGGCAGGCGCGAGCCGCTCCAGACGTCGGTGGACCGCGACCCGGGTGTCGGCCAGCATCCGCAGCACGGCGTCGTGCGACACCAGCCGCTCGGCGTACCGGAACACGGCCCGCCCGATCCCGAAGGCCCGCGTCGCCGTCACGGCCACCATCAGATAGAGCACGGGCGGCTGCTGCGAGGCCCGCGAAATGAGCCACCCGGACGTCGCCATCAGCCCGACGGCACTGCCGAGCGCCAGCGCCCCGAGCACCAGCGCGAGCACGAGCCGCCCGCGCAGGGGCCGGGCAAGCCCGCGAACCCGGGCAAGCGGGCTGCGGGGCCGGGCAGGGGTCTGCACCGGCAGATCTACCGCGTCTGTCGCCTCTGCCGGGTCACTCTCCAGCCGAGAGTTGCGGATGGTGGGCAGGCAAGGGCGGGGGTCCAGGGGACGGAACTCCCCGGCAGGGCCGCGGCCGGTCAGCCGCACGACCCTGTCGGCCACATCCAGCAGCGCAGGCCGATGCACCACAAGCAGCACGGTCCGGCCCACCGCCAGCCGCCGTACCGCCGCCACGACCTCCGCCTCGGTCTCCCCGTCCAGCGCGGCCGTCGGCTCATCCAGCAACAGCACAGGCCGGTCGGCGAGAAACGCCCGAGCCAGCGCCAGCCGCTGCCGCTGCCCTGCCGACAGCCCGGCCCCGTCCTCGCCGAGCACGGTCTGTGCCCCTTCGGGCAGCGCGTCCACGAACTCCAGCGCGCCCGCGTCCCGCAGGGCCCGCCGTACGGCACCGTCGTCCGCGTCGGGCCGGGCCAGCCGTACGTTCTCCGCGATGGTCCCCGCGTACAGGTGCGGCCGCTGCGGCACCCAGGCGATCCGCGAGCGCCACTCCTCCAGGTCCAGGCCGGCCAGCTCCGCGCCACCGATCCGCACCCGGCCCTCGGCGGGCTCCACGAAGCCCAGCAGCACGTTCAACAGCGTCGTCTTGCCCACACCGCTCGGCCCGACCAGCGCCACGGTCTCGCCGGGCTCGACGGTGAACGACACGTCGGTCACCGCGTCCGCCGAACGGCCGGGGTAGCGCACGGTGACCCCGTCGAAGACCATCGCACCCTCGGGCACCGCACCCGTGCCGGACGCCGGGACCGGCGTCTCCAGCACCGCGAAGATCTCCTCCGCGGCGGCCAGCCCCTCGGCCGCCGCGTGGAACTGTGCCCCGACCTGGCGCAGCGGGAGGTAGGCCTCGGGCGCCAGCACCAGGATCACGAGACCGATGTACAGGTCCATGTCGCCGTGGACGAGCCGCATGCCGACCGTCACCGCCACCAGGGCCACCGACAGCGTGGCGAGCAGTTCCAGCGCGAAGGAGGAGAGGAAGGCGATCCGCAGGGTCTGCATGGTCGCCTGCCGGTACTCGCCGGTGATCCGCCGGATGGACTCGGCCTGTGCCTTGGCCCGGCCGAACACCTTCAGGGTGGGCAGACCCGCGACCACGTCCAGGAAATGGCCGGACAGCCGAGACAGCAGCCGCCACTGACGGTCCGTCCGGGACTGCGTGGCCCAGCCGATCAGGACCATGAAGAGCGGGATGAGCGGCAGGGTACCGACGATGATCGCCGCCGAGACCCAGTCCTCGGTGACGATCCGCGCCAGCACCGCCACCGGCACCACCACCGCGAGCCCCAACTGCGGCAGATACCGCGAGAAGTAGTCGTCCAGGGCGTCCACGCCCCGCGTGGCCAGGGTGACCAACGAGCCGGTCCGCTGACCGCTCAGCCATCCAGGACCGAGCGCCGCCGCCCGGTCCAGAAGGCGACCGCGCAGTTCGGACTTCACCGCCGCGCTCGCCCGATGGGCGGCGAGTTCGGTCAGCCAGGCGACGACCGAACGACCCGCCGCCACGGCCACCAACAACAGCAGGGGAGTGCGCAGTTCGGCGACGGACCGCTCGTGCTGGAAGGCGCCGACGACGACCTCGGCGATGAGCGTCGCCTGGGCGATGACCAGCCCCGCGCCGACGGCTCCCAGGCCGACGACCGCCACAAGGAAGAGCCGTGTGGCGTGTGCGTAGCGCAACAGACGCGGATCGATTGGTTTCACGTGAAACGTGCCCTTCGGTCCAGCGGGTGTGTTTCACGTGAAACACACCCTTGGCGGACTCAGTGCGCGATATCGGCGATGTGCTGCGTGCCGATCCGCTTGCGGAACACCCAGTACGTCCAGCCCTGGTAGAGCATGACGAGCGGGGTGGCGATCGCCGCACACCAGGTCATGATCTTCAAGGTGTACGGGGTCGACGAGGCGTTGGTGACCGTCAGGCTCCAGTCCGCGTTCAGGGTGGACGGCATGACGTTCGGGAAGAGCGACAGGAAGAGCATCGCCACGGCGGCCACGATGGTGAGACCGGACAGGGCGAACGACCATCCCTCGCGCCCGGCCTGGTTGGCCGCCAGAGCGGCGACCAACGCGGCGACCGCCGCGATCAGGGCCACCAGACTCCTGCCGTTACCGCTGTGGGCCTGCGTCCACAGCAGGAAGGCGAGCGCCACGACGGCCGCGACGAGACCGACCCGCAGGGCCAGCTTCCGCGCCCGCACCCGGATGTGCCCCACGGTCTTGAGCGCAGTGAACACCGCGCCGTGGAAGGTGAAGAGCGTGAGCGTGACCAGACCACCGAGCAGGGCATAGGGGTTGAGCAGGTCCCAGACGCTGCCGACGTACTCGAAGTGCTGGTCGATCTTCACGCCCCGCACGATGTTCCCGAAGGCCACGCCCCACAGGAACGCCGGGATCAGCGAGGTCCAGAAGATCGCGTGCTCCCAGTTGCGCTGCCAGTTCTCCTCGGGCCGCTTCGCGCGGTACTCGAAGGCGACACCCCGGACGATCAGGCAGACCAGGATGACCAGCAGGGGCAGATAGAAGCCGGAGAAGAGGGTGGCGTACCAGTCCGGGAAGGCGGCGAAGGTCGCGCCGCCGGCCGTGAGCAACCACACCTCGTTGCCGTCCCAGACGGGCCCGATGGTGTTGATCAGTACCCGGCGCTCCGGCCGGTCGCGGGCCAGCAGCTTGGTGAGGATGCCGATCCCGAAGTCGAAGCCCTCCAGGAAGAAGTAGCCGGTCCACAGGACGGCGATCAGGACGAACCAGACGTCGTGAAGATGCATGACTGTTCCCCCGGCCTAGTAAGAGAAGGCCATCGGCTTGTCGGCGTCACGGGTGTCGCCGCCGATCTTCGTGGGCGGGTTGAGGTCGGCCTCGGTCAGCTCGGGCGGACCGGCCTTGATGTACTTCGCGAGCAGCTTGACCTCGACCACGGCGAGGATCGCGTACAGCGACGTAAAGACGATCATTGAGGTGAGGACCTCGGCCTGGGAGACCCCGGGGGAGACCGCGTCGCGCGTCTGGAGGACGCCGTAGACGACCCACGGCTGGCGGCCCGTCTCGGTGAAGATCCAGCCCCAGGAGTTGGCGATCAGCGGGAAGGCCATGGTCCAGGTCGCGATGCGCCAGTACCAGGGGGACAGCTTCGAGCCGAGCGCCTGGTTCTTGAACAGCACCAGGTGGGGCACCTCGTCCTCACCGACCCGCAGATGCCGGGGCAGCATGAACTTCTTGCGGGTCAGCCACAGCCCGGCCAGGCCGATCGCGAAGGAGGCCATGCCGAAGCCGATCATCCAGCGGAAGCCCCAGAAGGCGACCGGGATGTTGGGCCGGTAGTCGCCCGGGCCGAACTTCTGCTGCTCGGCCTTGTTGACGTCGTTGATGCCGGGGACGTACGAGGTGAAGTTGTCGTCGGCCAGGAACGACAGCAGGCCCGGGATCTCTATCGCCACGGTGTTGTGGCCCTTCTCCACGTTGCCGTAGGCGAAGATCGAGAAGGGCGCCGGCTTCTGGCCGTCCCACAGCGCTTCGGCGGACGCCATCTTCATCGGCTGCTGCTTGTACATGACCTTGCCGAGGGTGTCGCCGCTGATCGCGGTGAGCATGCCGGCGATGACCACGGTGATCAGGCCCAGCCGCAGCGTGGTCTTCATCTCGCGGATGTGCTTCTTGCGGGCCAGGTGGTAGGCGGAGATGCCGACCATGAAGGCGCCACCGGTCAGGAAGGCCGCCGTCAGGGTGTGGAAAGCCTGGCTGAGGGCGGTGTTCTGGGTCAGCACGGCCCAGAAGTCGGTCAGCTCGGCGCGCCCCCTGGCCTTGTCGATCTTGTAGCCGACCGGGTGCTGCATCCAGGAGTTGGCGGCGAGGATGAAGTACGCCGACAGGATCGTGCCGATCGAGACCATCCATATGCAGGCCAGATGGATCTTCTTGGGGAGCTTGTCCCAGCCGAAGATCCACAGGCCGATGAAGGTGGACTCGAAGAAGAACGCGATCAGCGCCTCGAAGGCGAGCGGCGCACCGAAGATGTCACCGACGAAGCGCGAGTAGTCGGACCAGTTCATGCCGAACTGGAACTCCTGCACGATGCCGGTGACCACGCCCATGGCGATGTTGATCAGGAAGAGCTTGCCCCAGAACTTGGTCGCCCTGAGGTACTTCTCCTTCTCCGTGCGCACCCAGGCCGTCTGGAGCCCGGCCGTGAGGGCGGCCAGGGAGATCGTCAGCGGGACGAACAGGAAGTGGTAGACGGTGGTGATGCCGAACTGCCATCGCGCCAGTGTCTCCGGCGCCAAAGCCAATTCCACGTCGTCAGCTCCTTACTTCGCCGTGGTAGCGGCAGTTTGCCCCTTTTGCCGTACACATCATGGGAGCAATCGGGGCGCGCTTGTGAACGCGTTCACATTCACAAGCCATTATGACGCACTGATTTTCAGCCTGGGGAGGCGGGGTGGCTCTACTGCCACGAAGTCAAGACCTTGGCAGCGACTTCAACATATTGTTGAATTGCACGCCATGCAGATACGGATCTCCTGGCCCGCGGGGCACATCACCGCGACCCTCGACGCAGACACGCCGACCACGCAGGCCCTCGCCAAGGCACTGCCGTTCTCCTCCAGCGCCCACACCTGGGGCGAGGAGGTGTATTTCGACACAGGTGTCTCTGTTTCACGTGAAACGGACGCCCGACAGGTCGTGGAAGCGGGCACCGTGGCCTTCTGGACGGACGGCGACGCGCTCGCCCTCCCCTACGGCCCCACGCCGATCTCGCGAGGCGACGAGTGCCGCCTCGCGAGTCCGTGCAACATCCTGGGGCGCCTCGACGGAGACCCCCGGGCCCTGGCGACCGTACGGGACGGCGACCCCGTCCGCGTGGAGCTGACCGGCGACCAGGACTGACCCTCGTACCGAGGGCTACAGCTCCTTGCGGAACGACTCCGCCACCTTCAAGAAGATGTCGTTCGCCTCGGTCTCGCCGACCGTCACCCGCACACCCTCGCCGGGGAACGGCCGAACCACCACTCCGTGCTGCTCACAAGCCTGCGCGAACGCGACCGTACGCTCCCCCAGCCGCAGCCAGACGAAATTGGCCTGCGTCTCCGGCACCGTCCAGCCCTGGCCGCGCAGCGCGTCGACCACGCGCGTGCGCTCGCACACCAGCGAGCCCACCCGGCCCAGCAACTCGTCCTCGGCCCGCAGCGAGGCGATGGCCGCCTCCTGCGCGATCTGGCTGACGCCGAACGGCACCGCCGTCTTGCGCAGCGCCGCCGCCACCGGCTCATGGGCGATCGCGAAACCGACGCGCAGCCCGGCAAGCCCATAGGCCTTGGAGAACGTGCGCAGGACGCAGACGTTGGGGCGGTTCCGGTAGATGTCGACGCCGTCGGGCACTTCGAGGTCGCGGATGAACTCCCGGTAGGCCTCGTCCAGCACCACCAGCACGTCGCCGGGCACCCGGTCGAGGAACCGCTCCAGCTCGGCCCGCCGCACCACCGTGCCGGTCGGGTTGTTGGGGTTGCAGACGAAGATCAGCCGTGTCCGGTCGGTGATCGCCTCCGCCATCGCGTCCAGGTCGTGCACATCGCCGGGCGTGAGCGGCACCTGCACCGACCGGGCGCCACTGACCTGCGTGATGATCGGGTACGCCTCGAAGGACCGCCAGGCGTAGATCACCTCGTCGCCGGGCTCGCAGGTGGCCTGGACGAGCTGCTGGGCGACGCCCACGGAGCCGGTGCCGGTGGCCAGGTGGGAGAGCGGAACACCGAAGCGCTCCGACAGCTCGTTCATCAGCCCGGTGCAGGCCATGTCCGGGTAGCGGTTGAAGTCGGCCGCGGCTGCCGTCACGCTCTCCATCACGCCGGGCAGCGGCGGGTACGGGTTCTCGTTGGAGGACAGCTTGTAGGCGACCGGCCCCTCGGCCGCGGCGGGCTTGCCCGGCTTGTAGGTGGGGATGCCCTCCAGCTCGGCGCGCAACTTCGGGCTCGTCTCGCTCACCGCAGTCCTCCTCGCAACCCCGGCGGACCGTCGACGCCGCCGGCTTCCAATACTCCACACCTTATGAGGATTCGGCGCCCGTGCGTACAGGTTCCGGGGACGGCAACAGGAGAACCTCGCCGCTCCTCGGCCGCATCGCGGGCATCCCCGCACGAAGGCGTACGTTTCCGGGGGCGCGCCGTACATATATCTATGCGCCGGTGGCTCGCGCCGTGGCGCGCATCCCCCGTGCAGGTGAGTTGAGACCTCTTCGAAACATCAGGCACTTGGCAGGTCCACACGCGTCGCCACGTCATGTCCTACCCCTGGATCGTTCAACTGTCTTTCTTTCTAAGGCAGTTGACCCTGTATGACCATGCAGAAACGTGCCTGTCAACGCGTGCATATGCGTCCGCACTACCCCACCGCATGAGCCCTACTATCGGCTCGCCATGACAGCAGCAGGGAAGCACCAGGTGAGCCGCGCGGAAACCTCACGTCGAGGCAGTCGGCCGGGCCGGGCGGGCATCAGAGACGTGGCCGCCGCCGCCGGAGTCTCCATCACGACCGTGTCCGACGCCCTCAACGGCAAGGGCCGGCTCCCGGATGCCACCCGGCGCCATGTCCGCGAGGTCGCCGACCGTCTCGGATACCGCCCTTCGGCCGCCGCCCGCACCCTCCGTACCGGCAAGTCGGGTCTCATCGGCCTGACCGTGACGACGTACGGGGATGAACCTTTCACCTTCACGGAGTTCGCCTACTTCGCGGAGATGGCCCGGGCCGCCACGTCGGCGGCGCTCGCCCGCGGCTACGCCCTCGTCATCCTGCCCGCGACCTCCCGCCACGACGTGTGGTCCAACGTCGCCCTGGACGGCACGGTCGTCATCGACCCCTCCGACCAGGACCCGGTGGTCAGCGAGCTGGTCCGGCAGGGGCTCCCGGTCGTCTCCGACGGCCGCCCGGCCGGCGCGCTGCCCGTCACCGCCTGGGTCGACAACGACCACGAGGCCGCCGTACTCGGCATCCTCGACCATCTCGCCGACGCCGGTGCCCGCCGTATCGGCCTGCTCACGGGCACCTCGACGGACACGTACACGCACCTGTCGACCACCGCCTATCTGCGCTGGTGCGAACGGGTCGGCCAGACCCCGGTCTACGAGGCCTATCCCGCGCACGACCCGTGCGCGGGCGCCGTCGCCGCGGACCGGCTCCTCGCCCGCCCCGACCGGCCCGACGCGGTCTACGGCCTGTTCGACCCCAACGGCACCGACCTGCTCGCCGCCGCCCGGCGCTACGGGCTGCGCGTCCCTGACGATCTGCTGCTGGTGTGCTGCAGCGAGTCCACGGTGTACGCCAGCACCGAGCCGCCCGTCACCACGCTCTCCCTGAAGCCCCGCCGCATCGGCACCGCGGTGATCCAGCTCCTGATCGACGCCATCGAGGGCGTCGAGTCGGACCACCCGGTCGAGCAGGTGATACCGACCGAGCTGATCGTGCGCACCTCCTCCCAGCGGCGTCCCCCGCGCACGACGGTGAGTCCGCCGCGGTCACCGGACAGGGCGTAAGGCCGCACAGAGCGGGGCGCGCGCCCCGTACTCTCGGCGGCCGGTGGAGGGGACCCGGCGGCCCGGACCCCCAGTCGGCCGGGGGTCCGGTCGGCGTGAACCACGCCGAACACCTGCCGAAACGGGGCGAAAGCGGCGGTGAACTGGACTCCTGTTCCGATTCACCACCCCTGGGTCATCACACGGCGCGACGCGCATTCCTATGATGGGCCCACGACACCGCGGACCGCTGCGACCAGGCAGTCCGAAGCGGTGCAGCTGCGGCGCGATGGTGGAGGGGTCTGATGACTCAGGGGGCCGGTCAGGGACCCGAGGTGGAGCGGACGGCGACGTTGCGCGACTTCCGGGTACCGGCGTACGTCCACGAGACCGGTCCGTACGTCCGCACCGCCGACCCCGGCGACGCTCCGCAGCCCCACCCGGGCGAGGCCGTGCCGCCCGCCGGCGAGGCGTACCCCGACGGCTACACGCCCACCCGGCGCGACCTGCCGGTCATCACCCGCACCGACACCGTCCAGGTCCACGTCGAACCGGCGCCCGCGCCCCCGGCGCCGCAGCCCGCGTCCGGCTCCGGACCGCTGTTCGTCGTCGGCGACGTCCACGGATACCTCGACGAACTGATGACCGCACTCCAGGAGCAGGGGCTCGTCGACGCCTCGGGCCAGTGGTGCGCGGGCGACGCCCGGCTGTGGTTCCTCGGCGACTTCACCGACCGCGGGCCCGACGGCATCGGCGTCATCGACCTCGTGATGCGGCTGTCCGCCGAGGCGGCCGCGGCGGGCGGCTACTGCAAGGCCCTCATGGGCAACCACGAGCTCCTGCTGCTCGGCGCCAAGCGGTTCGGCGACACCCCCGTCAACTCCGGCGCCGGCACCGCCACCTTCCAGGCGGCCTGGCTGCTCAACGGCGGCCAGAAGACCGACATGGACCGCCTCCAGGACCACCACCTCCAGTGGATGGCACGCCTCGACGCCGTCGAGGAGGTCGACGGCTATCTGCTGGTGCACTCGGACACCACCGCCTACCTCGACTACGGCGACTCGATCGAGGCGGTCAACGACACGGTCCGCGAGACCCTCACCCGCAATGACGCGGACGAATGCTGGGATCTGTTCCGCAAGTTCACCAAGCGCTTCTCCTTCCGTGACGAGGGGGGTGCAGACGCCGTCCGTTCCCTCCTCGATACGTACGGCGGTACCCGCATCGTTCACGGCCACAGCCCGATCCCCTACCTCCTCGGCGAAGTCGGCTCCGAGGACGGCGAGGAAGGCAGCGGCCCGGTCGTGGAGGGACCGCACGTGTACGCCGACGGGCTCGCCATCGCGATGGACGGCGGAGTGACCATGGCCGGAAAGCTACTGGTCCGACAACTTCCTCTGGATAACTGACCGTTCTCCGGGAAGGCGTCCCCCCGGCGGAGTACGCGCAGGCCGGAACGCAATTTCCGCAACCCCCTGTCACCGCGCACCGTCACGGCTCTACCATCGGCTTATCCGTAGCAGGCTCCCCTCCGTTTCTGCCCGACGGCTCGCCGGCGTGCGAGCCCCAAGCCCTACGGAGCATCGGGGGATGCACATGAACAGCGTTCCGCAGCACCTGCTGAGCGAGGACCGCCAGGAATTCGAGCGGCTCCTCGACGAGGCGCTGCGCTCCGCACCACACCGACCGGAACTGGCCGCTGTCGGACAGCGGCTCAACTCCGAACAGCTGCGCACCATGGCGCTCAACGCCACCGCCCTGATCACGGAGGCCGCCGCAAGCGAGTACGAGCACTACATCGAGGTCCGCGACGAACTGCGCCACCCGGCGATGGCCCCCGCCCTCAGCGGCGATTCCGGTTCCGCGGAGCCGGGTCCGGCCGCGACCGGACTCGCCACCGCCTTCGGCGAGTCGGCCGAGAACACCGGCGCGGGCGCCATCGCGGTCGTCGCCGTGCTGGCTCCCGTCCTGTCCGGGACCGCCGCGGCGATCTTCCTCCTCATCGGCTACATCCTGAAGACGCTGAATCCCGGCCAGACCTTCGGCGACACGATGCTCACCGCCGGCTGGGTGTTCGGCGCCGTGACCGCGGCCGCGATCCTCGTCGCCGCCGTCGGACTGCTCCTCACCGCCCTGCGCAACAGCTCCTCGGCCCAGGCCCAGACGCTGAACGCGGCGCACAAGGAACTGGACCGGGCCAGAGAGGCCTGGCGCAGCGCCCTGCTGGAGCGCGGGATCCTGCCGTTTCTGCGCGAGGCGCTCGCCGAGCCCGGACCGGCCCCCGCACGGCTGCGCACGACCCCGTCCGCCCCGACCGGCCGGATGCCCCGCCTGGGCTACGACCGCCCCGGCTTCAGCAGCCCCGACAACGGCACCGAGTCCGGCCATACGGGTTTCACCAGCCCCGACTACACAAGCCCGGACTTCGGCGGCCCGGACCACCGTCCGGAATGACCCACGACAGCCGACAGCCGACAGCCCAGGCGACCCCGGGGCGGCCGGCGAACCGGGGGCTGCGCGACGCCGGGTGGCCGGGGGCCTCGGCGCGGCCGACGGCCCCCAGGGGGCCCACGATGCCCGGTGGCCAGGTGAACCCGGTGACCTCAGAGCGGTCTGCGTCCCGGCGCCCTACGGCGACCCGTGGACCGAGTGACTCCACGGCGGCCCGCGCCCGTTGTGGCCCGGTCGGCCTGGTCTGTTCGGCGCGGGCCCAGTCAGCGAGAGCCCGTTCGGCGTGGGTCCGGTCAGCCGGAGCATGGCGGATGGGAGCCAGGCCGGGGCGGGGCGGGACCAGCCGGTGTGGTGTGGGCTCGCGCGGGCGGTCGGCCGGTCGCGCGCCGGTCTCCGCGGCGGCTGCGGCTTCGTGACGGCGTACCGCACCGGTGCCTCGTCATGTTTCAGCGCACCCATGCCCTCGGCGCATCCCGGCGTGCGGGCTCCTCGCCCTGCCCGGCCGCACGGCCGCCTCGGCATGCCCCGCAGTCCCGCAGCCCTGCAGCCCCACGCCCCGAACGAGCCACGCGCGGCGGCAAGTCCACCGGGGTTGCGTCTCCGCTGTGCCGTACGCGGGCGGCGGCGTGTGCCGTTCAGTACCAGCGGCTGAACGCGGGGACGCCCAGCCCGGCGCCGGCCGCATGGCGCAGTACGTCGAGCAGGCCGTTCAGCCGGTCCGCCGCGGCGAACTCCGGTGCGTCGCGCATGCCGGTCGTCCAGTCGCCGATGCGTCTCAGCATCCTGGCCCGCCGCTCGCCGTCGATACCCAGGGCCCGCTCGGCGTCGGGTGGAGCGGTGCACATTCCGTCGGCGGGGGGGCAGGAAGTGCCGAACCGGCCCGGCAGGAGAGCGGCCGCCCCGGCCTCCAGGGCGTAGTACAGCGCGGCAGCCGGACTCGCCTTGCGGGCGACCGCGCAGGAAACCCCGTCCGCGCCCTCACCCGGCATCAGCTCCAGGCTCGCGTGCCGTATCGCCTCCGTCGCTTCGGTCTCCGGATGGGCACCGCGGACGAAGTCCGCGCAGCGGCTGCCCGCCGCGGACGGCCGCAGGGCCGCCGGGTCGTTCCCTCTCCGTGCGAACAAGGGCTCGTCGTCACAGGCCCGGCGCCACCAGGCCGGCGTCTCCGCGAAGCCGTCAGGCTGCGGACACCACCCTCCGCCACGAGGCGGCCGAACTCTCCCGGCGGCGCGGCCACCGCCCGGTCGGGCACGGCGCCGACGACCCACGTTCCGGTCGCACTCATCGCATGGCTCACAGAATCCTGAGTTCCAGGAGATAGACGCACACGACCACGACGGAGACCAGCTTCCCGGACGCCGAACGGCCCAGCCAGACCGGCCACACCCCGTCTCCTCCGGTGGCGAACTGGATGAGGTCAGCGCCGGTCGCGCTGTCCGCGGTGCGCACACCGTAGCTGTCGCCGACCCGCTCGCCCGCGTGCTCCTCGCCGTCCATGCTGTAGCGCCGGTACCTGTCCGCGAGGGCGTCCCACGCGGCGGAGTCGGCGAAGCTGCCCAGCGCGGCATCCGTGGCGAAGCCATAGGCCTCGTGGTCCCGCAGCAGCCTGGGATCCTCGCCCTCGGCGAGCGCCGGCTCCCAGGTGACCGCCGGTTCGGCGTCGACCAGGAGCCGCACGGCGGCGCTCTCCTCCGTCGGGAACACCTCGCCGTCGTACTCCAACTCGTAGCTGAGCACGGTCTCCTGCACCGGGTACGCGCCCGGCGGGATGCGCTCCAGCAGTTCGCGCTGCCCGCCGTCGTCCGTCGTCAGGGGGCAGTCGACGGCGAGTCTGCCGCTCGGCACCCGCAACACGGCGATCTCCCGCACGGCGGCGACGGTCATCTCCGGCTCGTCCTTCGTGGCCAGCCGCGTACCGGGCCGGAACAACTCGCCGAGGTGGGACGGTGCGGTCGGGCGCGGCGGCAGCCAGGGGGACGGCGTCGCGGCCGCGCCGTCCGCAGCGGTGGCGGGCGCCGCCGGGTCGTCCGCTTGCCGGCCGCGCAGGGACGGTGCGGCCAGGAGCGGGCTTCCGACGCCGCCCACGCCGAACTGCGCCCGGTCCCGCCGGCGCTCGGCCTCCGGCACGTCCGGGCGTCCGTGCCGTGACGGGCCCAGGACGCCCTGCGGCTCGGACACCGTGCGCCCCCTGCCGTCCGGGTAGAGGTCCGTCGTCGTGCGCCAGGCGTCCTGCGCGAACTCGGCCTGCTCCGGGGAGTCGTAGCGCCACTGCGACCGGTGGCGCAGGAAGAGGCGTTCCGGTTCGAGCAGGCGCCAGTCCAGCTCCTGCGTACGGCGGCCCCGCTCGTCGTACGCCCACACCCCCACGTAGTGGTCGGCCCACGCCACGAGATGGACCTCGACCGGTACGGTCCGCCCCGGCACCCGGTGGACCATCACATACGGCTGCTCCGCCCGGTCCCGCGCCTCGGCCTCGGCCCGCGTGAGCGGTTCCAGGGCTCCGTACGAGGACAGATCCCACCCCTTGGCGTACGACACCAGCACGGTACGTCCGTCGTCGGCCATGTCGATTCCCCCTCCACGCCTGACAGGTTGCTGCGCTGGAATCGACCGTAGCGTCCGCCTCTGACAACGGGCCGGGGACCGAGCGGCGGGCGCGTCGCAGCTCTGCGTGCGGTACGCCCGAGCACCTGTGAGCGCGGCCGGGGCGGTGCTCACGGCCTTCGTCTGTGAGCACCGCCCCGGGGAGCCGTCAGTCGGCGATCGGCAGGTACACCCTGTTGCCGCTCGCCGCGAACTCCTTCGACTTCTGGGCCATGCCCTCCTCGATCTCGACCCGGCTGCCGCCGTGTTCGCGGCGGATCTCCTGCGAGATCTTCATGCTGGACATGATCAGCCCTGAGTCTCACGCTCGTCGAATGTCTTCCTGGCCGCCTGGAATGCGGCGATATTCGCCTGCGACCAGTCGGTGATGCTCTGCACCAGCCCACCTGCCTCCTGGCCCAGTTTGGTCAGCTGGTACTCCACGCGCGGCGGCACGGTCGGGAACACAGTCCGTGTCAGCAGGCCTTCGCGTTCCAGCGCGCGCAGGGTCTGCGTCAGCACCTTCGGGGTCACGCCATCCAGCCGCCGCCGCAGTTCCGCGAACCGCATGGGTCGGCCGTCCTCAAGTGCCACCAGTACCAGCATGGTCCACTTGCTGGCGATCAGCTCCAGCACGGCACGCGTGGGGCAGTCACGCAGGAAGACGTCCACGCCACCGTGTTTCCTCAGGTCGAAGCCGGTATCCATGAGGAACCTCGATATCAGATAAGTGCCTTCTTCCGTACTGTTATCACTCGGGCCGACCATGGGACGCACCGCGACCCACTGACAAGGAGTTCTGATGTCCGCCCGCATGCATGCCATCGTCCAGTCCGCGTTCGGCGGCCCCGAGGAGCTCACCTACACCGAGACCGACGTGCCCGAGCCCGGCCCCGCTGAGGTATTGCTGCGGGTCGCCGGTGCGGGAGTCAACCCGGGTGACGCGGTACTCCGCGCTGGTCGTGTGCCGGAGCTCGTCACCCTGCCGTGGACGCCGGGCAACGACGTGGCCGGTGTCGTCGAGCAGGTCGGTGAAGGCGTTACGCGGTTCGCACCGGGCGACAAGGTGTACGGCATGCTGTCGGTCACCCGACACGGCGCGTACGCCGAGTTCACTGCCGTGCCGGCCGACGCGCTGGCTCTCGCGCCCAAGAACCTCGGCCTGGTGCACGCGGGGGCTGTGCCTCTGGCCGCGTTCACCGCTTGGCAGGCGCTGGCCGTGCTGGCCCGTGTTCAGCCCGGCGACCGTGTACTGATCCACGCGGCGGCGGGCGGCGTCGGTCACGTCGCGGTGCAGCTCGCCAAGGAGTTGGGGGCGCACGTCATCGGTACCGCACGGGCGGCCCGCCATGACCTCCTTCGCGAACTGGGTGCCGACGAACTGATCGACTACACCACCACCGACTTCCGGACGGCCGTGGCTCCGGTCGACGCGGTCCTGGACCTGGTCGGCGGTTCCTACGGGCCGCGCTCTCTCGATGTGCTCCGGCCGGATGGTCTGCTCATCGGCGCGTCGATCGACCCGGGTACGGACGAGCGGCAGGCAGCCGCCCGCGGACTGCGCTATGCATGGGTCGCGTCCGAGCCCTCCGGTGAGTTGCTGGATCGGATCACCGAACGCATCGAGGCAGGTCGGCTACGGGTCACGGTGCAGCAGACCTACCCGCTAGCCGAAGCATCGGAGGCCCACCGCACCATCGAGGCCAAGCGCACCATGGGCAAGATCGTCCTTGTGCCGTGACCGACTGGATCACCAAGCAACCGGCATGGTCCGCGCTTCGCGTGACGCCCTCACGTCGACTCGGAAACGCGGACCGCTTGCAGCCGGAACTCAGTCCGCGATCGGCAGATACACCCGGTTCCCCGCCTCGGCGAACTCCTTCGACTTCTGGAGCATCCCCTCAGCGACCTCCTCCGCCGACGCCCCCTCAGCCGCCGCGCCACCGAACCGCTCTGTGATGCTTTGGCTAATCTTCATGCTGCAGAACTTCGGCCCGCACATGGAGCAGAAGTGGGCCGTCTTCGCGGGCTCGGCCGGCAGGGTCTCGTCGTGGAACTCCCGTGCCGTGTCCGGGTCCAGCGCGAGGTTGAACTGGTCCTCCCACCGGAACTCGAAGCGGGCGTCGGACAGCGCGTCGTCCCATTCCTGCGCGCCCGGGTGTCCCTTGGCGAGGTCGGCCGCGTGGGCGGCGATCTTGTAGGTGATGACGCCGGTCTTGACGTCGTCCCGGTTGGGCAGGCCCAGGTGCTCCTTGGGCGTGACGTAGCAGAGCATCGCCGTGCCCCACCAGGCGATCATCGCGGCACCGATGCCGGAGGTGATGTGGTCGTACGCCGGGGCGACGTCCGTGGTCAGCGGGCCGAGCGTATAGAACGGAGCCTCATCGCAGATCTCCTGCTGAAGGTCGATGTTCTCCTTGATCTTGTGCATCGGGACGTGTCCCGGGCCCTCGATCATGGTCTGTACGTTGAAACGCTTGGCGATCCGGTTGAGTTCCCCGAGCGTCCGCAACTCCGCGAACTGCGCCTCGTCGTTGGCGTCCGCGATCGAGCCCGGCCGGAGGCCGTCGCCCAGCGAGTACGTGACGTCGTAGGCGGCGAGGATCTCGCACAGCTCCTCGAAGTTCTCGTACAGGAACGACTCCTTGTGGTGCGCGAGGCACCACGCGGCCATGATCGAGCCGCCGCGCGAGACGATGCCGGTCTTGCGGTTGGCGGTGAGCGGCACGTACGGCAGCCGGACGCCCGCGTGGACGGTCATGTAGTCCACGCCCTGCTCGGCCTGCTCGATGACCGTGTCCTTGTAGATCTCCCAGGTCAGCTCCTCGGCCCTGCCGTCGACCTTCTCCAGGGCCTGGTAGAGCGGCACCGTGCCGATGGGAACGGGGGAGTTGCGCAGCACCCACTCGCGCGTCGTGTGGATGTTGCGGCCGGTGGACAGGTCCATGACCGTGTCGGCGCCCCAACGGGTCGCCCAGGTCATCTTCTCCACCTCCTCCTCGATGGAGGAGGTCACCGCGGAGTTGCCGATGTTGGCGTTGACCTTCACCAGGAACCGCTTGCCGATGATCATCGGCTCGATCTCCGGGTGGTTGACGTTGGCCGGCAGCACCGCGCGGCCGGCCGCGATCTCGTCGCGGACCACCTCGGGCGAAACGTTCTCCCGGATGGCCACGTACTCCATCTCCGGAGTGATGTCGCCCTGGCGCGCGTACGCGAGCTGCGTCACCGCCTGGCCGCTGCGGCCCCGGCGCGGCTGGCGCGGCCGCCCCGGGAAGACCGCGTCGAGGTTGCGCAGCCCGCCGCGGGGCGACGTGTGCTTGATCCCGTCGTCCTCGGGGCGGACGGGACGACCCGCGTACTCCTCGGTGTCGCCGCGGGCGATGATCCAGTTCTCCCGCAGCGGCGGCAGGCCCCTGCGGACGTCGGTGTCGACGTCTGGATCGGTGTACGGGCCCGACGTGTCGTACAGCGTGACCGACTGCCCGTTGGTGAGGTGCACCTGGCGGACCGGCACGCGCAGGTCGGGGCGCGAGCCCTCGACATACGCCTTGTGCCAGCCGATGGACTTCCCGGTCTCCTGGGACTTCTCGTCCTGAACGGAGACAGGCGTGCGTGCGTCCTTGTTGGTCATGAGACCTACTCCCTACGCCGGCATTACCCGGTAACAGGTTCGGCGGTCGACGCAGCGGTGTCCGTCTGCCGGTGCTTCCTGTGGAACAGGCTTCGTTCCACGTGAAACATCGCGAATACGGAGGTCAGCGCCCTCTCAGCCCGGTGCTCCGAGCTCCCGCGTGTGCAAAGGTGCCTCCACGCTAGCGTCATATGTGGCGTACTGAACAGTGGGCCCCCGGGCGTTCTTGCAATGATCGGGCGATGACCAGGATGGAGCAGTACCCGTACCAGCCCCCCGAGCCGCGCCACCGGGACGGCTCAGCGGCAGGCGACGGCCACGGCCGGGCCGCCACCGCGCCGGGCCCCGGGCACGGTTCCGGGCGGGGATCCGGCGAGGATGACGACCACCGTCACGACCGCGGCCACGCGCACGGGCATGGGCACGGGCAGCCGCAAGCTCCTGGTCACGGACACGGTCACGGTCACAGCCATGGGCCCGCCGCGCCGGTATCCCGGCACCTGCGCAAGGTCATCGCGGCGATCCTGATCCCTTTCACCGCCGCCGTCGTAGTGGGGCTCGTGGTGCTGTGGCCGGGCGGTGCGCCGCCGCACAAGCGCACCGGCGTCGGCTTCGACCAGCAGACCCAGCAGGCCACGGTCACCCAGGTCGTCGAGGTCAGCTGCAAGTCGGTGAACGCCTCCGGCGAGACCCCCACCGGCGACACCACCACCGCCGAGGGCAACTCGGCCCAGCAGGAGGCGAGCGGCACCTGCCACAAGGCCGTCATCCGGATCGACACCGGCAAGGACAAGGGCCGCACCTTCACCGAGATCGTGCAGCCCGACCAGCCACGGCAGCTGCACCAGGGCGAGAGCGTCGTCGTCGCATACGAACCCTCAGCGCCCAAGGACCTGCAGTACTCCGTCACCGACGTCAACCGCCGCTTCCCGATGGGCCTGCTGGCCGGGATCTTCGCGCTCGCCGTCGTGATCGTGGGCCGGCTGCGCGGCGTCATGGCACTCGTCGCGCTGGCGATCAGCTTCATGGTGCTGAACTTCTTCATCCTGCCCGCGATCCTGCAGGGCTCGAACCCGCTCCTCGTGGCGGTGATCGGGTCCAGCACGATCATGCTGATCGCCCTCTACATGTGCCACGGCCTGTCCGCCCGCACATCGGTGGCCGTGCTCGGCACGCTCGCCTCACTGGCACTGATCGGCATCCTCGGTTCACAGTTCATCGACTGGGCCGCGCTCACCGGCAACACCGACGACCAAACCG
Source organism: Streptomyces monashensis (assembly GCF_001866665.1). GTDB lineage: Bacteria > Actinomycetota > Actinomycetes > Streptomycetales > Streptomycetaceae > Streptomyces > Streptomyces monashensis. Next base: position 160,100 of record NZ_MLYO01000018.1, on the reverse strand, counting down.
GCCTGATCCACGGCCTCTACCCGAAGATCGACATGAGCGGTCTGCTGCTCGCCGGCGTCATCATCGGCTCGCTCGGCGTCCTGGACGACGTGACCGTGACGCAGACGTCGGCCGTCTGGGAGCTGCACGAGGCGAACCCCTCGCTGGGCTGGCGCGCGCTGTACCGGGCGGGCATCCGCATCGGCCGCGACCACATCGCGTCCGTGGTCAACACTCTCGTCCTTGCCTATGCCGGTGCGGCCCTGCCGTTGCTGCTGCTGTTCTCGATCGCGCAGAGCAGTGTCGGAACGGTGGCCAACAGCGAGCTGGTGGCCGAGGAGATCGTGCGCACCCTGGTGGGCTCGATCGGGCTGGTCGCCTCTGTCCCGGTCACCACCGCGCTCGCCGCGCTGGTGGTCTCCGCCGACCGCCCCGGCCCGCATGCCCTGGCCGACAACGGCGCGCAGCTCGCCCCGGCTCGCGGCGGCCGGGGCCGACGCCGCAAGCGGTGAGCGTCCGCCCCGGCGGAGGTGAGTCAGCGGCCGCCGCCGGATGTCCCGCAGCGGGTGAGGAACATCCCTACGGATCAAAGAAGCGTTCCTGCACAGCTCCACGCATCAGATGGAGGACCTGAGCCCCCTGCCGTAACGCTTCAGCCGGCGCTCTGTTCCTCGGCCAGGATGCGGTCCAGGGCCTCCTCCAGATGCGCGTCGAAATCGGCGAGCGCACCCTCCTGCCCGAGTGGCACCAGCTTGTCGGTGCGGTCCAGGAAGGCTACGAGCGGTGGCGTCGACGAGCGGAACAGCGCCTGGTCACCGCCGACCTGAAGCCTGATCAGCACTTCACCGAGCGCCTCGGAATCCACGGGGGCGATGTGCACATCCCCTTCCCCGCATGGCCGGCCGACGCCATCGATCAGCAGCTCGCGCCCGAAAGCCCAGGTCACCGGGGCATCACCGGGCAGATGGAAGGTGAGCCGCACGGCATAGGGATCATCGGTCTCGTAGCGCAACTCCACCGGAATACGGAAGGAGAGCTCCTCCGAAACGAGAAAGCTCATGATGACTTCTGCCTGTACGGACTCGCGCATCGTCTACCCCGTCATATGACATCGACTGGCTGGGAGTGGCCCTCTAAGCGTGGGTCAAATCTTGCTGAACGTACACAGCACATCACAAGGAGTAAGTTTTCAGATACTGATAGAGAGACTGAGGGTCCCCAGGTGGCGCCCGATCTCCGACTGAAGCCGATGAGCCGCGGGCAGCAGCCTGTCGGCCTGGCTCACGGGCATAGACATGGCCATCGTGGCCACGGTGGTGCCGACCGTGATCGGGACCGCGGCACAGACCGTCCCGAGCACGTACTCCTGGCGCTCCACCACCGGCTCCATCCGCCGCGTGCGGGCCAGCCGCCGCAGCAGGGCGTCGTTGTCCCGCACCGTGTACGGCGTGATGGGCTGCACGGGATAGCGGGCGAGGTGGTCGCGGCGGGCGTCCTCGTCCAGCTGGGAGAGCAGACACTGCCCGATCGCGTGCGCGTGGCCGGTCGCCCGGAAGTCCGCCCACTCCTCGACCGCGGGCACCTCGGGGGAGTCGGAGACGCACATGACCTCGATCTCGCCGTCCCGGTACATCGCGTAGTACACCGGCACACCGATGGCATCACGCCAGTGCGCGAGCGTCTCCGCGACCGCGCTGCGACGTTTCTGCTGTGCTCCGCTGCTGCCCAGCCGCTCGGCCGCGTCGCCGAGGAAGAACAGCCCCTTCTCACGGCGCAGGTAGCCCTCGTGGACCAGGGTGCGCAGCAGGTGGTACGTCGTCGGCAGGGCGAGGCCGGTCTCGCGCGCCAGTTGTTTGGCGGGAGCGCCGTAGGCATGCCCGGCGACCGTCTCCAGCAGGCGCATCGCGCGCTGGACCGACCCGATGAGCGTCGCGGCGGCCGCGGGCTCCGGGGCGTCCGCGGAGTGCGGCTGGACGAGCAGGGCCGAGGAGGGGCGTGGGCCGGAACCGGCCACGGAACGCGGCCGGTTCGAGTCGCCGGGCGGCGGTGGTCCGGCGGCGTCCGGGGAGCGGGAAGGACGGGACGCGTCAGCGGGAAGGGCGGCGGAGTCGATGTCCGCCGAGTGCGGCTGTCCGGGGACGGCCACGGTGGGCGCGCGCCGTGTGGGAGGTACGCAGGGACGCGGCGGGGTGGGGGGTACGTGGGATTCTGCCGGTGCGGTGTCGACCGTGGCCAAGAGGTACTCCCGGAGCGCGATGGGCAGCCCGTGCCGGGGAAGAGCACGGAGGGGTCTGCGCCGCCCACGGGGCCGGACCCCGCGGGGAGTTCCGGACTTTAACCGTCCGCCACCGCGTGCAGACGGCCTCGCGGGGAAACTTCCCTCCCCCGAGGGAACCCGTCACCCTGGCCGGGACCGGTGATCTCGTGGTTCGCTCACCAGTCCCCGCGTTCCGTCACCAGTCGCTGCGCGACGAGGAGTTCGACAGGAACTTGCGCACGATGTAGATCAGTCCGCCGACCAGCGCGACGAAGACCAGCGCCTTGAACAGCAGGCCGATCACGAACCCGACGACGGTCGCTATCAGGCCGCCGAACACGACCAGGGCGATGACCGGCACCGCGACCCACTTCACCCACCACGGCAGTCCCGCGAAGATCTCTCGCATCGCCTTTGTCCTTTGCGTTGTCGTATGCGTAGTCGTACGTCTGCGTTCTCGTACGCCCTTGGTGTTCCGCATTCGATGCTAGAGCCGCGAGGGGGCTCTGCGGGTGTCCGGCGTCCCTTGTCCTCCCCTGACCCGTCCCCTAGGGAACCCCGAGGCCCGGTCTCACGCCTCGGGCGGAGAGAAGACGACGAGCACCCTCAGATCCTCGCTGATGTGGTGGAACTTGTGGGCGACGCCGGCCGGGACGTACACGACGCTGCCCCGTGCCACCTCGGTCGTCTCCATGCCGACCGTGATCGACGCCCGGCCGCTCACCACGAAGTACACCTCGTCCTGGTTGTGCGGCTTCTGCGGGTCGTGCTCGCCCGCGTTGAGCGCGTACAGACCGACCGACATGTTCCGCTCCCGCAGGAACTGAAGGTAGGCCCCCTCGTTGGCGGCGCGCTCCGCCTCCAGTTCGTCCAGCCGGAATGCCTTCATCGCCGCTGTCGCCCTCGCCTCACTGCTCGGTTCCGATCCGGTCTGCCACGATCAGACACATGAAGAATTTCGTAGTCAAGACGATCGCCAACGCAGGCGCCCTCGCAGTAGCCGTCTGGCTGCTCGACAAGATCACCCTGACCGGTGACAACACCGCCAAGAAGGCCGGCACGCTGATCGTGGTCGCGCTGATCTTCGGTCTGGTCAACTGGCTGGTCAAGCCCATCGTGAAGGTGCTCACCTTCCCGCTGTTCATCCTCACCCTGGGCCTGATCACCCTGGTCGTGAACGCGCTGATGCTGCTGTTGACCTCCTGGGTGTGCGGCAAGCTCTCGCTGAGCTTCCATGTGGAGGGCTTCTGGACCGCCGTTCTCGGCGGCCTGATCATCTCCGTCGTCTCCTGGGCCCTGCACATGGTCCTGCCGGACGAGGACTGAGCACGCCATGACCTACCGCGTCTGCTTCGTGTGCACCGGCAACATCTGCCGCTCACCGATGGCCGAATCCGTCTTCCGCGCGCGGGTGGCCGAGGCCGGGCTGGAGGACCGGGTCGAGGTCGACAGCGCCGGTACCGGCGGCTGGCACGAGGGCGATCCCGCCGACCCGCGCACCGTCTCGGTGCTCGAGGAGCACGGCTACGACGGCGAACACGTCGCGCGGCAGTTCCAGCCGTCGTGGTTCGCCCGCCTCGACCTCGTGATCGCCCTCGACAGCGGCCACCTCAAGGCCCTGCGCCGCCTCGCCCCCACCGAGGAGGACGCCCTGAAGGTACGCCTGCTGCGCTCGTACGACCCCGCCGCGGGCGACGACCTCGACGTACCCGATCCGTACTACGGGCACCGCGACGGCTTCGAGGAATGTCTTGACATGGTGGAGGTGGCGAGCACCGGGCTGCTCGCCGCCGTACAGGAGCGCCTGGAAGGGCGGGCGGCATGAGCGAGGCCGCCGAGGACCCGGGCCGGGCCGGCGAGAGCACGCGCGCGGTGCGCGCGGGACTGCCCGAGCCGGTCAAGCACGAACCGACCCTGCCCGGGCCGGTGTTCGCGGCGCACTTCCACCTGCCCGGCGAGGCGACGGGCCCCTATCGGTACGGCCGTGACGAGAACCCGACCTGGACGCTGCTGGAGCGGGCCGTCGGCGAGCTGGAGGCGCCCGGGCAGGACGACGTCGAGACGCTCGTCTTCGCCTCCGGCATGGCGGCGATCTCCTCCGTGCTGTTCTCCCAGCTGCGCGCCGGGGACGCGGTGGTGCTGCCCTCCGACGGCTACCAGGTGCTGCCGCTGGTCCGCGCCCAGCTGGAGGCGTACGGCATCGAGGTGCGCACGGCGCCCACCGGCGGGGACCGCCAGCTGGAGGTCCTCGACGGCGCCCGGCTGCTGTGGATCGAGTCCCCGTCGAACCCGGGGCTGGACGTGTGCGACATCCGGCGGCTGGTGGCGGCGGCCCACGCACAGGGCACCCTTGTGGCGGTCGACAACACCCTCGCCACCCCGCTCGGCCAGCGCCCGCTGGAGCTGGGCGCCGACTTCTCCGTGGCCAGCGGCACCAAGCAGCTCACCGGGCACGGGGACGTGCTGCTCGGCTACGTCGCCGGCCGGGGTGCCGAGGCCATGGCCGCCGTACGTCGCTGGCGCAAGATCGTCGGGGCGATCTCCGGGCCCATGGAGGCCTGGCTCGCGCACCGGTCCATCGCCACGCTCGCCTTGCGCGTCGAGCGGCAGAACACCACCGCCCTCGCGCTCGCCGAGGCCCTGAAGCAGCGGCCCGAGGTGTCCGGCCTGCGCCATCCCGGGCTGCCCGACGACCCGGCGCACGAGGTCGCCGCGCGACAGATGCGCCGCTACGGCTGCGTCGTCTCCTTCACGCTGCCCACGCGCACGCGTGCCGAGCGTTTTCTCGAATCCCTGCGGCTGGTGGAGGACGCGACGAGCTTCGGCGGGGTGCGCTCGACGGCCGAGCGGCGGCGCCGCTGGGGCGGGGACGACGTGCCGGAGGGCTTCATCCGGATGTCCGTCGGCGCCGAGGACCCCGAGGACCTGATCGCGGACGTGCTGCGGGCCCTGGACGAGTCCGCCGAGTGAGGCACCCGCATCACATCCCCTGAACCGCACGACGGTCCGAGCCTCCCCCCTCGTGGCTCGGACCGTCTACGGTTCTCCGCGCGAAGAACCGCGCGAACAAGGCTAGTTGACTCTCTGTCAGTGTCCAATCACGCTAGCGACAGCGGCGTATCGACATATTTATAGTTGGTGCCTGCCTGGGCGCCGGAGGAGGGCAGGGACAGGAGAGGGGAAACCGTGGATCTGGCCTTGCTGCGCACCTTCGTCACCGTGCACCGGGCCGGCTCCTTCACCCGCGCCGCGGCCCTGCTCGGCCTCTCCCAGCCCGCCGTCACCGCACAGATCCGCACGCTGGAACGCCAGCTGGGCAAGCCGCTCTTCCTGCGGCAGGCACGCGGGGTGACGCCGACGACCATCGGCGAGGAACTCGCGCACAAGGCAGCGCCCCACCTCGACGCCCTGGTGGAGATAGCCGAGAGCGGCCTGGACGACGACTCCGCGCTGAGAACCCTGCATCTCGCCGGCCCGCCCGAGTTCACCGCCGAACGCGCTCTGCCCGCCCTTACCGAGCTGACCGGCGACGACGGCCAGGGCTTCGCGCTGCGCGCCTCTTTCGGCACGGCCGAGGAAACCCTGGAGGGCTTGGCCGCGGGACACCATGATCTGGCCATCAGCACGGCCCGGCCGCGCGGTGCTCTGCTCACCGCGACTCCGCTCTGCGACGAGGAACACGTGCTGGTCGCCGCTCCTCGCTGGGCGGAGCGGATCGGTGCGGAGGAGCTGCGCCTGAAGGGGGCGCCGGCGCTGGAGGACCTGCCCGTCGTCGAGGTCCACGAGTCGCTGCCCCTGGTCTCGCACTACTGGGCCTCTGTTTTCGACTCCCGCCCTGCCGCCTCGGGCGCGGTCGTCGTCCCGGATCTGCGGGCCGTGCTCGCCTGCGCGGTCGCTGGCGCCGGGCTGGCGGTGCTGCCCCGCTATCTGTGCGCGCCGGCCCTGGCCGAGGGCACGATCGTGACGCTGTACGAACCGGCGGTACCGCCCCTGCGCACGTACTTCCTGGCGGTGCGCACCGGAACCCTCGCCATGCCCCATGTGGCACGGGCCCACGAGTGGCTCCAGCGGGCGGCCACGCGCTGGGGCTGACCTGTGCGCCAAGGCTTTCGTGCGGTCAGAGGTTTCACGTGGAAGCCGGATGTTTCACGTGGAACCAGCTGGGCCACATTTCTCCCATGACCGTCCGACCCGTGGTCAAGCGCACCGCCCGTGCCGTCCTCCTCGACGGTGACGACCTGATCCTGATCAAGCGCACCAAGCCCGGTGTCGATCCCTACTGGGTCACTCCCGGCGGCGGGGTCGAGCCCGGGGATCCCACCGTCGTGGACGCCTTGCACCGCGAGGTGTACGAGGAACTCGGCGCCAAGATCACCGATGTCGTGCCGTGCTTCGTGGACACGGTGGAACACATCGGCGAGGACGGCGGCGCGACCGGCGTGAAGGTGCAGCACTTCTTCGTCTGCCGCCTGGGGTCCATGAATCCGTCCCTGCGGCACGGCCCCGAAGTGGACGAGCCCGCCGGCGAGTACGAGATCGTGCGCGTCCCGTTCACCCGCGTCGGCATCGCCTCCGTCCATCTCGTCCCGCTGTCGCTGCGCCACTACCTGGACGGCAATATCGAGGGCGTACGGGCCATGCACGCTCCCGACCTCGGCTAGCGCGCCCCATTCCCCGATTCCTCAGCTCCCGGCGGTGAGCAGTTCCTCCACGGAGTCGTGCCGTATGCGGCTCGACGGGAGGCCGACGTCGCGCAGTACGCCGACGCCGCTGCGGATCATTCCGGGTGGTCCTGAGAGATAGGCGTCGTACCCGTTCCAGGGGCCGTACTCCCGGACGGCGTCCGGGAACCGAAGAGGGGTCTGTTGGTCTGTGACCGTCCGGACAGCGAGCCAGGGGTGGGTCTGCCGGAGGCCGAGCAGGGTGTCGATGGCGTACAGGTCGTGGTCGGTGCGGGCGCCGTAGAACACCTCGACCGGCCGCCGCACCCCGTGCTCGACGACGTCCTCGACCAGAGCTTTGATGGGCGCGATGCCGGTGCCGCCGCCCAGGCAGAGCAGTCCGCTGTCGGTCGTGTGGTCGATGGTCATCGAGCCGACCGGGGCGCCGAGCCGTACGACGTCTCCGGGCCGGGCGCGGTGCACCAGCGCGTTGGAGACCCAGCCGGCCGGTACGGCCTTCACATGGAACGTCAGCAGCCCGTCCGAACGGGGCGCCGAGGCGAAGGAGTAGTGCCGCCATACGCGCGGCCACCAGGGTGTCTCCATGCTCGTGTACTGGCCCGCCAGGAAAGGGTAGGGCTGGTCGGGGCGGACGGTGAGGACCGCGACGTCGGAGGTTCTGAGCTCGTGCGAGACCACCTCGGCATGCCACCAGGCCGGGGCCCTCAGCTCGTCCATCGCGGCTGCGTCGATCATGGCCTGGGAGATCTTCGTGTACGCCCGCACCCAGGCAGCCTCGGTCTCGGGGGTCCAGACGGCGGCGGCGTACGCGCTCAGCGCGCCGAGGAGGCATTCCCCCAGGGCCGGATAGTGCTCCGCGCGCGTCCCGTACTTGCGGTGGCCCAGGCCCAGGTTCCGCAGGTAGTCGGTGAGGACCGCGGTGTCGTCCACGTGCTCGGCCACCTTGAGCAGGGACTTCAGCAGGCGTTCCCGCTGGACGTCCATCGCGGCCGGGAACATCTCGCGGAGCTCGGGGTGGCGGACAAAGAGCAGAGCGTAGAAGTAGGAGGTGACCTCGTCGGCGATCGGGGCTATCTCGGCCATCGTGCGCCGTATGAGCAGGGCGTCCGGAGAACTCTGCTCGGCCGTTGGCCCCGACCTCCGCACCGGCACCCGCTCGACGTCCGTCGACGGCCAGGCGAGTGGGTCCGCGACCGGCGTGGCGGGCATGTCCGGTGCGGGCCCGGCAAGTGGCTCCGCGGCTCGCCCGGCCGGTACCTCCGCCGAGGGTCGGGCAAAGCCGTCCCCGACGCTGCCGTCAACGGCCGGATCCCGGGCATCGTCCGGCGGCTGAGCCGAGGACGTCTTGCGCGGTATGAACCAGCCGTCCCTGTCCGACGTGCCGTTCTCCCCCGGCGTGGTGGTCGGAGCGTCCATGGTGTGCCCTCGCCTCGAACGTCTTGCGGTCGGTCTGCGCACCTCCTCTGGGAAGATGCATGTTCCCCCGGCGGGCGGCCAGCCGTAGCACCCGCCTCGACCCTACCGGCCGTCGTCCCACACACAAATCCCCTCTTCCGCCCGCGTGCACCAGGCAGGACGGGAGATTCGCCGGGCCCGACAACTACCGTGCGGAGGCCACCAGTTCATAGGCGTCCCACAGATCCCGCCCCGTATAACGGTGGGTCGCGAGCCCGGCCAGGCGGGCGTCCGCGTTGACCGCCACAGAGAGCGGTACGGCCGCAAACAGGTCCCTGTCCGAGGACGAGTCGCCGTATGCGACGCAGTCCGCCCGCGCCAGCCCGAACTCCGCACAGAGCCGGTCCGCGACGGTGACCTTGGCCGCCGCGCTGAGTACCCCGGCCGGGTCGACCGGCTCGGTGAACGGCACAGCGGGGAAACGCGACCCATGAGCCGCATGAGCACCCCAGTCGAGCAGGCGCTCCACGAAGAAGGACGGCGAGAGGGACACCACCGCGCAGTACTCGCCCGCGTTTCGGATCTCCGCCCAGACCTCGCGGATCCGGGCCAGCCAAGGTGCCGCCCGGAACGCGGCATCGACATGCGCGTCGGTCAGATCACCCCACAGCTCGTACACCCGCGCCGCATACTCCGGCGGGCCGATCCGCCCCTGAGAGATCGCCCGGTCCAGCGCCAACGTCTCCACCTCCCGCCCCAGCTGGCGGGAAATCTCCACCGGGGCGGTCGTGCCGTGCAGCAACGTGCCGTCAAGATCGAAGAGATGCAGTCTCGCCATGGCCCGAGGCTAACGGGCTGCCGATGTTTCACGTGAAACACTCCCTGGCCGCCCAGCAGCGGTACGCGGGCTCACGTCATGGCCAAAAGCACGTACGTCTCCGTCGAAACAGGTGGACGCCAGGGGTGCCCGTCGGACAGCCTGACCTGCGTGCCGACTCCTTCCCTCGCCGCATTGCCCATTCGCCGTCTGACGCTTCGCGATCTCACCGCCTGCGCCGACTTGTCCGAAGACCGGGGGTGGCCACGCGAGGAACACAAGTGGGGCTTTCTCCTCACGGCCGGAAACGGCTTCGGCATCGACGACCCACAGGGCGGCCTCGTCGCCGCGTGCGTCGTCACGCAGTACGGCTCGTGGGGGCGTCCGGACCTCGGCGCCATCGGCATGGTCCTGGTCGCCGAACGCCATGCACGCCAGGGCGTAGGGCGCCGCCTGATGCGCCATGTCGTGTCGACCATGGGGGCCGCTCCGCTGACTCTGCACGCCACGGAGAACGGTCGCCCCCTGTACGAGGAACTGGGCTTCAAGGTGACGGGCCGGGCCGAGATGCTCAGAGGCCGCTTCACTCCCGACGGGCCGGATTCCGGGGTCCTCACCAGGGCCGCCACCGCGGAAGACCTTCCCTCGATCCTGCGGCTCGACGAGGAGGTGTTCGGCAGCGACCGCACTCCGATCCTCGCCCGGCTGCCCGCCTTCGCCGACCAACTCCGGGTGGCCGAGGAGGACGGCACGCTCACCGGATACGCGGCCGCGTGGCCCAACATGGACACACATGTCGTCGGCCCGCTGATCGCCCGCGACGCCGAGACCGCCAAGGCACTTATCGCCTCACTGGCGGACGGTACCGACCGACCGCTGCGTACCGACATCGACGTACGCCACGAAGAGCTGCTGGCCTGGGCGAAGACGCACGGGCTGGCCTCCGTGGCGTTCAACTCCGTGATGACGTACGGCATCCCGGACCTCCCGGGTGACTGGACCCGGAGGTTCGCCCCGCTGACCGTGGCGGCGGGCTGAGACTCGTACCCCGGACGGGCCTGAGGCTGGTTGTGGAACACGCCGACACACAAAGGACGCCGACCCCGCCGATGATGTGGCGGGGCCGGCGTCCGTGCGTCGGGGACGGTGCGTGCGGGCCGTGATCAGACGAGCGTCCGCGCAGCCTCCGTGGCGAAACCGTGGTCCTGCTCCGGGGCACCACCACCGACACCGACGGCACCGATCAACCGGCCGTCCCGGTGCACGGGCACACCGCCCGCGATGAACAGCAGGGGCCGGTCGAGGGCGGTGGGCAGGGTGTGGAAGAGGGCGCCCGGCTGGACGGCGTCGACCAGGTCGGCGGTGGGCGCGTTCAGCTGGAGCGCGGTGTAGGCCTTGCGTGTGCTGGTCTCACCGGAGATCAGCACGGCCCGGTCGTCCCGGCGGAAGGCGAGCAGGTGCCCGCCGACGTCCAGGACGGTCACGCTGACGCTGACTCCGGCCGCCTCGGCCGCACGACGGGCCGTGGCAACGAGCAGCTCGGCGTCCTCGATGGACAGCGGGGCGACGGAGGTGGTGCTCATGGGGTGTTCTCCTAGGGGGGTGCTGAGACCTCGGGACGTACTGCGGTCCTGGATGTAGTTGGGTTCTTGGTGGTCACGGGTCCGGCCGCCGGTTCGGTCCGGCGGGCGGGGCCGTGGTCCGGGTGCTCAGTGATGGACGGGGGTCTGCTGCCCGGTGGGCGTTCCGGCCGCGATCACGGTGCTCAGCGTGCCGCCGCGGCGTTCCAGGACCGACGAGAGGACGGCGAGGACCAGGGCGGCCGCAGCGAGGGTGGCGCCGACCCAGTTCGGGGCCGTGTAGCCGAAGCCGGCCGCGATCACGATGCCGCCGAGCCAGGCGGACAGGGCGTTGCCCAGGTTGAAGGCGCCGATGTTCACGGCCGACGCCAGGGTCGGGGCGCCGTGGGCCTGGTCGAGGACGCGCTTCTGCAGCGGCGGGACGGTCGCGAAGCCGAGGGCGCCGATCAGGGCGATGGTCACGGCTGCGGCGATCTTGTTGTGCGCGGTGAGCGTGAAGAGGGCCAGGACGACGGCCAGGGCGCCGAGGGATACGTACAGCATCGGCATCAGGGCGCGATCGGCGAACTTTCCGCCGATGAGGTTGCCTCCGACCATGCCGAGGCCGAACAGGACCAGCAGCCAGGTGACCGAGCCGTCGGCGAAGCCCGCGATGTGGGTCATCATCGGCGCGATGTAGGTGATGGCCGCGAAGACACCGCCGAAACCGAGGACCGTCATCGCCATGGCGAGGAGGACCTGGGCGTTCTTGAAGGCGGCCAGTTCGTGCCGCAGGTGGACATCCTCCGGCTTCGGCAGCTCGGGCACCAGCTTCGCGATGCCCGCGAGGCCGACGACACCGAGGGCGGCGACGACACCGAAGGTGACGCGCCAGCCGACGTGCTGGCCGATGAGGGTGCCCAGCGGAACGCCGACGACATTGGCGACGGTCAGGCCGGTGAACATCATGGCGATGGCCCCGGCCTTCTTGTGGGGCGCCACCAGTTCGGCCGCGACGACGGAGCCGATGCCGAAGAAGGCACCGTGGGCGAGCGAGGCGATCACCCGCCCGATCACCATGACGGCGAAGACGGGGGCCACCGCGGAGACCAGGTTCCCGATGATGAAGAGGCCCATCAGCAGCATCAGCATCCGCTTGCGCGGGACCTTGGTGCCGAGCACGGTCATCAGCGGCGCGCCGATGACCACGCCGAGCGCGTAGCCGGTCACGAGCAGGCCCGCCGTGGGGACGGAGACCCCGAAGTCGCTCGCGACCTCGGGCAGCAGTCCCATGATCACGAACTCGGTCGTTCCGATTCCGAAGGCCCCGATCGCGAGGGCCAGAAGCGCGAGAGGCATAAGGAGGTGAGCCTTCCCAGACGATTGCAGGAGCGCTTTGCGTGCGTCCACAATAATTGCATACGCGGGTTAATTGCAACCGCAGGCTATTGCGATGCTGCTCTATCCTTGACGCAGCTGCTCCGGGACGGAGGAAACCCCAATGACAGCGACGGATCCCGCGCTCACCGCCCTCGCCCAGGGCTGGTGTGCCCTCTCTGCCCTGCACGGCAGGATCGAGGCGCACATCGAGCGCGCCCTCCAGGCACAGCACGATCTGAGCGTGCGCGAGTACTCCCTGCTGGACGTGCTCAGCCGGCAGCACGACGGAGAGGGCGGCCATCTTCAGATGAAGCAGGTCGCCGACGCGGTCGTCCTCAGCCAGAGCGCCACCACCCGCCTGGTGACCCGGCTGGAGGACCGCGGGCTGCTGGAGCGCTACCTGTGCCCCACCGACCGACGTGGCATCTACACCAACGTCACCGAGGCGGGCCTGCGGCTGCTGGAGGAGGCGCGGCCCACCAACGACGCCGCCCTGCGCGAGGCCCTGGACGACGCCTCCAAGAACCCCGAACTGACGCCCTTGGTCCGGGTCGTGGAGTCCCTGAACGTGCCCGCATAGGGTGCGAACATGGGAGATCTTGAGATACGCCACGCGACCGCCGACGACCTTCCGGCGATCGTCGCCATGCTCGCCGACGACCCGCTGGGTGCCCAGCGCGAATCACCGGACGACCTGACCCCGTATCTGGCCGCGCTGGAACGCCTCACGGCCGATCCGAACCAGCACTTGGTCGTCGCCGTGCGCGAGGACCGCGTGATCGGCACCCTCCAGCTCACAGTCGTCCCCGGCCTCTCCCACAAGGGGGCGACCCGCGCGCTCGTCGAGGCCGTACGCATCCACGCCGACGAGCGGGGCAGCGGGCTGGGCACCGTCCTGATCCAGTGGGCGATCGACACCTCCCGGCAGCTCGGGTGCGCGATGGTACAGCTGACGTCCGACAAGAGCCGTACTGACGCCCACCGCTTCTACGCGCGGTTGGGGTTCAACGCCTCACACGAAGGCTTCAAGCTGAAGCTCTGACGGCAGAGGACGACCAGACGGACGGTGGGGGTGTGTTTCACGTGAAACACACCCCCGCCGTCCGTTCGCCTAGCCGATGCCCCGCCAGCCGTCGGGGTCCACTCCGCCCGGCACCGGTGCCTCCGTGTCGTACGGCTGCCGCGTGAAGACGAACGATCCGAGGTCGAGGTGGCTCACGGATCCGTCCGGGCGTCGCATGGGCCGCAACAGCTCTCCGGCGAAGTAGCCCTCCAGACCCGTCCAGGTGCCGTCACCGTTGGACCGGAAGCGGGCTCGCCGCCCGTTGCCGGTCAGCGGGCCCAGGGCGAGCCGTCCGTCAGCGGTCACCCGCAGGCCGTAGGCATAAGTCCCCCAGTACCACTGCCCCGCGAGGTCCAGGATCGCCTGATCGACCTCGCGCAGCGGTCGCCAGGGCTCGGGGATCCGCGGTTCCGCCTCGGCGACGATACGGACGAGATCGGCTCCTACCGCTCCCAGCAGCGGCCCACTGGTGCAGTTCGCCAGCACCACCGCGGCCACATCGTCCTCCACGCCGATGGTGAGGTTCGCCAAAAAGCCCGGGAGCGAGCCGGAGTGGCCGACGAGGAGCCGGCCGTCTCGGGACTGAAGCTGCATCCCGAGGCCGTAGGTGACCCCGTCCAATACGTCCGACACCTCGGCGGGCGTCGCCGGGGTCCGCATCTCGCGGACCGACTCCGCGCTCAGGACCCGGTCGTCCCCTGCGGCCAGAAACGCGGCGAACAGTGCGAGGTCCCCCGTGGTCGACCACAGTTGCCCGGCCGGCGCCATCCGGCCCAGGTCCTCCAGCGGCTCGGGCAGCAGCGCGTCCGCCCACGGATGAACCGCCCATCCGCCCGCGTGCGGGGGCTGCGGCTGCCCAGACGTGCGGTGCAGTCCGAGCGGCTCGAGGATCTCGCCGCGCAGCACCTCCTCCCACGGCGCGCCGCGCAGCTCCTCCACCAGTGCGCCAAGCAGGGTGTAGCCGGGGTTGGAGTAGTGGTGCCGGCGGCCCACAGGGTGCAGCAGCGGCTGCTCACCCAGCACATCGCTCAGCTCGGGACGCAGTGAGCCGGGGGTCCGCTCCCACCAGGGCGCGGGTGACTCGGCCGCCAACCCGGCACTGTGCGCGAGCAGTTCGGCGATCGTCGCTTCGCCCACCCCGGTACCCGGCAGATGCTTCTCCAGCGGATCACCGAGATCGAGCAGGCCCTCGTCGCGCAGTCGCATCACCAGGACTGCGGTGAAGGTCTTGGTGATGGACCCGATCCGGTACTGCACGGTCTCGTCCGGGGCATGCCCGTCCACCGAGGTCCGCGCCCCGTGCCACACGGTCCGCCCGCCCCGTACGACGGCCGCGACCAGCGACGGCGCCCGCCCTTCCGCCTGCGCGACGGCGATCCGGTGCAGCAGGGCCCGCCGGGTGGCGGGGAGCAGGTCTTCCTGAGGTGTCGTCATGGGGTCAGTCCACCCGGTCCGGTGGCGGGCGTCGAATCCATTTCCCCACCTTCCCGGACTTCCCGGCTTCCCGGCCTTCGCCCTGACAAGCACCACGGGCCCGGCCCCTGCCGTAGCGCCGCGAGCAGCGGGAGTCCGTGTTCTCCTCGACGAGGGAACAGCCGCTCATCCAGGCAGCGCCGTCGATCGATGCCGATCGGTGCGCGACGCCACTTGCCGGCAACGCCGTCACCCAGTCCGAGTCGTAACCGCATCCCCTCGTCGACGACCTGCTGGATCTGGCCTTCTTCGCCGATGTGCAGCGATCTCTCGCCTGGCGCATGGCGAACAGTTCCCGACCAGATCACTCACATTGATCAGGTCTGGGCCATGTCCACGAAGCGAGAGTAGTGGCCCTGGAAAGCGACCGTGATCGTGGCTGTCGGGCCGTTTCGGTGCTTGGCCACGATCAGGTCGGCCTCACCCGCGCGCGGGGACTCCTTCTCGTAGGCGTCCTCGCGGTGGAGCAGGATGACCATGTCGGCGTCCTGCTCGATGGAGCCGGACTCACGCAGGTCGGAGACCATCGGCTTCTTGTCCGTGCGCTGCTCGGGGCCACGGTTGAGCTGCGACAGCGCGATGACCGGGATCTCCAGCTCCTTGGCGAGGAGCTTGAGGTTACGGGACATGTCCGAGACCTCCTGCTGACGGCTCTCGGCGCGCTTGGAACCGCCGGACTGCATCAGCTGGAGGTAGTCGATGACGACCAGTCTGATGTCGTTGCGCTGTTTGAGACGGCGGCACTTGGCGCGGATCTCCATCATCGACAGGTTCGGCGAGTCGTCGATGAACAGCGGCGCGGCCGAGACGTCCGGCATACGGCGGGCGAGCCGGGTCCAGTCCTCGTCGGTCATCGTGCCGGAGCGCATGTGGTGCAGCGCGACGCGAGCCTCCGCGGACAGCAGACGCATCGCGATCTCGTTGCGGCCCATTTCGAGCGAGAAGATGACGCTCGGCAGATTGTGCTTGATCGAGGCGGCCCGCGCGAAGTCCAGCGCGAGCGTCGACTTACCCATGGCGGGGCGAGCCGCGATGACGATCATCTGGCCTGGATGCAAGCCGTTCGTCAGCGAGTCGAAGTCGGTGAACCCGGTCGGCACACCGGTCATCTCGCCGCTGCGCGAGCCGATCGCCTCGATCTCGTCGAGGGCGCCCTCCATGATGTCGCCGAGCGGCAGGTAGTCCTCACTGGTGCGCTGCTCGGTGACGGCGTAGATCTCGGCCTGGGCGCGGTTGACGATCTCGTCGACGTCGTCGTCGGCCGCGTATCCCATCTGCGTGATACGGGTGCCGGCCTCGACCAGGCGGCGCAGGACGGCGCGCTCGTGGACGATCTCCGCGTAGTACTCGGCGTTCGCCGCCGTCGGTACCGTCTGGACGAGCGTGTGCAGATACGACGCCCCGCCGACCTTGTTGATCTCGCCGCGCTTGGTGAGCTCGGCGGCGATGGTGATTGGGTCCGCCGGCTCGCCCTTGGCATAGATGTCCAGGATCGCCTGGTAGATCGTCTCGTGCGCGGGCTTGTAGAAATCGTGGCCCTTGAGGATCTCGACGACATCGGCGATGGCGTCCTTGGACAGCAGCATGCCGCCCAGCACCGACTGCTCGGCGTCCAGATCCTGCGGCGGCACCCGCTCGAAGGACGATCCGCCGCCGTCCCAGTCGCCGTTCTCCCGGCCCCGGTCGTGTTGTTCGCCACGACCCCGGCCTCCGTCGCTGCGGCGGCGCGAGGCGGGCAGACGATCACTGGGCCCGCTGTCGGCCCACGGATCGTCCAAGGGCTCGGAAATGCTCACCGAGCCACCTCCTCCCGTCCGCAGGGCGGACCTCGCCGTGTCCTCTTTTGTACGGCACGACACTGACAAATGAGAGGCCCAACTCCGGTTCTGATGCGTCGGGTTTGTGACGATTCCAGGGCCGCGGGAAAGACGCTTCCCAGGCCGAGAGAAGGAGCGGGCGCCGGACCACGGTAGGCCCCTCGGCACCGTCAGCCAATCTGGTTATCCACAGGCCATGTGGACGACAGCCCCGATGCTGTGGAGAACTCCCTGAAACCTGTGCACGACTCGGTGGACAGCTCTGTGAAAAAGCCCTCCAGTTCCTCGGGCAGAAGGCCGTGACCTGCACGTTTAGCATCCACCGGCTGTGCAGAAGAAAAACTTCCCCAGTCGGACCAAGATCGCTTCGAACACCGAACGAAAGGGCACGCCCCACCACGATGAGTAAGGGTCACAGCTGGATTGCATCTCTTACCTGTGGACGATTAGATTGGTGGTCATGACACAGGCTCCCGCGATACCCAGGGTCACCCGCCGCCGGCACGACCGAGAGATCATCGCGCTGGCCGTCCCGGCCTTCGGTGCACTCGTCGCCGAGCCTCTGTTCGTCATGGCGGACAGTGCGATCGTCGGCCACCTCGGCACCGTCCAGCTCGCCGGACTCGGCGTCGCCTCCGCCCTCCTCAGCACCGCCGTGAGCGTCTTCGTCTTCCTCGCCTACGCCACCACGGCCGCCGTGTCCCGGCGCGTAGGCTCGGGCGATCTATCGGCGGCCATTCGGCAGGGCATGGACGGCATCTGGCTGGCACTGCTGCTCGGTATCGGCGTCATCGCCATCGTCCTTCCCTTGGCACCCGGCATCGTGGACCTCTTCGGCGCTTCCACGACAGCGGCCCCGTACGCCACGACGTATCTGCGTATCTCCGCACTGGGTATCCCGGCCATGCTCATCGTCCTCGCCGCCACGGGTGTGCTCCGCGGACTCCAGGACACCAGGACCCCGCTCTACGTCGCCGTCGCCGGTTTCGTCGCCAACGGCGCCCTCAACGCGGGGCTCGTCTATGGCGCCGGGCTCGGCATCGCCGGTTCGGCCTGGGGAACCGTCATCGCCCAGTGTGGGATGGCGGCTGTCTATCTGGCCGTCGTCGTACGCGGGGCCCGTCGGCACGGCGCCTCCCTCCGCCCGGACGCCGTCGGCATCCGGTCCTCGGCCCAGGCCGGCGTGCCTCTTCTCATCCGCACGCTGTCCCTGCGGGCGATCCTCATGATCGCTACGGCGGTCGCGGCCCGCCTGGGCGACGCCGACATCGCCGCGCATCAGATCGTCCTGTCGCTGTGGAGCCTGCTCGCCTTCGCTCTGGACGCGATAGCGATCGCGGGACAGGCGATCATCGGCCGCTATCTCGGTGCGGACGATGCGCAGGGCGCGCGTGAGGCCTGCCGCCGCATGGTGCACTGGGGCATCGCGACCGGGGTCGTGCTCGGTGCTCTCGTGGTGGCCGCCCGTCCGCTCTTCCTCCCGCTGTTCACCGGCGACTCCGTGGTCAAGGACGCGGCACTGCCCGCGCTGTTGATGGTGGCGCTCTCGCAGCCGATCTGCGGGATCGTCTTCGTCCTGGACGGTGTCCTGATGGGCGCAGGGGACGGGCCGTATCTGGCAGGGGCCATGGTCGTCACCCTCACCGTGTTCGCTCCGGTGGCCCTGCTTGTCCCGGCGTTCGGCGGCGGTCTCACCGCGCTGTGGACGGCGATGACGCTGATGATGACGATCCGGCTGCTGACCCTGTGGCTGCGCTCCCGGTCGGGCCGCTGGATCGTGACGGGCGCGACCCGCTGACCTCGGACTGCCGCCCTCGGAGCAGCGACGGTTTCACGTGAAACATGACCCGGTGACCGTTCCGGACAGCGGAAAGGGGCCGCACCCCCGCGGGGGTGCGGCCCCTTTCACCGGCTCGAACGAGCGCAGCGATCACTCGGTGATCAGGCCGAGACGACCTCGATGTTGACCTTGGCGGCAACCTCGGGGTGCAGACGCACGGACGTCTCGTGGGCGCCCAGGGTCTTGATCGGGGAGGTCAGCTCGATACGACGCTTGTCGACCTCGGGGCCACCGGACGCCTTGATCGCGGAAGCGATATCGGCCGGGGTGACGGAACCGAAGAGACGACCGGAGTCGCCGGAGCGGACGGCCAGACGGACCTTGACGCCCTCGAGCTGGCCCTTGACCTGGTTGGCCTGCTCGATGGTCTGGATCTCGTGGATCTTGCGGGCGCGGCGGATCTGCTCGACGTCCTTCTCGCCACCCTTGGTCCAGCGGATCGCGAAGTTCCGCGGGATCAGGTAGTTGCGAGCGTAACCGTCCTTGACGTCGACGACGTCGCCAGCGGCACCGAGGCCAGAGACCTCGTGGGTGAGGATGATCTTCATGTGTCGGTCACCCTTCCCTTAGCGCGCGGTGGACGTGTAGGGCAGCAGCGCCATCTCACGGCTGTTCTTCACGGCCGTGGCGACGTCACGCTGGTGCTGGGTGCAGTTGCCGGTCACGCGGCGGGCACGGATCTTGCCGCGGTCGGAAATGAACTTCCGCAGCATGTTCGTGTCCTTGTAGTCCACGTACGTGACCTTGTCCTTGCAGAAAGCGCAGACCTTCTTCTTAGGCTTGCGCACAGGCGGCTTCGCCATGGTGTTTCTCCTGTGTGATCAAGAAGTGTGGATACGAGCCCTTTAGAAGGGGGGCTCGTCCGAGTAGCCGCCACCGCCGCCGGAGCCGGAGCCGGAACCACCGCCCCAGCCGCCGCCACCCTGCTGGTTGCCACCAGCGGGAGCGCCGGACGCCCACGGGTCGTCGGCCGGAGCGCCACCGCCCTGCTGACCGCCACCGGGGCCACCGCCCCAGCCGCCGCCCTGCTGGCCGCCACCGCCGCCGTAACCGCCCTGGCCACCGCGCCCGCCACCGCCGGAGGTCTTGGTGACCTTGGCCGTCGCGTTGCGCAGGCTGGGGCCGACTTCCTCGACGTCCAGCTCGTAGACCGTGCGCTTGACGCCGTCCCGGTCCTCGTAGGACCGCTGCTTCAGCCGGCCCTGCACGAGCACGCGCATGCCTCGCTGGAGCGACTCGGCGACGTTCTCCGCCGCCTGACGCCAGACCGAGCAGGTCAGGAAGAGGCTCTCGCCGTCCTTCCACTCGTTCGTCTGGCGGTCGAAGGTGCGGGGAGTGGACGCGACACGGAACTTCGCGACCGCCGCACCGGACGGGGTGAAGCGCAGCTCGGGGTCGTCGACAAGATTGCCGATGACCGTGATGACGGTCTCGCCTGCCATGGGGGAACCTCTCGGCGGGTTTGCTGCTCTGGCTGCTTGCTTGCTACTCGGATCCCGAGATCAGCTGAGCGGAAGGGCTCAGTGGGTCTCGGGGCGGAGGACCTTGGTCCGGAGGACCGACTCGTTCAGGTTCATCTGGCGGTCGAGCTCCTTGACGACCGCAGGCTCGGCCTGAAGGTCGATGACCGAGTAGATGCCCTCGGGCTTCTTCTTGATCTCGTACGAGAGACGACGACGGCCCCAGGTGTCGACCTTCTCCACCTTGCCGTTGCCCTCACGGACGACGGAGAGGAAGTTCTCGATCAGGGGGGCGACAGCGCGCTCCTCCAGATCGGGGTCGAGGATGACCATCACCTCGTAGTGACGCATGTGGAACCCACCTCCTTTGGACTCAGCGGCCACGGTCGTTCCGTGGCAGGAGGGTTGTGATGCGTACGCAACGGTATCGGCGACCACTGACAATCGGGGGCGCTGAGGCTCCCGCAGTGTTACCTGAACAGGCAGTGGGCAGACACCGGTGCAGACGGTACAGACTACCCGCACACCCGCTTCCGGTTGAAATCCGGGCGTGGAGGCCGTCACTCTGTACACGTCGGGTGTGTACGGCGCTACTATGCGCCGCCTTCCGCAGGAGGTGCCCATGGCACAGGTAATGCATCCCAACGTCGCCGGTTCCCTCTTCGCCACGGACGGCAAGACCCGTCCGCTCCAGGACGCACTGGCGGCGACCACGCTCGTCCTGGGTCTGCTGTCCTTCATCACGTCCTTCTTCCACAGCCTCCATCTGCTGACGTCGTGGGCAGGCCTCGTGGGCCTGCTCGTCGGCATCTACGGACAGTGGATCTCCGTGACCACGCGTGAGCGCTTCGCCCTGATCCTGGGGCTCGGCGCCTCCGGGATCGGTTTCCTGATCGGCATGGCACACGGCGGTCTCTTCGGCGGAGTCATCGGCAGCTGAGGCGGCCCGCCGGGATTAAGGTCCGTACGCCCAGTCGGGGCGCTCGCACGGCGCAGTAGGCTTCGGCGCGAGAGCCGGAGCCCCTGTACCCATGGGGACACACCAGCCCGAGGAGCGCCCCGAATGAGCCTGACCCTGAGGACCATCAGCCGCGAGCAGCATCTGGCATACATCCAGAGCCTGCCGGCGGCGAGCCACATGCAGGTCCCGGCCTGGGCCGACGTCAAGGCGGAGTGGCGCTCGGAGAACCTCGGCTGGTTCGACGAGCGCACGGGCGAGATGGTCGGCGCGGGCCTGGTCCTCTACCGACAGCTCCCCAAGATCAAGCGCTACCTCGCCTACCTGCCCGAGGGACCGGTCATCAACTGGTTCGCGCCGAATCTGGACGACTGGATCCAGCCGATGCTGGCGCACCTGAAGCAGCAGGGCGCGTTCTCGGTGAAGATGGGCCCGCCGGTGATCATCCGCCGCTGGAACGCGGAGACCATCAAGAAGGGCATCCAGGACCAGGACGTCAAGCGGCTGCGCGACATGGAGGCCGACTTCATCGAGCCGCGTGCCTTCGAGGTGGCCGACAAGCTGCGCCGTATGGGCTGGCAGCAGGGCGAGGACGGCGGCGCCGGCTTCGGTGACGTCCAGCCCCGCTACGTCTTCCAGGTGCCGTTGGCGAATCGTTCCCTGGAAGAGGTCCACAAGAACTTCAACCAGCTGTGGCGGCGCAACATCAAGAAGGCCGAGAAGGCCGGTGTCGAGGTGGTCCAGGGCGGCTACCAGGACCTGGCCGAGTGGCAGCGGCTGTACGAGATCACGGCCGTGCGCGACCACTTCCGGCCGCGCCCGCTGTCGTACTTCCAGCGCATGTGGTCGGCCCTCAACACCGAGGACCCGAACCGGATGCGGCTGTACTTCGCCCGGCACAACGGCGTGAACCTCTCCGCCGCGACGATGCTGATCGTCGGCGGGCACGTCTGGTACTCCTACGGCGCCTCCGACAACATCGGCCGTGAGGTCCGGCCCTCGAACGCGATGCAGTGGACGATGCTGCGCGACGCCTACGCGCTCGGCGCCACCGTCTACGACCTGCGCGGCATCTCGGACTCGCTGGACGAGACGGACCACCTGTTCGGCCTGATCCAGTTCAAGGTCGGCACGGGCGGGCAGGCCGCCGAGTACCTCGGCGAGTGGGACTTCCCGCTGAACAAGCTGCTCCACAAGGCGCTCGACATCTACATGTCGCGCCGTTGAGCCGCGGCCGTCTGATTCCATAGCCTTCACAGCTCAGACACCTCTGATCCACCGCAGCCACGAGAAAGGT
Organism: Streptomyces monashensis; assembly: GCF_001866665.1. Classification (GTDB taxonomy): domain Bacteria; phylum Actinomycetota; class Actinomycetes; order Streptomycetales; family Streptomycetaceae; genus Streptomyces; species Streptomyces monashensis. Next base: position 138,123 of record NZ_MLYO01000018.1, on the reverse strand, counting down.
CCCGGGTCCGGCCATGGCGCTCACGCTCTACGTCGACACCGCGCGCTGGCGGGCGCACCACAAGCACGTGCAGGAGCAGTTCCCGGGACTCGTCCCGGTCTGCAAGGGCAACGGCTACGGCTTCGGGCACGAGCGGCTGTCCGAGGAGGCCACGCGGCTGGGCTCCGATCTGCTCGCGGTCGGCACGACCTACGAGGCCGCACGCATCAAGGACTTCTTCGGCGGGGACCTGCTGGTGCTGACGCCGTACCGGCGCGGCGAGGAGCCGGTGCCGCTGCCCGACCGGGTGGTGCGCTCGGTGTCGTCGATCGACGGCGTGTACGGCCTCGTCGGCGCCCGTGTCGTCATCGAGGTGATGTCCTCGATGAAGCGGCACGGCATCAGCGAGCAGGACCTGCCGCAGCTGCACCAGGCCATAGAGAACGTCCGGCTGGAGGGCTTCGCCATCCATCTGCCGCTGGACCGCACCGACGGCTCGGACGCCGTCGAGGAGGTCATCGGCTGGATGGACCGGCTGCGCGCGGCCCGGCTGCCGTTGCACACGATGTTCGTCAGCCACCTCAAGGCCGACGAACTCGTCCGGCTCCAGCAGCAGTTCCCGCAGACCCGGTTCCGCGCCCGCATCGGCACGCGGCTGTGGCTGGGGGACCACGAGGCCACTGAGTACCGCGGTGCCGTCCTGGATGTCACGCGCGTGGCCAAGGGCGACCGGTTCGGCTACCGCCAGCAGAAGGCAGCCTCGGACGGCTACCTGGTGGTCGTGGCGGGCGGTACGTCGCACGGGGTGGGCCTGGAGGCCCCGAAGGCGCTGCACGGCGTCATGCCGCGCGCCAAGGGCGTCGCACGGGCCGGCCTCGCCACCGTCAACCGGAACCTTTCTCCGTTCGTCTGGGGCGGCAAGCAGCGCTGGTTCGCCGAGCCGCCGCACATGCAGGTGTCGATCCTGTTCGTGCCCTCGGACGCCCCGGAGCCAAAGGTCGGGGACGAGCTGGTGGCCCATCTGCGGCACACCACGACCCAGTTCGACCGCATCATGGACCGCTGAGCCCGGTCCCGGGACACCGAATCCCTTTCAGGACAGCGAGAGGGCCGTACCCGGCACCCGGGTACGGCCTGTTGCGTCAGCCCTTGACGGTGAGTTCGCTCAGAGCGAACGGCTCTCGGGGGAGGGCGGCACCGGCCTGCCCCAGTCCACCTGGGGCCCCTCGAAGTGAGCGGCGTGACGCGGCTCGTAGGCCGCCGCTCCGAGCACGAAGACGTCCTCCGCGCCGTCGAGCACCCCGCCCGAGGGATCGTCGTCACCGGACCGGCGCACCACGTCCCGCTCCGGCATGAGAATGTCCCGTACGACGACGGCGCACAGGTACAGCGTGCCCGCCAGGTGCAGCACGATCGCCCAGTGGTAGCCGAGCGTCGGCAGTCCCTTGTGGGCGTCTCCGCTGGTCGTGTACGCGAGGTACATCCAGATGCCCAGGAAGTACGCCGTCTCGCACGCCTGCCAGATCAGGAAGTCGCGCCACTTGGGCCGGGCGAGGACCGCCAGCGGCACCAGCCACAGGACGTACTGCGGGGAGTAGACCTTGTTGGTGACGATGAACACCGCCACCACCAGGAAGGCCAGTTGCGCGAAGCGCGGCCGGCGCGGGGCGGTGAACGTCAGCACGGCGATACCCAGGCAGCACAGCACCACCAGCACGGTGGCGGCGGTGTTCACGAAGCCCGTGGAGGGCGGGTTGCTGGAGTTCTGCGCCCAGATCAGCCAGAAGGAGCCGAAGTCGACGCCCCGTTCCTGGCTGAACGTGTAGAACTTCGACCAGCCCTCGAAGGCGAACAGCATCACCGGCAGGTTCACCACGAGCCAGGCGAGCACCGTGCTGATCGTGGCCTGGACGAACTCCCGCCACTTGCCGGCCCGCCAGCACAGCACGAACAGGGGACCGAGCAGGAAGATCGGATAGAGCTTGGCGGCCGTGGCGAGGCCCAGGAGGACACCGAAGGCGACGGGACGGCTGCGGGACCACATCAGCATCGCGGCGGCCGTGAGCGCCACCGCCAGCAGGTCCCAGTTGACGGTGGCGGTCAGCAGGACGGCGGGCGCCAGGGCGACCAGAAGGCCGTCCCAGGGCCGCCGGCGGTGGGTGCGGGCCACGCAGACGGCGATGACGACCGCGCACACCAGCAGCATCCCGGCGTTGACGAACCAGTACCACTGCTCCTGGTACTGAATGGTGCCGCTGTGCGGGGTGAGCCAGGAGGCCACCTCCATGAACACGCCTGTCAGCACCGGGTACTCGAGGTAGCCCATGCCGCCGGACATGTCGTCCGGGAGCTTGTCGAAGTACGGCACGAGATGGTCGGCGAACCCGCGCCCCTGGTAGAGGTGCGGGATGTCCGAATAGCAGGCCTTCGTGTACTGGCTGCTCGCGCCGAAGAACCAGGCACTGTGGTAACAGGGCGCCTTCTGGACCAGGCCGAGGGCGAACATGCCGATCGCCACGAGCGCGACGACTCGTACGGGCGTCCACCAGGACACGCCGAGCAGGGCCCGCCGTCCGATGGGGCCGCCGATCAGCTCGCTGCCGGCCGCGGCGACCTCGTCCTCCCTGGTCGGCGGCACCAGTTCCGCCGTGGCGGGCCGCACCGGCTCGGGCTCGTGCACGCCCGCGGGCGTCATCTCTGCACTGGGCATGGGGCACATCCTGCCGTACCTGCCTAGGAAAAAACCGAGGGCCGCCGCACCTCGTGGGTGCGGCGGCCCATGTTTCACGTGAAACACCCGTGGTGGACGAAATGGCCACCAACCGGTCCGGGTCGACTGCTAGCCATTGGGGCCGGCGAAGATGCCTCCGTTGCCGTTGCCTCGCGTGTTGCCGTTGCCGGTCGTATCGGTGGGTGTGGGGGACGGAGAGGTTCCTCCGGTGGTGCCACCCGTGTCCGTGCCGCCGGTGCCGTTGCTATTGCCGTCACAGGGGTTGCCCCAGTTCCACTGGCAGGTGTCGCTCGCCGACGGAGACGGGGAGGTGTTCGTCGCGCTCGGCGTCGGGCTCGGCGACTGGGTCGCGCTCGGGCTCGGCGTGATGCTCGGGCTCGGAGTCGGAGTCGGGGCGCCCGCCTCGTCCTGGACCTTGCCGATCTCGGTGGCGTTCGGGAAGCCGTTGTCGTTGGCGTTCTTCAACGCTGTCTTCATGTACTCGGTCCACACCGACGTGGGGATGTCACCACCGTGGATCGACTCGACCCCGGCTGTGCCGTTCATGGACAGCAGCTCATGGTCCTTCGGGTTCTCACGGAACATCGCCACCGAGGTGGACAGCTGCTGGGTGTAGCCGACGAACCAGGCCGACTTGTTGCTGTCGGTGGTACCGGTCTTGCCTGCCGCCGTCCGGCCCAGGGCCTTGGCGTTCTCACCCGTACCGTTCTGGATCACGTTCTGGAGGACATCCGTGACGTTGTTCGCCACGTTCTCGGGCATCGCCGTGCTGACCTTCGGTTTGGTGAAGCCCTGCAGCTCCTGGCCGTCCTTCTTCACGGCGGTCACCGAGTACGGATCAACGTGCTGCCCCGAGGCGGCGAACGTCGAGTAGGCGTCGGCCATGCGGATCGCGCTCGGGGTCGACGTACCGATGGAGAAGGACGGGTTGAGGGTGGAGAAGCTGTCCCTGAGGATGCCGGAAGCCTGCGCGACGTCCCGGACATGCGTCAGCCCCACATCCATACCGAGCTGGACGAACGGAGTGTTGACGGACTGCTCCATCGCCTTGCGCAGCGAGATGTAGCCCCACTTGTAGTCACTCTCGTTGCGCTGGTAGAAGACCGAGTTGTCCTTCGTCAGCACCGGGCTGCCGTCGTTGTTGAGCACCTTGAGATGGTCGTTGCCGTTGTACTTGCTCAGCGGCGAGAGACCCTCCCCACCGGTCCGGTACGTGCCGTACTCCATCGCCGCGGCGAGCACGAACGGCTTCCACGTCGAACCGACCGGGACGCCGGAGGTGTCGGCGTTGTTCGTGAAGTGGCCGTTCTCGTAGCCGTCACCGCCGTACAGGGCGACGATCGCGCCGTCCTTGGGCTTCACCGACGCCGCACCGAACTGGACGTACTTGTCCAGATCACGCTTCTTCGGGTCGATGCGCTCTTTCTGGACCTTTTTCACGGCCGCTGCCAGCGCGTTGACCTTGTCCTTCTCGAAGGTCGTCTGGATCTGGTAGCCACCCTGGTCGAACTGCGTCTCGGTGATGTCGGAGTGCGCGAGGACGTACTTCTTCGCCGTGTCCACCAGGTAGCTGATCTGGCCGGTCATGCCCTTGGTCGCCTTGCGGCCGTCGGGCACGGGGTACTGCTTGGTGGCCTGCTGGAACTGCGCGTCGGTGAGGTGGTGGTCGTTGTGCATCTGCTCGAGGATCCACCCCCAGCGGTCCTTCGAACGCTGCGTGTTCGCCTGCTGGGTCGCCGACGGGTCGAGGTCCGCGTTGCCGGCCGGGTCGAAGTACGTCGGGCCCTTCAGCAGCGCCGCGAGTACCGCGCACTCGCCCGGCGTCAGGTCCTTCGCATCCTTGCCGTAGTACGTCTGCGCCGCCGCCTGAATGCCGTAGGCGCCACGGCCGAAGTACGAGGTGTTCAGGTAGCCCTGAAGGATCTGCTGCTTGGAGAGCTTCGTCCCCACCTTGATGGAGATGAACATCTCCTTGAACTTGCGGGTGATGGTCTGCTGCTGGCTCAGGTAGGTGTTCTTCACGTACTGCTGGGTGATCGTCGAGCCGCCCTGGGTCTGGCCGCCCCGCGCCATGTTGACCACGGCGCGCAGGAGTCCCTGGGGGTCGACGCCCGAGTCCTGGTAGAAGCTCTTGTTCTCGGCCGAGATCACGGCCCACTGCATCGCTTCGGGAATCTGGGCGATGTTGACGTTCTGCCGGTTGACGCCGGTGCCCGTGGCCACCATCTGCGTGCCGTCGGCCCAGTAGTAGACGTTGTTCTGGGACTTGGCCGCCGCGTTCTCGTCGGGCACGGAGACCATCGCGTAGCCGACGCCTACCAGCGCGACCAGGCTGCCGACGAAGCCGATGAACATCCCGGTGACAAGCTTCCAGGAGGGCATCCAGCGGCGCCATCCGTACTTGCCGGACCGGGGGTAGTCGATGAATCTCTTCTTGCCGGGCGCGGTCGACACGCGGCCCCTGCCGCGCCCCGGACCGCTGGGACCACCGGGGCCGCCGCCCCGGCCGCCCGGGCCTGTGTTGTCGGCGCCTCTGCGGCGGCTGCCTCTCTGCGCCGCGCGACGGGCCTCGGCCCGACCGCCGTAGGAACGCTCCTCACCTCCCGGGCCGCTGTCCGACCCATAGGAACCAGACTCGTAGGAGTCGGCAGGAGACCCGGTGGCGCCACGCGGTGCCGCACGGCGGCCGGGGGACGAGCCGGACTGACCACGTCGGGCCGCGGCACGTCCGCCTCCCTGCGGCTGCGGCGGTTTGCGACGGTGCTCGCTCATCGAACGATTACTCCTCGGGCAGGCGCACCCGTGCGCGCCTGGAACGGCGGCTGGTTTCCGGTCCCCCCGGAGTACGGATGTGGTCGGTCCTGCATTCACCCGTACCGCACCGGGGACGACGACGCTCCCCAGACGTCACTCGGTTCCCGGCGATGTGCATGCCGCACAGACTACGCACCGCCAAAACCCGCTGAGCCCTGAAGTTCACCCCAAAACAGGCAACCTGCATCGGATGAATCGGTGATGTGATCCCGTTCACCGTCGTCCCTCTTGTCGCCTGCCGAAGGCCGTTCTATCGTCATGATGTATCGAGTCGATACATCAGCGCGAGATAAAGATGCTGAGAGGCACTGCGAGACCCGCGGGAGCGAGCTGCGGGACCGAGAGGAGGCGACGATGAGCCGACGTTCCGGCATCCTCGAGTTCGCCGTGCTCGGCCTGCTGCGCGAGTCCCCAATGCACGGCTACGAGCTGCGCAAACGCCTCAACACGTCCCTTGGGGTGTTCCGTGCGTTCAGCTACGGGACCCTGTATCCGTGCCTCAAGACGCTGGTCGCGAGCGGCTGGTTGATCGAGGAACCGGGCAACACCCATGAGGACGCGCTCACCGCTCCGCTCGCCGGACGCCGCGCCAAGATCGTCTATCGGCTGACGGCGGAGGGGAAGGAACACTTCGAGGAGCTGCTCTCGCAGACCGGCCCCGACGCCTACGAGGACGAGCACTTCGCCGCACGGTTCGCCTTCTTCGGGCAGACGTCGCGCGATGTGCGCATGCGCGTGCTGGAAGGTCGGCGCAGCCGCCTGGAGGAGCGCCTGGAGAAGATGCGCGCCTCCCTGGCGCGCACGCGGGAGCGCCTCGACGACTACACACTTGAGCTCCAGCGCCACGGGATGGAGTCCGTGGAGCGCGAAGTGCGCTGGCTGAACGAGCTCATCGAGAGCGAGCGGGCGGGGCGGGACCTGAAGGGTTCCACGTCCCGGGGAGCCGCTCCGCAGGACACCACCACTGGATCGACGGGCGGCCTGCCCCGTGCCGGGGACACCCCCCGGACGGATACGCCCGGCGACACCGCCACGTGAGTCCCAGTCAGGGCCTCACTCGTACACACAGGGAGCAACCGGAATGGGTTCGGTTCGCGTAGCCGTCGTCGGCGTGGGCAACTGCGCCGCGTCGCTGGTGCAGGGAGTCGAGTACTACAAGGACGCCGACGCGGCGTCCAAGGTCCCCGGCCTGATGCATGTGCAGTTCGGTGACTACCACGTGCGCGACATCGAGTTCGTCGCCGCGTTCGACGTCGACGCCAAGAAGGTCGGCCTCGACCTCGCGGACGCGATCGGCGCCTCCGAGAACAACACCATCAAGATCTGCGACGTGCCCACGTCCGGTGTCACCGTCCAGCGCGGCCACACCCTCGACGGCCTCGGCAAGTACTACCGCCAGACCATCGAGGAGTCCGAGGCCGAGCCGGTCGACGTCGTTCAGATCCTGAAGGACAAGCAGGTCGACGTCCTGGTCTGCTACCTGCCCGTGGGCTCCGAGGACGCGGCGAAGTTCTACGCCCAGTGCGCCATCGACGCCAAGGTCGCCTTCGTCAACGCCCTCCCGGTCTTCATCGCCGGCACCAAGGAGTGGGCGGACAAGTTCACCGAGGCCGGTGTGCCGATCGTCGGTGACGACATCAAGTCCCAGGTCGGCGCCACCATCACGCACCGCGTCATGGCGAAGCTGTTCGAGGACCGCGGTGTCATCCTGGACCGCACCATGCAGCTGAACGTCGGCGGCAACATGGACTTCAAGAACATGCTCGAACGCGAGCGCCTGGAGTCCAAGAAGATCTCCAAGACGCAGGCCGTCACCTCCCAGATCCCCGACCGGGACCTCGGCGAGAAGAACGTCCACATCGGCCCGTCCGACTACGTGGCCTGGCTGGACGACCGCAAGTGGGCCTACGTCCGCCTCGAGGGCCGCGCCTTCGGTGACGTCCCGCTGAACCTGGAGTACAAGCTCGAGGTGTGGGACTCCCCGAACTCCGCAGGTGTCATCATCGACGCCCTGCGGGCCGCGAAGATCGCCAAGGACCGCGGCATCGGCGGCCCGATCCTGTCGGCGTCCTCGTACTTCATGAAGTCCCCGCCGGTCCAGTACTTCGACGACGAGGCCCGCGAGAACGTCGAGAAGTTCATCCGCGGCGAGGTCGAGCGCTAGAGCGCCGACGCGACCGCTCGCACGCAAACGCTCCTGCCAGGGCTGTGAAGGTCCCCGGGTTTACCGACCCGGGGACCTTCCGCATATGTGAGGCTGGGCAGCATGCCCGTCGTGCGTGACCTGCGCGTCCTGCTGTGTCTTCGGTACTTCCGACGCCTGCTGTACGTCCGCCTGCTCTCCCAGGGTGCCGACGGCGTCTATCAGGTGGCGCTCGCCGCGTACGTCGTCTTCTCGCCGGAGAAACAGACCTCGGCCACGGCGATCGCCTCGGCGATGGCCGTGCTGCTGCTCCCCTATTCACTGGTCGGCCCGTTCGCGGGTGTCCTGCTGGACCGCTGGCGGCGCCGGCAGGTCTTCGTGTACGGCAATCTGCTGCGCTCGCTGCTGGCCGCGATCACCGCCGTGCTGATGCTCGGCCATGTCCCGGACTGGCTCTTCTATGTCTCCGCGCTGTGCGTCACGGCCGTCAACCGCTTCGTCCTCGCCGGGCTGTCCGCGTCCCTGCCCCGCGTGGTGGACACCGAGCGCCTGGTGCTGGCCAACTCCATCTCCCCGACGGCCGGAACACTCGCCGCGACGGCAGGCGCCGGCCTGGCCTTCGCCGTACGGCTCGTGGCGTCGGACTCCGACGCCGCGGTGGTCCTGCTGGGCGCACTCCTCTATCTCTGTGCGGGCCTGACCTCCCTGAGTCTGCCCCGGGCACTTCTCGGGCCCGACCGGCATCCGGCACGGCCACGGCTGCGCAGCGCGCTGGCCGACACGGCACGGGATCTGGTGGCGGCCGTCCGGCACCTCGCCGCACCCCGGCGCAGAGAAGCCGCCTGGGCACTGGCCGCGATGACGCTGATGCGCTTCTGCTACGGCGCCCTGCTGGTCCTGCTGCTCATGCTCTGCCGGTACGCCCTCTCCAGCAGTCCCGAGGAGGGGCTGCGGCTGCTCGGGCTGGTGCTCGCGGTTTCAGGGGCGGGATTCTTCGCGGCGGCCGTGGTGACCCCCGTGGCGGCGGGACGGCTCGGCCCCGGTCGCTGGATCGTGGCATGCTCCGCCGCGGCGGCAGTGCTGGTACCGGCCCTCGGCCTGCCCTTCGCCATCTGGCCGCTCCTGGTCGCCGCCTTCATGCTGGGCCTGATCACCCAGGGCGCCAAGATCGCCACGGACACGATCGTGCAGTCCTCGGTGGACGACGGCTTCCGCGGACGCGTGTTCTCCGTGTACGACGTGCTGTTCAACGTGGCCTTCGTCGGGGCGGCCGGGGTGGCTGCCCTGATGCTGCCCCCGGACGGCCGCTCGGCGACGCTGGTCGTCACAGTCGCTCTCCTCTACGGAGCGGTTGCTGTCGCTATGGGGCGCTTTGAACGCCGGTGAGTGTCACATCAGGGCCACAGAGTTCCCCTGGGCTACAGGAGTGTCAATGCGGCCCGGTAGCTTACGTGCGTCTTACGCGCCACTTATGTGCGCTGCTCACTCATCTCTTTCTTCATAGGGGGACCCACACGTGACGACTCCGCCGCCCCAGGGCCAGAACCCGTTCGCACAGGGCCAGCAGGCGTACGGCCAGCCCCAGGCGCCGTACCCGCCGCAGGGCGGCCAGCCTCAGGCGCCGTACCCGCCGCAGGGCGGCTACCCGCAGCAGCCGGGCCAGCCCGGATTCCCCCAGCAGGGCATGGCGCCGTACGCGCCGGTGCCTCCCCAGCGGCCGAAGCGCAGCGCCCGGCAGTACATCCGCATCATCGGCGGCGTCGTCGGCCTCATCGTCATCGTCGGCGGCTGGTACTTCAACAAGCCCGACGACACCCAGAAGCTGGCTGTCGGTGACTGCCTGACGAACAAGGGAAGCGACAAAGACCCGAAGATCGAGAAGCTGGGTTGCAGCGACCCGAAGGCGGACTACAAGGTGCTCAAGAAGGACGGCAGCACCAGCATGGCCATGCTCGCCTGCCAGTCGGTTCAGGGGACGACCGCGGCCATCGAGTGGAAGGAAGGCAGCGACTCCTTCGTCCTCTGCCTGGGAGACAACAAGTAAGCGCGTGAACGTGCGAAGGGGCGGTGTTTCACGTGAAACACCGCCCCACACCGTTCTCCGAAGGCCGTGCGGGGTCATGTTTCACGTGAAACATGACCCCGCACGGCTCCCTCAGCCCTGCTCGATCCACCACTTCTTGAGCGCCGCCACCGCCGCGTCGTGCTCCATCGGGCCGTTGTCCAGGCGCAGCTCCAGCAGGTATTTGTACGCCTTGCCGATGGCCGGGCCAGGGCCGACGCCCAGGATCTCCATGATCTGGTTGCCGTCCAGGTCGGGGCGGATCGCGTCCAGCTCCTCCTGCTTCTGAAGCTGGGCGATGCGCTCCTCGAGACCGTCGTAGGCCCGGGACAGCGCGGACGCCTTCCGCTTGTTACGGGTGGTGCAGTCCGATCGGGTCAGCTTGTGCAGACGGTCCAGCAGCGGTCCCGCATCACGGACATAGCGACGGACCGCGGAGTCCGTCCACTCGCCGGTGCCGTAGCCGTGGAAGCGCAGATGCAGCTCGACCAGCCGCGAGACGTCCTTCACCAGCTCATTGGAGTACTTCAGGGCAGCCATGCGCTTCTTGGTCATCTTGGCGCCGACCACCTCGTGATGGTGGAACGAGACCCGGCCGTCCTTCTCGAAGCGGCGGGTGCGCGGCTTGCCGATGTCGTGCAGCAGAGCGGCAAGCCGGAGCGTGAGATCGGGCCCCTCATGCTCCAGCGCGATCGCCTGCTCCAGGACGATCAGCGTGTGCTCGTAGACGTCCTTGTGCCGGTGGTGCTCGTCCCGCTCCAGGCGCAGCGCCGGCAGCTCGGGCAGCACATGGTCGGCCAGCCCGGTATCGACGAGCAGGGCCAGGCCCTCGCGGGGGTGCGCGGAGAGGATCAGCTTGTTCAGCTCGTCCCGGACCCGCTCGGCCGAGACGATCTCGATACGCTCGGCCATGTCCGTCATCGCGGCGACGACCTCGGGGGCGACCGCGAAATCCAGCTGCGCGGCGAAGCGGGCGGCCCGCATCATCCGCAGCGGATCGTCCGAGAACGACTCCTCGGGCGTGCCCGGCGTCCGCAGCACCCGTGCGGCCAGGTCCTCCAGGCCGCCGTGCGGGTCGACGAACTCCTTCTGTGGCAGCGCCACGGCCATCGCGTTGACCGTGAAGTCCCGGCGGACCAGGTCCTCCTCGATGGAGTCGCCGTACGACACCTCGGGCTTGCGCGAGGTGCGGTCGTACGCCTCCGACCGATAGGTGGTCACCTCGATCTGGTAGCCGTCCTTCTGCGCACCGACCGTGCCGAAGGCGATGCCCACCTCCCAGACGGCGTCCGCCCAGGGCCGGACGATCTTCAGTACGTCCTCGGGGCGGGCGTCGGTGGTGAAGTCCAGGTCGTTGCCGAGCCGGCCGAGCAGCGCGTCGCGCACCGACCCGCCGACCAGGGCGAGGGAGAACCCCGCTTCCTGGAATCGGCGGGCGAGATCGTCGGCGACGGGGGCCACCCGCAGCAGTTCGGCGACCGCGCGCTGCTGCGCCTGGCTCAGGGCGGAGGGAGTGTCTTCGTTGGGGTTCGGCACAACAGAAGAGGGTACGTGCCCCGGCGACCAGGGGGGTCCTCGATTTCATCCAGGGGCGCCCCGGTGAAGATCGCAGGACCGACCGGTGAAAGCGGCCCGGACAGCTTCCGGCATACCTGCGCAAGGACCACTCTTGCGGCGTTCAGAAGCTGTCCACTCGATACTGGATATAGAGGACAGGTCGCCGGAGTTCTTCGATCTTGTGACGGGCACCGCGGCACTTCCGCTCTCCACGCCTCGTTACCATGCGTGGACGCACATTCCGACGACCACTGACGACGAGGGACGGGCGAGCGTGGCCGAGGCGGCTGACTTCCAGGCAACCAGTGCCTCCCCTGCCCGCCGCTGGGTGCGGCGCGCCGGAGCGCTGCTCGCCGGAGCGCCGCTGCTGGCCGGTCTGCTCCAGCTGCCCGTCGCTGCGCCCGCCCAGGCCGCTTCCTCGGGCACGGTGTCCGTCGCCCTGGACACGCTCACCCCGAGCGCCCCCAGCGACAGCGACACGCTGACCGTGTCCGGCACGGTCACCAACAACGGCAAGCAGTCCGTCACCGATGCCCACGTGGGCCTGCGGGTAGGCCCCATGGTGACCACCCGCTCGGAGATCGACAGCATCGCCCAGCACTCCGCCGACCCGCTGAGTGCCACCGGGGCCGAGGTCGGCGGGAAGTACGTGGAGAAGTTCGCCAAGCTGGACCCGGGCGTCGCCGAGCACTTCAGCATCTCCGTCCCGGTGAACAAGCTCGACCTCGGCGCGGACGGTGTCTACGAATTCGGGGTCTCCCTGTCCGGCCAGACCCCCGCCCAGCCCTGGGACCAGGTGCTCGGCGTCCAGCAGACATTCCTGCCGTGGCAGCCGTCCGACGCCGGCACCAAGACGAAGACGACGCTCCTGTGGCCGCTGATCTCCACGGTCCACATGACGGCCAAGACGGGCGCCGGCGAACTGCAGACGCCGGTGTTCCTCAACGACGACCTGGTCAAGGAGCTGGCTCCGGGCGGCCGGCTGGCCCAGATGGTGGATCTCGGCAAAGATCTCGACGTCACCTGGGTGATCGACCCAGACCTGCTGGCCTCCGTGGACGCGATGGCGACCGGCAACTACCGGCTCCCCGGGGGCAACGGCACGACCACACCCGGCCCGAAGGCACACCAAGCGGTCGCCAAGCAGTGGCTGGCGGACCTCCAGAACGCGGTGGCGGGCAAGGAGGTTGTAGCGCTGCCGTTCGGCGACCCGGATCTGGCGTCCCTCGCGCACAACGGCACCAGCGTCACCGGCTCGCTCAGCCACCTCAAGGACGCTACCGACGTGGCCGCCACCACCGTCAAGACCGTGCTTCACGTCACACCGAGCACGGACTTCGCCTGGCCGGCTGAGGGCGCCGTGGACCCGTCGATCATGAAGGTCGCGACGTCCGCGGGAGCCGACCGGGTGATCGCCCGCAGCGACAGCCTCCAGGAGACCGCCGGGCTGTCGTACACGCCCTCCGCCGCCCGCCCGGTCGGCGGCGGCACCACCGCGGTGGTCTCCGACGCCCGGCTGTCCACGGCCTTCGAGGGCGACCTGACCAAGGCCGACACCTCGACGCTGGCCGTGCAGCAGTTCCTGGCACAGAGCCTTGAGGTGAACGCCCAGACCGACGAGCAGCGCAGCATCGTCGTCGCCCCGCAGCGGATGCCCACGGCGAGCCAGGCCCAGGCTATGGCGACGGCGCTGAAGGCGCTCGACGGTGCGACCTGGTCACAGTCCCAGGACCTCACCTCGGCGGCGAAGGCCAAGCCGGACCCGAACGCCACCACGCAGATCCCCTCCACGCAGTCCTACCCGTCCTCGCTGCGCAAGCAGGAACTGCCTGTGTCGGCGTTCCAGCAGATCGCGCGCACCCAGGACGAGCTCGACAACTTCCAGGTGGTCCTCACCGACCGTTCCCGCGTCGTCACGCCCTTCGGGCGGGCCATAAACCGTGAGATGTCCACGTCGTGGCGTGGCAGGAGCGGGGACGCGGACAGCTTCCGCGGCGGCGTGGAGGGATGGCTCGACGATCTGGCCGCCCAGGTCAAACTGATCGACAAGTCGGAGACCAAGCTCTCCGGCCGCAGCGCCACGATCCCGGTAACCGTCCAGAACAATCTCGTCCAGCCCGTCGGCCACCTGATCCTGCGCCTCACCTCGTCCAACCCCACGCGTCTGAAGATCGGCGGCAAGGCCTACTCCGAACAGCCGGTGGAGATCTCCGGCGGGCACAGCCAGTCCGTGAAGTTCGCCACCGCGGCCAACGCCAACGGCCGGGTCACGGTCGTCGCCCAGCTGTACACCGAGGACGGCCAGGAGTACGGCGACGCCGTCAGCTTCGACGTGAAGGTCACCGAGGTCACGCCCACCGTGATGCTGGTCATCGGCGGCGGCGTGCTGCTCCTCGTCCTCGCGGGATTCCGTATGTACACCCAGCGCAAGCGCGCGGCCGCCCGGCAGGCCGACGAGGACGGGCCGGACGCGGCAGGGGAGGCCGGCGACGGACCCGGGAACCCCGACGCGCCCTCGGATCGTCTCCCGCAGGAACCCGGTGATTCCGGCCCCGCCACGAGGGCGGGCGACCCGGAGCAGCCGAGTGACCCTGCGCCGGACACCGCTCCGGAAAACGCCGACCCGTCCGGGACGGGTGAGAGAGTGGACCGTTGAGCGATGTCGTGGCCGGTGGGCCCGGGACGATGAGGTGGGGTAAGCATGAACGCGCCGTACGACGGTGATCGCGGCCAGGGCGCGGCCGGCTCGGGCTACCCCGAGACGCCGCCGGAGCCCGGCCAGGTACCGCCGCAGCACGCGGCGGACATGTACCTCCAGGACGCCTACGACCAGGACCCCTACCGGGCTCAGGACCTGGCCGCCCAGGACCCGGTCGCCGAGGCGCTCTACGACCGTGCCGCGCACCCGCCGCCCCCGCCGGGCAGCTATGGTCAGCAGCACACGTACGCCACGCCCAACCAGTCGCCGCCCGCCCCCGACCCTCGGGTATGGGCGCAGACCCCGGCGCCGGAGCCGGAGGGCGCGGGCCCACACCTGCTCTACGGCGACGACCCGCGCACGACCCGGTTCGTGGGGGTGGACGACCTGGTCACGCATTCCGGCGAGCAGCACCACGAGCCGGACGCCTTCGCGCATCTCTTCAAGGACCAGCAGCAGGGCGGTGGCCACGTGCCCGCCGATCCCTCGCCCTACCCCGGGCCGGCCGCGGCGCCGGGCGCCGGGTACGGACAGGCCGGCCAGTACCCGCAGGGGTACGGGCAGAGCCCGCAGCAGGGCAGTCCGTACGCCGGAACCGCCTACCCGGGCGTGCCCGGGAACCCCGCGCAGCCCCAGGTGCCCACCCCTGCCGCTGCGCCGGCTCCTGCAGGGCCGCACGGCGGCGCGGATCCCGAGGCCTCCGCGTCCACCATGGCCCTGACCGCCGTCCCCGCTTCCGAGGCGCCCGCCGCGCCCGCGAAGAAGGGCGGCAAGGCGGCCAACCTGATGAAGTCCAGTGCCGTGATGGCGGCGGGCACGTTGGTCTCCCGCCTCACCGGCTTCGTCCGCTCCGCGCTGATCGCCGCGGCGCTGGGACTCGGCTTCCTCGCCGACTCCTTCCAGGTGGCGTACCAGTTGCCGACGATGATCTACATCCTGACCGTCGGCGGTGGCCTCAACTCCGTCTTCGTGCCCCAACTGGTGCGATCCATGAAGGAGGACGAGGACGGCGGCGAGGCGTTCGCCAACCGGCTGCTGACCCTGGTGATGGTGGCTCTGGCCGCGCTCACCGGCCTCGCGATGTTCGCGGCGCCGCTGCTGGTGCGGCTGCTGTCGCCCACCATCGCGAACAATCCCGACGCCAACCATGTCGCGGTCACCTTCACCCGCTACTTCCTGCCCTCGATCTTCTTCATGGGCATCCACGTGGTGATGGGGCAGATCCTCAACGCGCGCGGGAAGTTCGGCGCGATGATGTGGACTCCGGTCCTGAACAACGTCGTCATCATCGTGTCGCTCGGCATGTTCATCTGGGTCTACGGCACCGCCGACCACTCCCACTTGGCGGTCACGAACATCCCCGTGGAGGGCCAGCGCCTGCTCGGCGTCGGTGTGCTGCTCGGTCTGGTCGTCCAGGCACTGGCGATGATCCCGTACCTGCGCGAGACCGGCTTCCGGATCCGGCTGCGGTTCGACTGGAAGGGCCACGGCCTCGGCAAGGCCGCGATGCTCGCCAAGTGGACGGTTCTGTTCGTACTGGCCAACCAGGCCGGCGCCATGGTCGTGACCCAGCTGTCCACCGCCGCCGGCGAGCACTCCGGCGTCAAGGGCACCGGCTTCGCCGCCTACGCCAACGCCCAGCTGATCTGGGGCCTGCCGCAGGCCATTGTCACGGTGTCCCTGATGGCCGCCCTGCTGCCGCGCATCTCGCGCTCGGCCGCGGAAGGCGACGAGGGTGCCGTCCGCGACGACATCTCCCACGGTCTGCGCACCACGGCCGTCGCCATCGTCCCGATCGCCTTCGGCTTCCTCGCGCTCGGCATCCCGATGTGCACCCTGGTCTTCGGTTCCGCAGGCACGGACTCGGCCACCAACATGGGCTACATGCTGATGGCCTTCGCCCTCGGCCTGATCCCGTACTCGGTGCAGTACGTCGTCCTGCGCGCCTTCTACGCCTATGAAGACACCCGCACCCCCTTCTACAACACGGTCATCGTCGCCGTCGTCAACGCGAGCGTCTCGGTGCTGTGCTACTTCGTCCTGCCTGCCCGCTGGGCGGTAGCCGGCATGGCCGCCGCCTACGGCCTGGCCTACGCGATCGGTGTGGGCGTGGCCTGGCGGCGTCTGCGCAAGCGGCTCGGCGGCGACCTGGACGGCTCCCGGGTGCTGCGGACGTACGCGAGGCTGTGCATCGCCTCCGTACCGGCCGCCCTCCTCAGCGGCGCGGCCTGCTACGGCATCGGCCACAGCCTCGGCCAGGGCGTCGTCGGCTCCTTCGCCGCGCTGCTCGTCGGCGGTGCCGTCCTGCTCGGCGTCTTCTTCGTCGCCGCCCGGCGCATGCGCATCGAGGAACTCAACTCGCTCGTGGGCATGGTCCGCGGACGTCTGGGCCGCTGAAGCGGGGGTAGGCGCACAACCATCGTCCGCCGCCGCGTGTCGTGCATAGCGGCGGACTGTGGGCACAATTGGTTTCGGCGTCGGACAGCGTGCAACGGATGGGGAGGCAGGGACGACGGTGGCGGAACGGAGCACGGCTGCCGTCGACGTGGCAGACAACAGCGGCGAGCAGCCGCTGACCGCCAAGGCGGACCAGTCCACGGCCGACGGGGTGGCCAAGAACCCGGAGCGGGACAAGGGCAGCGACAAGGCGCAGGGGAGCAGCGGAATCGACGGTCCTGGAGAGAAGACGTCGCCTCCCGAACTGCACAGCGGCCACAAGCTCGCCAGACGGTACCGACTGGAGGAGTGCGTCACCCGTCTGGACGGATTCAGCAGTTGGCGTGCGGTCGACGAGAAACTCCGCCGTGCCGTCGGCGTCCACATCCTGCCCGCGGCGCACACCCGGGCCCGTTCCGTCCTGGCAGCCGCCCGCTCCTCCGCCCTGCTCGGCGACCCTCGCTTCGTCCAGGTCCTGGACGCCGTCGAGGAGAACGACCTCGTCTACGTCGTGCACGAGTGGCTGCCCGACGCCATCGAGCTGACCACACTGCTCGCGGCCGCACCGCTGGAACCGCACGACGCCTACCAGATGGTCAGTCAGATCGCCTCGGCCATGGCCGCCGCACACCGCGAGGGTCTCGCCCATCTGCGGCTGAACCCGAACGCCGTACTGCGTGCCTCAACCGGGCAGTGGCGTATCCGCGGCCTCGCGGTCAACGCCGCGCTGCGCGGCATCAGCTCCGACACCCCGCAGCGCACGGACACCGAGGCGATCGGCGCGCTGCTGTACGCGGCGCTGACCCAGCGCTGGCCGTATGAGAGCGACGCGTACGGCCTGTCCGGGCTGCCCAAGGGCGTCGGTCTCATCGCACCCGACCAAGTGCGTGCCGGTGTCCACCGGGGCCTCTCGGAGCTGGCCATGCGCGCGCTCGCCAACGACGGGGCCACCGCGTCCCGGCACGAGGCCGCGTGCACCACGCCGGAGGAGCTGGTGAAGGCGATCGGTGAGATGCCTCGCATCCGCCCGCCGGAGCCGGCGTTCGCCGCTCCGCCGCAGTACCAGCGCACGACCTACCAGCAGGGCACCTACGGCCGCCCGGCACCGCACCCCGGCGCCACCCAGCCGATCGCGGCCCCGCCGCCCCCGCTCCAGAGCCGCACCGGCAAGGCCCTGAAGTGGGCGGTGTCGGCACTGCTCATCGCGGCCCTGGGCCTGGGCAGCTGGCAGCTGGCGGACGCACTGATGGACCAGGGCGGCAAGTCCGACGGCACCAACAAGAGCCAGCAGACGGACGACGGCGACAAGGGCGCCGCGAAGCCGAAGCCGACGCCGATAAAGATCCAGGGCGGCCAGGAGTTCGTCGCCAAGGGTGATCCCCAGCACCCCGACGATGTCCCCAAGACCTACGACGGCGACAAGAACACGTACTGGAGGACCAGGACCTTCAACTCGGGTCCGGCCATCGCCCCGTACAAGCCGGGCGTCGGCATCGTCTACGACCTGGGTTCGGCCAAGCAGCTCAGCACGGCCACGATCGATCTGCGCTACGGCGGTGACCACACGACGGTCCAGCTCTACGCGGCCGACTCGCTGACGCCGGCGTCTCTGGACTCGATGACCCGGATCGGCAACGTCACGACGACGGGCAACACAGCTACGGTGAAGGTGACCAAGTCGGTGAAGACGCAGTACGTCCTCGTCTGGCTGACAGCCGTACCGAACTCGGGGTACGACTCCACCCTGTACTCCGGTGCTGGCTTCAAGCAGGCCATCGGCGAAGTGCAGTTCACGGGCTGACGTCTCACCCGGACCGGAGGGGGCAGATGGCGGAGGGCGCCGGATACGACGGGGTGAGCGACAAGGACCTGCTCGCCCGCCACGTGGAGGGCGATCCCGAGGCCTTCGGCGAGCTCGTGCGGCGGCATCGGGACCGGCTCTGGGCGGTCGCGCTGCGGACGCTCGGGGACCGTGAGGAGGCCGCCGACGCGGTCCAGGACGCCCTGGTGTCGGCCTACCGGGCCGCCCATACCTTTCGGGGGCAGTCGGCTGTCACGACCTGGCTGCACCGGATCACGGTGAACGCCTGTGTGGACCGTACCCGCAAGGCCGCCTCCCGGAAGACGTCACCGGTCGACGACACCGAGCGGCTGGAGCAGCTGCTGGAGCCGCACGAGTCGGCGTCGGCGCCAGCCGAACGCAACGACGTGCAACGCCAGCTGCTCGAGGCGCTCGGCACGCTTCCGCAGGAGCAGCGGGCGGCGCTCGTCCTGGTCGACATGCAGGGCTATCCCGTGGCCGAGGCGGCCCGGATTCTCGATGTGCCCACGGGGACCGTGAAGAGCCGCTGCGCCCGAGGCAGAGCGAGACTCCTGCCGTTGCTCACCCATCTACGGCCCGAAAGCGGCGGAGGCGGAAAAGAACCCGGGCCGGGACGGAACCGGGTGCAGGGGACATCCGTCCCACCGGCAACGGGGTCTGTGAACGAGAGCCCCACGGACACGGGACCGAGCGATTCAGCCGTAGTGAAGGGCGGAGGTGGGCGAGCGTGACTTCCACGACCGACACGGCCGGACACCCGGACGTCGAGGAGATCTCTGACCTCACCGAAGGCCTGCTCCCTCCGGACCGCAGCACGGATATACGACGGCACCTGAACACGTGCGAACCGTGTGCGGATGTCCACGCCTCGCTGGAGGGGATCCGCGGACTGCTGGGGTCCGTGCCGGACGTCGAGCCGATGCCGGCCGATGTGGCCACCCGGATCGATGCCGCTCTCGCCGTCGAGGCACTCCTCGCCTTCTCCGGTGAGGACACCGAGTCCTCCGGTACTGAGACCGGCACGCCTGGTGACGCCATCGACGCGCATGTTTCACGTGAAACATCGGTCGCCACCGAACGCCCGGCCGACCGCCCCGCTGGGCGCCCGCAAGCAACGACAGGCCCCGGACGCAAGAAGAGCGGCCGCGGCCGACGCCGCAGGACCCTCGTGTTGGGTACGGTGCTCACGGCCGCTGTCCTGGGAGCCGGGACCCTGGTGATCCAATCGTTCACCGGCGGCAGCTCCACCACGACGGCGCACGGCACGCCGAGCCCGTCCATCAGCTCGTTCTCCGGCACCAGCGTCCAGAACCAGGTGCACGACCTGCTCGCCGCGAAGAAGCCGGAGCAGCCGGGCTACAAGAGCCAGCACCCGCGGTCCGGGGTCACGGAAAACCAGAGCACGCCGACAGGCACCGAGAGCGCGAACACTCTGCTGCAGACAGAGGTCCCCATCCCCGACTGTGTGCGGCGGGCAATCCTGCGTAGTGATCAGGCACTGGCGGCGAAGACCGGCAACTACAGCGGGAAGAGCGCCTATCTGGTCGTCCTGCCCGATCCCGGTGACAGCACCCGTGTCACGGCCTACGTGGTCGACGCGGCCTGCATTCGCCAGCAGCCCGGCACCGCCGGGACCGTGCTTCTCAAGGACTCCTTCGCCCGGCCCTGAGTCTGCCGGTACGGTCCATCGGTCACCCCCACCCGGTATGCGTGTGCCCCGACACACTGGGAATGCGCGCCCCGTAGGATCCGTTGGGTGGGGTGAGAGTTCTGAAAGGCGCTCCCACCGGTCGACTGACACAGACCAGAGACGAGGAATCAAGCCGTGAGCGACGTCCGTAACGTGATCATCATCGGCTCCGGGCCCGCAGGGTACACGGCGGCGCTCTACACCGCGCGCGCGTCGCTGAAGCCCCTGGTGTTCGAGGGCGCCGTCACCGCCGGTGGCGCCCTGATGAACACCACCGAGGTGGAGAACTTCCCCGGCTTCCAGGACGGGATCATGGGTCCCGAGCTCATGGACAACATGCGGGCGCAGGCCGAGCGCTTCGGCGCCGAGCTGATCCCCGACGACATCGTCTCCGTCGATCTGACCGGTGAGATCAAGACCGTCACCGACACCGCCGGCACGGTCCACCAGGCGAAGGCCGTCATCGTCGCCACCGGCTCCCAGCACCGCAAGCTGGGCCTGCCGAACGAGGACGCCCTCTCCGGCCGCGGTGTCTCCTGGTGCGCCACGTGTGACGGGTTCTTCTTCAAGGACCAGGACATCGCCGTGATCGGCGGCGGCGACACCGCGATGGAGGAGGCCACCTTCCTCTCGCGCTTCGCCAAGTCCGTGACGATCGTCCACCGCCGGGACAGCCTGCGCGCCTCCAAGGCGATGCAAGAGCGCGCCTTCAACGACCCGAAGATCAAGTTCGTCTGGGACAGCGAGGTCGCCGAGGTACAGGGCGAGCAGAAGCTCTCGGGCCTGAAGCTGCGCAACGTCAAGACCGGCGAGCTCTCCGACCTGGCCGTGACGGGTCTGTTCATCGCGATCGGTCACGACCCCCGCACCGAGCTGTTCAAGGGCCAGCTGGACCTGGACGAGGAGGGCTACCTGAAGGTTGCGGCGCCCTCCACCCGCACCAATGTCACCGGTGTCTTCGCCGCCGGTGACGTGGTCGACCACACCTATCGCCAGGCGATCACCGCGGCCGGCACCGGCTGCTCCTCCGCCCTGGACGCCGAGCGCTTCCTGTCCGCCCTCGCGGACGAGGACCAGGCGGAGTCCGAGACGGCCTCCGTCTGACCTTCCCCTTCCCCCGCCCCACCCCACGAACGAGTTAAGGAGCCCGCCGTGGCCGGCACTCTGAAGAACGTGACCGATGCTTCCTTCGAGAAGGACGTCCTCAAGAGCGACAAGCCCGTCCTGGTGGACTTCTGGGCCGCCTGGTGCGGTCCGTGCCGCCAGATCGCCCCGTCCCTCGAGGCGATCGCCGCTGAACACGGCGACAAAATCGAGGTCGTCAAGCTCAACATCGACGAGAACCCGGCCACGGCCGCCAAGTACGGTGTCATGTCGATCCCGACCCTGAACGTCTACCAGGGCGGCGAGGTCGCCAAGACCATCGTCGGCGCCAAGCCCAAGGCCGCGATCGTCCGCGACCTCGAGGACTTCATCGCCGAGTGACGTTTCACGTGAAACACGAATGGGCCGCCCCCGAGGGGCGGCCCATTCGCTTATGTCCCGCCGCTGACGCGCCACTACAACGGCCTGAGCGCCGGCTCCTTCTGGACCGCCCCCAGCAGCCGATCGAGCGCCATCTCCACGTCTTCCTTCCAGGAGAGCGTCGAGCGCAGCTCCAGCCGCAGTCGGGGATGCGTCGGATGCTGCCGCACCGTCTTGAAGCCCACGGCCAGCAGATGATCTGCCGGCAACAGGCAGGCGGGTTCCTTCCAGCGGGCGTCACCGAAGGCCTCTATCGCCCTGAAGCCCCGGCGCAGCAGATCCTTGGCAACCGTCTGCACCAGCACCCGTCCCAGCCCTTGGCCCTGGTAGCCCGGCAGGACGTAGGCCGTGATCAGTTGGACGGCGTCAGGTGAGACCGGGCTCGTGGGAAAGGCCGTAGAGCGCGGGACATAAGCGGGAGGTGCGTAGAGCACGAAGCCCACCGGCAGATCGTCGATGTACACCACGCGGCCGCAGGACCCCCAGTCCAGCAGAACGGCGGAGATCCAGGACTCCTTCTCCAGCGCGGAAGTGCCCGCCTTTACCGCCGCTTCTCCGCTGACGGGGTCCAGCTCCCAGAAGACACAGGAGCGGCAACGTGAGGGAACGTCTTGAAGGTTGTCCAGCGTGAGCGGCACGAGCCGACGCCCCATGAAGGCTGATCCTCGCTTCCTTCGCCCGCCGCATCACGTGCGGCTGTCAGAGCGCTCCGTTCCCTGAGCAGGCTGCCGACGAATCCGCCGACCACTCCGAGACCCAGACCCGCGCTCACCAGTCCGGTGCGGCTCATCGATCGCATGGCCCCGTCTCCCCACTCAGAGATGCACGTGCTGTCCGGTGGATGTGCCATAGCATTTCGCATCGTATCCACGAAGCGATTCACTCGATACCGCCTCAAAGCAAAAGAGCGGGCCGTGTCCGGTACACACCGGACACGGCCCGCTTCCCGCACGGCCGAGAGGGCCGGACGGAGATCAGTCCTCCTGGTCCTCCGCGTCCTCCGCCGCGTTCTCCTGGAGCTCGTGCTGGAGCACCGGCCCCTCGTCCGGGGCAAGAGTGCTCAAGATCCTTTGGAGATCGTCCACAGAGGCGAACTCGACGGTGATCTTGCCCTTCTTCTGACCGAGATCGACCTTCACCCGGGTCTCGAAGCGGTCCGACAGCCGCGTCGCCAGCTCGTCCAGCGCCGGTGAGAGCCGGGAGCCGGCACGCGGGCCCTTGGGACGTTGGGGCTTCTGGGGACGCGAGCCCATGAGGGTCACGATCTCCTCGACGGCACGCACCGACAGCCCTTCGGCGACGATGCGATGCGCCAGCCGGTCCTGCTCCTCAGGATCCGTTACCGACAGCAGTGCCCGGGCGTGACCGGCGGAGAGCACTCCGGCGGCGACCCGCTTCTGGACCGTCGGCGAGAGCTTCAGCAGCCGCAGCGTGTTGGAGACCTGGGGGCGGGACCGCCCGATCCGGTCGGCCAGCTGGTCGTGCGTGCAGTTGAAGTCCTTGAGCAACTGGTCGTAGGCGGCCGCCTCTTCCAGCGGGTTCAGTTGTGCGCGGTGCAGGTTCTCCAGCAGGGCGTCAAGGAGGAGCTTCTCGTCGTCGGTGGCCCGGACGATCGCCGGGATAGCTTCCAGGCCGGCCTCACGGCAGGCCCGCCAACGACGCTCACCCATGATCAGCTCATAGCGGGTGGGCCCCAACTGCCGTACCACGACAGGCTGGAGCAGACCGACCTCCTTGATGGAGGTGACCAGCTCGTGGAGGGCATCCTCGTCGAAGACATCACGCGGCTGACGCGGGTTGGGAGAGATGGCGTCGAGAGGGATCTCGGCGAAGTGGGCGCCCATGGGGGCAGCCGGCAGCTCTGCGGCCGGGGGCTCCACGACGGTCTCCTGCGCGACGGGCGGCAGCGTGGCCACCTTCGCCGCAGCCACCCCACGGTCAGTCGTCAGCACCGGAACGGCCCCCGGGGAGGCGGATGCCCCGCCTCCCAGCGTGGCCGGGGCCGGCGTCTTCTCGGTCGGGGCAGCGGGGATCAGTGCGCCAAGACCACGACCCAGCCCCCTCCGTCGTTCACTCACTGGATCCCCTCCACCATGCTCGGGTCGTTCTGAGCGCCGAGATGAGCCTGGCTCGCGTCGTAGCTGATGCCGATGCCCTTCAGCGCGATTTCTCGGGCCGCCTCAAGATAGGACAGGGCGCCGCTCGATCCGGGATCGTAGGTCAGCACCGTCTGTCCGTAACTCGGCGCCTCGGAGATACGGACGGAGCGGGGAATGCTCGTCCGCAGCACCTCGTCACCGAAGTGCGTGCGCACCTCGTCCGCGACCTGGGAGGCGAGACGCGTCCGGCCGTCGTACATGGTGAGCAGGATGGTCGACACGTGCAGCGTGGGGTTGAGGTGCCCCCGCACCAGGTCGACGTTGCGGAGCAGCTGGCCCAGCCCCTCCAGCGCGTAGTACTCGCACTGGATCGGGATGAGGACCTCCTGGCCCGCCACCAGTGCGTTGACCGTCAGCAGACCGAGTGAGGGCGGACAGTCGATGAGGATGTAGTCCAGCGGCTGCTCGTAGGCCTGGATCGCCCGCTGAAGGCGGCTTTCCCGGGCCACGAGAGAGACCAACTCGATCTCCGCACCGGCGAGATCGATGGTGGCGGGAGCGCAGAAGAGGCCCTCGACATCCGGGACGGGCTGGACGACTTCGGCGAGCGGCTTACTCTCCACCAACACGTCATAGATGGAAGGAACTTCGGCGTGGTGGTCGATCCCGAGAGCGGTGGATGCGTTGCCCTGGGGGTCGAGGTCGATCACCAGCACGCGCCCGCCGTGGAGCGCCAGCGAAGCGGCAAGGTTGACGGTCGTCGTCGTCTTGCCGACGCCGCCCTTCTGGTTGGCGACCACGATGACTCGGGTCTGCTCCGGTCTGGGCAGACCTTCGCCGGCGCGGCCCAGCGCCTCCACCGCCAGTTGGGCCGCACGACCGATCGGGGTGTCGTCCATCGGAGGCGGTGTTTCACGTGAAACATCCGCCCCCATCGACTCGGTACGGGGACCGGGGACCGGATCGGTCATCGGTCCCGCGATGTTGGCGTCGGACCGCAAGGATTCACTCTCCTCGGCTTCAGGCTCGCAATGAACAGAGCCTCCCATGCCTTCGGGGTCGCGAACCAGTGAGGCCTGGTGTTCTGTGGAGAAATCCACCTCTGTGGACAACTCCGCTGCCCCTCCGAGTGAACCGAGAGGCTTGCGGTCGCGCGGTTCGGCCGCGGCGCGGCCACGACTGATGATGCCGTGCAGCAGTGAGCGACGTTTCACGTGAAACACGATGCACAGCGGCCGCGACCGGACCTCTGCGACACTCCGGCTTGCGTAGATTGGGCAGCTTGTGTGGAGTACGTCTCGTCGTCAGGACGGACGAGACGTCACCACGGACGAGATGTCACCACGGCGACCTCGTTCGACCGCTCAGCGACGACGGCGTGCCCGGCCGGTCCGCGCCGCCTTTGCTCGCTTCGCCGCGAACCGCACACCGCCCGGGCTTTCGCCGACCTCCACCCGGACCACCGTCGACATCGGGTCCACGATGCCCTCACCCACGTGCAGGATGGACGTCTCCACCGCACCGAGCTTGCTGAGGGCAGTGGCCGATGCCTTCAGCTCCTCCTCCGCGGTGTCCCCCTTGAGCGCGAGCATCTCGCCGTAGGGGCGCAGCAGCGGAATGCCCCAGGTGGCCAGCCGGTCCAGTGGGGCCACGGCCCGGGCGGTCACCACGTGGACCGGGGGCAGCTTGCCCAGGACCTCTTCGGCACGGCCGCGCACGACCGTGACGTGGTCCAGCCCGAGCAGCTCGACAACCTCGGTGAGGAAGGTGGTGCGCCGCAGCAGGGGCTCCAACAGGGTGATGTTCAGATCCTCCCTGACCAGGGCCAGCGGAATGCCGGGCAGCCCGGCACCGGAGCCGACGTCGCAGACCGTCACGCCCTCGGGAACGGCCTCCGAGAGCACCGCGCAGTTGAGGATGTGCCGCTCCCACAGGCGGGGCACTTCGCGCGGGCCGATCAGGCCGCGCTGTACGCCCGCCTCGGCGAGCAGCTCCGCGTAGCGGACCGCATCGGCGAAGCGATCACCAAACACTTCCCGCGCCTGTTCGGGCGCGGGGGGAAGCTCCGCTGCCTCCGTCACGGGGACCGTCCTTCCGTACAGCGCCGGTGCTTCGCGCACCGGCCACCAGAACTACCAGGCTGACAAAGTTCGGCCCCGTCTGCTCAACAGACGGGGCCGGAGAACGCGGGGGACCGATCAGGCGGGCAGCACGACGACGAACCGCTGCGGCTCCTCGCCCTCGGACTCGCTGCGCAGTCCCGCGGTCTTGACCGCGTCGTGCACGACCTTGCGCTCGAACGGGGTCATCGGCTTGAGCTTGACGGGCTCGCCGGTGCTCTTCACCTCGGCGGCGGCCTTGGCTCCCAGCTCGGACAGCTCCGCGCGCTTCTTGGCGCGATAGCCCGCGACGTCCAGCATGAGCCGGCTGCGGTCGCCGGTCTCCCGGTGCACGGCCAGACGCGTCAGCTCCTGAAGCGCCTCCAGCACCTCGCCGTCCCGGCCGACCAGCTTCTGAAGGTCGCGGCTGCCGCTGTCGCTGATGATCGACACGGAGGCGCGATCGGCCTCGACGTCCATGTCGATGTCGCCGTCGAGGTCGGCGATGTCGAGCAGACCCTCCAGGTAGTCCGCCGCGATCTCGCCCTCCTGCTCCAGGCGGGTCAGGGTGTCTGCACCCTCGGCAGCGGCGGAGGTGGTGCCTTCCGTCACGGGATGGGCTCCTTCTTACTTCTTGGACGGGGACTTGGGCCGCTGCGGGCCGCCCTTGCGCTGGCCGGACTGGGCCCTGCTACGGGTGCCGCCGGGCTTGGAGGGCTGCTGCTGGGCAGCGGAGGACTTGGCGTCGTCCGGCTCGTCGGCCTTCTCCAGCGACGTGGTGGACTCGCCGGCCGGCTTCGGCCCGCCGGACTGGCGCTGAGACTTGGACTGGCGCTTGGGCTGCTGGCGCTTGCCTGCGGCGGCCGCGGTTCCGGTCTCGGTGACCGTCGCGCCGTCCTCGGTCTGCGCCGCGGCCTGGGCCGTGCTCCGCACCACGGTGCCGTCGGCCTGGGCGGCGAGGCCGGCCTTGTTCAGCCCGTTGATGAACTTGCGCTCGAACTCGTTGCGCTCGCGGCCCTTGGCGACGATCGCCTTGACGATGGTCTTCTCGCTGCGCCGGGTGACCTTGCCGTGGTGCGTGACGTGCTTGGTCAGGCGCTCCAGGTAGGCGGCCTGGGCCTTGGAACCCGGCGTCGGGTTGTTGCGGATGACGTACATCTGCTGACCCATGGTCCACACGTTGGTGGTCAGCCAGTAGACGAGGACACCGACCGGGAAGTTGATGCCGAAGACGGCGAACATGACCGGGAAGACGTACATCAGCATCTTCTGCTGCTGCATGAACGGCGTCTTCACCGTCGTGTCGACGTTCTTCGTCATCAGCTGGCGCTGCGTGTAGAACTGCGAGAACGACATCAGGACGATCATGACCGCGGTCACGACCCGGACGTCGGTCAGCGTGGCGCCCAGCGCCGCGACCTTGTCCGAGCTGTCCATGAACTTCGCGGCGAGCGGGGCCCCGAAGATGTGCGCCTTACGGGCGCTGGCGAGCAGCGGCTCGTTGATGACGCCGATGGTCGAGCCCGTCGCGATGCCGTTGAGCACGTGATACAGGGCGAAGAAGAACGGGGACTGCGCCAGGATGGGAAGGCACGAGGAGAGCGGGTTGGTACCCGTCTCCTTGTACAGCTTCATCATCTCTTCGGACTGACGCTGCTTGTCGTTCTTGTAGCGCTCCTGGATCTTCTTCATCTCCGGCTGGAGCGTCTGCATCGCGCGCGTCGACTTGATCTGCTTCACGAAGAGCGGGATCAGGCAGATGCGGATCAGAATCACCAGGGACACGATGGACAGGCCCCAGGCCCACCCGCTGTCGGCACCGAAGATCGCGCCGTACATCTTGTGGAACTGGACGATGACCCAGGAAACGGGCCAGGTGATGAAACTGAAGAGGCTGGCAATCGTGTCCACTAATCATGCTCCTTGGGCATGGGACGAGGTCTCTGCGGCCGGGCTCGGAGGAAGCTCGGAAGACGGGCTCCCGGGCTCCGCTTCGGTGGCCGGTTCGGCGGCGGAGGTCCCGCCCTTGCGTGCACGCCAAGCGTTGCGCAGCATTTCGTGCCACCGCGGACGCTTACGCGGCGGAACATGGTCCACACCGCCCAGCGACCACGGATTGCACCGGAGGATGCGCCAGGCGGTGAGTGCCGTTCCCTTGATCGCACCGTGCCGGTCGATGGCCGTGTAGCCGTAGTGGGAGCACGACGGGTAGTACTTGCACACCGGCCCCAGCAGTGGACTGATCGTCCACTGGTACAGCTTGATCAGGGCCAGTAGTGGGTACTTCATCGCGCGCCCCCTCCCAGCAGCCGCTGAACTGCGGCATCCAGGTCTCGGGCCAGCTGTGCGTGGTCTGCGTCGCCCGATCCGGGCAGCGCTCGTACGACTACCAGGCTACCGGGAGGAAAAAGGGCGACTCGGTCACGCATCAGATGGCGCAGTCTGCGCTTCACTTTGTTGCGCACAACCGCGCCACCCACAGCCTTGCTCACGACGAAACCCGCACGCGTCGGGGGAGCGCTCTCCCCAGGCGCGTGCGGGTCCGTGGCACCGCTACGAAGGTGGACGACGAGAGTCGGGCGTCCTGCCCGGCGTCCTCGTCGGACCGCGGTCGCGAAGTCCTCGCGCCGCCTCAGCCGGTTCTCGGTGGGCAGCACGACGTCATGACCTGATCGGGATCAGGCGGACAGGCGGGCGCGACCCTTGCTACGGCGGGACGCGAGAATCGCGCGGCCGGCACGGGTGCGCATACGCAGCCGGAAGCCGTGGGTCTTCGCGCGACGACGGTTGTTCGGCTGGAAGGTGCGCTTGCTCACTCGGGGGCTCCAGAAATCAAATCGGTTTGGCGGGTGCCGTCCTGGCTGTCACCGTGCGCCCACGAGTAGCTCGCGTCACGCCCGAGTGCACCGCTTCCCGATCACCTGGAGTGATCTGTGCCCATCGGAGGCAGGCGGCAGCAGCCATCGACAACTCGACCTGGTTACGGTACGCGGGGCTACGCCATCCGGTCAAACCGAGGGTCACGGAGAGACACTATCCACAGGCTGGGGACAACAACTTGAACCGTACCCGCCGCGCTGACTACCGTGGCTGAACTCCCATTCGTTCTTTTGTCCCCCGCCCCGGCGGGTTTGCCCCACCGATACACCCGAAGTACACCCCGACCCGTCCCGCGTCACACGTTCGTGGGACCTGTGAGAGAGCGTGCCCTGTGGCTGACGTACCTGCCGATCTTGCCGCAGTGTGGCCGCGAGTACTCGAGCAGCTTCTCGGGGAGGGGCGCGGCCAGGGTGTCGAGGTGAAGGACGAGCACTGGATCCGGCGCTGCCAGCCGCTCGCGCTGGTCGCGGACACCGCTCTGCTCGCCGTACCGAACGAATTCGCGAAGAACGTACTGGAGGGCCGTCTCGCGCCGATCGTCAGCGAGACGCTGAGCCGCGAGTGCGGCCGCCCCATCCGCATCGCGATCACCGTGGACGACTCCGCGGGCGAGCCGCCGGCCCCCGCGCCCGTACAGCAGCCGCCCAAGCCGCGCTACGAGGAGCCGGAGCTGCCCACCGGCCCGTCCTCGTACGAGGAGCGGCCGTACGAGGGCTACGGCCGCCACCGCGCCGTGGACCAGCCCCCGGCCGACGGGCCGCAGCCCCGCGGGGATCGCGGCGATCGTGGTGACCGTGGGGATCAGCTCCCCGTCGTCCGCCCCGCCTACCCCTCCGAGTTCCAGCGCCGCGAGCCGGGCGCCTGGCCGCGGCCCGCGCAGGACGAGTACAGCTGGCAGCAGCCGCGGCTCGGCTTTCCCGAGCGCGACCCCTATGCCTCGCCGTCGTCCCAGGACGCCTACGGCTCCGGACCGGACGTGTACGGCCCGCCGTCCCAGGACTACCGCCCGCAGGGCATGGACCGGCCGAAGTACGAGCAGCAGCGCGGCGAGTACGGCGACTACGACGCCCCGCGCTCGGACCGCGGCGACCGCGGCGACCGCGGCGACCGCGGCGATCGCGGTGACTACGAACCGTCCCGCCCGGACTACGACACCCCGCGCTCCGAGTACGACTCGGGACGCGGCGAGTACGACTCGGGGCGCCCGGAGTACGACTCCGCCCGGACCGAGTACGACCAGCGCGACCCCGTCCGCCGGGAGCTGCCCGAGCAGCCGACCGGCGGCGGCCCGGCACACCGGGGCGGCCACGGGCGCCCGGACGTGCCCACGGCCGGCGGGCCCGGCCCGATGGCCGCGAAGCCGGCGCCCGCGGGCGGGCCCGCCGAGCCGACGGCGCGGCTGAACCCGAAGTACCTCTTCGACACGTTCGTCATCGGCGCCTCCAACCGGTTCGCGCACGCGGCCGCGGTGGCGGTCGCCGAGGCGCCGGCGAAGGCCTACAACCCCCTGTTCATCTACGGGGAGTCGGGGCTCGGCAAGACGCACCTGCTGCACGCGATCGGGCACTACGCGCGCAGCCTCTACCCGGGCACGCGCGTGCGGTACGTGAGCTCGGAGGAGTTCACCAACGAGTTCATCAACTCCATCCGCGACGGCAAGGGCGACAGCTTCCGCAAG
Organism: Streptomyces monashensis; assembly: GCF_001866665.1. Taxonomy (GTDB): domain Bacteria; phylum Actinomycetota; class Actinomycetes; order Streptomycetales; family Streptomycetaceae; genus Streptomyces; species Streptomyces monashensis. The sequence continues at coordinate 107,911 of NZ_MLYO01000018.1, read as the reverse complement.
CGCTACCGCGAGATGGACATCCTGCTCGTCGACGACATCCAGTTCCTCGCGGACAAGGAGTCGACGCAGGAGGAGTTCTTCCACACCTTCAACACGCTCCACAACGCGAACAAGCAGATCGTGCTGTCCAGCGACCGGCCGCCCAAGCAGCTGGTCACGCTGGAGGACCGGCTGCGGAACCGTTTCGAGTGGGGACTGATCACCGACGTCCAGCCGCCGGAGCTGGAGACGCGGATCGCGATCCTGCGCAAGAAGGCCGTGCAGGAGCAGCTGAACGCGCCGCCGGAGGTGCTGGAGTTCATCGCCTCGCGGATCTCCCGGAACATCCGTGAGCTGGAGGGCGCGCTGATCCGCGTGACGGCGTTCGCCTCGCTCAACCGGCAGCCGGTGGACCTGGGCCTGACCGAGATCGTCCTGAAGGACCTGATCCCCGGCGGCGAGGACTCGGCCCCGGAGATCACGGCCACGGCGATCATGGCGGCGACCGCGGACTACTTCGGGCTCACGGTGGACGACCTGTGCGGCACCTCGCGCGGGCGGGCGCTGGTCACGGCCCGGCAGATCGCGATGTACCTGTGCCGTGAGCTGACGGACCTGTCGCTGCCGAAGATCGGCGCGCAGTTCGGTGGGCGGGACCACACGACCGTCATGCACGCCGACCGCAAGATCCGTGCGCTGATGGCCGAGCGGCGGTCGATCTACAACCAGGTCACCGAGCTGACCAACCGCATCAAGAACGGCTGAGAGCGGCTGCCGGCGGCTGCGCCGGGCTTGGGCCGGAGTTCGAGGGCGCCCTTCGGGATCCACATCCCGGGGGCGCCCTTCTGCGTTCCCGTCGGCTGTTGCCCGCCCGATGCCGGGGCCCGATACCGGGGCCCGGTGCCGATACCGGGGTCTGATGCCCGGGCCCGGTGGCGGACGCGCGAGCCTCGGCGGGCTGGGGTGCGTTGCCCGATTGGCACCTGGTGTTCGATTACGTGCCGGGTTACGGCCACTCTCCACAGATTCGCTGAGTTTCTTCCGTCCACACACTGGGGACGGTGGAGTTGTCCCGAACGGCATCCACAGGGACCCTGGCTCCTGGGAATTCGCCCAGCTCAAGACCCTGTGGAATCGTGGACGAACGATCTCCACAGGCTGTGGAGGAAAAGAAGATCCACAGGCTGTGGACGAGGTTTTCCACCGACGACCCACAGGCTGGGGTCGGTTGTCCCCAGTGATCGTCGGCTTCTCCACATGGCTGTCCACTGTTCGGCAACGCGACGCACCCTGTCACCGCGTCGAGTGAAAGGCGTCACACGAAGGTGCCGGATTCGGGTGTGGGAAACGTGGGTAAACCTGGGGACGCAGCTGGGGAGAACTGCCTCCGGGCTGTGGGCGGTGTGTGCAGAACTTTCCGTTCTCCACAGAGACACCTGGTTGTCCACCGCCTCCGCCCACAGGGCCAGTGGACAAAATTTCGCCTCTGAGCTGGGCAAACGTGGTTATCCACGGTATCCACAGGCCCTACTACTACTCCCGACTAGAGAAAGCTCGGCAATCGTTTTGAAGCGGGTCCTGTGCACAACTCGCTGTCTCGAGCCCGGCGGCCTCTCGGAGCGACTTGACCCCGACGGGCACCTACTGTCAGTGCGGTGCGTCAGACTGGTCCCCGGTGTCCTGCCCTCCGCAGTGGGCGGTGACACCGAGTCGGAGGACTCAGAAGCAACAGCAGCAGGAGGCGGCTTACGGTGAAGATCCGGGTGGAACGCGACGTACTCGCGGAGGCAGTGGCGTGGGCGGCACGCAGCCTCCCGGCCCGTCCGCCGGCGCCTGTCCTCGCCGGCCTTCTCCTCAAGGCCGAGGACGGCCAGCTGAGCCTGTCGAGCTTCGACTACGAGGTCTCCGCTCGCGTGAGCGTCGAGTCCGAGGTCGAGGAGGAGGGCACGGTCCTCGTCTCCGGCCGTCTGCTCGCCGACATCTCGCGCGCCCTGCCCAACCGCCCGGTGGAGATTTCCACAGACGGTGTACGGGCGACCGTGGTCTGTGGATCCTCCCGGTTCACCCTGCACACCCTGCCGGTGGAGGAGTACCCGGCGCTGCCGCAGATGCCGAACGCCACCGGCACCGTCCCCGGCGAGGTCTTCGCCGCCGCCGCGTCCCAGGTGGCCATCGCCGCCGGCCGTGACGACACGCTGCCCGTCCTCACCGGTGTGCGCATCGAGATCGAGGGCGACACGGTCACCCTGGCCTCCACCGACCGCTACCGCTTCGCGGTCCGCGAGTTCCTGTGGAAGCCGGAGAACCCCGAGGCCTCGGCGGTCGCCCTGGTCCCGGCCAAGACGCTGCTGGACACCGCCAAGTCGCTCGGCGCCGGTGACACCGTCACGCTGGCGCTGTCCGGTTCGGGCGCGGGCGAGGGCCTGATCGGTTTCGAGGGCGCGGGGCGGCGTACGACGACGCGGCTGCTCGAGGGCGACCTGCCGAAGTACCGCACGCTGTTCCCGACCGAGTTCAACTCCGTCGCCGTGATCGAGACCGCGCCCTTCGTGGAGGCCGTCAAGCGTGTGGCGCTGGTGGCCGAGCGCAACACCCCGGTGCGGCTGAGCTTCGAGCAGGGCGTGCTGATCCTGGAGGCGGGCTCCAGCGACGACGCACAGGCTGTGGAAAGGGTCGACGCGCAGCTGGAGGGCGACGACATCTCGATCGCCTTCAACCCGACCTTCCTGCTGGACGGTCTGAGCGCGATCGACTCCCCGGTGGCCCAGCTGTCGTTCACGACGTCCACGAAGCCGGCGCTGCTCAGCGGCAAGCCGGCGCTGGACGCCGAGGCGGACGACGCGTACAAGTACCTGATCATGCCGGTGCGGCTGAGCGGCTGACCGTTGTCCACAGCGCCGGGGCCCCTGTGGGTACCCGGCGCTTGTGTCCGAAGGCGGCAGTGGCCGGGGTTTCCGCAGGTGAGCGCGTATGCCCACAGCTGTGCACGAGAGGCCGGGACTAGGCTCGGACCGGGTACGCAAGTGCCCCTCACGCCACACAGCAACCTAAGGAACCAACTGATGGAGCTCGGTCTCGTCGGCCTCGGCAAGATGGGCGGCAACATGCGCGAGCGGATTCGCCGCGCGGGCCACACCGTCATCGGATACGACCGCAACGCGGACCTCGCGGATGTCCACAGCCTGGAAGAGCTTGTGGGCAAGCTCAGCGGGCCGCGCGTGGTCTGGGTGATGGTGCCGGCCGGTGAGCCGACCCAGTCGACCGTCGACCAGCTCGCCGAGCTGCTGGAGCCGGGCGACGTGGTCGTGGACGGCGGCAACTCCCGCTGGACCGACGACGAGAGGCACGCCGAGGAGCTGGCGGCCAAGGGTATAGGTTTCGTCGACTGCGGCGTCTCCGGCGGCGTCTGGGGCCTGGAGAACGGCTACGCGCTGATGTACGGCGGCGACGCCGAGCACGTCGCGAAGGTGCAGCCGGTCTTCGACGCGCTCAAGCCCGAGGGCGACTTCGGCTCGGTGCACGCCGGCAAGGTCGGCGCGGGCCATTTCGCGAAGATGGTCCACAACGGCATCGAGTACGCGATGATGCAGGCCTACGCCGAGGGCTGGGAGCTGCTGGAGAAGGTCGACTCCGTCACGGACGTCCGTGAGGTCTTCCGCTCCTGGCAGCAGGGCACGGTCATCCGCTCCTGGCTGCTCGATCTCGCCGTGAACGCGCTCGACGAGGACGAGCACCTTCAGGGTCTGCGCGGTTATGCACAGGACTCCGGTGAGGGACGCTGGACTGTGGAAGCCGCGATCGACAACGCGGTGCCGCTGCCCGCGATCACCGCGTCGCTGTTCGCGCGGTTCGCCTCCCGCCAGGAGGACTCGCCGCAGATGAAGATGATCGCCGCGCTGCGCAACCAGTTCGGCGGTCACGCCGTAGAGAAGAAGTAGTCCAGGGATCCAGGTATCGGGAAGGCCGGCGGAACGATCATGCACGTCACGCATCTTTCGCTGGCCGACTTCCGCTCGTACGTCCGGGCCGAGGTTCCGCTCGACCCGGGCGTCACCGCCTTCGTCGGCCCCAACGGCCAGGGCAAGACGAACCTGGTCGAGGCCGTCGGGTATCTGGCGACGCTGGGCAGCCACCGGGTCGCCTCCGACGCGCCCCTGGTCCGCATGGGGGCCGAGCGGGCCGTCGTACGGGCGCAGGTCCGCCAGGGCGAGCGGCAGCAACTGGTCGAGCTGGAGCTGAACCCCGGCAAGGCCAACCGCGCCCGCATCAACCGGTCCTCGCAGGTCAGACCCCGCGACATCCTCGGCATCGTCCGCACGGTCCTGTTCGCGCCCGAGGACCTCGCGCTCGTCAAGGGCGACCCGGGTGAGCGGCGGCGCTTCCTCGACGAGCTGATCACCGCACGGTCGCCGAGGATGGCGGGTGTGCGGTCCGACTACGAGCGGGTGCTCAAGCAGCGCAACACGCTGCTGAAGAGCGCCGCCCTCGCGCGGCGGCACGGCGGCAGGTCCATGGACCTGTCCACACTCGACGTGTGGGACCAGCATCTCGCGCGCGCGGGCGCCGAGTTGCTCGCCCAGCGGCTCGATCTCATCGCCGCGCTCCAGCCGCTCGCGGACAAGGCGTACGAGCAGCTGGCCCCCGGCGGCGGGCCGCTCGCGCTGGAGTACCGGCCGTCGGCGCCCGGTGAGGCGCACGCGCGCGAGGAGCTGTACGCCCAGCTGATGGCGGCGCTGGCAGACGCCCGCAAGCAGGAGATCGAGCGCGGGGTGACCCTGGTGGGACCCCATCGCGACGACCTGGTCCTCAAGCTCGGCCAGCTGCCCGCGAAGGGGTACGCCTCGCACGGCGAGTCCTGGTCGTACGCGCTCGCCCTGCGGCTGGCCTCCTACGACCTGCTGCGCGCCGAGGGCAACGAGCCGGTGCTGGTGCTGGACGACGTCTTCGCCGAGCTGGACGCGCGTCGGCGGGAGCGGCTGGCCGAGCTGGTCGCGCCCGGCGAGCAGGTGCTGGTGACGGCGGCCGTGGACGACGACGTGCCGGATGTCCTGGTGGGTGCGCGGTACACGGTGTCCGGCGGGGCGGTGGAGCGCGTATGAGCACCGAGGAGCCCGGCCCGAAGGCCCCGAAGAAGAGCACCGAGGAACCCTCCGGTGTCGACCTCGCGCGCGTGGCGTTGCGCGCGGCGAAGGAACAGGCACGCGCGCGGGGGGACGCGGCCCGGCAGAAGAAGCAGGCCCGGCGCGGCGGCGGGCTGCGCTCCGGGGCGCGCGCGGACGGCCGGGACCCGATGGCGCTGGGTGCCGCGATCAAGCGGCTGCTGACCGAGCGTGGCTGGGAGACCCCGGCGGCGGTGGGCGGGGTGATGGGCCGCTGGCCGCAGATCGTCGGCGAGGACCTGGCCAAGCACTGTGTGCCGCAGCGCTACGACGAGGACGAGCGCGTGCTGGTGGTGGCCTGCGACTCGACGGCCTGGGCGACCCAGCTGCGCCATCTCGCGCCCGCGCTGGTCGCGCGGCTCAACGAGGATCTGGGGCACGGCACCGTGCGGATGATCAAAGTGCTCAATCCGGGCGGTCCGGCCCGCCGCTACGGGCCGCTGAGGGCTCCGGGCAGCTCCGGCCCCGGTGACACCTATGGGTGATGTACCTCACGTCGTGGGCCGCTCCGGCGGTGTCGTCGTACCCCTTCCGCACGCCCCGTCGTGCCTCTGCGCGCGCGTGTTCCGGGCCTTGCGGACCGCATCTGACCCGTCAGTAGCCAAGGGTTGACGGCCCGAAGCGCTGAGTGCCGCTGTGAGCCGCTTGGAGCCCCCATCCGTATATCGGGACCCGGCCGAGGACGGTTGAGGGCGGCACATGGGGACTCAGGTACCGGCAAACCCCCATCGATGTCGGCGCTACCGGTAGACTGGAAGCCAATCCCGCCCCAACGTGGGGACCGCCCGGGAAAAGCTGAGCAACGCTGATCAAGGCTTACCAACGCGACATGCCGCAGCCGCTCCGGCAACCCGCCGACGAGCTTGGCTCGTGCTGTGCCAGAAAGGGCGCTTCGTGGCCGATTCCGGCAACCCCAACGAGAACATCCCGTCCACCGACGCCGGCGTGCACGGCGAGGCCCCCGAGGCCCCTGTGAGCGGGGAGGCCACCGACCCCGGTGCGGCCTCCGCCTCCTACGATGCCAGCGCCATCACCGTGCTCGAAGGGCTGGACGCGGTCCGCAAGCGGCCCGGTATGTACATCGGCTCGACCGGTGAGCGCGGTCTGCACCACCTGGTGTACGAGGTCGTCGACAACTCGGTCGACGAGGCGCTGGCGGGCTACGCGGACACCATCGACGTCACGATCCTGCCCGACGGCGGCGTGCGCGTCGTCGACAACGGCCGCGGCATCCCGGTCGGCATCGTGGCCTCCGAGGGCAAGCCGGCCGTCGAGGTCGTGCTGACCGTGCTGCACGCGGGCGGCAAGTTCGGCGGCGGCGGCTACGCGGTCTCCGGCGGTCTGCACGGCGTCGGCGTCTCCGTCGTGAACGCCCTGTCGACCAAGGTCTCGGTCGAGATCAGGACCGACGGGTACCGCTGGACGCAGGACTACAAGCTCGGCGTCCCGACGGCCCCCCTCGACCGGCACGAGGCCACGGACGAGACCGGCACCTCGGTCACCTTCTGGGCCGACCCGGACATCTTCGAGACCACCGAGTACTCCTTCGAGACGCTGTCCCGGCGCTTCCAGGAGATGGCCTTCCTGAACAAGGGCCTGACGCTCCGGCTCACCGACGAGCGTGAGTCGGCGAAGGCCACGTCCGGCGCGGACGAGGCGGGGGCGGACGAGAAGGCCGAGGTCAAGTCGGTCACGTACCACTACGAGGGCGGCATCGTCGACTTCGTGAAGTACCTCAACTCCCGCAAGGGAGAGGTGGTGCACAACACCGTCATCGACCTGGAGGCGGAGGACAAGGACAAGAGCCTGTCCCTCGAGGTCGCGATGCAGTGGAACAGCGGCTACAGCGAGGGCGTGTACTCGTTCGCCAACATCATCCACACCCACGAGGGCGGTACCCACGAGGAGGGCTTCCGCGCCGCGCTGACGTCGCTGATCAACAAGTACGCGCGCGACAAGAAGCTGCTGCGCGAGAAGGACGACAACCTCACCGGTGACGACATCCGCGAGGGTCTGACCGCGATCATCTCGGTCAAGCTGAGCGAGCCGCAGTTCGAGGGCCAGACGAAGACCAAGCTGGGCAACACGGAGGCCAAGACCTTCGTGCAGAAGGCGGTCTACGAGCACCTCAACGACTGGCTGGACCGCAACCCGGTCGAGGCCGCGGACATCGTCCGCAAGGGCATCCAGGCGGCCACCGCGCGCGTGGCGGCCCGCAAGGCCCGCGACCTGACCCGCCGCAAGGGCCTGCTGGAGTCGGCGTCCCTGCCGGGCAAGCTGTCGGACTGCCAGTCCAACGACCCCACCAAGTGCGAGATCTTCATCGTCGAGGGTGACTCCGCCGGCGGCTCGGCCAAGTCCGGCCGCAACCCGCAGTACCAGGCGATCCTCCCGATCCGCGGCAAGATCCTCAACGTGGAGAAGGCCAGGATCGACAAGATCCTGCAGAACCAGGAGATCCAGGCGCTGATCTCGGCCTTCGGCACGGGTGTGCACGAGGACTTCGACATCGAGAAGCTCCGCTATCACAAGATCATCCTGATGGCGGACGCCGACGTCGACGGCCAGCACATCAACACCCTGCTGCTGACCTTCCTGTTCCGGTTCATGCGGCCGCTGGTCGAGGCCGGGCACGTGTTCCTCTCCCGTCCTCCCCTCTACAAGATCAAGTGGGGCCGGGACGAGGTCGAGTACGCCTACTCGGACCGCGAGCGCGACGCGCTGCTGGAGATGGGCCGCCAGCGCGGAAAGCGCGTCAAGGAGGACTCGATCCAGCGCTTCAAGGGCCTCGGCGAGATGAACGCCGAGGAGCTGCGCGTGACCACCATGGACCAGGAGCACCGCGTCCTCGGCCAGGTCACCCTCGACGACGCCGCCCAGGCCGATGACCTGTTCTCGGTCCTGATGGGCGAGGACGTCGAGGCCCGGCGCCAGTTCATCCAGCGCAACGCCAAGGACGTCCGCTTCCTCGACATCTGAGTCGGTCTCAGCTGACCGCACCAGGAAGGATCTTCACCAGCAATGGCCGACGACAACACCCCGCAGACTCCCGAGACCGAGGCCGGCGACGCCGTACTGCGCGTCGAGCCCGTCGGGCTCGAGACGGAGATGCAGCGCTCGTACCTGGACTACGCGATGTCCGTCATCGTGTCCCGCGCGCTGCCCGACGTCCGGGACGGCCTCAAGCCCGTCCACCGGCGCGTGCTGTACGCGATGTACGACGGCGGCTACCGCCCCGAGCGCGGCTTCTACAAGTGCGCGCGCGTGGTCGGCGACGTCATGGGCAACTACCACCCGCACGGCGACAGTTCGATCTACGACGCCCTGGTGCGCCTCGCCCAGCCGTGGTCGATGCGGATGCCGCTGGTGGACTCCAACGGCAACTTCGGCTCCCCGGGCAACGACCCGGCGGCCGCCATGCGCTACACCGAGTGCAAGATGGCGCCGCTGTCGATGGAGATGGTCCGCGACATCGACGAGGAGACCGTCGACTTCACGGACAACTACGACGGCCGCTCCCAGGAGCCGACCGTCCTGCCCTCCCGCTTCCCGAACCTGCTGATCAACGGCTCGGCCGGCATCGCGGTCGGTATGGCGACCAACATCCCGCCGCACAACCTGCGCGAGGTCGCGGCCGGCGCCCAGTGGTACCTGGAGAACCCGGAGGCCTCGCACGAGGAGCTGCTCGACGCCCTCATCGAGCGCATCAAGGGCCCGGACTTCCCGACCGGCGCGCTGGTGGTGGGCCGCAAGGGCATCGAGGAGGCGTACCGCACCGGGCGCGGCTCGATCACGATGCGCGCGGTGGTCGAGGTCGAGGAGATCCAGGGCCGCCAGTGCCTGGTCGTGACCGAACTGCCGTACCAGGTCAACCCGGACAATCTGGCGCAGAAGATCGCCGACCTGGTCAAGGACGGCAAGATCGGCGGCATCGCGGACGTACGCGACGAGACCTCGTCGCGTACGGGCCAGCGGCTCGTCATCGTCCTCAAGCGGGACGCGGTCGCCAAGGTCGTGCTGAACAACCTCTACAAGCACACCGACCTCCAGACGAACTTCGGCGCCAACATGCTGGCGCTGGTCGACGGCGTGCCGCGCACCCTCTCGCTGGACGCGTTCATCCGGCACTGGGTGACGCACCAGATCGAGGTCATCGTCCGTCGCACCCGCTTCCGGCTGCGCAAGGCCGAGGAGCGCGCGCACATCCTGCGCGGTCTGCTGAAGGCGCTGGACGCGATCGACGAGGTCATCGCGCTGATCCGGCGCAGCGAGACCGTCGAGGTGGCGCGGACGGGCCTGATGGGCCTGCTGGAGATCGACGAGATCCAGGCCAACGCGATCCTGGAGATGCAGCTGCGGCGCCTCGCGGCCCTGGAGCGGCAGAAGATCGTCCAGGAGCACGACGAACTCCAGGCGAAGATCACCGAGTACAACGAGATCCTGGCCTCGCCGGTCCGCCAGCGCGGGATCGTCAGCGAGGAACTGGCCGCGATCGTCGAGAAGTACGGCGACGACCGCAAGACCATGCTGGTGCCCTACGACGGCGACATGTCCATCGAGGACCTGATCGCCGAGGAGGACATCGTCGTCACCGTCTCGCGCGGCGGCTACGTCAAGCGGACCAAGACGGACGACTACCGGGCGCAGAAGCGCGGCGGCAAGGGCGTGCGGGGCACGAAGCTGAAGGAAGACGACATCGTCGACCACTTCTTCGTCTCCACCACCCACCACTGGCTGCTGTTCTTCACCAACAAGGGCCGGGTGTACCGGGCGAAGGCGTACGAGCTGCCCGAGGCCGGCCGGGACGCGCGCGGCCAGCACGTGGCGAACCTGCTCGCCTTCCAGCCGGACGAGGCGATCGCCGAGATCCTGGCCATCCGGGACTACGAGGCGGCGCCGTACCTGGTGCTGGCCACCAAGTCCGGTCTGGTCAAGAAGACGCCTCTGAAGGATTACGATTCGCCCCGCTCCGGCGGCGTGATCGCGATCAATCTGCGCGAGCGCGAGGACGGCAGCGACGACGAACTGATCGGCGCCGAGCTGGTGTCGGCCGACGACGATCTGCTTCTGATCAGCAAGAAGGCGCAGTCGATCCGCTTCACCGCGACCGACGACTCGCTGCGCCCGATGGGCCGCGCCACCTCCGGTGTCAAGGGCATGAGTTTCCGCGAGGGCGATGAACTTCTGTCGATGAATGTGGTGCGACCCGGTACGTTCGTGTTCACTGCCACCGACGGCGGGTACGCGAAGCGGACCGCCGTCGACGAGTACCGCGTCCAGGGCCGCGGCGGCCTCGGCATCAAGGCCGCCAAGATCGTGGAGGACCGCGGCTCGCTCGTCGGGGCGCTGGTTGTGGAGGAGAGCGACGAGATCCTTGCGATCACGCTCTCCGGCGGTGTGATTCGTACGCGAGTCAGCGAGGTCAGGGAGACGGGCCGTGACACCATGGGCGTCCAACTGATCAACCTGGGCAAGCGCGATGCCGTGGTCGGTATCGCACGTAACGCCGAGGCCGGACGCGAGGCGGAGGAGGTCGACGGTGAGGACACCGCCGACGAGACCGCCGAGGGTGCCGAGGCCACCGGCACGGACGAGGGTGAGGCGCCCTCGGCCGAGTAGCACGAGGAGTGAGTCATCGTGAGCGGAGCCACGGGCGCCGGATCGGCCGGTACCTCCACGGGTACGGAATCGGACGGCGGCGGCCGTGGCTCCGCCGCGCGTGCGGGGAGCGCGAGTGACCCGCACACGACCAACCTGAAGCCGGTGAAGGACTCCGAGGTCCCGGGCAGGGCTTCTTCCGGTACGGCGGCATCGCAGGGGGGAACTGTGACGGACAGCCGAGGCCCGGTCCCGGTCGGCGAACCGCAGCCGTCGTCGCCGCTCCCCCACGAGCGCACACCGGAGCAGCCCTCGGGGCCGTACCACCCGCCGCAGGCCTACCCGGCGCAGGCGCCCGCCGGCGCGGTGCGCCGGCCGCGCACCGGGGTGCGGACGACGCCGCGCACCCGCAAGGCGCGGCTGCGGGTCGCCAAGGCCGACCCGTGGTCGGTGATGAAGGTCAGCTTCCTGCTCTCCATCGCGCTCGGCATCTGCACGATCGTCGCCTCGGCGATGCTGTGGATGGTCATGGACGCGATGGGCGTGTTCTCGACGGTGGGCGGCACGATCTCGGAGGCGACCGGGTCGAACCAGGCGAACGGCTTCGACCTGCAGTCCTTCCTGTCCCTCCCGCACGTCCTGACGTTCACGACGATCATCGCGGTCATCGACGTGGTGCTGGCCACGGCGCTCGCGACACTCGGCGCGTTCATCTACAACCTCTCCGCGGGCTTCGTGGGCGGCATCGAGCTGACCCTCGCCGAGGACGAGTGATCCGCCTGGCAGCGCGCTTGTGACGGTCCCCCGACAACCGATTTTGGGACTGACGTGGTCGTGCGCTAATCTTCAGGAGTCAGCGCGCGGGACACACACCGCAAAGCGCGGCGGGGCTATAGCTCAGTTGGTTAGAGCGCATCCCTGATAAGGATGAGGCCACAGGTTCAAATCCTGTTAGCCCCACTTCGTACGAAGACCCCCGGTCCGGTGGACCGGGGGTCTTCGTCGTTCCCGGGTCGGCGGGGGCGGCGGGCCGTGTGGGCGGGCGGGGATGCAAAAGACCCGACCGCTGGCGACGGGGGATGCACCAGCGATCGGGTTATGGCCAAGGGTAACAAGGTTGAGCGGATTACGGGGCCAAGTCGGCCGGAAATCGGGGAGGTTGGCCGATCAGCGACTGCACGGGGGGTCGTAGGACAGGCGCGGCAGGTACTCGTGCCACTTCTGCGGGGTCAGGACGCCCCGGGTGACCGCGCAGATGTGGCTGATCGCCGCTGCGTCGTCCAGGCTCCACAGGCGGAGCGTGTCGGTGCCGCTGGAGAGCCCGAGGACGTTGCCCCGGGCGCTGAACGACAGGAACGTGCCCGATCTGGCGTTGGGGCTCATCGACTGGCCCACGGGGGTCGCCGAGGCGGGGTCGGCGACGTTCCACAGCCGGATCGTGTTGTCGTTGCCGCCGCTGGCCAGGGTGTGTCCGCTCGGGCTGAACGTCAGTGACTTGACCGCCTCGGTGTGGCCGATGAGCGGCGGGCCCAGCTCGGCCGCCGAGGCGGGGTGGCTGACGTTCCACAGCCGGACCGTGTCGTCGTCGCTGCCGCTGGCCAGAACATGTCCGTCCGGGCTGAAGGCGAGCGTGTTGACCGGCCCGGTGTGCTCCGTGAGCCGGGCGAGCGCGGTCGCACGGGCGGGGTCGGTGACGTCCCAGAGCCGGACGGTGCTGTCCGAGCTGCCGCTGGCCAGGGTGCGCCCGTCCGGACTGAAGGCGAGCGCGTTGAGGAAGCCCCGGTGACCGACGAGCGGCCTGCCGAGAGCCACCGGGTGCGAGGGGTCGGCGACGTTCCACAGCTGAATGGTGTCGTCCTCGTAGGCGGTGGCCAGGGTGTGGCCGTCCGGGCTGAAGGCGAGCGAGGGCCCGGCGAAGCGCGTTCGCAGGTGGATGGGCTCGCCGGTGACCGGGTGCGAGGGGTCGCCGACCTTCCACAGGTACACCGAGTGGTTGTCGGTGAGGACGGCGAGGGTGCGGCCGTCGGGTGAGAACAGCAGGGGTGCGCGATGGCCGCCGTCGGCCTGCATGAAGGGTTCGCTCAGCGGCACGGGCCGCCCGGGCCGCGTCACGTTCCACAGCCGGAGTCTGCCGTCCCGCGCCGCCGTGGCCAGCACCCGACCGTCCGGCCGGAACCCGCCGGTGCGGCCGGTGATGTCCGAGGCCGGCAGCGACCACAGGCGCACCATGCTGTCCCCGCTGCCGGTGGCGAGGGTGTGCCCGTCGGGGCTGAATCCCAGGGCGTACATCTCCCCGCTGCTGCCCGCGAGCGGCCCGCCGATCTGGGAGGGGGACGTCGGGTCGGCCACGTTCCACAGGCTGGCCGTGCTGTCCGCGCTCGCGGCGGCGAGCTGGCCGCCGTCCGGGCTGAAGGCCACCGACCAGATCGGGCCGGTGTGTCCGGTCAGCGGCGAGCCGAGCGCGGCGGGGCGGGCGGGGTCGGCGACGTTCCACAGCCGGATCGTGTCGTCCGCGCTGCCGGAGGCGAGGGTGTGTCCGTCGGGGCTGAACGCCACCGAGTGCACGAGGTCGGTGTGGCCCTTCAGCACGGAGGCGTACCGCTGCGCGTGGCGGGGGTCGGTCACGTTCCACAACATGATCGTGTCGTCGTCACCGCCCGCAGCCAGGGTGTGTCCGTCGGGGCTCCAGGCCACGCTGCGCACGGCGGCGCTGTGCCCGTGCAGGACGTTGATCTGCCGCGGCCGGCTCGGGTCGGCCATGTCCCACAGCCGTACCGTGTGGTCCTCGCCCGCGCTGGCCAGGGTGCGTCCGTCGGGGCTGAAGGCGACCAGGTAGATCGTGCCCTTGTGCCCGGTCAGCGGGGCGCCCAGGGAGGCCGGGTGGGCGGGGTCGGCGACGTTCCACAGCCGGATCGTGCCGTCGTCGCCGGCGCTGGCCAGCGTCTTGCCGTCGGGGCTGAAGACCGCGCTGCTGACCCAGCTGGTGTGGCCGGTCAGCGGCTTGCCCAGCGGCTTCGGGCGGCTCGGGTCGGCCACGTTCCACAGCCGGACCGTGCGGTCGTAGCTGGCGGTGGCCAGGGTCCTGCCGTCGGGGCTGAAGGTGGTCAGGTAGACGGCGCCGGTGTGTCCGGTCAGCGGGGTGGCCAGCGGGGCGTTCACGATCGAGATCAGCCTGCTGTACGTCCCCTCGTCGTCGGGGCGCAGCCGGTGCGCGACCAGGTCGAGCTGGGCGGACAGGGACGGGTCGGCGGTCTGGACCCGGTCGGCCTCGGCGAGGACCTGCTCGAAGACGGCGTCGTCCCGCTGCTGCCGGGCGATCACCGCCGACCCGCCGGCCACCAGGGCCAGCACGACCAGCGCGGCCACCGCGGCCCGGCTCAGCCACACCGAGCGCCGGCGCAGCCGGACCGACGCGGCCAGGAACTCCACCGCGCTGCGGGTGAGGACGGTGTCACCGGCGGAACCGGCCCAGGCGCGGGCCTGTTCCAGCCGCGAGCCCCGGTACAGCAGCGAGCTGTCCCGGCCCGAGTCCTCCCAGGAGCGGCCGTCCTCCTCCAGCCGCTGGCGCAGCAGATGGTCGTTGCGGTTGTCGTCGATCCAGTGGCGCAGCCGGGGCCAGGCGTGCAGCAGCGCCTCGTGGGTGATCTCCACGGTGTCCGCGTCCAGCGTCACCAGCCGGGCCCGGACCAGGGCCTCCAGCGACTCCTCCGTCTTGCCGGGGTCGGTCGACTCCGCCGCGAGCTGGCGCCGGGTGCCGCGCCGGCGGGTGGCCTGGGTGTCCTCGCCGAGGCGGACCAGGCGCAGCAGGAGCAGCCGGGCCGCCGTACGGGCCGCGGGGTCGAGCCCGGACCAGGCGCGCTCGGCGGTCGCCGCGACCGCGCCCTGGATCCCGCCGGCCGCGCGGTAGCCGGCCAGGGTCAGCTTTCCGGCCTTGCGGCGCTGCCAGGTGGCGAGCAGGGCGTGCGAGAGCAGCGGGAGCACGCCCGCGTCGTGCGCTCCGCGCGGGCCGTCGGCGCTCACCTCGCGCACGATCAGCTCGGCGAGCCCCGGCTCCAGCTCCAGGCCGACCGCCTTGGCCGGACCGGTCACCGCCTCGCGCAGCTCGCCGCTGGTCAGCGGGCCGAGCACCATGTGCCGGTGCTGGAGGGCGTCGGCGAGTTCCGGATAGCCGAGGCACTGCTCGTAGAAGTCGGCCCGTATGCCGAGCACGACGACGACCGGGGCGGGGCCGTCCCCGCCCGCGGGCGGGGTGCAGACGGCGTGCAGCAGCTGGATGAAGGTACGGCGGTCCGCCTCGTCGGGACAGAGGGTGAACGCCTCCTCGAACTGGTCGATGATGACGACCGGGCGGGGGCCCGGGGCCGGAGCGCCCGAGGGCTCGCCGTCGGCGGGCGGGCCCTCGGCGGATGCCTCGCCGTCCGTCTCCCGGCGTGCCCAGGCCGCGGCCGCCTCGCGTGCCGTCCGGGCGATCCGGGGTGTGTCGGAGCCGGGGGCGGCGGGGTTCCGCGTCGCCTCCCGCTCGGCCTCGCGCGCGGCGGCGGCGACCCGGCCCAGCTCGGGGATGCGGCCGACCAGCTCGCCCAGCGGATCGGCGCCCGGGACCAGCTGGAGCACGGGGCCTGCCGCGGCGGGCCGGCCCGCCGTCAGGGCGCCGTCCCGCAGCGCGGGCACCAGACCGGCGTTGAGCAGTGACGACTTGCCCGCGCCCGAGGCACCCACGAGCATCACCAGGCCGCCGGTGCGCTCGGCGGCGGTCAGCTGCTCGACGAGCGCGCCGGTGCTGCGCTCCCGGCCGAAGAACCAGCGGGCGTCCTCGCGCCGGTACGGGGCCAGCCCGCGGTAGGGGCAGACGCCGCCGGTGACGGGCGGGGCCGGGGCCGGTGGCCGCTGGTCCTCCTCGGCGGGCGGCGCGGGCCGGTCGCCGACCGGGTCGGCCAGCGCGCGCTCCCACAGGCGCTGCCAGTGCGTGAGGTCGTACAGGCCGGTGGAGACCGGTGCGGGCCGCAGCCGGCGCGCCTCCGGGATCAGGATGTGGAGCACGGCCGCGAGGGCGGTGAACTGGGCCGGTACGTTCCGGGCCCGGCGCCAGTCGCTGATCCGCTGCGCGGACACGCGCACGGGCCGGCCTCGCTCGTCGACCCGCTGGAGCCTTACGACCGCCTCGGCGACGCTCTTGAGGGGAGGGTTTCCGGCCTCCTTGTACAGCAGCGCGAGACGCTCGGCGAACGCAGTGCGTGTCCCTGAGTCGGAACTCAAGGTCCCTCCCCTTTTCTTTCCCCCCGCATCTGGATGTCCGGACCGGAAAACTCACCCTATACGCCTGACCTGCGCGGAAGCACTGCACCGGACGTCGCAACCTCCTCCTCGGCGACAACAGATGGCAGGATCCGGACCGGGTAGTGGAGCCGTCACACACCGTCCGGACAGGCCATCGGGCTGATATCCGGAGATACGGCTCAGGTCGCCGAAGGATCTCGGCCAACTTCCGCCGAGAGCAGGCGATCGGGCTCCGCACAGGCAGGGAGCGGCTGTGGGACGTCGCGTGTGCACGCGACCGGTCCGGCGACCGACTCCCCTTCCGCGGCCCGTGGCGAGCCGACGCGCCACGGGCCGGCAGCCCCGCACCGCTCGGCACCGGTCCCCACGAGGGGAGGGACCGGTGCCGAGTGGGCGGCGGACTCATACCGGACTCACACGGTTCGCCGTTGTACGGACATGCCCGCAGATCACCTGAATCGGGACTGCCGTCCGACCCGGACGCAGCGGGGCGCGGAGGGGCATGGATATCTGACGCTCCGTCAGATACGGTGCGCTCCGCCGGCTGTTCCCGAAGGGGTGAGAGTCATGGAGAAACGTCCCCCGTGCCCGCCCGGTGCTCCGCGCTGGGTCGCGCTGTTCCGCCCGTCCGCACAGGACTCCTGGACCGTGGGGGCCGAGTCCCCGGACCGGGGGCCCGTGCTCTATGCCGTCGCCGACATGACCCGGACCGTGCGGGCGCGCGGCGAGGAGGTGACGGTCGCGCTGTGGGGGCCGGAGAACGGCGCCTGGCGCCTCTTCGACGCCTCGGCCGACCGGGCACCCGCGGCCTCCGTCTCCTCCTCTGCCGCCCCCGCCGCATCCGCCGCCTCCTCCGATGGACCAGCGCCCGGCGCCGCCGCACCGACCGTGCTCGTGCAACGCATGACGGGCCGCCGTCACCAGGTGCTGGTGGCAGCCTTGGGCAAGGCGGGCCTGCACGACCTGAGCGCCGAGGACGGCGAGGCGGTCCGGGTGCTGGCCGACGTGCTCGACGAGCCGACGGTGCGCCGGGTGGCCCACTGGCTCTCGGTCGCGGGCGGCCGGTCGTAGTCCGGAGGGTCGTCGTTCGCGGGGTCGTCGTCCGCAGGGCCGTGGCCCCGAGTGGGACGGTCTGGAGCGAGGCGCCTCGGAGTGGGGCGGTTCGGAGCTGGGCGGCCGGTTCAGGGTGCGGTCCGCGGGGCAGGGACGTCCTGGAAGCCGGCTGACGTCTGGAGGACGCATGAAGGTCTCCGTCGACCGTTCCCTGTGCTACGGCTCCGCCGAGTGCGCGTACCGGGCGCCGGACGTGTTCGCGTTCGAGGACGGGTACGGCACCGTACGGCCCGGCCGTACGGAGGTCGGAGACGCCCCGGAGGTCCGGGAGGCGGCCGAGCGGTGTCCCTCGCAGGCGATCACGCTCCAGGAAGGGGCGTGACAGCGGGACTTACCGGGGCCGCGGGTTCGGCGGGTTCGGCGTGGGACGCCCGGCCCGTCATCCGGCCCTCCCGCCTGCGGTACGGCAGGCCGACGTCCGCCGAGAGCCACAGGCCGGTGTCCTCGGACGCCGGCAGGACCGTCCGGCCGCCCAGGCGGTCAGGCAGGTGCCGGCGGACGCGGAGGGTCGACGGGCGGACGGGCGGGCGGAAGCCGCCCCGCCTCCAGAAGCCGCCCCGCCTCCAGTGGTCGGGCACGGCACCGCATTCGAGCGGGCCCTCGGCCGGATCGCCGGGCAAGCCGGCCGCGGAGCCGTCGGGCAGCGGGCCGGGGACCCGGAGGCGGTCCGGGCGACGGTGCGGTCGGCCTCCGGTACGGCCAGGTCACGGGCGAGCGCGCCCGGGGTGAGCCGGTCGTCGGCGTCCAGCACCTTGACGTGCTCCTCGTCCGGGACGTAGGGGGATCTCGTCCGTCGTCCCGTCCTCCTGGATCACCCGCTCCCACTTCCAGCCGACGGGGAGGCGCGGTGCGCTCGGGGAGACGTGGGCGTCCGGCGGGAACCGGGCGGACGGGCCATGGACGGCGGTGACAACGGTGATGCGCCGGTCCATCCTCGCGGGCGGCCCGGATGAAGACAGCGCTGGACCCCCGGCCTGCCCGGCCGGGGGTTCTTCCGTCTCGACTGACTGCTTTGGGGTACGCAAGTCGCCCTGGTGTCGTCGAGACGGCTGCGGTGCTGGTGCGCCGCGTCGAGCGGCGGGAGAACGGCGGGTCAGCAGTCGAGGGAGGCCGAGGAGGGATGGTCGGGGGCCGCGTTCTCCGCTTCCGTCGTGTCGAGGGGCCGGTGCCGGCAGGCGGGGGTCTTGCCGTGGGCCTCCGCCCGGATCCGTTGCTTCATCGTGGGGGGCAGTGCCCTGCCGTAGGACCAGGCCCAGTGGCTTTGCGCCGGGATCGTCGGGACGTTCTGTTCCGCGCTGTCCTTGCTCGGGGTCTCGGTGCGGGGAGCGGCCGCCGCGGTCGTGGCGGTCGCGGTGGTGACGAGTCCGAGCGCCGTGCACAGCGCGAGGAAGGCGGTGACGAAGGCGGTCCACAGCTTCATGACCTTGTTCTGGGTCATGGCCCCTCACTTTCGGGTTGGGCGATTTGCGTACTTTCCTCATGATGTGTATGAGCGTCGCGAAGTGGTGGACCAACGCCCGTGGCGCGTCGATGTTCCGATGAACACCACCCGGATGGCGGCAAGAGGGTCGGAAACTCCCGAAAGCCGGTGAGGACGAGCGAAGAGGGAGCAAAGTAACGGACCGTGGAGGTGTGATCACCCTCCGATCGGACAGGCCCCGGACCTGGCCTATTGCGGCTCCGGGGGCGGCAGTTGAGCTCCGACGCAGGTCACCGGTTGATATCGGCCGGTGTGTATAGTCGGGCGCCAGAGGTCCCCTACGTCAAGGAAAGACGAGGTCGCGCGGTGAAGAAGCTGCTCCTGGTCGCACTGGCCGCCATCGGCGGGCTCCTCGTGTACCGCCAGATCCAGGCGGATCGCGCCGAGCAGGACCTGTGGACGGAGGCGACTGACTCCGTGCCCACGGGTTCGTGAGTGTCGAAACCAGAATCTGAACAGACCCCGGTCGCCGAAGCGGCCGGGGTTCTGCGTTTGCGGGGGCGCACGGGGTGCGGTAGGCGTTCCGTGCGCCCCGTCGCGTCGTCGCACACCGCCCGCCGGGCGATGCGGGGCGTTTCGGACGGCCGCCCGCGTTCCCCGGATGGCGCAGGCCCGCGCGGGGCAGGATGGGCCACGGTCCGGTACGGCTCGGGACGGGCCAGGGTCCGGTACGGCCAGCGACGACGGGGGAGGCCGGGACGTGCGGGGGCGAACGCGACGGACGGTGTGGCGGACGGCGCTGCTGCCGCGGCTGTGCACCCTGCTTGCCTTGTCCGCCCTGTTCGGGTCGCCCGGTCTGCCGACGGCAGCCGCCGCGGGCGACGCGTCGTACGGCTTCGCGCCCGGCGCCCGCACGGTCGAGGGCGGCCACGGCACCGCGGACGCCGGCCGGCTGGAGCCCGGCGGGGTCTACCGCAGCTCCCTGCCGGGCGCCGGCAGCCTCTCCTACCGGATCCGGCTGGCGGCCGAAGACACGGCGTACGTCCCCGTCACCGCCGTACCTCCGGCGGACGCCGCCGTCTCCAGCACCGACGGCATCAGCGTGACGGTCCAGGACGCGGCGGGCATGCGCTGCTCCTTCGCCTCCGCCCGCTTCGGCGCCGCGCTCAGCCCGCACCCGGTCACGGCAGTGGGGGAGCGCGAGACCGGCAGGTCGCTGTGCCAGGGCGGCGGCACGTACTACGTGATCGTCCAGCGCCTCGGCACCGGCGGCTCCGGTACGACGACGGGGACGACGCCCGGTACGACGCCCACGGCCGGCTCGGAGCGGCCCTGGGACCTGGAGATCGCGCCCGCGACGGAACCGCGTACGGCGCGCGCCGGGGCCACCACCGCGCCGCGGACCTGGGACTCCGCCACCCCCGAGCCGCTCGGCGGCACCCCGCGGGAGCGGTCCGGCGGCACGGGCTTCGCCTCCGCCCGTGCGCTCGGCCAAGGTGTCTGGCGCACCGAACTGGTGCCGGGCGAGACCCGTTTCTACAAGGTGCCGCTCGACTGGGGCCGGCAGCTGCACGCCTCCGCCGAACTGGGCGCCGCCGCGGGCCAGGGCTATGTCGGCGGCGCCCTGGACCTCTCCCTCCACAACCCCGTGCGCGGCACCGTCGAGGACACCGCCCTCGGCTACACCGGCATCGCCCGGCCCGCCGTCCTCGCCCCGGTCCCGCCGGTGGAGTACGCCAACCGCTACGCCGTCCCGGCCGCGGTGACCTCCGTCCGCTTCGCCGGCGACTACTACCTGGTGCTGCACCTCAGCGAGCGGCTGACCGGCACCTTCGGGCGGGGGCCGTTCGCCGTGACCCTGCGGGTCCAGGTATCCGGTCAGGCACACGCGGGCCCGCAGTACGCCGGCCGGCCCGTGCCGGCGGACGTCTTCACGGCCACGGGGCAGGACCCGGCGGCCGCGCTCACCGGGGGTACCGGGGCCACCGGGGGTGCGGGCGGCGGGGGCAGTGATCCCGTGCTGAAGCTGGTCGCGGCCGGCGGGATCGGCACGGGGACCCTGCTGCTCGCGGTGCTCGGCGGCTGGACGCTGGCGGCCCGCCGCTCTCAGACACGGGCCAGCGCCCAGAAACCCACCGCGTAACAGGCCAGCGCCAGCAGCAGCATCGGGATCGCCACCCTGGCCGACGGCCCGGGCCGCGGCCGGCTGCGCCGCGCCCGGCGCCCACGACGACCGTGCCCGGGGACGGGAGCGGAAGTGGTGGCGGGCGCCGGTGGCGCCGGGTCCCGGGTGGTGTACGACGCGGTGACCGACGGATCGACGACGTACGGCTCCGGGACCGGGGCAGGGTGTCCGTACGGGTGCGGGTACGCGTGCGGGGACGGCTGGGGGGTGGGGGAATCGGACCGGACCTGCGGAGGAAGGGGCGGGGGCGGGGCCGCCGGAGGCGGAGTGTGCGGGGAGACGGTGTACGGCCCGGGGGCGGGGGCGTACGGCTGGGCAGCGGGAGTCACCGGGGTGACCGGGGTGTCCGGGGTGTCCTGGGGTGGGGGCAGCCGGAAGCTTCCGGTGTCCGACAGGGAGCCGGTGCCCGTGGCCGGACTGTCGGTGGCGCCGGTGTCGGTGCCGGTGTCCGTGGCCGGCTCGACGGCCACTCCGGAGGCCCTGGTGAGGGGGCCGTCGGGGCCGAACCCCGGGGGCAGCGGGCCGAGTTGGTCGAAGATCTCGATCAGCTCGTCGTCGAGGTCCGGCTCCGGCAGGAGTTCGGTGGCCGAGGCGAGCGCCTTGCGGGCGCCTGTGGCCGTGCGGAAGCGGGTGGCCGGGTCGGGCTGGAGCAGGCCCGCGACGACCTGCCAGAGCGGTTCGGGTACGCCCTTGGGGGGTCCCGGCGTCCCGTGCTCGGCGAAGTACTGCACGAGCGCCTTGGCGTCCGGCTTGGCGCCTTCGAGGAGGTACAGGGCGACCAGGCCGGCGGCGAACAGGTCGGCCGGGAAGTCGGGGTCGGCGCCGAGGAGTTGCTCGGGCGCGAGGTAACCGGGCGTGCCCACCACGAGGTTGGTCTCGGTCAGCCGGGGTTCGCCGAGCCGCATGGCGATGCCGAAGTCGGACAGCCGCAGCCGGGGGCGGCCGGTGCCGGTGGCTTCGAGGAGGAGGTTGGCGGGCTTGATGTCCCGGTGGACGACCCCTTCGCCGTGGACGGCGGCGAGACCGGACAGCAGTTGGTCGAGCAGGGTGCACACGTAGGCCGGCGGCAGGGGGCCGTAGTCGCCGACGAGGTGGACCAGGGAGCCGCCGGCGACCAGGTCCATGGTGAACAGCACCTTGTCGTCGTCGGCGGCCCAGCTGGCCGGGGCGAGGACATGGGGATGGTCGATCCGCAGGGCCTGCTCGCGCACGAAGCGCAGCAGGGAGTGGGCGTCGCGCTGCTGGAGCACCTTGGCGGCCACATAACGCCGTCGGCGGTGGTCCCAGGCACGCCAGACGGCGCCCACGCCGCCGCGTCCGATCGGGTCGGCCAGCTCGTACCGGCCGGCGAAGACCTCACCCATGGCAGCCCGCCGCTCCTCCCCCTGGCTCCGCGATGTCCCCTCCGTCCGGTGTCCCCCGCCCGGTGTTACGCCCCCACTACCCCCCTGTCGCTCCCGCTATCCCCCGCCCCGCCCGTCTCTGTGCCCGCGGCTCAGTTCTGGTGGGACTGGTAGTGGGCGACCGCGTCGGAGGTGCGGCCGGCGCCGTAGACACGGAGGAACTCCGCGAGTTCGGGGTGGGCCGGGGCGAGGCTGTCCGCGGCGTCGATGATGTCGCCGGCGGCGGCGACCGAGCGCAGCAGCGACTGGATCTCGCGGACCACCCGCTTGACCGTCGGCGCACCCGAACCGCTCGTGGTCTGGGTCGTGTTGCTGAGCACGGAGCCCCCCTGCGACTTCTTGATCTCTTCCATGCGGTCGGTCGCCTCGGCGGCGCTGACGCTGCCGTCGGCGACCTGGGCCGCCAGCTCCTGCAACAGCTGCACCCGCTGGACCACGGCAGGATTGCCGATCTTGGCCCGCTGGCCGCTCATCAGCTGCGACAGCATCGGAGCGGACAGGCCGAGGACCGCCGCGAGACGGGCCTGGTTGAGGCCGAGATCGTCGATGAGCTTACGGAAGAGCGCCCCCAACGGCTCTCCGTACCAGTTCCGCTGAAGCTCCCGCGCTCTCGCGGTCGCTTCCTGCTGTGCGGCGTCCATTGCGTCTCCCCATCGCTTCCCCTGAAAACCGCGGTTCGCTGTAGCGAACCACGCCGAGCATCTTACGGAGCGTGGTCATGCGCGGGGAGCCCCAATCTTTTTGCGGGAACCCGGGGGTGACCCGGTACTCTGGTCTGCGGCACCCGCCGGGCAACACTGCTCCGGCCGGTCGCTGCTTTCCGGGGCCTTAGCTCAGTTGGTAGAGCGCCGTCTTTGCATGGCGGATGTCAGGGGTTCGACTCCCCTAGGCTCCACGCACATATGACCCCCTGACCTGCGGAAACGTGGTCAGGGGGGTTCTTTTGTCCCGATTTTCCGTGCCGCCGTCCCGCTTGTTCTCGATCCTCGTGGCGGCCGCTGGACCCTGCACACCCGGCCGGAGTGCGGCGAGTACCGCGGGCGGCTCAGGTGCGCAGAGCACGCAGCAGCGGGTCGCGGATTTCGGTCCGGCGGTCCCCGAGGTCGGTGCGCTGGTGGAGGACGTCGGAGACGTGCCGCGTGCCGAAGAAGCCGGCGACGAGGGCGCGGGCGGCGGCGTCGGGGGGGGCGGCGTCGGCACGGATCTGGCCCTGGTCGCGGGTCTGGGCGAGCAGCGAGGTGAGGAAGCTCGTCCAGTCCACGAAGGGAGTGGAGAACTCGGCGTCGATCTGCGGGCGTTCGATCTGAAGGCGGGCGCCGCCCTGGACGACGGTGCTGTCGCGGAAGGCGAGGGCGGCGCGGTCGAGCATGGCGATCGCGGTTTCCAGCGGAGGCAGGTTCTCGGCGTCGACCTCGGCGAGGATCTGTGGCCAACAGGCGTAGTGCTCTTCCACCACGGCGACGGCGAGCCCCTCCTTGTGCGGGAAGTGGAAGTAGACGGCGCCCTTGGCCAGTTCGGCCGCCTCGGCCACGTCCTTCACAGAGGTCTCCCGTGGGACCGGGCCTTCATCTCGGCGACCTGGAGTTCTCCCTGGAGGCGCCGCTGCCGCAGGGCGGCCCGCCGGCGGATCCCACCGTGACGATCTGGATCGCCGGTACCCCGCTGAACGCCTTCCTGTCCATCGGCCCGCCGGCCTCGCGCATCGAGGAGATGCTCGCGCTGATCAAGGCCGGCGTCCTCACGGTGCTCGGACCCGGCACACGGATACGCCTGGACATCACGAGAGGCGGCGCGGGCGCACCGGGGCGGCCTTCACAGCCGAGTCCTCGGCGCTGCCCGGGCCGCCCGTACGGGCCACCGCTCTGCTCGAGGCCCGGCTGCCCGAGGCGGATCTGCGCCGAACCGCCGACCCGCTGCTGGGCCATCTTCCGGACACCGAGCAGGTCACCGCTCACCGTGTCGGCGACCACACCACCGCCGGCGGGCTCGCTGTCACCGAGCGCCCCTCCCGACTGATCGATGCCCACGGCAGCGTCCACCCGCGCCGTTACGCGTACGGCATCCCGACCGGGGCCACCCGCTGGGCCACCGCCGCCGGAATTCGCCCCGGCGTCGACTTCGTCACCCTCGGCGACTCCGACACCATCGCCCGCGCACTGCACACCCTGAGCCCCGCGGTCACCGCCGATCCGACCGACCCGACCTTCCTGGAGGCGACCGTGTGAACGCCTCGCCGGCCGCGCTGCTGCTCGCCGGTGCCGCTTCGCGCCCGGAACACCCGGCGGGATCCCTCTACCCGCGGGCCGTGTCGTCCTTCCCGCTGAGTGCGGTGGCTGCGGCCCCGGCACCCTCTCCCTGGCGCCCGGTGTCCGCACGGCGGCCCGCCGCCGGCGGCACAGGCACACGCACGTCCAGCCTTCGCCTGACGGCCGACGGCGCCGGGTGTCTCCCGCCGCGGTTTCACGTGAAACGGGCCGTGGGACGACGAGCGCACGGCTCACCCGTCGCACGGCCCGTTACGGCGGGGCGGGCTAGTCGTGGTCCTCCCCGTTCGCCTTGTCCTCGTCGGCCTGCTTGGCGCGGACCTCGGGGTCCAGGGAGGAGAGGTGGACCGGTTCGGGGACCTCGGTCGGGGCCGGCGGTTCGACCAGCCAGTCGGGGTTGGCCTGCTTGTCCCACCACTTCCACGCCGCGAAGGCCCCGCCGGCCAGCAGGGTCAGCACGGCCAGGCCCTTGAGGACACGCGCACCCCGGCAGCGGCGCTCGTTCCTGCGGGCCAGCTTGTGGATGTCCTCGGCCGAGACCTGCCCGCGCAGCGCGGCCAGGGCGGCGGCGCCCCGGGCGGCGGCCTCGTCGTACACCGGGCCGGCCGCGGCCACGGCCTGCTCGATCCTCGGGCGCGAGTACTCGGCGGCCTGCCGGGCGGCCCTGCGGGTGCGGACGGCGGCCTCCTGCGCGGCCAGGTCCACCTTCGGCGGCACATGCGCACGGGCCTGCTCCAGACGCGGGGCCAGCCGGGCGTCGTACTGCACGCGGGCCTGTTCAGCGGCCTGCGACATCACCGGCGCCAGCCGTACGCGTGCCTCCTGGGCATAGAGCGCGGCACGCTCCTTGGCCGTGTCGGCGTAGGGCGCCACCACGTCCGCGGCGTGCAGCACGCTGTCCTTCGCCGAGCCGGTCGCGGCGCGCACGCTGTCGATGCGGGTCACGGGATCCTCCTCCATCGGTGGCGTACGGTATTTCGACTTTCCACCCTTTTACGGATCATGCCTGTCAACGGCCTGCCCGGCATGTGAGGGCGTGCATATGGGTGCCCACCGCATGACCGTGCGAGGATCTGGGGGTCACACGAAGACAACGGAAGGCAGATCGTGGCTGAGCAGCTGTACGCCACCCTGAAGACCAATCGCGGCGACATCGAGGTCCAGCTTTTCCCGAACCACGCCCCCGCGACGGTCCGCAACTTCGTCGAGCTGGCCAAGGGTGAGCGCGAGTGGAAGCACCCCAAGACCGGTGAGAAGAGCACCAAGCCGCTCTACGACGGCACGATCTTCCACCGTGTCATCAGCGGTTTCATGATCCAGGGCGGTGACCCGCTGGGCAGCGGCATAGGCGGCCCCGGCTACCAGTTCGCGGACGAGTTCCACCCGGACCTGTCCTTCGACCGGCCGTTCCTGCTGGCCATGGCCAACGCCGGCCCGGGCACCAACGGCTCGCAGTTCTTCATCACCGTCTCCCCGACGGCATGGCTGACCCGCAAGCACACCATCTTCGGCGAGGTCACGGACAAGGCCAGCCAGGCCGTCGTCCAGGCCATCGCCGACGTCGAGACCGGCCGCAACGACCGTCCGGCCGCCGACGTCGTCATCGAGTCCGTCGTCATCGAGACGCGCGAAGCCTGATCAAGGCTGTCCCCTCCTGGGGAACCAAACGCCCCGCTCGTCCGTACCAAGGGTGAGCGGGGCGGGGCATTGCCGGGCGCAGGCCTACGACGAGCAAGGGGAACCGATGGACCAGGCCGAAGGCAGCACGCAGGGCGCCGCCCACAGCGTGCCCATGTGCTACCGGCACCCGGACCGTGAGACCGGCGTGCGCTGTACCCGCTGCGAGCGCCCTATCTGCCCCGCGTGCATGATCAGCGCCTCGGTCGGCTTCCAGTGCCCCGAATGCGTCCGTGGCGGCTCCGGCACCGGGCACGCCCCGGAAGCATCCGCCCCGCGCACGATCGCGGGCGGCACGATGACGGCCGACCCCCGGCTGCTCACCAAGCTGCTGATCGGCATCAACGTCGCCGTCTTCCTGGCACAGCAGGCCATCGGCGACACGGTCACCGAGCACTTCGAGCTGATCGGGCGGGCCCAGTACTCCCTGTTCGGCCCCCTCCAAGGCGTCGCCGAGGGCCAGTACTACCGCCTGGTCACCGCGATGTTCCTGCATTCGCCGACCAACTTCACCCACATCCTGTTCAACATGCTCAGCCTGTGGTGGATCGGCGGCCCCCTCGAAGCGGCCCTGGGCCGGGCCCGCTACATCTCCCTTTACCTGGTCTCGGGTCTGGCCGGCAGCGCGCTCACCTATCTGCTCGCCTCGCCCGTCGAGCCCTCGCTGGGCGCCTCCGGGGCGATCTTCGGGCTCTTCGGCGCGACCGGAGTGCTGATGCGCCGCCTCAACTACGACCTGCGCCCGCTCGTCGGCCTGCTGGTGATCAACCTGATCATCACCTTCTACCCGGGCTTCAACATCGCCTGGCAGGCCCACATCGGCGGTCTGGTCGCCGGTGTCGCCGTCGGCTACGCCATGGTCCACGCCCCGCGCGAGAAGCGGACGCTGGTCCAGTACGGCGCCTGTGCGGTCGTCCTCGTCGCCGTGGTGGTGCTCACCCTGATCAGGACCGCCCAGCTCACCTGATCCCGGCCCGCCGGCGAACCTGATACCGAACCGTTGTCCACAGCGTGTGCCGGATCTTGTGCACCGCGTGCGGGCACAGCTGTGCCCCCTGTCGCTCGGATGTGTTTCCGCAGGTCAGGCGGAGGGCGAACTGATGTGTGGGGGCTGCCGGGGCAGTCATACCGGCGTCAACGCCCGATGGGTTATCCACAGATCGTCGTTCTTTTCCCCATGTGGAAAACGCCTGTGGATAACTCAGTGGACAGCCTTGGGGAGAGCTACGGGAGTGCTACTTCCACTGCGTGGAGACACCGAAGCCGGCGGCGATGAAGCCGAAGCCGACCACGATGTTCCAGTTGCCCAGGGCGTCGAGGGGCAGCGAGCCGTCGGTCACGTAGAAGACGACGATCCAGGCCAGGCCGATCACGAACATGGCCAGCATGACCGGGGCGACCCAGCCTCGGCTGCCCAGCTTGATCGCCTGTGCCTGCTTCGCCGGCGGCGGCGTGAAGTCGGCCTTCTTGCGGATACGTGACTTCGGCACGAGGGTCTCTCCTGTCGATGCGCTGCGTGGCCGCGCAGGTAACTGGGTCGGGCGCGTCCGTTAGCGTAGTGCTTCCGTGGCGCCGAAAGAGATAAGGGTACGTTGAGCAATTCTGCCGACTCCCCCGGGACGGGATCAACGGGTTCCGGCACGGGACGCCGACCGCGTCCGGTGCGCGTCCTCACGGCCGCCGTCTTCGCTCTCGCGGGGCTCATCTTCTTCACCAGCTTCGACACGGCCAAGGGCACCGACATCCGCCAGGACGGTTCCCTGCTGAAGCTGTCCGACCTGATCCAGCAGCGCAGCCGCAAGAACAAGGGCCTGGACGAGTCCAACGCGGCCCTGCGCGAGAGCGTCGAGTCCCTCGCCAAGAGCGACGCCGGTACCAGCAAGGCCCAGGACCGCGAGCTCAGCGGCCTGGAGTCGAGTGCCGGCACCCAGCCGCTCACCGGCCACGGCCTCTCCGTCACCCTCAACGACGCCCCGCCCAACGCCACCGCCAAGCTCCCCGGCTACCCCGCGCCCCAGCCCGACTACCTGGTCATCCACCAGCAGGACCTCCAGGCCGTGGTGAACGCCCTGTGGCAGGGCGGTGCGACCGGCGTCAAGGTCATGGACCAGCGGTTGATCTCCACCAGCGCCGTGCGCTGCGTCGGCAACACCCTGATCCTCCAGGGCCGCGTCTACTCACCGCCGTACAAGATCACGGCCGTCGGGGACCCGGGCAGGCTCCAGCAGGCGCTCGCCGCGAGCAAGGCGATCCAGACCTACATGGTGTACGTCAACGTCTACGGGCTCGGCTGGAAAGTCACCGACGACGGGACGGTGACTCTTCCCGGCTACTCGGGCACAGTGGATCTGCACTACGCGAAGCCCGTGCAGTAGCCATCCGTCAGCCGTCCGTGAACGGAGGCGCCGGTGCGTGTGATCGTCCGGACCTTCAGCGAACTGTGCATCACCATCGGCGCCCTGATCGTGCTCTTCGTCGCCTACATCCTGTTCTGGACGGGTGTGCGGGCCGACGGCGCCATGAGCGACCAGATCGACCAGCTGCACCGGCAGTGGTCGAAGGGAAGCGTGCAGCCGGCGACGCGCACCTCGCGCGACGGCACGACCACGACGAGGGTGACCGTGTCGGGCCCGGCGCCGTACCACTACGGCAGGCCGTTCGCGATCATGTACATCCCCCGGTTCGGTTTCACGTGGAACAAGCCCGTGGCAGAGGGCACCGGCCGGGACGTGCTGGCCAAGGGGCTCGCCCACTACCAGGGCACCGCTCAGCTCGGCCAGGAGGGCAACTTCGCGGTGGCCGGCCACCGGCGTACCTACGGCGATCCGTTCCTGGACTTTCCGAAGCTGCGGCCGGGTGACGCGGTGGTGCTCACGGACGGGACGACCTGGTTCACGTATCGGATCGACAAAGGGCCCTACAAAACCGTGCCGACGGACGTCGAGGTGATCGACCCTGTGCCACGTACGTCGGGTTACACGCGTCCGGGCCGGTATCTGACGCTGACCACGTGCGATCCGGAATGGGGGCACAGTCACCGGCTGATCGTCTGGGCGCACCTGGATTCCACCCGGTCCGTGGAGGCGGGCGAACCGGCGGCCCTGCGCCGTTAGTCGCCGTTAGTCTGGTGGCGTACGGCGTGAGTCAGGTGCCGTGGGGATACGGAAGGAACGGCATGTACGGCTGGATCTGGCGGCATCTGCCGGGGAACGCGTGGGCGAGGGCGTTCATCTCGCTCGTATTGATCCTGGCCGTGGTCTACGTCCTGTTCCAGTACGTCTTCCCGTGGGCCGAACCGCTGCTGCCCTTCAACGATGTGACGGTGAACAACCAGTGAGCGCGCGGATTCTCGTCGTCGACAACTACGACAGCTTCGTCTTCAACCTCGTCCAGTACCTGTACCAGCTGGGCGCCGAGTGCGAGGTGCTGCGCAACGACGAGGTGTCGACCTCGCACGCCCAGGACGGTTTCGACGGCGTGCTGCTCTCGCCCGGCCCGGGCACGCCGGAGCAGGCCGGGGTGTGCGTCGAGATGGTCCGCCACTGCGCGGCCACCGGCGTCCCCGTCTTCGGCGTCTGCCTCGGCATGCAGTCGATGCAGGTGGCCTACGGCGGTGTCGTGGACCGGGCGCCCGAGCTGCTGCACGGCAAGACCTCCCCGGTCGAGCACGAGGGTAAGGGCGTCTTCGCGGGCCTGCCCTCCCCCTTCACGGCGACCCGGTACCACTCGCTGGCCGCCGAGCCGGACACGGTCCCGGCCGAGCTGGAGGTGACCGCCCGCACCCACGACGGCATCATCATGGGCCTGCGTCACCGTGAACTGCCGGTCGAGGGCGTGCAGTTCCACCCCGAGTCGGTGCTCACCGAACACGGGCACCGAATGCTGGCCAACTGGCTGGTGGAGTGCGGCGACCAGGGTGCCGTGGCGAGGTCGGCGGGGCTCGCCCCGGTGGTGGGCAGGGCCACGGCGTGACCGCCCTGCGCCCGGAGCGCGAGACCGATGCCTCGTACGGGGATCAGTCGTACGAGGCTTCCGGTGCGCTCGGGTCGTGGGATGCGCAGGGGATGCAGGAACCGTACGGGGAGTCGTACCGCGACCCCCTCGACGACGAGACGATGGCGCTGCGGGTCCCCGATCCGGCCCTCGATCCGCTGGCCGGCCCGCCGGGCGAGCCTGTACGCGGCTCTGCGGCCTCTTCGGCCTCCACCGCGTCCGAAACCGCGACCGGCGGGCGTGCGGCCCGCAGAAAGGCCGCGAAGCGCCGGGGCGGGGGGCGTGGCGGCGGTCGGCACGGCGGTGGCCGGGAGAGCGCGTCCGCCACGGCGACCCCGGAGGAGCCGGAGCGGCCGCTGTCCCGGGTGGAGGCCCGGCGGCAGGCGCGGCTGCGCAAGCCGTCCCCGGGCGTGCTCGCGAGCCGGGCGATCGGCGAGGTGTTCATCACCACCGGCGTGCTGATGCTGCTGTTCGTCACCTACCAGCTGTGGTGGACCAACGTCCGCGCGCACGCCCAGGCCGGCAGCGAGGCGCACCAGCTCCAGGACGACTGGGCGAGCGGCAAGCGCAACCCGGGCGTCTTCGCGCCGGGCCAGGGCTTCGCCATCCTGCACATTCCCAAGCTGGACGTGGTGGCGCCGATCGCGGAGGGCGTCAGCAACGCGAAGGTGCTCGACAAGGGCATGGTCGGGCACTACGGCGAGGCGCCGCTGAAGACGGCGATGCCGGACGCCAAGACCGGTAACTTCGGGCTCGCGGCGCACCGCAACACCCATGGTGAACCGTTCCGGTACATCAACAGGCTCGCCGCCGGCGACGCGGTCGTGGTCGAGACGCAGGACACGTACTACGTGTACAAGGTGACGTCGACGCTTCCGGTGACCTCGCCGTCCAACACCAGCGTGCTGGACCCGATCCCGAGGGGCTCCGGGTTCACACAGCCCGGCCGCTACATCACGCTCACCACCTGCACGCCGGAGTTCACCAGCAAGTACCGGCTGATCGTCTGGGGCAAGATGGTCCAGGAACGCCCGCGCAGCGAGGGCAAGCCGGACGCGCTCATCGAGTAGGGCTCGTCGAGGAGAGCTCATCGAGCAGGGTTCATCACACAGGGGCAGAGGGAACAGTGGCAGCGACCGCCGACGAGACCGAAGAACACACGGACGCGTCCGAGCCGGAGCCCGCCGCGCGCCGCCGGCGTCCCGGACGGATCGCGACGGCGGTCAGCGTCTTCGGTGAACTCCTCATCACGGCAGGGCTGTTGCTCGCCCTGTTCGTCGTCTACTCCCTGTGGTGGACGAACGTGATAGCGGACCGCAAGGCGGACAAACGGGCCGACAAGGTCCGTCAGCACTGGGCGCAGTCGCAGGGGTCGAAGGACTCCGGCCCCGGCGCGCTGGACACCAAGGACGGCATCGGCTTCCTGCACGTGCCCGCGATGAAGAACGGCGAGGTGCTGGTCGAGAAGGGCACGGGCACCGACGTCCTCAACGACGGCGTGGCCGGCTACTACACCGACCCGATCAAGGCCGCGCTGCCCATGACCGGCAAGGACGGCAACCTCACCCTCGCCGCGCACCGCGACGGCCACGGCGCGAAGTTCCACAACATCGACAAGCTGAAGGTGGGCGACCCGATCGTCTTCGAGACCCGGGACGACTGGTACGTCTACAAGGTCTACTCGATCCTCCCCGAGACCTCGAAGTACAACGTCAAGGTCATCTCCCAGATCCCGAAGGAGTCCGGCAGGACGAAGCCGGGCCACTACATCACCCTGACGACCTGCACTCCGGTCTACACCTCGGAGTACCGGTACGTGGTGTGGGGCGAACTGGTCCGGGTGCAGAAGGTGGACAGCGAGCGGACGCCGCCGAAGGAACTGCGGGGCTGAGGACGACGAAGGCCCCTCGGCTCTCCGAGGAGCCGAGGGGCCTTCGCGCTGCGGTGGGGCGGTGCCGGTCAGCCGTTGTTGCCGCCGAAGATGCCGCCGTTGCCGTTGCCGCCGCCGACATCGATGGTGGTCAGCACGATCTGGGTGCTGGCCGGATCGGCCTGGGTGCCCTGTGGCGGGGACTGCCCGAGGACCCGCGCCTTGTCGTCGTTGGCTCCGTTGACCTGGATGTTCGTGAAGCCGGCCTGCTGCAGGATCTGCTGGGCCTGCTTCAGGGGCTGACCGACGACGTTCGGGACCTGACCCTGCGTCGGGCCGCCCTGGAACTTGCCGACGTTGATCACCACGCCGGTGTTCTTGGCGACCTGCGTGCCCGCCGCCGGGTTGGTCGAGAGGACCTTGCCGTTCTGGGTCTGGTCGGCGGTCGGGCTGTCGGTGCAGCTCGGCGTCAGGCCCAGCTGGGTCAGCTCGGACTTGGCGTCGTCACAGGACTTGCCGACCAGGTCGCCCGGGATGGTCACCTTCTCCTCCGCCTTGGCGACGGTGAGGGTGATCGTGGAGCCCTTCTGCCTCTCCTCGCCGCCGGCGGGGTCCTGCTCGGTGACGACACCCGCGGGCTGGGTGGACACCACGTCCTTCCTGTCGACCTGGAACCCCTTGTCCTTCAGCTGGGACTGGGCCTGGTCGAACTGGATGCCACGGACATCCGGAACCTGGACCTTCGGCGCCCCCGTCGACACCACCAGCGTGATCGTGTCGCCCTTCTTCACCGGGGAGCCCGCCGCCGGGTCCTGGGAGCAGACCGAGTTCTTCGGCTGGTTCTCACAGGGTTTGCGGGTGGGCGTGCCCAGTTTCAGGTCGGCGTTGATCGCCATCTTCTGGGCGTCGGCGTAGGTGGAGCCGACGAAGTTCGGGGCGTCGAAGGTGTCGGCGGACTTCCCGCTGAACGCCCACTTGCCGATCAGGATCGCGCCGATCAGGACGAGCACGCCCGCGACCACCAGGAGGACCGTGGAGGTGTGGGACTTCTTCGGCTGCTGGCGCCGCCGGCCCGGGGAGTCGTCGTAGCCGTAGCCGCCGTCGTCCGGGTTCATCGGCGGGAGGACGGTCGTCGCC
This sequence comes from Streptomyces monashensis, assembly GCF_001866665.1. GTDB lineage: Bacteria > Actinomycetota > Actinomycetes > Streptomycetales > Streptomycetaceae > Streptomyces > Streptomyces monashensis. The sequence continues at coordinate 74,836 of NZ_MLYO01000018.1, read as the reverse complement.
CCCGCGGGACCGCCGGCGTCGGGGCGCAGGGCCGTCGTCGGCTGGTCGTCGCCGTAGCCGCCGTAGCCCACCGCACCCAGCGCGGCCGTCGCCGCGACCGGCTGGCCGTCCAGGCACGCCTCGATGTCGACGCGCATCTCGTCGGCCGACTGATAGCGGTAGTTCGGGTCCTTGACCAGTGCCTTCAGGACGATCGCGTCCATTTCGGGCGTGATCTCGGGATCGAAGACCGACGGCGACTGCGGCTCCTCGCGCACATGCTGGTAGGCCACGGCCACCGGGGAGTCGCCGACGAACGGCGGCCGTACCGTCAGCAGCTCGTAGAGGAGACAGCCGGTCGAATAGAGGTCCGAGCGGGCGTCGACCTGCTCGCCCTTCGCCTGCTCCGGCGAGAGGTACTGGGCCGTGCCGATGACCGCGGCCGTCTGCGTCATCGTCATGCCGGAGTCGCCCATGGCGCGGGCGATGCCGAAGTCCATCACCTTGACCTGGCCGTTGCGCGTCAGCATGACGTTCGCCGGCTTGATGTCACGGTGCACGATGCCGTTGCGGTGGGCGTACTCCAGGCCCTGGAGGATGCCGACGGTCATCTCCATCGCGCGCTCCGGCAGGAGCTTGCGACCGGAGTGAAGAAGCTCACGGAGCGTGGAGCCGTCGACGTACTCCATCACGATGTACGGGATCGAGACCCCGTCGATGTAGTCCTCGCCCGTGTCGTAGACCGCGACGATCGCGGGATGGTTGAGCGAGGCGGCCGACTGGGCCTCCCGGCGGAACCGAGCCTGGAAGGAAGGGTCGCGTGCCAGGTCGGCGCGCAAGGTCTTCACTGCCACGGTGCGGCCGAGACGGGTGTCATGCGCGAGGTAGACCTCCGCCATGCCACCACGACCGAGCACCTGGCCCAGTTCGTACCGGCCGCCGAGGCGACGCGGCTCTTCCATAGCTACCTACCAGCCCTCTCCGTCGGTCCCGGCCGCGCACGTCTCGTGCGCCGCCGGAGGCTGCCGTCCGGGCCTACCGTACCCGGCTCGCTTTGTGTGACCTGGCCAAGCCCGGAACCCGATACAGGACCGGTATCGCAACGTGCAACGTTGTGAAGAAGACGTGATGGGGGTCACTTCTTCGACTGGATGACCGCCTGCATGACGCTCTTGGCGATCGGCGCGGCCAGACCGCCACCGGAGATGTCGTCACGGTTGGCGCTGTTGTCCTCGATGACCACGGCCACCGCCACCGGCGAGCTGCCGTCGGGCAGCTTGGCGAAGGAGATGAACCACGCGTACGGGTTGGCGCTGTTGGCCACACCGTGCTGCGCGGTACCGGTCTTGCCGCCGACCGTGATGCCGTTGATCTTGGCGTTCGTGCCGGTGCCCTGCTCGACCACCGTCTTCATCATGTCCTGCAGGATCTGCGCGTTCTTCGAGGACAGCGGCTGGCTCAGCTGCTCCGGCTGGGTCTGCGAGACCGTGTCGAGGTTGGACGACTGGAGCTTGTCCACCATGTACGGCTTCATCAGCTTGCCGTCGTTGGCGACCGCCGAGGCGACCATCGCCATCTGGAGCGGCGTCGCGGCGGTGTTGAACTGGCCGATGGAGGACAGCGCGGTCTGCGACGCGTTCATCTTGTCGGAGAACACCGAGGGGTAGGCGCGGACCGGCGTGTCCTGCGGCGAGTCGAAGCCGAACTTCTTCGCCTCCGCCAGCATCTTGGCGTTGCCGAGGTCGGCGCCGATCTTGCCGAAGACCGAGTTGCAGGAGTACTGGAGGGCGGCCCGCAACGTGGCGTCCTTGCAGGGGATGTTGCCCTCGTTCTTCAGCGGCGTCGTCGTGCCCGGCATGACCCACGGCAGCGGCGAGTTCGTCGCGGTGTCGGCCGAGGTGTACAGCCCGTTCTCCAGCGCGGCCGCCGCCGTGACCACCTTGAAGGTGGAGCCCGGCGGGTAGGTCTCGCGCAGCGCCCGGTTCAGCATCGGGTCGGCCGGGTCGTTGCTCTTCTGGAGCTTGGTCCAGTTCTTGGAGTCCACGTCCGTGGAGTTGCCGGCGAAGGACGACGGGTCGTACGACGGGTAGGAGGCCAGCGCCAGGATCTTGCCGGTGGACGGCTCCAGCGCGACGACCGCGCCCTTGCCGCCCTGCGCCTTCAGACCGTTGAACGCCGCCGTCTGCGCGGCCTGGTTCAGCGTGGTGACGACGTTGCCGCCCTGCTTCTGCTTGCCCGTGATCATGTCCAGGGTGTTGCGGAAGAAGAGCCGGTCGTCGGTGCCGCTGAGGATGCCGTCGTCGATGCTCTCCAGCTGGGTGGAGCCGAAGGCCTGCGAGGAGTAGCCGGTGACGGGGGCCCACATGGCCCCGTTCTTGTAGGTCCGCTTGTACTTGAAGTCGCCGTGCTTGGCCTCGACGGAGCCCGTTATCGGGTTGCCGTCGACGATGATGTCGCCGCGCGGGGTCGCGTACCGCTCGATGGCGACCCGGCGGTTGTTCGTGTTGGTGCGCAGGGAGTCTGCCTGGACGTACTGGAGCCAGTTGTCGCGGATCAGCAGGGCCATCACGAGGATGCCGCAGAAGATCGCGATCCGGCGCAGGGGTTTGTTCATGACGGGCGGACCACCTGGGTCATCTCGGCGTCGGGGTTGGCGGCGGGGGCGGGCGCCGGGCGGCGCGCGGTGTCGCTGATCCGGATCAGGATGCCGATCAGGGCCCAGTTCGCGATCACGGAGGAACCGCCGTAGGCGAGGAACGGCATCGTCATACCGGTCAGCGGGATGAGACCCATCACACCGCCGGCCACGACGAAGACCTGGAGCGCGAAGCCACCGGACAGGCCCACGGCGAGCAGCTTGCCGAACGGGTCGCGGGCGGCCAGCGCGGTACGGATGCCACGCTCGGCGATCAGGCCGTAGACCAGCAGGATCGCCATGACACCGGCCAGGCCCAGCTCCTCGCCGAAGGTGGCGAAGATGAAGTCGGAGTTGGCGGCGAACCGGATCAGCTCCGAATGGCCCTGGCCCCATCCGGTGCCCAGGGTGCCGCCCGAGCCGAACGCCCACAGCGCCTGCTGGAGCTGGTCGGAGTGCACGCCGGTGACGCCCGGGGTGCGGCTGAGCACGTACTCGTGCATCGGGTCGAGCCAGGCCTGGACACGCACCTGGATGTGCGGCTCGAAGCTCGCCACACCGACGGCGCCGACCGCCGACATCAGCAGACCGAAGACGATCCAGCTGGTCCGCTCGGTGGCGACGTACAGCATGATCACGAACATGCCGAAGAACAGCAGCGACGTACCGAGGTCGGTCTCGAAGACCAGGATGAGGATCGAGATCGCCCACACGACGAGGATCGGGCCGAGGTCACGGCCGCGCGGCAGGTACATCCCCATGAAACGGCGGCTGGCGAGCGCCAGCGCGTCCCGCTTCACCATCAGATAGCCGGCGAAGAACACCGCCAGCACGATCTTGGCGAACTCACCGGGCTGGATGGTGAAACTGCCGACCGAGATCCAGATCTTCGCGCCGTAGACGTCGGCGCCCAGGCCCGGCACCAGCGGCAGCAGCAGCAGGACCAGCGCCGTCGCCATGGAGATGTAGGTGTAGCGCTGGAGCGTGCGGTGATCCTTGAGGAGGATCAGCACCGCGACGAACAGCGCGATGCCCATCGCCGTGTACAGCAGCTGGTTGGTGGCCTTGCCGCCCGCGACGTGGATCTGCTGGAGCAGCTTGGACTGGTCCAGCCGCCAGATGGCGACCAGGCCGAGCCCGTTGAGCAGGGTGGCCAGCGGCAGCAGCAGCGGGTCGGCGTACGGCGCGAACTTCCGTACGACGAGATGGGCGACACCGGCCAGCAGCGCGAGGCCGAGGCCGTAGGCCAGCAGCCCGGCGGGCACCTTGCCGTCGATGGCCAGACCCACGTTGGCGTAGGCGAACACCGGGATGACCACGGCGAAGACCAACAGGGCCAGCTCGGTGTTGCGCCGGCTCGGCGCGCCGATCGCGCCGATCGTGGACGTGTGATGTGTCGGCGGGTTAGTCGTACTGCTCATCGTGTGACAGGGCCTCTCGCGGCGGGGCTACTGCTTGCCGCACTGATCGACGACCTTCTGCTCATCCTCGGAGAGGCTCGGGCCGGGGTTGGGAGTGGCGGACGCGGTCGGCGGCTTCGAAGAGTTCTTCGAAGCGGGCGCCGAACCGGATGGGTGCGGCGTCGGTGTCGCCTTGGACGCGACGGAGGTACGGGTGGTTCCCGTGGTGCCCCCGGCCTCGCCCTGGCCCGTCTTCGCGTTCTTCTGCGACTCCGCGGCCGTGCGCTCCGCCTGCTTCCTGCACGCGGAGGCCTGCACCGACAGCGCCTCGATCTTCGTCTCGGCCTGCTGGAGACCGCCCGCCGCGATCGTGTTCTTGACCTGCTGCTGCTGGTACGGCGGCAGGTACTTGAGTTCGATCTCGGGGTGGTCCTTCTCCACCTTCGACAGCGACACCCAGGCCAGATCCTGGCTGATGCCGCGGTACAGCGCCACGTGCTCGTCCTTGGTGCCGACGTAGTACTGCGTCTGCGTCCAGCGGTAGCCGCCGTAGAGGCCGCCGCCGATCACGGCGAGCGCGAGCGCGCCGTACAGCGTTCCCTTCAGCCAGCCGCGCCTGCGCGGCTTGGTGAAGTCGCCCTCGGCGTAGTCGGCGAAGCCGCCCGTCGGGACGTACCCGTCGGTGTCGCCGGAGCCGGGCGGGCCGAACTCGCCGCCGCCGTGCCCCTGGCGGCCCAGGTGCGAGGCGCGGCCGGCCGGGGTCTGCATGATGCCGTTGTCGTGCAGGTGGTGCTGGTTCTCGGCGACCGCGCCGACCACCACCGGCTGGTCGGACAGCTGCCCGGCGAGGGTGTCGCCGGTGTCCAGGTCCAGCACGTCCGCGATGATGACCGTGATGTTGTCCGGGCCGCCGCCGCGCAGCGCGAGCTGGATCAGCTCCTGCACGGTCTCCTGCGGGCCCTGGTAGCTGGCGAGGGTCTCCTCCATCGTCTGGTGGGAGACGACGCCGGAGAGCCCGTCGGAACAGATCAGATAGCGGTCGCCGGCCCGGACCTCGCGGATCGACAGGTCGGGCTCGACGTGCTCGCTGCTGCCGAGGGCGCGCATCAGCAGCGAGCGCTGCGGATGCGTGGTCGCCTCCTCCTCGGTGATCCGGCCCTCGTCCACGAGCCGCTGCACCCAGGTGTGGTCCTGCGTGATCTGGGTCAGCACCCCGTCACGCAGCAGATAGGCGCGGGAGTCGCCGACGTGCACCATGCCGAGCCGCTGCCCGGTCCACAGCAGCGCGGTCAGCGTCGTCCCCATGCCCTCGAGCTGGGGGTCCTCCTCGACCATGGCGCGCAGCTGGTCGTTGGCGCGCTGCACGGCGACGCCGAGCGAGGTGAGGATGTCGGAGCCGGGCACGTCGTCGTCGAGCGAGACCAGGGTGGAGATGACCTCCGAGGAGGCGACCTCACCGGCCGCCTGACCGCCCATACCGTCGGCGATCGCGAGCAGCCGCGGCCCGGCGTAACCGGAGTCCTCGTTGCCCTCCCGGATCATGCCCTTGTGCGATCCGGCGGCAAAGCGCAGGGACAGACTCATGCCCACCTCGCCCGTCGGTTCCGGGTACAGCCGGTCGTGTCGAGCCACACTGCCCACCCTCCGGTCGGGAGCGCGCCGGCGGCCGGGTGGCGGCCTGCCGCTGCGTGCTCGCTCCGCTCGCGCTCACTCATGACGTAGCACTACTTCCGCAGCTCGATGACGGTCTTGCCGATGCGGATCGGCGCGCCCAGCGGGATCGGTGTGGGGGTCGTCAGCCGGGACCGGTCCAGATAGGTGCCGTTGGTGGAGCCGAGGTCCTCGACGATCCACTGGCCGTCGCGGTCCGGGTAGATCCTGGCATGACGGCTGGAGGCGTAGTCGTCGTCCAGCACGATCGTGGAGTCGTGCGCCCGGCCCAGAGTGATCGTCTGGCCCTGCAGCGCGACCGTGGTGCCGGTCAGTGTGCCTTCCGTCACGACCAGCTTGGTGGGGGCGCCCCGCCCGCGCCGGCCGCCGCTCTGCTGGCCGCGCTGCGGCGGGGGCGTGGCGGCCTGCTGCCGGGGCGCCTGCTGCTGGCGCCCGGCCTCCCTACGCGATCCGCGCTGGGTGACGCGCGTACCGAACAGGTCGCTGCGGATGACCTGCACGGCCACGATCACGAACAGCCACAGTACGGCCAGGAAACCCAGCCGCATGACCGTGAGGGTCAGCTCTGACATTGCCCCCGCTTCACCCTTCGGCTTGCCTATAGATAACGGTGGTGCTGCCCACGACGATCCGCGAGCCGTCGCGGAGCGTAGCGCGGGTGGTGTGCTGCCCGTCCACCACGATGCCGTTGGTGGAGCCGAGATCCTGGATCGTCGAGGGCGTTCCGGTCCGGATCTCGCAGTGCCGGCGGGAGACGCCGGGATCGTCGATCCGTACGTCGGCGTCGGTGCTGCGGCCCAGAACCAGCGTCGCGCGGGAGATCTGGTGGCGGGTGCCGTTGATCTCGATCCAGTAGCGGGTGCGTCCGCCGCTCGCGGGAGCGGCCGCCGGCCGCTGACCGGCGGGCTGGGGGTAGCCGTAGCCGCCGGGGCGGGCGCCGCCGCCCGGCGGCGCCGACGGCATCGGGGGCGCGCCGGCCGGCATGGCCGGCGGCCCGCCGTGGCCACCGGCGCCCGGAGCCGCCTGCGGGGCCTGTGGGGCCGCCTGGCTGCTCGAGGAGGCCAGAGTGCGGCTGCGCACCCGGTACAGACCGGTGTCCAGGTCCTCGGCCTTCTCCAGGTTGACCTTGATCGGTCCCATGAAGGTGTAGCGCTGCTGCTTGGCGTAGTCGCGCACCATCCCGGCCAGCTCGTCCCCGAGCTGTCCGGAGTAGGGGCTGAGCCGCTCGTAGTCGGGCGCGCTCAGCTCCACGATGAAGTCGTTCGGTACGACGGTCCGGTCGCGGTTCCAGATCGTGGCGTTGTTGTCACACTCACGCTGGAGCGCGCCCGCGATCTCCACGGGCTGGACCTCGGACTTGAAGACCTTGGCGAAGGTGCCGTTCACCAGGCCTTCGAGACGCTGCTCGAACTTCTTCAGGACTCCCATGGGGCACCTCCTCCGTCCCTGCCGTTTCCTTGCCGTGCTCTGTACTACTGCGCTCTGCTCACTGATCGTATCTACGCGCCACGCGATCAGCCGGTTCCTGCCATGGATCGTAGAGGCGCGTGCAGACCAGTGTCCCGCACCCGGCTGTGGACCCGGCCCGCCTCCTGGGCAGACGGCGGGTACCGGTACGAGGTTGATACGTGAACAGGGTCTCGCTGATACGTGCGACGAGGCGCGGGGCGCAAGGGGCTCGCACGGCACGCGCACGGGGCGTGGGCGGCATGCGGACGGGACGCCGGCACGGCCAGGAACCGGTGGTCAGAGGCATGGGCCGGGCCCACGGGAAGGGATGTGAACCCACCCCGTACGACGTGCTAATGTTCTGCATGTCGGAAGGGGCCAGCCCGAAAGGGAAGGGACCGGAAGACACACCCAATGCGCGGGTGGCGGAATAGGCAGACGCGCTGGATTCAGGTTCCAGTGCCCGCAAGGGCGTGGGGGTTCAACTCCCCCCTCGCGCACAGAGGCTACGGGCCCATCGTGAAAACGATGGGCCCGTAGTCGTATGTACGGCTGTTGAACGGCTGCCTTCTTTTGTGTGCGTCGTGTGAGGAAGCTCTCTTCCCGGAGTGCTCCCCGGCGCGTGCTCCACGGCTCGGTTGTCCACAGGGAGTTATCCACAGGGTCTGACGCGTGACGGCCACCGGCTGTACGGTCTGCACGAGTTGATGTTCGTGCGAAGGGCCGTTCGGCGCCCGGTGCCCGCTGTTCGGTTCCGGGTCCCGATGTTCAGTGCTCGGGGGAGGCGGTCGCGTTGACCGGTGTGGAAGTGATGGCGGACGCGGGCGCGGAGACGGACGGGCACGCGGGTGCGGGCGCGCAGGCGGAGACGGACGGGCACGCGGAGGCGCGGGGGAGCCGTCGGCTGCCCCGGGTGCGCGGCTTCGCCGCATGGCCACGACAGGGCTCGCCCAAGGACGAGGGCAAGGCACTGCGGACGAGCGTGCCGCGGGCCGCACACCGCACCCTCGACCTGGACCCCGCCCGCCCCGACGCGGTCACCGCGGTCGTCGAGTCCAACGCCGGCCGCATCCCGGACCTGACCCCGCTGCGCGTCGGGCGCATGGCCGCCACCCCGTTCGCCTTCCTGCGCGGCTCGGCCGGACTCATGGCCCACGACCTCGCCCGCACCCCGATGACCCGCATCGGCACCCAGATATGCGGAGACGCGCACGCGGCCAACTTCGGCCTGTACGGCGACCCCCGCGGCGACCTCGTCATCGACCTCAACGACTTCGACGAAACCGTGCACGGCCCCTGGGAATGGGACCTCAAGCGGCTCGCCGCCTCCCTCGTCCTCGCCGGACGCGAAGCCGGTGCCGACGAGGACACCTGCCGCTCCGCGGCACGCGACACGGTCGGCGCCTACCGGCGCACCATGCGCCTCCTCGCCAAACTGCCGGTGCTGGACGCCTGGAACGCCATCGCCGACGAGGAGTTGGTCTCCCACACCGACGCCCACGATCTGCTCGGCACCCTCCAGCGCGTCTCGCACAAGGCCCGGGCCAACACCAGCGGCCGGTTCGCCGCCAAGGCGACCGAGGCCGCCGAGGACGGCGGACGCCGATTCGTCGACGCCGCCCCGGTACTGCGCCGGATCCCCGACGCCGAGGCCGCCGCCGTCGCCGCCTCCCTGGAGCCCTACGTCCACACCCTCAGCGAGGACCGGCACCCGCTGCTCGCCCGGCACGCCGTGCACGACGTGGCCTTCCGGGTCGTCGGCACCGGCAGCGTCGGCACCCGGTCCTACGTCGTCCTGCTCCTCGACCACCGCGAGCAGCCACTGGTGCTCCAGGTGAAGGAGGCCCGCCCGTCCGCCCTGGTCCCGCACCTGGCCACCGCCGGCTTCGAGACCCCGGCGGTGGAGCACGAGGGACGCCGGGTGGTCCTCGGCCAGAAGCACATGCAGGTGGTCAGCGACATCCTGCTCGGCTGGACGACCGTCGACGGCCGCCCCTTCCAGGTCCGCCAGTTCCGCAACCGCAAGGGCAGCGTCGACCCCGCCGCCCTCGCCCCCGACCAGATCGACGACTACGGCCGCATGACCGGCGCCCTCCTGGCCCGCGCCCACTCCCACAGCGCCGACCCCCGGCTGATCGCCGGCTACTGCGGCAAGAACACGGAACTGGACGAGGCCATCGCCGCGTTCGCCGTCGCCTACGCCGACCGCACCGAGGCGGACCACGCGGCACTGGTGACAGCGGTGCGCGCGGGCCGGATCGCGGCCGAGGCGGGGGTGTGAACAGAGACGGTATGGGCGCGCCCGGAAGGGCGTGCGGTTGTACGGACACGCGGCAGCGGCCACCGGGGGCGGGGGCTGCGCTCCCGCACGAACCCGCAGCGGGCGCATGATCCTCAGCCCTACGGCGGGATGCCGCATCCTCACCACCTACTCTGGTCGGATGACGACCCCGGAAGCCGAAGAGGCGCCCCGGCCCGAGGAACGGCTCGAGCAGGCCGTGCGGGCCGCCGAGCAGGCGTTGATCGAGTACGAGATCGCCGTGGAGACCTTCCGCGTCGAGGTCGAGAACTTCTCCCGGCTGCACGAGCAGCGCCTCGGCCCCCTCTACGCCCGCATCGAGGAGCTGGACGCGGAGATCGCCGAGGCCAAGGCGGCCCGCACCGGGGACCCGGAGGACATCCGCCGCGCCGAGGAGGCCCGCGCCCGCGTCCTGCCGATCCCCGGCGTGGAGGAACTGCTGCACGGCTGGATGGACGGCCACGGCCTGTTCCCGGAGGCCGCCGCCATGCTCACCGACCAGGCCGTACGCCCCCCGGAGCGGGTACGGCCCAGCGAGGAGGCCCGCAAGCTCTACCGCGAGCTGGCCCGCAAGGCCCACCCCGACCTCGCCCAGGAGGAAGAGGAACAGAAGCGGCGTGAGGAATTCCTCACCCGCGTCAACGCCGCCTACGCCCGCGGCGACGAGGCCCTGCTCCGGGAACTCGCCGAGGAGTGGGCGGCCGGCCCCGTGCCGCCCGAGCGCCTGCCGAGCGCCGCCGAGGAGCTGTACGCCCGCCTCGAATGGCTCTCCCGCCGCAAGGAGCTGCTCACCCACGTCGCCCGCGAACTGGAGGAGAGCGCGATCGCCGGCATGCTCCGGCTCGCCCCCGACGACCCCGACGGCCTCCTCGAGGAGATCGCCGGCCGGCTGCGCGCCGACATCGCCCAGCGGGAGAGCGAACTGGCCGCCCTGCTGGGCCAGGCCTGAGCCGCGGCCGGAGCGGACCGGAGCCGCACGGTGCCCCGGTCGGCACGGGGGAGCTTCGGGTAGCGTCGGGGACATGAGTTTTGGAGCTGGTGTGCCCACGGTCGAGGTCGCGGACCTCAAGGACGGCGACTTCCTGCTGGACGTCCGCGAGGACGACGAGTGGCAGGCGGGCCACGCCGAGGGGGCGCTGCACATCCCCATGAGCGACTTCGTGGCCCGCTACGGCGAGCTGACCGAGGCCGCGCCGCAGGACGGCCGCGTCCACGTCATCTGCCGCTCCGGCGGCCGCTCGGCCCAGGTCACCATGTACCTGGTCCAGCAGGGCATCGACGCGGTCAACGTCGACGGCGGCATGCAGATCTGGCAGGCCGCGGGCCGCCCGGTGCTCACGGACGAGGGCAAGCCCGGCCAGGTCCTGTAGCTTTCCCCGCGGCCCCTGCCCCGGACTTCATCCCTGCCGGGACGACTTCTCCAAGGGGCACGCGACCGACCCACGGACGCGCTCGACCCCCTGTGCTCTCGGCCGCGGCGCCGTCGGCCCAGGTGGGCCTGGGCTCGGCCTGTACCCGCTCGGCTCGTGTCGGCTTGGTCCCTGCCTGCTCGGCCCACGCGAGCCGTCCGGCGCGGTCAGCCCAGCGGATGGGCCGCCAGCAGATCCCCGAGCCTCTCCTCGTACGCCGCCGCCGGGCCGAGCGCCAGCTCCAGGTGCTTGGCCCAGGCGTGATACCGGTGCAGCGGACTGTCGGTGTCGGCGCCGAACCCACCGTGCAGATGCTGTGCCGTCTGCACCACCCGGCGCACTCCCTCGGCCGCCCAGATCTTCGCCACCGCCACATCCCCGGCGGCGGGCAGCGCACCCGGAGCCCCCGAAGCGATCCGCCACGCGGCCTGCCAGAGGGTGGCCTCCATGGCGCGCAGATCGATGTACCGGTCCGCGGCCTGCACGGCCACCGCCTGGAACGTCGCGATCGGATACCCGAACTGCTCCCGCTTCCCGGTGTACTCGGCCGTCATCCTCAGCACCCGCTCGCCCAGCCCGAGCGCCAGCGCACAGGTGCCGGTGGCCAGCAGTGCGTGCAACCACTCCCAGGCCCCGTCGGCCTCGACGACTTCGTCCGCGTCGACCCGGACCGACGTCAGCCGCAGCTCGGCCAGCCGCTCCCCGCTGGTGGACACCTGCTCGGCGAGTACCACCCCGTCCCGTTCACGCGGTACCAGCGCGAGCACGGTCCGCTCGGCCGCCGTCCCCTCGACGTGCGCCGGCACGACGACGAGGTCCGCGTCGTACGCCCACGGCACCGTCGTCTGCACCCCGTCCAGCACCCACGCCGACCCGTCCCGCCGCGCGCCCACGGCCAGTTCGGCCGGATCGTGGCCGCTGCGGCCGTGTGCCGCGACGGTCAGCACCAGCTCACCCCGCCCCGCCCGCGCGAGTAGCCGCTCCGCCAACTCCGGCCCGCCGTAGGTCTGTACGGCCGCTGCCGCCGCGCTGTGCTCCAAGAGCGGCACCCGGGCCAGTACACGGGCCGACTCGCGCAGCACCAGGCACAGCGCGATCGCGTCCAGACCGGAGCCGCCGTGCGCCTCGTCGAGCAGCAGACTCAGCAGGTCCGCCTCGGCGAGCCGGGCCCACAACTCCCGGTCGAAGCCCTCGGCCACGGCACCGGTGGTGAGCGCCGGACTGGGCACCGCGTCCGGCGCGACGCCCGCGAACACTCCGCGCGCCGCCTCTGCCGCCGCCCGCTGCTCCTCGGTGAAGGTGAAGTCCACGGCCTGTCCCTCCGGCGGGTCGGGTTACCTGACGGTGCGTCAAGATAGAACAGGTTCTAGGAGAAGGGAATGGGGCGGAGAGGCGGAGGGGTGGAGGGGTGGAGTGGCGTTGGTTCTCGGTGTGTTGGGGGTTCCTTGTCTTGGGGGCCCCTCCCCCTCCCCCCTCCCTCCCCACCCCCCCGATTCGGCCCGGGCAGCCCTCAGCGGTCGAAGTCCAGCTCCACCTGTTCCGTCAGCGGATGCGACTGGCAGGCCAGCACATACCCGGCTTCCGTCTCCTCCGACTCCAGGGCGAAGTTGCGGTCCATGCGGACCTCGCCGGAGACCAGGAAGGCGCGGCAGGTGCCGCACACTCCGCCCTTGCAGGCGTAGGGCGCGTCGGGCCGGTTGCGCAGGACCGTCTCCAGCAGCGTCTCGCCGTCACGCACCGGCCAGGTGCCGCCGCGCCCGTCCAGCCGGGCGGTGACCGTGCTGTGCGCGGGGGACTGGGCGGAAGCGGCCGGGGGCGAGCCCGCGTCCACGTGGAAGATCTCCTGGTGGATCCGGGAGCGGTCCACGGACAGCTTGCGCAGCGCCTGTTCCGTGCCCTGCACCAGCCCGTACGGCCCGCACAGGAACCACCCCGCGACCCGCTCGACCGGCAGCAGCACGGGCAGCAGCGCGGTCAGCCGCTCCCGGTCGAGCCGGCCGGACGGCAGGCCCGCCTGCTGTTCCTCCCGGGAGAGCACGGTCACCAGCTGGAACCGCTCCGGATAGCGGTCCTTCAGGTCGGCGACCTCCTCCAGGAACATCGTCGAGGCGGCCGTACGGTCACCGCGTATCAGACAGAAACGGGCCTCCGGGTCGCGCGCCAGCAGTGTGGTGACGATGGACAGCACCGGGGTGATGCCGCTGCCGCCGACGATCGCCGCGTACAGTCCCGGCGCCGGGTCCAGGGTGAAGCGGCCTGCCGGGGTCATCACGTCCAGCTCGTCGCCGGCGTTGATCTCCTTCAGCGCGTAGGCGGAGAAGGCGCCGCCCTCCACGAGCCGTACGCCGATCCGCAGCGTGTCCGGGCCCGGGCCGGCCGGGTCGGGGGCGGGGGAGCAGATGGAGTAGGTGCGCCGGATCTCCGTGCCGTCGACTCTGCGGCGCAGGGCCAGGTGCTGGCCGGGTGCGTGCCGGAACTCCGCGCGCAGGGCGGGCGGGACGGTGAGGGTGAGGGCGACGGCGTCGTCGGTGATCCGGTCGACCGCGGCCACCTGGAGCGGGTGGAAGCGCGCCATCACAACTCCTTGAAGTGGTCGAACGGTTCACGGCAGGCCAGGCAGCGGCGCAGGGCCTTGCAGGCCGTGGAGGAGAACCTGCTCAGCAGCTCCGTGTCGGCCGAGCCGCAGTGCGGGCAGTGGACGGGGTCCGGGTCGGCCGCGGCGTGCGTCGCGATCGTTCGGGTCGGGCCGAGGGACAGGGGCACCGGGTCGGAGCCGTCGCGTACGCGCGGGGGAGCTATGCCGAACTCCCGGAGTTTGCGGCGGCCTTCAGGGGTGATGTCGTCGGTGGACCAGGCGGGCGCGAGGACCGTGCGGACCGTGACCTCGCGCATGCCGTGGGAGCGCAGGACCCGCTCGATGTCGAGGGACATCGCCTCGATGGCGGGGCAGCCGGTGTAGGTGGGGGTCAGGTCGACATCGACCGTGTCGGTGCCCTGGACGTGCACCGCGCGCAGTACGCCCAGTTCCCGCAGGGTGAGCACGGGCAGTTCGGGGTCGGGCACCGCGCCGGCCAGCTCCAGCAGTTCCGCCTCCAGGGCGGTGGCGGTCACCATGTCGCCCCCGGGTGGCTGCGGTGCAGGTGCTGCAGCTCGGCGAGCATCCGGCCGAACGGCTCGGTGTGCAGGCCCTGTCGGCCGGCGCCCGCGGACCAGGCGCCGGTGCGCGGTCCCTCGGGGACGGGCAGCGTGGCACGGCGGAGGACGGCCTCGACGGACTCCCGCCAGCGCTCGTCCAGTCGGGTCCAGTCGATGTCGAGGCCCTGGACCGGCTGGAACATCTCCCCGGTGAACTTCCACAGCGCCTCGCAGGCGCGGTGCATCCGCCCATGGCTCTCCTCGGTGCCGTCGCCGAGGCGCAGGGTCCACTGCTCGGCGTGGTCGCGGTGGTAGGCGACCTCCTTCACCGCCTTTGCGGCCAGGGGCGCGAAGGGGCCGTCGCCCGCGGCCAGTTCGGCGTAGAGCAGATGCTGGTAGGTGGAGAAGTACAGCTGGCGGGCGATGGTGTGGGCGAAGTCGCCGCCTGGCTGCTCCACCAGCTGGAGGTTGCGGAAGGAGCGTTCCTCGCGCAGGTAGGCCAGTTCGTCCTCGTCGCCGGCCAGTGACAGCAGCACCCGCGCCTGGCCGAGCAGGTCCAGGGCGATGTTGGCGAGGGCGACCTCCTCCTCCAGGACGGGGGCGTGGCCGGCCCACTCCCCCAGTCGGTGGGAGAGCACCAGGGCGTCGTCGCCGAGGGCGAGCGCGGCGGTCACCGGGGCGGTGGCGGGGCCGGTGGCGGTCACAGGTGCTTCACCCCTTCCGGGATGTCGTAGAAGGTCGGATGGCGGTAGGGCTTGTCGGCGGCCGGTTCGAAGAACGGGTCCTTCTCGTCCGGGGAGGAGGCGGTGATCGCGGCGGCCGGGACGACCCAGATCGAGACGCCTTCGCCGCGCCGGGTGTACAGGTCGCGGGCGTTGCGCAGGGCCAGCTCGGCGTCGGGCGCGTGCAGGCTGCCGGCGTGAGTGTGGGAGAGGCCGCGCCGGGAGCGCACGAAGACCTCCCACAGGGGCCAGTCGGTGGTGCTCATGCTCGCTCCGCTTCTGTCTCGTGAGCCGTCTGGTGTCCGGTCGTTCGGGTGCCGTCCGTGTGTCCGGTGTGCTTGGCGGCGTAGGCCGCGGCCGCTTCCCTGACCCACGCTCCCTCGTCGTGGGCGCGGCGGCGCTGGGTGATCCGCTGTTCGTTGCAGGGGCCGTTGCCCTTGAGGACCTCCCAGAACTCCGTCCAGTCGATCGGGCCGAAGTCGTAGTGCCCCCGCTCCTCGTTCCACCGCAGGTCAGGGTCGGGCAGGGTGAGGTCCAGGGATTCGGCCTGGGGGACGCAGATGTCGACGAAGCGCTGGCGCAGCTCGTCGTTGGAGTGGCGCTTGATCTTCCATTCCATCGACTGCGCGGAATGCTGCGACGCGTCGTCGGGCGGGCCGAACATCATCAGTGAGGGCCACCACCAGCGGTTCACCGCGTCCTGTGCCATCGCGTGCTGCTCCGTGGTGCCCTTGCTGAGGGCCAGCAGCAGCTCGTAGCCCTGGCGCTGGTGGAAGGACTCCTCCTTGCAGATCCGCACCATGGCGCGGGCGTAGGGGCCGTAGGAGCAGCGGCACAGCGGGACCTGGTTGGTGATCGCGGCGCCGTCCACCAGCCAGCCGATCGCGCCGACGTCGGCCCAGGTCAGGGTCGGGTAGTTGAAGATCGAGGAGTACTTCTGGCGGCCGCTGTGGAGTTTGTCGAGAAGCTCTTCGCGGCTGGTGCCGAGGGTTTCGGCCGCGCTGTACAGGTAGAGACCGTGGCCTGCCTCGTCCTGGACCTTGGCCATGAGGATCGCCTTGCGGCGCAGGCTGGGGGCGCGGGTGATCCAGTTGGCCTCGGGCTGCATGCCGATGATCTCGGAGTGCGCGTGCTGGGCGATCTGCCGGACCAGGGTCGCTCGGTAGGCGTCGGGCATCCAGTCGCGTGGTTCGACGCGCTCGTCGGCGGCCACGGCCGCGTCGAAAGCGCGCTGGTAGGCCGTCGTGCCGACGGTGTCCGGCGTGCCGTCCGCCTCCGTGCGGGCCGTGCGTTGCGCGGCTGGTGTGGCCATTGCGGTCCCCCTGACCTCGGGTTCTGCGGTGAACACTGTCCCGACCGATCGTTCGGTCCGTGTGCTGTCAATGGTGTGCCGGGCGCTGTGGAGTGTCAACCGCTGTGGAAAACTCCGGTGGGCGGCCTGTGGACAACCGGAGCGGAGGCGGGTACGGCCGGGGTCCGGTGCCGTACGGCGTGGCGAGGACCACGGGCCCGGGCCCGTACCCGGGGCTGCGCTCGGCGGCCGGGCCTGAGTACCGTTCCGTGCGGACGTCGCACCGTGGTGTGCGGGAACCGTGGGGCGCCCGGGACGGGCGCCGCATACCTGAGGTCGGCCGCGGGGCCGGCCGACCGAACCGAGAAGACCGAGCCGAGACGGGGGACGGGAACGGAATGGACGCGTACGACGAGGACCCGGGGGCCGGGCCCGGCCCCGACGGGTCGACCGGGGCGCGTCTCCCGGCCGAACCTGCGGCCGGCACCGGCACCGGCACCGGGGCCCCGGGCACCCAAGGCCCTGGCTCCGGCGGCTCCGGAACCGCCGATTCCGACGGATCTGACGGCCCTGACAGTTTTGGTGGCCCTGACGCCCGCAGGACCAGTGGCCCTGACGCCCGCAGGACCAGCGGCAGCGAGCGGAATGGTGGGTACCTGGGCGGTGGTGATCCGGAACGTGGCGCCTCGAAACCCGGTGACACGTCCAGCGGGTCCGGCCCGGCGGATGAGGCAGGTCCGGTGACCGAGCCGGGCGCCGAGGCCGCGGAGACCGAGGAGGGGCCGGCCGCTGGTGCGGGCGTTGCCGCCGTGGCGCCCGATGCGCGCGGTACCGGTGTGGCCGCCCTCTCCCCCCGCTACCAGATCGCCGCGGCACTCGCCCTCGCCGCGGTCGCCGTGGCCGCCGGTGTGCATGTGCTGATGGTGTTCCTCAGCCTCGCCCCCGCGAACACGGTGACGAAGCAGCACGGCAAGGCCGTCGAGGAGTGGGTGTACCCCGAGTTCGAGCAGAACTGGAAGCTGTTCGCCCCGAACCCGTTGCAGCAGAACATCGCCGTCCAGGTGCGCGCCGAGGTGCGGACCAAGGGCGGTGAGCTGCGGACCACCGGGTGGACCGATCTGTCCGCCGAGGACGGCGCCGCGATCGACGGCAACCTGGCGCCCAGCCACACCGAGCAGAACGAGCTGCGCCGGGCCTGGGACTTCTTCACCGCCACGCACGGCACCGACAACCGGCCCGTCGGCATGCGCGGCTCCCTCTCCGAGGAGTACCTGCGCCGGATCGTGGTGATGCGTCTGTACCGGAACGAGCCGCCCGACAGGCTGGGCGTCATCCAGCAGGTGCAGATCCGTTCCCGCACCACCAATGTGCAGCCGCCGAAGTGGAGTCCCGAGCGCGTGTCCGACCAGCCCGTCTACCGCCTGCTGCCCTGGTGGACCGTGACCGCCGACGAGGCCGCCGGGGGTGTGCGGTGAACGGTTCTTCCTCTCTGACGCGTCTTTCCGTGCCCCTCTCGCGCGGGATCGCCCGGGTGACCGGGGCGGCGCTCGGGCCGTACCAGAGCGCCGTGATCCGGATCGGCTTCGCCGGGACCTGGCTGCTGTTCCTGCTGCGGGAGTTCCCGCACCGCCAGGAGCTGTACGGCCCGGCCGGACCATGGAGCTGGAGCCTCGCCAAGGAGCTGACGGCCGACAACCACGCCTTCACCGCCCTGATGTGGACCGACGGGCAGCTCTGGTTCGAGTGCTTCTACGTGCTGGCGGTCCTCGCGAGCGTCGCCCTGCTGCTCGGCTGGCGCACCCGGACGGCGTCCGTGCTGTTCATGGTGGGCGTGCTGTCGCTGCAGAACCGCAGCGTCTTCGTCGGCGACGGCGGGGACAACGTCCTGCACCTGATGTCGATCTACCTGGTGTTCACACGCTGCGGACAGGTGTGGTCGCTGGACGCGCTGCGGGCGCAGCGCGCCGAGGCGGCGCGCGCGCGTGGGGAGCGGCTTCCCGCCGACCGGTTGGGGCCGGCCCTGTGGGCGGTGCTCGGCCTGGCGCT
Source organism: Streptomyces monashensis (assembly GCF_001866665.1). Classification (GTDB taxonomy): domain Bacteria; phylum Actinomycetota; class Actinomycetes; order Streptomycetales; family Streptomycetaceae; genus Streptomyces; species Streptomyces monashensis. Next base: position 56,800 of record NZ_MLYO01000018.1, on the reverse strand, counting down.
CGTCCTCGTGACGGTCACCGGCCGGTTCGACAACGGCTGGCTGATCCCCGTCCTGCTGTGGGCGGTGCTGGCGGGGCTCGGCCTGTGGTGGGCCGTCGACCGCTGGGCGAGGGCACGGGACCCGCGGATTCTGCTGGACGTCGTCGCCAACATCCTGCACAACGGCGCCCTTGCCGTGATCATGGCGGAGGCGTGCCTGATCTACGCGACGGCCGGCTGGTACAAGATCCAGGGCTCGCGCTGGCAGGACGGCACCGCCGTCTACTACCCGCTCCACCTGGACTACTTCTCGCCCTGGCCGGGCCTCGCCGACCTGATGTCCTCCAGCGGCACGATCATGATGATCGTCGCCTACGGGACGGTCATGGTGCAGGTCGCCTTCCCGTTCACCCTGTTCAACCGGCGGGTCAAGAACGTCCTGCTGGTCGCGATGATGCTGGAGCACGCGGTGATCGCGGTCGTGCTCGGCCTGCCGTTCTTCTCGCTGGCGATGATCACCGCCGACTCGGTCTTCCTGCCGACGTCCTTCCTGCGCCGGCTGGGGGCCCTGGTGGCACGCGCGCGTGCGCGGATCGCCGGGCGCGGGGAGCGTACGGTGCCCGCACCGCGCTCTTCGCCGGAGCCGGAGCCGGGGCAGCCGGAGGGGGCGGAGCAGAGTGCTCCGGGTGCGGTGGGCGCCGCGTAGGGTTCACGGCATGACCGACCCGCTGACCCGCTGGCGCGCGCACGCCGGCAGCGCCGTGCTGCTCGACGGCTTCCACGCCCTGAAGCACGCGGTGCGCTTCGGGGCCGAGGTGCCGGTGGCGGTCACCACCGACCGGGCGGCCGCGCTCGCCCTGGCCGAGGAGTTGGCCCAGGACGTGCGGGCCGCGCTGGACGCCCTGCTCACCGAGGTGCCGGCGCAGACGTACGCCTCGCTCGTGCCACGGCCCCACCCGACCGGGGTGGCCGCGCTCGCCGTACGGCCGTCCCGTGAGGCCAATCTCGGGGCGCTCGCCCGCACCCCGCGCACCGCGCCGGTCGTGGTCCTGGACAACCCCAGGAACCTGGGCAACGCCGGGGCCGTGATCCGGCTCGCCGCCGGTTTCGGGGCGACCGGGGTGGTCACCACGGGCACGCTCGACCCGTGGCACCCCACCGTCGTGCGCGGTGGCGCAGGCCTGCACTTCGCGACCGCCGTGGAACGCCTCGGCGTCGAGGAGCTGCCCGCCGGGCCGCTGTTCGCCCTCGACCCCGAGGGCGACGACATCCGGCGCACCACGCTGCCCGACGACGCCGTGCTGGCGTTCGGCTCGGAGCGCAGCGGGCTGTCGGCCGAGCTGCGCGCGCGTGCCGACCACCTGCTGGCGCTGCCGATGCGCCCCCAGGTCTCCAGCTACAACCTGGCCACCAGCGTGGCGATGACGCTGTACCACTGGAGCATCACCGGGGGCGCGCCATCGGCCTCTCGGGCTGCCGTCCGGGCCCCTTCCTAGGCCTCCCGGCGCACCTCGACGACCCGGAACCGGTTCGCCACGAACGCCCCGTCGCACAGCGCGGCGTTGGCCGCCGGGTTGCCGCCCGAGCCGTGGAAGTCGGAGAAGGCGGCCGTCTGGTTCACGTACACCCCGCCGGTCAGGTTGAGCGACAGCTGGGCCGCCTCCTCCAGGCAGACCTCCTCGACGGCCCGCTCGGTCTCGGGGTCGGTGGTGTAGGCGCCGACCGTCATCGCGCCCTTCTCGCGGACCGTGCGGCGCAGCAGCTCCACCGCGTCGGCCGCCGAGTCGACGGCGACGGCGAAGGAGACGGGGCCGAAGCACTCGCTCATGTAGGCGGCCTGGTCGTCCGCCCCCTCCCAGTACTTCCGGGCGCCGTCCAGCTTCACGACGACGGGGGTGCGCACGACCGCGTCCGGGAAGTCCGGGTTGGTGATCTCCCGGGAGGCGAGGGCGACTTCGCCGAGGCCGGCCGCGGCTTCCAGGCGGGCCTTGACGTCCGGGTTGACGATCGCGCCGAGCAGGGCGTTCGCGCGCGCGTCGTCGCCGAGGAGGCCGTCGACCGCGCGGGCGAGGTCCGCGGTGACCTCGTCGAAGGTCTTGGAACCCTGGTCGGTGCGGATGCCGTCGCGGGGGATGAGCAGGTTCTGCGGGGTGGTGCACATCTGGCCGCTGTACAGGGACAGCGAGAACGCCAGGTTGGACAGCATGCCCTTGTAGTCGTCCGTGGAGTGCACCAGCACCGTGTTGACGCCGGCCTTCTCCGTGTAGACCTGCGCCTGGCGGGCGTTGGCCTCCAGCCAGTCGCCGAAGGCCGTCGACCCGGTGTAGTCGATGATCCGGATCTCGGGGCGGGTGGCCAAGGGCTTGGCGATGCCCTCGCCGGGGCGCTCGGCGGCCAGCGCGACCAGGTTCGGGTCGAAGCCGGCCTCGGTGAGGACCTGGCGAGCGACCTGCACGGTCAGCGCGAGGGGCAGTACCGCGCGCGGGTGGGGCTTGACGAGGACCGCGTTGCCGGTGGCGAGGGAGGCGAACAGGCCCGGGTAGCCGTTCCAGGTCGGGAAGGTGTTGCAGCCGATGAGCAGGGCGATGCCGCGCGGGGCCGGTGTGAACTGCTTGGTGAGGGTCAGCGGGTCGCGCTTGCCCTGGGGCTTGGCCCACTCGGCCGTCTCGGGGGTGCGGACCTGCTCCGCGTACGCGTACGCCACCGCCTCCAGGCCGCGGTCCTGGGCGTGCGGGCCGCCCGCCTGGAACGCCATCATGAAGGCCTGGCCGCTGGTGTGCATGACGGCGTGCGCGAACTCGTGGGTTCGGTCGCTGATGCGCTTGAGGATCTCCAGGCAGAGCACCGCGCGCGTCTCCGCGCCCGCGTCCCGCCAGGCGCGCTGCCCGGCCTTCATCGCGGGCAGCAGCACGTCCACGTCCGCGTGCGGGTATTCCACGCCCAGCGCGATGCCGTACGGGGACACCTCGCCGCCCGTCCAGCCGTCCGTGCCGGGCTGGCCGAGGTCCAGGCGGGTGTTCAGCACGGCGTCGAAGGCGGCCTTGCCCGCCGCCGCGTCCAGGCTGCCGTTCTCGCCGTAGGCCTTGGGGTGCTCGGGGTGCGGGGACCAGTACGCGCGCGTACGGATCGCTTCCAGCGCCTGGTCCAGGGTGGGCCGGTGCTTCGCGATCAGCTCGGGCGCGGTCAGTTCGGCGGCCATGCGGGACCAACTCCTCGTCTGGGGAACTCTCCGTCGAGTTCACGACCTGGCAGAAAGAGCAGCGGGATGGGATCGTCAGAGCTAGAGTAACCGAACGATCGGTCGGGACAAGGGGGACCGCCGCATCTGTGGAAAACCCCGTGCGGGAGGATCGCGCACATGACAGCACTCGACCTCAGCAGCCCCGTGGCCGTCGTCGGCACCGGCACCATGGGCCAGGGCATCGCCCAGGTCGCGTTGGTCGCCGGCCACCCCGTGCGGCTGTACGACGCGGTCGCCGGGCGGGCCCGGGACGCGGCCGAAGCGATCGGCGCCCGGCTCGACCGGCTCGTGGAGAAGGGCAGGCTCGGCGCCGCCGACCGGGACGCGGCCCGCACCCGGCTGAAACCGGTCGACGGCCTCGCCGGGCTGGCCGACTGCGGACTGGTCGTCGAGGCGGTCCTGGAGCGGCTGGACGTCAAACAGCAGCTCTTCGGCGAGCTGGAGGACATCGTCGCCGAGGACTGCCTGCTCGCCACCAACACCTCCTCGCTGTCGGTGACGGCGATCGGCGGCGCCCTGCGCCATCCCGGCCGCTTCGTCGGCCTGCACTTCTTCAACCCGGCCCCGCTGCTGCCGCTGGTCGAGGTCGTCTCCGGGTTCGCCACCGACGTCACGTCGGCCACGCGCGCGTACGAGACCGCCCGGGCCTGGGGCAAGACCCCGGTGGCCTGCGCGGACACCCCGGGCTTCATCGTCAACCGCATCGCCCGGCCGTTCTACGCCGAGGCGTTCGCCGTCTACGAGGCCCAGGCGGCCGACCCGGCCACCATCGACGCAGTGCTGCGCGGCTCCGGGGGCTTCAGGATGGGCGCCTTCGAGCTGACCGACCTGATCGGGCAGGACGTCAACGAGTCCGTGACGCACTCGGTGTGGCAGGCCTTCTTCCAGGACGTGCGCTTCACGCCCTCGCTGGCGCAGCGCCGGCTGGTGGAGTCCGGCCGCCTCGGCCGCAAGAGCGGGCACGGCTGGTACGACTACGCCGCGGACGCCGAGCCGGCCGAGCCGCACACCGCCGACCAGGAGCGGCCGCCCGCCTACGTCATCGCCGAGGGCGACCTCGGCCCCGCCGCCGCTCTGCTCCCGCTGATCCGCGAGGCGGGCATCCCGGTCCGCGAGGAGGGCGAGGACAACGGCACCCGCCTGGTGCTGCCCGGCGGCGGCCAGCTGGTCCTCGCCGACGGGCAGACCTCCGTGGAGTTCCGGGACGTCGTCTACTTCGACCTCGCCCTCGACTACCGCACCGCCACCCGCATCGCCCTGTCGGCCGTCCACGACACCTCGCCGCAGACCCTCGCCGAGGCCACCGGCCTGTTCCAGGCGCTCGGCAAGGACGTCAGCGTCATCGGCGACGTCCCCGGCATGATCGTCGCGCGCACGGTCGCCCGGATCATCGACCTCGCCCACGACGCCGTCGCCAAGGGCGTGGCCACCGAGGAGGACATCGACACGGCCATGCGCCTCGGGGTCAACTACCCGCTCGGCCCCTTCGAATGGGACCGCAGGCTCGGCCGCGACTTCGCCATCGACGTCCTGGACGAGATGCACGAGCGCGACCCGTCCGGACGCTACGCGCCCTCGCTCGCGCTCTACCGCCACGCATACGCCGTCGACAAGCGGGAGGGCGCCTCGTGACCACGGCCAGACGCGACACGTACACCCCGGAGACGCTCCTTTCCGTCGCCGTGCAGGTCTTCAACGAGCGCGGCTACGACGGCACCTCCATGGAGCACCTGTCCAAGGCGGCCGGCATCTCCAAGTCGTCGATATACCACCATGTCAGCGGCAAGGAGGAGCTGCTGCGCCGGGCCGTCAGCCGGGCTCTGGACGGACTGTTCGCCATCCTCGACGAGGAGCACGCGTGCGTGGGCAGGCCCGTCGAGCGTCTGGAGCACGTCGTGCGCCGCATGGTCGAGGTGCTCATCGGCGAGCTGCCGTACGTGACGCTGCTGCTGCGGGTGCGCGGCAACACCGAGACCGAGCGGTGGGCGCTGGAGCGGCGGCGCGACTTCGACCACCGGGTCGCCGAGCTGCTGAAGGCCGCGGCCGCCGACGGTGACGTGCGCGGCGACGTGGAGGTCCGGCTGGCCACCCGGCTGGTCTTCGGCATGATCAACTCGATCGTGGAGTGGTACCGGCCGGACCCGCGCGGCGCCGGCCGGCGTGAGGTGGCCGACGCCGTGGCCCGGCTCGTCTTCTCGGGCCTGCGCAGCGCCTGACAGCCGGCGGACCTCCTGCTAGTCCTCCGGCTCCAGGTCCTCCTCCTCGAACACCAGCAGCGTGCGCGTGCTGAGCACCTCGGGAATCGCCTGGAGCCGGGTGAGCACCAGCTCGCGCAGCGCCCGGTTGTCAGGCGTGTGCACCAGCAGCAGGACGTCGAAGTCGCCGCCCACCAGAGCGATGTGCGAGGCGCCGGGCAGCTGTCTGAGCTGCTCGCGGACGGTGCGCCAGGTGTTCTGGACGATCTTCAGGGTCACGTACGCCGAGGTGCCGTGCCCCGCCCGCTCGTGGTCCACGCGCGCGCCGAACCCGCGGATCACCCCGTCCTCGACGAGCCGGTTGATCCGCGCGTACGCGTTGGCACGCGAGACGTGGACGCGCTCGGCGACCGCACGTATCGAGGCGCGGCCGTCGCCCTGGAGGATTTTCAGGATGTCCTGATCGATGGCGTCCAGCGGTCGCGGGGGCGGCAGCGGGACGCCGTCCCGCGGTCCCTCGGCCAATTGTTCAGCTGCCATGTCCTCCCGCTCCCTCGCCGTGGACGTCCTGCGTTCATTCCAGGCTGTGGAGAACCGTTTGTCCACAGCCTGGAGGTGCCTGTAGCCAAAATGTGCCGACGACCGAACAATCGGTAGGTGGGACGGGTCACCGTCGACCCGCCTCCCGTAGCCGCTCCCACGAGGAGGTGCCGTCATGACGGTCATGGAGCAGCGAGGCGCGTACCGGCCTTCGCCGCCGCCCGCCTGGCAGCCCCGTACGGACCCCGCGCCGCTGCTGCCCGACGCCGAGCCCTACCGCGTCCTCGGCACGCAGGCCGCCGCCAAGGCCGACCCCGACCTGCTGCGCCGGCTCTACGCCCAGCTGGTCCGCGGCCGCCGCTACAACACCCAGGCCACCGCGCTCACCAAGCAGGGCCGACTCGCCGTCTACCCCTCCAGCACCGGCCAGGAGGCCTGCCAGGTCGCCGCCGCGCTGGCCCTCCGGGAACGCGACTGGCTCTTCCCCAGCTACCGCGACACGCTCGCCGTCGTCGCCCGGGGCGTGGACCCCGTCGAGGCGCTCACGCTGCTGCGCGGCGACTGGCACTGCGGCTACGACCCCCACACCCACCGGGTGGCCCCCCTGTCCACCCCGCTGGCCACCCAGCTTCCGCACGCCGTCGGCCTCGCGCACGCCGCCCGCCTCAAGGGCGACGACGTCGTCGCCCTCGCGCTGGTCGGCGACGGCGGCACCAGCGAGGGCGACTTCCACGAGGCGCTGAACTTCGCCGCCGTCTGGCAGGCACCGGTCGTCTTCCTCGTGCAGAACAACGGCTTCGCCATCTCCGTCCCGCTCGCCAAGCAGACCGCCGCGCCCTCCCTGGCCCACAAGGCCGTCGGATACGGCATGCCGGGCCGGCTGGTCGACGGCAACGACGCGGCGGCCGTCCACGAGGTCCTCAGCGACGCCGTGCAGCACGCGCGCGCGGGCGGCGGACCCACCCTGGTGGAGGCGGTGACGTACCGCATCGACGCCCACACCAACGCCGACGACGCCACCCGCTACCGCGGCGACACCGAGGTCGAGGCCTGGCGCGCGCACGACCCGATCGAGCTGCTGGAGGCGGAGCTGACCGCACGGGGACTGATCGACGAGGCCGGCAAGGAGGCCGTTCGGCAGGACGCCGAGGAGATGGCCGCCTCCCTGCGCGCACGCATGAACCGCGATCCCGAACTGGACCCCATGGCCCTCTTCGACCACGTCTACGCCGAGACCACCGCCCAACTGCGGGAACAGCGCGCCCTGTTGCGGGCCGAGCTGGACGCCGAGCAGGAGCAGCACGGCGAGCGGGAAGGCGGCGCCCGATGACGACCGTCGCCGTCAAGCCCGCCACCATGGCGCAGGCCCTCACGCGCGCGCTGCGCGACGCGATGGCCGCCGACCCCACCGTGCACGTCATGGGCGAGGACGTCGGCGCGCTCGGCGGTGTCTTCCGGGTCACCGACGGCCTCGCCAAGGAGTTCGGCGAGGACCGCTGCACCGACACCCCGCTCGCCGAAGCCGGCATCCTCGGCACCGCCGTCGGCATGGCCATGTACGGCCTGCGCCCGGTGGTGGAGATGCAGTTCGACGCCTTCGCCTACCCGGCGTTCGAGCAGCTGATCAGCCATGTCTCCCGGATGCGCAACCGCACGCGCGGCCGGATGCCGCTGCCGATCACGGTCCGCGTCCCCTACGGCGGCGGCATCGGCGGCGTCGAGCACCACAGCGACTCCTCCGAGGCCTACTACATGGCCACCCCGGGCCTGCACGTCGTCACGCCCGCGACCGTCGCCGACGCCTACGGACTGCTGCGCCAGGCGATCGCCTCGGACGACCCTGTCGTCGTCCTGGAGCCCAAGCGGCTGTACTGGTCGAAGGACGCCTGGAACCCCGAGCACCCGACCGACGTGGAGCCCATCGGCCGCGCGGTGGTGCGCCGGCCGGGCCGCAGCGCCACCCTCGTCACCTACGGCCCCTCCCTGCCGGTCTGCCTGGAGGCCGCCGAGGCGGCCCGGGCCGAGGGCTGGGACCTGGAAGTGCTCGACCTGCGCTCGCTGGTGCCGTTCGACGACGAGACGGTCTGCGCGGCCGTCCGGCGCACCGGACGCGCGGTCGTCGTCCACGAGTCCACCGGGTTCGGCGGACCGGGCGGCGAGATAGCTGCCCGGATCACCGAGCGCTGCTTCCACCACCTGGAGGCGCCCGTGCTGCGCGTGGCCGGTTTCGACATCCCCTACCCGCCGCCCATGCTGGAGCGGCACCACCTGCCCGGCGTCGACCGCATCCTGGACGCCGTGGCCCGGCTGCAGTGGGAGGCCGAGGGCTGATGGCACAGGTGTTGGAGTTCAAGCTCCCCGACCTCGGTGAAGGACTCACCGAGGCGGAGATCGTCCGCTGGCTCGTCCAGGTCGGTGACGTCGTCGCCGTCGACCAGCCGGTCGTCGAGGTCGAGACGGCCAAGGCCATGGTCGAGGTGCCCTGCCCCTACGGCGGTGTGGTCACCGCCCGCTTCGGCGAGGAGGGCACCGAACTGCCCGTCGGCGCACCGCTGCTGACGGTCGCGGTGGGCGAACCGGCGCCGCACACCGGGCCCGAGGGCTCCGGCAACGTCCTGGTTGGATACGGCACGTCGGAAGCACCCGCGCGACGCAGGAGGCTGCGGCCGGCGCCGACGGCGGCCGACGGCGCGAGCGCGAGCACCGCCGGGACCGGCACACCCGTCGCAGGCGCGGCGACAGGGCGGAACGGGACCCCGGCCTCGCTCGTCGCTGCCGCCGTACCCGTGACCGCACTCCACACAGAGGGCCCCGTGCCCGTGATCTCCCCGCTGGTGCGCAGGCTCGCCCGTGAGGGCGGCGTGGACCTGCGGCAGCTGGCGGGCTCCGGCCCGGACGGACTGATCCTGCGCGCGGACGTCGAGGGCGTACTGCGGGCCAGGACGGCCCAGGGCAACGGCTGGGCCGAGGCACCGACCGCGGCCGCACCCGCCGTCCCTGCCGCGTCCGCCCCCGCCTCCCCGGCCCCGCGCGCCGCAGGGGTCCGTGTCCCTCTCAAGGGCGTGCGCGGAGCCGTCGCCGGCAAGCTCTCCCGCAGCCGCCGGGAGATCCCGGACGCCACCTGCTGGGTGGACGCGGACGCGACCGAACTCATGCGCGCGCGTGCCGCGATGAACGCCGCCGGAGGTCCGAAGATCTCCCTGCTCGCGCTCCTCGCCCGGATCTGCACCGCCGCTCTCGCCCGCTTCCCCGAGCTGAACTCCTTCGTCGACACGGAGGCCCGCGAGATCGTCCGGCTCGACCACGTCCACCTCGGATTCGCCGCGCAGACCGAACGCGGGCTGGTCGTGCCGGTCGTCCGGGACGCCCACGCGCGCGACGCCGAGGCGCTGAGCGCCGAGTTCGCCCGGCTGACCGAGGCCGCCCGCACGGGCACCCTGACGCCCGGGGAACTCACGGGCGGGACCTTCACGTTGAACAACTACGGGGTCTTCGGCGTCGACGGCTCCACCCCGATCATCAACCACCCCGAGGCGGCCATGCTCGGCGTCGGCCGCATCGTCCCCAAACCCTGGGTGCACGAGGGCGAGCTGGCGGTGCGCCAGGTCGTCCAGCTCTCGCTCACCTTCGACCACCGGGTGTGCGACGGCGGCACGGCCGGCGGCTTCCTGCGGTACGTGGCGGACTGCGTGGAACAGCCGGCGGTGCTCCTGCGCACCCTGTGACAACCGCGGGACCCGGCGCCAGGCCCCCCTGAACGGCCCCGCGGGCCGCCCGCGGCAGACCGGTACGGCGCAGACGAGCAGGCCCGGGCGGGACATACTCGGGGGATGAGCGACAACGCCCCCGCCGCGCCCGGGACACCCGCGCCGTACGATGCCGTCGTGCTGGCCGGCGGCGCCGCCCGGCGGCTCGGCGGGGCCGACAAGCCCGGGCTGCGGGTCGGCGGCCGGGCGCTGCTCGACCGGGTGCTCACGGCCTGCGCGGGCGCCCGTACGACGGTCGTCGTGGCCGCCCGGCGGCCCACCACGCGGCCGGTGCTGTGGACGCGCGAGGAGCCGCCCGGCGCGGGACCGGTCGCCGCGCTGGCGGCAGGACTGCGCCTGGCCACCGCCGAGGACGTCGTCGTGCTCTCCGCCGACCTGCCCTTCCTCGAACCCACCACTCTCCAGCGCCTGTTGGCCGCCCTGCGCGACAGCGGCGCCGACGGCGCGCTGCTCACCGACGCGGGCGGCCGCGACCAGCCGCTCGTCGCCGCCTACCGCACCGGCGCACTGCGCCGTGAACTGGGCGCCCTCGCGGCCGGGCCCGGCGACCTGACCGGGCTGCCCCTGCGCCGGCTGACCGGCGCCCTCCGCCTCACCCGTGTCCCGGACCCCCTCGCGTCCTTCGACTGCGACACCTGGGACGACATCGCCGACGCCAGGGCACGCATCAGGGAGCATGGTCACGTGTTGGATGAATGGATCTCCGCAGTCAAGGACGAGCTGGGCATCGACCTCGACGTCGACACCGGCGTTCTGCTCGACCTGGCCCGGGACGCCGCGCACGGCGTCGCCCGGCCCGCCGCCCCGCTGACCACCTTCCTCGTCGGCTACGCCGCGGCCCAGGGCATGGAAATCGAGGGGCCCGAAGGGCCTTCGAACACGGGGGGTGGGCGACGGGTGAGAGGCCCCGAGGCCGTCGCCGAGGCCGCCCGCAAGGCCACCGCGCTGGCCTTGCGCTGGGAAGAGGAGAACGAGGCGAAGGCCGGAGGCGGGGACGGCAGCGGCCCGGGCACCCCGGACGCCGGATGACCGCCCCCGGCACTCGGACCGGGGCGCCCGCGCAGGACAGCGACGACCTCGACCTGGAGGAGGCCCTCGCCCTCGTGAGACAACCCAGGGACGACAACGCGGGCCAGACACCCGCTCCGGAGCCTGACACAAACGGCGAAGGGAACCGGGTCACCCCCTGGCACCAGGCCCGTGAGACCGCCGCCCGCGCCGCGCGCACCCGCCCGCGCCGCGCCCCCGTCTCCGTGCCGCTCGGCGACGCCCTCGGCCTGGTCCTGGCCGCCCCCCTCGACGCCCTCACCGACCTGCCCTCCTTCGACACCTCCGCGATGGACGGCTGGGCGGTCGCCGGACCCGGCCCCTGGCTGGTGCGCGACGAGGCCGTGCTCGCCGGGCACGGCCTGCCCGAGCCGCTCACCGACGGCGAGGCCGCGCGCATCGCGACCGGTGCCCGCATTCCCGCCGACACCACCGCGGTCCTGCGCGGCGAGCACGGCCACACCGACACACAGGGCCGGCTGCACGCCACCAGGGACCTGGCGCACGGCCAGGACATCCGCCCGCGCGGCCAGGAGTGCCGCAGGGGCGACCAGTTGCTGCCCATCGGTACCCTGGTCACCCCTGCCGTCCTCGGCCTGGCCGCCGCAGCCGGATACGACACCGTCACCGCCGTGCCCCGGCCACGCGCCGAAGTCCTCGTCCTCGGCGACGAGTTGCTGACCGAGGGGCTGCCGCACGACGGGCTGATCCGGGACGCGCTCGGCCCCCTGCTACCGCCCTGGCTGCACGCGCTCGGTGCCGAGGTCGTCGCGGTACGGCGGATCGGCGACGACGCCGAGGCCCTGCTTCGGGCCGTCACCAGCTCCGACGCCGACCTGATCGTCACCACCGGCGGCACCGCCGCGGGCCCGCGCGACCATGTGCACCCGACCCTGGAGCGCATCGGCGCCGAACTCCTCGTCGACGGGGTCACGGTGCGGCCCGGCCACCCCATGCTGCTGGCCCGCACCAAGGACGACCAGCATCTCGTCGGCCTCCCCGGCAATCCCCTCGCGGCCGTCTCCGGCCTGCTCACGCTCGCCGAGCCGCTGCTGCGCACCCTCGCCGCCCATCCGGCCCCCGAGCGGTACGCACTGCCGCTGACCGAGGCGGTCCAGGGGCACCCGCACGACACCCGGCTCGTCCCCGTGGTGCTGCGCGGCGACTGTGCCGTACCGCTGCACTACAACGGCCCGGCCATGCTCCGCGGGGTCGCCGCCGCCGACGCGCTGGCCGTCGTACCGTCCGGCGGGGCGCCGCAGGGCGCGCAGACCGAACTGCTGGATCTGCCGTGGGCGAGCGCCGGGATCGGGGTGTGTTTCACGTGAAACGTCCGGGCCGGGGCGCCATCGCCCGGCACCGGCAGGTGGGCCACGTCCCCGGCGTACTCGTCGTCAGTGGTGGGACGCGGCACGCTGAATGGTGATCAACCGATCCCCGGCCCGGAGAGTTTCCGCTCGGGGATCGGCATGGTCCAGCATCTCCTTGCCCCGCATGACGGTGACGACCAGATCAGGGCTCTGCCGTGGGGAGTGCCCCACCTCGCCCGGGGACACCGGGCGCTCCACGAGATCCAGTCCGCTGCCGTATGTCATGAGGTCTTCCAGGACGTCCGCGCTGCGCGCGCTGGACATCGCCACACCGAGCAACCGACCGGCCGAACTGGAGCTGGTGATCACTGCGTTGGCGCCGCTCTGCTTCAGCAGCGGCACGTTCTCGTCCTCTCGGACGGCAACGACAATCGAGGCCCTCCTGTTGAGCTGCCGCGCAGTGAGGGTGACCAAGGTCGCGGTGTCGTCGCGCTGGGGAGCCACGACGACGTGCGCTGCCCGGTGAAGTTCGGCTCTGCTCAGAGTCTCCGAGCGCGTGGCGTCGCCGTGTACCGCGGCAAGCCCGTCGCTGGTGGCCAGGTCCACCGCCTTCTTCTGCGGATCGACCACGACGATCTGTTCCCTTGACATCCCCTGCCCCAGAAGGGTCTCGACGGCATGACGGCCCTTCGTGCCGTAGCCGACCACGACGACGTGATCGCGGATGCGAGCGCGCCAACGTTCGATCCGGACCTGATGTCGCGTGCGCTCGGTGAGGACCTCCAGCGTGGTGCCGACCAGGATGATCAGGAACAGCACGCGCAGGGGCGTGATGACGAGGATGTTGGTGAGGCGGGCACCGTGGCTGACCGGGGTGATGTCGCCGTATCCGGTGGTGGAGAGGGTGACGGTCGCGTAGTACGCGGAGTCGACCAGGTCCACCTTGCCGTCCGCGTTGTCCTGATACCCACTACGGTCCAGCCACACGACCAGCGTCGTGAGGACAAGCACCAGCATCGCCACGGCCAGCCGCCGGAGCACCTGTTGGAGGGGCGGTACCGTCACGCCGACCGGCAACCGGACCGACTGGCCGTCCTCGGCTCTGGACCAGTGGCGCAGGGACCGGAGGAGGGGAAGGCGAGTCCTGTCCGAGCCTGGTTGCCTTGGGGCACTCATCGTGCGTTTCCTCTGCTGTCCGTGTCGTGACGCTGGAGACCGTTCCGCCATTGTTGCCCTTGGCGCCCGGAGCCGGCGTCGGATCACATGAGCGGGAGGCACACGTTGCGGGATCACACCGTCGTCATCGGCTTCGGCACCAAGGGCCGGTCGGCGATCCAGACCGTCTGCGCGACCGGGCTGAGGACAGAGCAGGTGGTCGTGGTCGACCCCAGTGCCAAGGCCGTCGACGCGGCGACCGCCGAGGGCTACACCGGGGTCATGGGCGACGCCACCCGCAGCGACGTGCTCAGACGCGCCGAGCTGCACAAGGCCCGGCAGATCATCGTGGCGCCGCAGCGCGACGACACCGCCGTCCTCGTCACACTGACGGCCCGCCAGCTCAACCGGGGCGCGAAGCTCGTGGCCGCCGTGCGCGAGGAGGAGAACGCACCGCTGCTCAAGCAGTCCGGCGCCGACGCCGTCATCACCAGCGCCAGCGCGGCCGGCCGGCTGCTCGGCCTGTCCGTGCTCAGCCCCGCCGCCGGCATGGTCATGGAAGACCTGATCCAGCAGGGCAGCGGCCTGGACCTCGTCGAACGGCCGGTGGTGCGCGGCGAGGTGGGCAAGCGGCCGCGCGAGACCGACGACCTCGTGGTGAGCGTCGTACGCGGACACCGGCTGCTCGGCTACGACGACCCGGCCGTCGGTGCCCTCCAGCTGACCGACCGGCTCATCACCATCGTCCGCGCGTCCCCCGGAAACCAGGCCGTCCCGGGCATCCGGCCGCTGCCGCTCGACTGAGGACCGGGCCCGAGAGCGCACGCCTGGGGAGCCTGCCCGGGACGGGGCACCCACGGGGAGTAGCGTCACCGGCATGCATGCGATCACGATTCCCGAACCTGGTGGTCCCGAGGCGCTGGTGTGGGCGCAGGTCCCCGATCCGGTGCCCGGCGAGGGCGAGGTGCTGGTCGAGGTGGTGGCCAGCGCCGTCAACCGTGCGGACGTCCTGCAGCGGCAGGGCTTCTACAACCCGCCGCCCGGTGCCTCCCCCTACCCCGGCCTGGAGTGCTCCGGCAGGATCGCCGCGCTCGGCCCCGGAGTTTCCGGCTGGGCCGTCGGCGACCCGGTGTGCGGACTGCTCGCGGGCGGCGGCTATGCCGAGAAGGTCGTCGTACCGGCCGGGCAGCTGCTGCCCGTGCCCGAGGGCATCGACCTCACGCGGGCGGCCGCGCTGCCCGAGGTGGTCTGCACCGTCTGGTCCAACGTGTTCATGGTCGCCCACCTGCGGCCCGGCGAGACGCTGCTCGTGCACGGCGGCTCCAGCGGCATCGGCACCATGGCCATCCAGCTCGCGAAGGCCGTCGGCGCCAAGGTCGCGGTGACCGCCGGGACGAAGGAGAAGCTGGAGCGCTGCGCCGAGCTCGGCGCGGACATCCTGATCAACTACCGCGAGCAGGACTTCGTCGCCGAGATCAAGCAGGCCACCGGGGGTGCCGGGGCCGATGTGATCCTGGACAACATGGGGGCGAAGTACCTGGAGCGCAACGTCGAGGCGCTCGCCGTCAGCGGCCGGCTCGCCATCATCGGCATGCAGGGCGGGGCGAAGGGCGAGCTGAACATCGGCACCCTGCTCAGCAAGCGGGCCGCGGTCAGCGCGACCTCACTGCGCGCCCGGCCGCTCGGCGAGAAGGCGGCCATCGTCGCCGCCGTACGCGAGCACGTGTGGCCCCTGATCGCCTCCGGCCGCGTCCGCCCGGTCGTCGACCGCGAACTGCCCATGCCGCAGGCGGCCGAGGCCCACCGGGTCCTGGAGGCCAGCGGCCACGTGGGCAAGGTGCTGCTGGTGGTGCCGTAGGGAGCGGTGCCCGATCGGCGCGCCCGCGCGGCGCCGTCAGCCCCTGCGGAGTCTCAGGCCCAGGAACGCCAGGCCCAGGCCGATGAGGACCAGGCCGCTGCCCAGCGGGAGGAGCTGGAGTACCGGCTCGGTGGCGGTCTCGCCCTGGGGGGCGGCGTGGCGGGCCGGGGTCCGGCCGTGCCCGGACTCGCCGGAGGCGTCCGAGGCTGTCGGCGTCACGACGGGGAGGTCCGCGGTCTCCGGCTCCTCCGACCGGCCCGTGCCGGGGGCTCGGGTCGGCACGGTGGCGTCGCCGCCCTCCACCTCGGCCGCGGGCCCGTCCGGGCGGCCCGGCCGAAGCCGCCCCTCGCCCGCCAGGCTGCCCGCCCGGGTCGGGTCGGCGGCCCCGGGGTGGTGCGAGGCCGAGGAGGAGCCGGAGGGTATGGAGGCGGGCGAAGCGGCCGCGCTGGGGGAGGCCCGGCTGCCCCGGTCGCCGTGATCCGGATCGCCCGGCCGGTTCCCCGGGCGCTCCGGCCGGCCACTGACCGAGCCGTTCGAGCTGCCCGAGCCGCTCGGCTGAGCCGCGTGGCCAGGATGCTTCGCGTGGCCGGAGCCGGAGTGGTGCGGGCGGTTCTGGCCGGCCGCGGTCCCCGGACCCGGGTCGGCCGCGCAGACGGGCAGGGCGTACGCGGTGCCGGTGCCGTACGCCGACAGGGCCGCCGTCACGGCGAGGGCGAGCAGCAGTCGTATGGAGCGAAGGGTGAGTCGCAGCCATGGAGTCACGTCGGTGACCTCCCGGAGCCGGGATGCGGTGATCAATGGATGACCGGCAGAAATAAGCCTCACATTCATTGACAACCAGGGCATTTCAGAGTGCTCCGTCGGGTTGAAACGGTGGATCACTCCCAGGAGGGGGCACCACGGTGATGAGGTGTACGGGTGCGAGAGAATGGCGGCATGGAGATGCCGAGGAACGAACGGTCGCCGGAGAATCCTCAGATCCTCGTCGTGGGCCAGGACGGAATGGCGCTCGGCGGCGGTAACGGGGACGAGGACTCCCGCGAGATCCCGGTGACGGAGCAGGTGGAACAGCCGGCCAAGGTCATGCGGATCGGCAGCATGATCAAGCAGCTCCTGGAGGAGGTGCGCGCGGCTCCTCTGGACGAGGCCAGCCGGGTCCGGCTGAAGGAGATCCACGCCAGCTCGGTGAAGGAGCTGGAGGACGGCCTGGCGCCGGAACTGGTCGAGGAACTGGAGCGGCTCTCCCTGCCGTTCAACGACGACGCCACCCCGAGCGACGCGGAACTGCGGATCGCGCAGGCCCAGTTGGTCGGCTGGCTCGAAGGCCTCTTCCACGGGATCCAGACGACGCTCTTCGCCCAGCAGATGGCCGCGCGGGCCCAACTGGAGCAGATGCGCCGCGCGCTGCCGCCCGGTGTCACGGGCCACGAGGGCGACGACCCGCACACGGGCGGCCGAGCGGGCGGGCCGTACCTGTGACGACCGGGCCGTACCGGTGACGCCTCGTCCGTACCGGTGACGACCGGCCCGCACCAGTGACCATGCGGCCCGCGCCGCGAACGACCGGGGCCCGGCACGGAAAGTGCCGGGCCCGATCTTCGTTCCGCGGAGTCGTTGCCGCCGTCGGGAAGAAGCGTCAGCTTCCTTCGGTTCGCGGCGGTTTCAGGCGGGGTTGCCGTTCGACACCTTCAGCTGGACGGTGCCCGGGTCCTTCGGGTCGACGGGCGTTCCCGCGGCGGGGAACTCGTCCAGCACCGTGCCGTCGCCCCAGGTGTTGTCGTTCACGAGCGTGATCTCGTACTTCCAGCTGGCCGCCTGGAAGCACGACTTCACCGAGTTGATGTCCTTGTACCGGAAGTCCGGCAGCTCGACCTTCTTCGTGTCGTCGTAGGACTCGGTCGGCTCGGTGCACTTGGTCTTGTCGATGACCCGGGTGGTGTCGGGGCCCCGGTAGCCGGCCTTGTGCGAGGTGGACGCCGAGGCGCTCGCACCGCCGCCGCCCGCGTTGTTGCCGTTGCCCCCGCTGTTCAGGGTCAGCGCGACGAGCAGGCCGACGACCGCGACCAGCGACACCGCGATCGAGCCGATGATCACCGGCTTGTTGCTCTTGCCGCCGCCGGAGCCGGCGGTGCGCGTGACCGTCTGGGCCGTCGGGGCCGTGACCCCGTACGGCGGCGGGGTCGACGCCTGCGCGGCGTAGCCCGCCGGAGGCGGCGTCTGGTACCCGCCCTGCTGCGGGTAGCCGTAGGCGGCCGGGGCGGGGGTCTGCGGCGCGCCGTACGGACCCGGCTGGTACGGCGTCTGCACCGGGCCGGGGGCCGGCTGGGCGGTCTGGTCGACCGGCGGGAACACCGCGGAGCCGACGCCCGAGCCGCTCTGCGTCTGCGTGGCGCCCGGCACGATGCTCGGCGCGGCCGCCTGGAAGGAGGCGGCGACGCGCAGGCACTCGTCGCGCATGGCCTCGGCGGTCGGGAAACGCTCGTTCGGGTTCTTCTTCAGCGCGCGGGCGACCAGCGCGTCCACCGCCGGCGGCAGGGACCGGTTGATCGTGGAGGGCGCGACCGGCTCCTCCTGCACGTGCGCGTACGCGATCGCGAGCGGCGAGTCCGCGTCGAACGGCAGCCGCCCGGTGACCAGCTGGAACAGCATGATGCCGACCGAGTACAGATCGGAGCGGGCGTCCACGCCGCGGCCGAGTGCCTGCTCCGGCGAGAGGTACTGCGGGGTGCCGACGACCATGCCGGTCTGGGTCATCGAGGTGACCCCGGACTGCATGGCGCGGGCGATGCCGAAGTCCATGACCTTGACCACACCACGCTTGGTCACCATCACGTTGCCCGGCTTGATGTCGCGGTGGACCAGCCCCATCTCGTGGCTGATGTCCAGCGCCGCCAGCACGTCGGCGGTGACCTTCAGGGCCTTGTCGGCAGGCATCGCGCCGTACTGCCGGACGTCCTCGTCGAGGACCGAGCCCAGCGGGCGGCCCTCGATGTACTCCATGACGATGTACGGCATGGCCGTGCCGCCGAGATCGTCCTCGCCGGTGTCGAAGACCGAGACGATGTTGGTGTGCGTGAGCTTGGCCACGGCCTGGGCCTCGCGGCGGAACCGCTCACGGAACGCCTGTTCCCGGCCGAGCTCGGTGTGCAGTGTCTTGATCGCGACCTGGCGGTCGAGCACGGCGTCGTACGCCAGGTGCACCGAGGCCATGCCGCCCTCGCCGAGCAGATCCCGCAGCTGGTAGCGGCCGCCGGCGAGGGCTTGCCCCGCATACCGGCCGTGCGCGCCGTCCTGGCTCATCTCTCCCCGTCCCCCACCGGCCGTCCGGCGCCTTCGCTCATCGCAGGGCCTTGATCGAATGTGTCATTACCGGCCAAGTCTGCCCCAGGGCACTGACACGTCAAGCTCGGTGCCCGTTCCGTGACCGTACGCGCAAGAAGCGTCGCGCAAGCGTTACAGGGGGCGTACGACCGGCACACAGAATTTGCACGACAGCGCGTGCTAGAGGTTTCATGGCCGGTCACGCTCGTGGCTGGTCCCGGTTCCCGTTCCGAACCGGTGGCACCCACGAACCCTGTAGCGTGGCCGACGGAGACCGTGACAACACCGCGCGCACCGCGGGCAGAAACGACGGCGAGGACTGATGGCACAGACGCAGCGCGCCCAGGGCCCGTCCGACCCCGAGGCGAGTGGCGGCGGTATGTCGGACGCGCCGGAGTTGTGGGGCAACGGCGGGCTCGTCGGCGACGGCCGCTACCGGCTGACCCACCGGCTGGGCCGGGGCGGCATGGCCGAGGTCTTCGCGGCCGAGGACGTCCGGCTGGGCCGGACCGTCGCGGTCAAGCTGCTCCGGGCCGACCTGGCCGAGGACCCGGTCTCCAAGGCCCGCTTCACCCGCGAGGCACAGTCCGTCGCGGGCCTCAACCACCACGCGATCGTCGCCGTGTACGACTCCGGCGAGGACACGCTGCCCTACGGCGGCTCCGCCGGGGGCGGCGTCCAGTCCGTGCCGTACATCGTGATGGAGCTGGTCGAGGGCCGCACCATCCGCGATCTGCTGATGAACGCCGAGGCGCCGGGCCCCGAGCAGGCCCTGATCATCGTCTCGGGCGTACTGGAAGCGCTTGCCTACTCCCACCAGCACGGCATCGTGCACCGCGACATCAAGCCGGCCAACGTGATCATCACGAACAGCGGCGCCGTCAAGGTGATGGACTTCGGCATCGCGCGTGCGCTGCACGGCGCCCAGTCGACGATGACGCAGACCGGCATGGTCATGGGCACGCCGCAGTACCTCTCCCCGGAGCAGGCGCTCGGCAAGGCCGTCGACCACCGCTCCGACCTGTACGCGACCGGCTGCCTGCTGTACGAACTCCTCGCGCTGCGGCCCCCGTTCACCGGCGAGACCCCGCTGTCGGTGGTCTACCAGCACGTCCAGGACATGCCGACCCCGCCGTCGCAGGTCACCGACGGCTGCCCGCCGGAGCTGGACGGCCTGGTCATGCGCTCGCTCGCCAAGGAGCCGGACGACCGGTTCCAGACGGCCGAGGAGATGCGCGGGCTGATCCAGTACGGCCTGCAGATGCTCTACGAGGCGGGCGGCCACACGGGCACCTGGAACACCGGCCCGGTGCAGTCGCACGACGGCCGGCACACCCCGGCGGGCGGCTTCGCGGGGACGACCGCGATGCAGCACCCGGGCGACTTCGGCTCCGGCACCGCGCAGATCCCGCAGCCGATCCTGCCGTCCGGCTACGGCAACGGTGACGACGGCGGCTTCGAGGGGCACGGCAACAGGGGCGGCGGACGCGGCAAGCTGTGGATCGTCGCGGTCCTCGCGGTGATCGCCATCGCGGCGGGCGTCGCGATGGCGCTGAACAACGCGGGCGGCGGCGGGAAGACCGGCGGCGACACCAAGCAGTCGACGACGCCCTCGCAGTCCGCGTCGGACGACTCGACGTCCCCGTCGCCGTCGGACAGCACCACCGACCAGCCGACCGATCCCGGCACGTACAACGGCTCGGACACCGGCTCGGGCGGTACCGGCTACACCCCGACGGATCCGCAGACCTCGCAGTCCGACACCACGAGCCCGACGGACCCGCAGACCACGCCGTCGCAGTCCACGGGCACCGGCACCACCACCGGTGGCACGACCGACGGCGGTACGACCAAGGGCGGTACGACCAACGGCGGTACGACCGACGGCGGTACGACCAAGGGCGGTACGACCAACGGCGGTACGACCACCGGCACCACCAATGGCGGCACGACCACCGGCACCGCGAACGGCGGCACGGACACGGGCGCGACCTCCGGCGTGGCGGGCGACCCCACCGCTTGAAGGACCCCTCCGGCGCCCGTGACGGCCTCTCCGTGAGCCGACCGGTGTCCCGGGCGGGTGCGGTCTCGGGCGCCGTCAGGCCGTGAACGCCTCGCAGACGGCGTCGTACTCGCGGGTCCACCACACCACGAGCGCCGACGCGGCCGGGAACTGACAGTCCGCGCGCGTGTCTCGCCGTTCGTAGTGCCAGCGCAGCATCCAGAAGTCGTTCAGCCGCTCCCACCACACCCGGTGCACGGCCGCCGACAGCTCCGAGGGCGTGGCCCCGGCCGCGCGCCGGTACGCGCGCGCGTAGGCGCGTACCTTCGGCAGGTCCAGGGCGCCCGCGGGGCGCACGAAGAAGATCACCGCGGCGCGTACGGCCTCCTCCGCGCGGGGCTGCACGCCGAGCCGGTCCCAGTCGACGATGGCCGCGGGCACACCGTCCTTGTAGAGCAGGTTGAACGGGTGGAAGTCGCCGTGCACCCAGCCCACCGAGCCCCCGCGCGGGGGGCGCCGGTCCGCGTGCTGTTCCAGGAGCGCCCGGCGTTCCAGGAGCCGGTGCCGGGCCAGTTCGTCGAAGGCGTCGGCGGGACGGTGGCGCCGGACCCTGCCGAGCAGGTCGTCGATGAGGTCGAAGGTGTCGGCCGGATCGGCGCTCTCCACGGGATGAGGGCTCGTGGCCGGACGCGTGCGCCCCTTGGGTGGCATCACGCGCTCCAGGCAGGCGTGCACGGCGCCCAGGACCGCTCCCAGACGTGCGCTCTCGGGCCGGGTGAGCTGGCCGCCGTGGCGGTGCCGGCCGTCGATCCAGGGGTGCAGGGCGTAGGCGTGGCCGCCGACGACGGCGACCGTACGGCCCTCGCGGGACGCGAGCGGCACGGGGACGGGGACGCCCAGGTCGGCCAGGCGCCGGGTGGCCAGGTGGCGGCGCTCGATGGCGGCCGGGTCGGCGGTGTCGGGGTCGAAATGGTGCTTCAGGAAATAGCTGCCGCGGGTGGTGCACACCCGGTATGCGCGATTGAGCAGGCCCTGCATGACCGGTTCACAGGTGAGAGCACTACCGGCGGAGTACATGCGGAGCACGTCGCCCAGAGGGGGCGCTTGGGGTACGAGGGGTGGTACACAAGAGCGCGGCACGCCGCAGATGCTAGGGCACGAAAAGCCCCCGTGAGCTGGGGGTTGTCACAAGCAGTCGACGATGATCGCTTTCGGTCAGGCGCCAGGCTTTATCAGAGATTTCCGTTGCTTCCGCTCTTTTCCGCCTGCGTGCGGACGGCATAAGCGGCAGCTCGGGGAACGGCGCTGGCACCGAGTGCGGAAAGCGGACTCGAAACGTAATTCTTGATCGTCTTGGCGGTGGGACGCAAACGCTCGCTCACGCCCGGGTGAACCCCGCGACGGATCTCCCGGTGGCCGGAACGCGCACCCGCGTGTCCGCCGCTGAGCCGGCCCCGCCGACCGCCGCGGTGCCGGGCTCGCCGAAGGGCATTTCGTGGCCGTCCCGGCGGGCGGACTCGTGGTCGTCGCGGGGAAATGCCATGATTTTTACGCCTTCGCGTATGCGGCCCGTCTCACACGCAGACTCTTCCCGTGACCTGGGTGCGCGGGATAACGTGCGCTTGCTCCGGCCGTTCGCGAGGCTGTGACCAGCATGCTTCCAGCTCCCTCGAATTTACTTGGAAATCCAATCAAAGACGCAGGTCAGATGGGGTTTCACAGAAATGTGAGGCACTGGGTAACGTGTTGGTTGCAGGGCGCTCGCCGGGGCACCTGTCACGCCTGTTCCCGGCCGAGTGGCACCCACCCCGTGCCCGGTGGTCGAAACAGGTGAGCCGCACTGGCCTACCGGCAACCCCGGGGGCCGGAACGACGGAGGAGCACACGTGACCGTGGACAGCAGTGCCGCGCGCCAGCCGCGACGCAGCGCCGCAGACAAGGCCGGCAAGACCGGTACCGGAGCGAGGTCCGGCAGGTCCGGCACCGCGTCCGGAGCCACCGGTACCAAGCGCACCACCCGCACCGCCGCGAAGAAGAGCGCCGAGCCCGAGCTCGTCCAGCTCCTCACGCCCGAGGGCAAGCGCGTCAAGAACGCCGAGTACGACGCCTACGTCGCCGGCATCACCCCCGAAGACCTGCGCGGCCTGTACCGCGACATGGTGCTCACCCGCCGCTTCGACGCCGAGGCCACCGCCCTCCAGCGCCAGGGCGAGCTGGGCCTGTGGGCCTCCCTGCTGGGCCAGGAGGCCGCCCAGATCGGCTCCGGGCGGGCCACGCGCGAGGACGACTACGTCTTCCCGACCTACCGCGAGCACGGAGTCGCCTGGTGCCGCGGGGTCGACCCGACCAACCTGCTCGGCATGTTCCGCGGCGTGAACAACGGCGGCTGGGACCCGAACAGCAACAACTTCCACCTCTACACGATCGTCATCGGCTCCCAGACGCTGCACGCCACCGGCTACGCGATGGGCATCGCCAAGGACGGCGCGGACAGCGCGGTGATCGCCTACTTCGGCGACGGCGCCTCCAGCCAGGGCGACGTGGCCGAGTCGTTCACGTTCTCCGCGGTCTACAACGCCCCGGTCGTGTTCTTCTGCCAGAACAACCAGTGGGCGATCTCCGAGCCGACCGAGAAGCAGACCCGGGTGCCGCTCTACCAGCGCGCACAGGGCTACGGCTTCCCCGGCGTCCGCGTCGACGGCAACGACGTGCTGGCCTGTCTCGCGGTGACGAAGTGGGCGCTGGAGCGCGCCCGCAGGGGCGAGGGCCCCACCCTGGTCGAGGCGTTCACCTACCGCATGGGCGCCCACACCACCTCCGACGACCCCACCCGCTACCGGGCCGACGACGAGCGCGCCGCCTGGGAGGCGAAGGACCCGATCCTGCGCCTTCGCCGGTACCTGGAGGCGTCAAACCACACGGACGACGGATTCTTCGCGGAACTCGAGACCGAGTCCGAGGCGTTGGGCAAACGAGTGCGCGAAGTGGTCCGTGCCATGCCCGACCCGGATCATTTCGCCATCTTCGAGAACGTGTACGCGGACGGGCACGCGCTCGTCGACGAGGAGCGCGCCCAGTTCGCCGCCTACCAGGCGTCGTTCGCGGACGCGTCTGAAGGGGGTCACTGACATGGCCGAGAAGATGGCGATGGCCAAGGCCATCAACGAGTCGCTGCGCCGGGCCCTGGACACCGACCCCAAGGTCCTGGTCATGGGCGAGGACGTCGGCAAGCTCGGCGGCGTGTTCCGGGTGACGGACGGCCTGCAGAAGGACTTCGGCGAGAGCCGGGTCATCGACACCCCGCTGGCGGAGTCCGGCATCGTGGGCACCGCGATCGGCCTGGCCCTGCGCGGCTACCGCCCGGTGGTGGAGATCCAGTTCGACGGCTTCGTCTTCCCGGCCTACGACCAGATCGTCACCCAGCTCGCGAAGATGCACGCGCGCTCGCTGGGCAAGGTCAAGATGCCGGTCGTCGTCCGCATCCCCTACGGCGGCGGCATCGGCGCGGTCGAGCACCACTCCGAGTCCCCCGAGGCGCTCTTCGCGCACGTGGCGGGCCTGAAGATCGTCAGCCCCTCCAACGCGTCGGACGCGTACTGGATGATGCAGCAGGCCATCCAGAGCGACGACCCGGTGATCTACTTCGAGCCCAAGCGCCGTTACTGGGACAAGGCCGAGGTGGACGTCGACGCGATCCCGGCGCCGCTGCACAAGGCGCAGGTCGTCCGCGAGGGCACCGACCTGACCCTGGCGGCGTACGGCCCGATGGTGAAGCTGTGCCAGGAGGTCGCGAACGCGGCGGCCGAGGAGGGCAAGTCCCTGGAGGTCCTGGACCTGCGCTCGGTCTCCCCGCTGGACTTCGACGCGATCCAGACGTCCGTCGAGAAGACCCGGCGCCTGGTCGTCGTCCACGAGGCGCCGGTGTTCTTCGGTTCCGGTGCGGAGATCGCCGCCCGGATCACCGAGCGCTGCTTCTACCACCTGGAGGCCCCGGTGCTCCGGGTCGGCGGCTACCACGCCCCGTACCCGCCGGCCCGCCTGGAGGAGGAGTACCTGCCGGACCTGGACCGCGTGCTCGACGCCGTCGACCGCTCGCTGGCGTACTGAGGAGAGGGTCGTGACGACGATGACGGAAGCGTCCGTACGCGAGTTCAAGATGCCGGACGTCGGCGAGGGACTCACCGAGGCCGAGATCCTCAAGTGGTACGTCCAGCCGGGCGACACGGTCACCGACGGCCAGGTGGTGTGCGAGGTCGAGACCGCCAAGGCGGCCGTCGAACTGCCCATCCCCTACGACGGCGTGGTCCGCGAACTGCACTTCCCCGAGGGCACCACGGTCGACGTGGGCACGGCCATCATCGCGGTGGACGTGGCGGGCGGCGCGCCGGCCCCGGCGCAGGCGGAGCCCGTGGTGCCGGCCGAGGCCCCGGCGGAGGACCCGAAGCCGGAGGGCCGCCAGCCGGTCCTGGTCGGCTACGGCGTGGCGACGTCCTCCACCAAGCGCCGCCCCCGCAAGGGCTCCGAGGCCACGGTCCCGGTACCGGCCCAGGCGATCCAGGCGGAGCTGAACGGCCACGCCGCCCCGGCCGTGGACAAGCCCCGCCCGCTGGCCAAGCCGCCGGTGCGCAAGCTGGCCAAGGACCTCGGCGTCGACCTGGACACGGTCACCCCGTCCGGCCCCGACGGTGTCATCACCCGCGAGGACGTCCACGCGGCGGCCACGCCCGCGGCGGCCGCACCGACGGCTGCCCCGGTCGCCGCCGCACCCGTGACGCCGGCGCCGGCGCCCGTGGCGTCGTACGACACCGCGCGCGAGACCCGCATCCCCGTCAAGGGTGTCCGCAAGGCGACGGCCACGGCGATGGTCGGCTCGGCCTTCACCGCGCCGCATGTCACGGAGTTCGTGACGGTGGACGTGACCCGCACGATGAAGCTGGTCGAGGAGCTGAAGCAGGACAAGGAGTTCCAGGGCCTGCGGGTCAACCCGCTGCTGCTGATCGCCAAGGCGCTGCTGGTCGCGATCAAGCGCAACCCGGACATCAACGCGTCCTGGGACGAGGCCGCCCAGGAGATCGTGCAGAAGCACTACGTCAACCTGGGCATCGCCGCGGCCACCCCGCGCGGCCTGATCGTGCCGAACATCAAGGACGCGCACGACAAGACGCTCCCGCAGCTGGCCGGGGCCCTCGGCGAGCTGGTGGCGACGGCCCGCGAGGGCAGGACGTCCCCGGCGGCGATGCAGGGCGGCACGATCACCATCACGAACGTCGGCGTCTTCGGCGTCGACACCGGCACGCCGATCCTCAACCCCGGTGAATCGGCGATCCTCGCGATCGGCGCGATCAAGCTGCAGCCGTGGGTCCACAAGGGCAAGGTCAAGCCCCGCCAGGTCACCACGCTGGCGCTGAGCTTCGACCACCGACTGGTGGACGGCGAGCTGGGCTCCAAGGTGCTGGCTGACGTGGCGGCGATCCTGGAGCAGCCGAAGAGGCTGATCAGCTGGGCGTGAGGGGCTTCGAGGGCCTTTGAAGCCCTGAGCGGGTGGCCTCGTAGCCACGGGAAGGCGGCCGCACCTACGATGTGCGACCGCCTCCCGTGCCCAGTCGCTCACCGGTTCAACACGTACACCGGTGCCCCGTCCTCGGCCCCGCCCCGGGAACGGATGCAGGCGTGCCGCCGCAGCAGTCGTAGACATTCATTGACACGCCGCACCGAGAGTCCCGTGCGGGCGGCAATGGATTCGAGTGGCTCGCGCAGTTCGCCCTTGTCGACGAGGACGGGGGCGATGACGACGGCCACGGTCCACACGTCCTCCGTCACGGACAGCCGCTGTCGCCATTCCGCGAGGACGGACTCCGTCGTGGGCGCAGCCGCGGAGGTGTCGGACGGCGGTGCGGGACGGCCGAGGGCCAGGATGTCGAGGCGGTCGGCGATGCGCTGCATCGCTGTCGCCATGGCCTCCTGGGCGGTGAGGGCGGCCTGCTGCGTGGCGAGCGTGGCCTGTTGCGTGACGAGCAACTCCCGTTGCACAGCCAGTGATTCGCGCTGTGCGGTCGCGAGATCCTCGTCCACCCGAAGGTTGTGCGCCTCCAGCCGGACGATGGCCTCGGCCACCTGCTCCGGCATGGCGTAGGCGATGGGAGCACCGGGGTCGGCGGGCTGCACCTCGGCCTCCTCCAGGGTGTAGGACCCCTCTCGCTGGACGGTCTCGATCACCTCGGCGGCCCATTGCTTGAAGGGGGCACAGGCGGCTTTCGTGCAGGCCTGGACGAGGAGGATGAGACCCTGCAGAGAGATGACGTTCAGGTCTCGACGCCACTCTCTACCTGCGGGAATGCCGAGACCGTGACTTCCAGTCACGGTCTCGAGATTTTCTCGATGCTCCTCCGGTACGTGATCGAGGAGTGCCTTCTTGGGCGTGGTGTATCCGAGTTCCGTGCACACATCCACCGCCGGAAACCAATGACTCCCGTCCGGCATCGTCAGCCGCCTGACGCGGGCGCCCGTCGCCGCGTACACGAAGTCGCTGACGTCGATCGCCTCATGCCGGCGGGACGAGTCGGGCCGCTTGCTGGGTTCGATCATGTGAACCACCTCCGCGGGGAACGTAGAGCGGAGCAAATCGAATATGCCAACTGCAAGCGGGAAGTTCACGATTGAGGGTGAAGCCCGCCAGGAACGCGCGACTGCGGACCCCGGAGTCAGTCTTCGCCGACCTGGATCAGCACGATGAAGTGCCGGCCGTCGGTGCCGGTGACGAGGCCGTCGAAGGTGCAGGCGGAGATGCCGGTGCAGACGCCCTCGGCCTCCGAGTCATAGGTGGACCACCAGCGGGCGTCGGGCCCGAGAAGCTCCACCACACGGCGGACGACGGCGTCCGCTTCGGCGCGTTCCATGAATGTGGCACCGGGCCACATCAGGCACTCGGCGGCGAACCGGCCCATGAGTTCCGCAGCCTGGTGTGCGGCGGGGGTCTCCAGTGCCTCCTCCACCTGCTGAGCGGATGACGGGCCCTCCGGGCCGGAGGCGTATCGCTCCCAGTCCTTCCACAACCGCCGCAGAAGGACGTGGACTTCGGAGGCGACGGCGGCCCGGATCCCCTCGACGCCTCCGGCCGTCGACGGGAGCTGCCCTGAGCGCACGTACACACGTCCGTCGTGCGCCAGCCGTTTCATCAGCGGTGACAACTCATCGCGTTCACACCGTACTTCACATCTGCGGGGCGGTCGGGCCGTAGTCGGCACGCGGCGTGGCAAGCCGCTCGGCGACCAGTGCCAGCCAGCCGCTCGGCGAGTACGGCGCGGGTGCGTCGACTTCCATGCCCAGTTCGGCGACGGCGAGGGCGTAGTCGGACTCGTCCAGATCCAGGGCGAGCAGCTCGTGGAGTTCCCCGACGAGGCGGGCGACGAGCTGGGGGTCCGCTGAGTCGCGGTAGTCGTCGACCGCCGCATCATGACCGTCGAACTCGTCCGGCATGTCCTGCGAGAACCAGCCGCCGAGGAACTGGCCGAGTTCGGGAAAGCGCGCGTGCCATTCCCAGTGGGTGGCGGGGGTGGCCGGGGGCGGCACCTCGCCGCTCTCGATGCTGTGCTCGATGTGATCGGCGAGGCAGTACAACCACTGCCGGACGTCTCCGTCGGCCAGGCCGACATCGGGGATGGCGTAGTACTCGCCGAGGCGCAGCCGGAGCCGTCCGGGAGGGTTGTCGGCGTAGTCGCGCAGTTGCCGCTCGGCGGTGGCGAGGGCCCACGGTCGGCTGTGCCACGTGTGGCGAAGGTAGGCGGCCAGTGCCTGACCGGGCTTGTCGGGGGTGTCGTCCGCAGGCTGCCCGAGGTAGGCGCGCATGACGTGGTCGAGTTCGCCGTAACGGCGGTCGTGTTCGAGAGGGCTCAGGGGCACGGTCGTCTGCCTCTCCAGGTCGCTACAGGTAGATCGGGAACGTGGCGTGGACGGCGAATCCGTGGGGGCGCGTCGTGTCCCGCTTGAGGATCACCCTGGCCGCGCGTACGTCGACCGGGTCCCGGCCCGCCAGCATCATCGCCTGCAACAGCACCCGGCCGACCGGCTCGGACCGGGACGGCCAGGAGGCCTCGATGGCCAGGCGGGGGCGTGTTGACCGGGCGAGCCAGCGGTGGATGAGCTGCTCGTTTGCGGTGACGACCTGTTGGGTGGCCCATTGGGCGGTCTCACGGTCGGGGTAGGTGGCGGACCGGGTGGGCACCGGGGCGGGTGTCTCGTGCGGCAGTGCGGCGTTCTCGTCGGCGTTACCGGCGTTTTTCACGGAGTCCGTCCGGAAGGGTCGAAGGTCTTTGAGTGGTCGGCAACGGCTCTACGTTGCGTCGAAGGACCAGAAGAGGCCCACTTCTGCGCTGGACACCGCGACAAGGCCGAGGTCCCAGTCGTACTGCGAAACGGGGGCGCAGCCGGTGATCGCTCCGTAGAAATCCGGAACGTCCGATCGACTCTGGTTGTCGCTGCCCGGAACTCCGGAATTGGTGTAGAAGACTGTCTCCTCGGGGAAGCGTGAGAGGATTACCCCGGCCTTTCGCTCAAGTTCCGGCCGTCGTCTCTCAAAGTCATTGTAGATGATTTCTCGGGGGACATTCAGCCATGTCGTGGCCAGCATGACGAGCAGCCTTTTTACCGATACCCGGGGGACCGTCAGCAGTCTGTCCCGCCATTCCTCTTCAGGCCCCTCCTCTGCAGGCGGCAGGACGAAGGGGAAGACGGGGTCGTCCAGGCGCTCCTCCTCGCCTTCGTCGACGTCGACCCATTTCCATGACCGGGGATCTGCCACCTCTCGGCGCATCAGAGCCGCGACGTCCCGTACCCAGTTCCCGTGCGCGCGGGGTCCCACCAGGACATACGAGTACCGCTCCTCGTACATGGCGAGGGCCTCGGCCCAGGCCTCGGCATCCGGGGACGACATGGCGGCTCCTTCTGGCGGGATCGCTCTGCGCGGCAAAGTCTCGGGGTTATTCAGGCATGGATGTGACCACGACGAATGGCGGACGGAGGGAGCCATCATATTTGAGGCGGGTGGCGACGCCGTAAGCATTGGTCACTGGGGTTGCCTGACCGTTGACCACCCGTGAGGTGCGCCCGGTCACCGGAGGGACGGCCAGCGGGTCGTTGGCGGCGGCGCCCACCGATGGCACTGTGAAGACCTTGGTCGGCGGTGTGGGCGGGTCGCCGGTGGCCAACCACTGGTCGATCTCGGTGGTTCGCTGCCGAATGCAGTCCAACGTGTAATTCTGGGCAGTATCCAGGTCCGGGAAGCTGGATGCTGCCGGAATCTTTGGCTCCCCGTTTCCCTTGGCTTGATCACGCAAGCGCTGCAGGAGCTGAGCATCGGTCTTTCCCACGTGTTTGTCAATGGTGTGGCCGCCCTCGAGATCCTCCTCCATGGCCAGGTCGATCGTGTATTTGTAGGGGAATGGGTTTTCCCCGTTCAGGATCTTGTGTTCTTTCTTGAAGTCGTTCAGTGAACGGCCGCCGAAGGCCTCCGCCCTGGCTTCCTCGGCGATGAAAGTCGGCGCGCTTCTCAGCGCTTCGTCCAGCTCCCATTCCAGAGCGAGCAGTGTGGCAGCGGCTTCGTGGAATTTCTGTTGGTAGATTTCGACAGCTTTGTCCGCTGCTTCTCGGTCCATGTGACTCCGGAAGGTCCAGACCAGCTTCGCGAACATCTGAGGGCCTGCGAGTTCGAGGATCTCCAGCGGGTTCCCGCTGGTCAGCTCCTCCACCATCCCCTTGGCGGCCTTCTCGGCGAGCTGGCTGGTGGTCTGCCGGCACGTCTGCGCGACCTGGACCAAGTCGGAACAGGTCGTGTGCATGGTTTCCGCCGTGTGCTGGAGAACCTCCAGGATCGGTCGGCGCTGCGCAGGGGCGACGGTGCCCGAGGTTTTCCAGCTGCGGCCGCCCTGCTGCGCGATGTGCCCCTGCGCGTCCCGGGTTCTGCCCCAGGCGGTGGTGCCCCAGATCGACTGGCAGAAGGCCTTCATCGCGCTCTGCCACTCGTTGTTCCCGTGGGGATCGGTCATGTACTCGATGGCGGACGTGAAGTTGTCCCCCGCTTTCAGCGCGGTCTTCCCGGCCTCCTGCCACGCGCTGGACATGCCTTTGAGGTCGTCTTCACGGGCGCCGGGAGTGATTTCATGCGTCTTGCCCAGATTGAGACCGTACTCGATGGCCGGCCGGATGACGCCCGCGAGGAAGTCGGGGATGTGGCCAAGGGCTCCGGAAATCGCCCATGAGTCGGCGTCCTGGCCGGTGCCGGACCACTTGATGTCGTTGATCCGCCCGTAGTCGGGCGCTTTGTCGATGACGACGGGCGGTGTGCGGCGGGGCGGGGGACCGTACATGCCTCGCGAAGCCCAGTCCGCCGCCTGGTAGTTGTTGGCCGTCAGGGTCAGGCCGACAGCGACGCCGCCGACGCTCACCACGCTGGCCGCCCAGACCTCGACGAACTTCTCGGCGATCTGCATATAGGCCTTGGCGAAGGCGTCGGGCCCCGATCCCGTGCCCGCCGACTGACTGTACTGGTTGAGGGCGTTCACCAGCGTCGTCGCGCCCTTGTCGTAGTCGAACTGCCCGTCGCGCACCACGGCCGAGGTGTAGTACAGGTGCGGCGGCTTCAGATCGAAGCCGCCGCCGGAGCCGGGTGCCGTCGTTTTGAGCTGGTCCCGTTCCTGCCGGCGCTCGGCATCGCTCGGGCGGGTTCCCATCAGGCCGCCCCCCAGCCGCGCAGGACCGCCTTGTGGGCGGCCGTGTAGTTGGCGTGGCCGGTGGTGACGTACCCGTGAAGCCACTTCTGGTCCGCCTGGAGATCCTGGGCGGAGCGGTCCCATTCGTCCAGTTTCTGGACGAAGATCTCGCGGGCCTCGCCCTTCCAGGACAGGACGACGGGTTCGACACGGTCGTAGAGGTCGTCGAGTCTGCCGTTGAGCTTTTTGAGGATGTCCTCCAGCTCGATGGCGAGTTCCTGCAGCGTGCCGAAGGACACCGCTATGTGGTCGTCGGCAGGATCGGATCCGGTCGACATGTCACCCCCTGGTACTTCTGCTTCTTCCTGCGGATGCCGGTACCGCAGGTACGTCACGTGCCTGCTCGTGTCAGTACGAGTCGAGACTGCTGCGTGGTTGCGCCGGGCTGCCGGCCGGTTGCTGCTCCGTGTTCGGGGTGGAGAGCTTGTCGACCTCGCTGTCGATGTCGACATGGATGCCGCGCATGCGCTCGAGCACGCCCAGATCCGTTTCGGAGAATCCGTCCCGGCTGAGCCGTACAGCCTCCTCCAACTGCTTCATCACCTCACGGATGCGCACGGCGTCCTTGGCGGCTGCTCGGTGGAACTGCCTGTACGTGGTGGCCGCCGGTCCGCGCCAGCCCGCCTCGATCCGGTCGACGAGCTCGTCCATGCGTCGGACCTGTTTGTCGAGATGGTCCTGCATGCCGGCGAGGTCTTCCGCGAGCCTGGTCAGGTCCTTGGACGAAACGTGGAGGCCGGCTCTTCCGCCGTGCTCTGGTCCTGCACCTCGAACCATGCCGTATGCCTCCCCCGGACATTGGCTGCTTCACTGATGTCGTAGTCATCCTACGGAGGACGACTGACACCGGAACCAGGCTTTTTACCGACGGTGTCCAAGAACGCATCAAGTGGCTACGTACATGTGACGGAACGACAGAACGGCACGCCGTGCGACGCCGTGCGGAGCGGATCGCCGGGTTCGGGGCGGTCCTGGCCGAGGAGCGGCGCGAGACGTACGAGCGGCTGCGGATGCCGGACGGCGATCTCGGGCACGTACTGCGGGTGCCGGCGCCCGCGCGGGGAGTGCGTCGGAGCCGCCCGCAACATCCCCCACACCATCGCCCTCCGGGACTCCAGGGACCCGGCGGGCGCAGTGGTCGCCGTCGGCCGAGCCGCCTGGAAGGCGTTCGCCGCGCACCTCGCTCGGGGGCGTTGACACCAACTGCCGTATATTCACGCCATGGTCACGGGGGAGAAGACCGCCGCTCGGCATGCGAGGCCCCAAGCGGGAGCCGGGGTCGCGCGCTCGTCCGTGCTGATGGCCGGCGGCACCGTCGTCTCCCGGGCGACCGGGCTGATCCGGCAGGTGCTGCAGGGCGCCGCCCTCGGTACCGGGCTGCTCGCCACCACGTACAACACGGCCAACACCGTGCCCACCAGCCTCTACACCCTGCTGATCGGCGGTGCGCTCAACGCCGTACTGGTGCCGCAGCTGGTGCGGGCACGGGCGGCGCACGCCGACGGCGGGCGGGCGTACGAGCAGCGGCTGGTGACCCTCGTCGTCAGTGTGCTGGCCGTCGGGACCGTGCTCGCCGTATGGGCGGCGCCGGAGATCGCGTCCCTCTATATGAGGGACACACCCAAGGAGCACGCGGCGTTCCGGCTCACCGTCGTCTTCGCGCGCTTCCTGCTGCCGCAGATCTTCTTCTACGGCCTCTTCGCCATCTACGGTCAAGTCCTCAACGCGCGCGAGAAGTTCGGCGCGATGATGTGGACGCCCGTTCTCAACAACGTCGTGCTCGTGACGATGTTCGGCCTCTACCTAGGGATGATGACCGTCCCCCGTACCGTCGCCGAGGTCACCGACGCGCAGGTCCGCTGGCTCGGTGTCGGTACGACCCTCGGGATCGCCGTACAGGCCCTCGCCCTCGTCCCCTTCGCCCGCGCCGCCGGTTTCCGTTTCCGGGCCCGGTTCGACTGGCGGGGCGCGGGGCTCGGTTCGGGGGTCCACGCGGCCAAGTGGACGCTGCTGTTCGTGCTGACGAACCTGGTGGGGCTCACCGTCGTCACCAACTACGCGAACTCCGCCGACACCCAGCTGCCGGACGCGGGCGTCGGCTACACCGCGTACAGCTACGCGCAGACCATCTGGATGCTGCCCCAGTCCATCGTCACCGTCTCGCTCGTCACGGCCCTGCTGCCGCGGATGAGCAGGGCGGCGGCCGAGGGACGGATCGCCGATCTGCGTGGCGATCTGTCCCGTGCGCTGCGGGTCAGCGGCGTGGTGATCGTCCCGGCCGCCTACCTGTTCACCGCGCTCGGCCCGGACATCGCCGCTCTCCTGTTCGCGCACGGTGCCGCCGACGCCGCCTCGACCCGTCCCCTCGGCCATATGCTCCAGGCCTTCGGGCTCGGTCTGATCCCGTTCTCGGCGCAGTACCTCCTGCTGCGCGGCTTCTACGCCTTCGAGGACACGCGTACGCCGTTCTTCATGGCCGTGTGGACCCAGATGGTGAACATCGCGCTGGCCACCGCCTGCCATCTGCTGCTGCCCGCGCGCTGGGCGGTCACCGGCATGGCCGGCGCCTACGCCGTCTCCTACCTCGTCGGCCTCGTCCTCACCGCCCGCCTGCTGGCCCGCCGCACCGGCGGCCGGCTCGACGACGGCACCCTGCGCGGCACGTACACCAAGCTGCTGTGCGCCGGCGCCGGGGGCGCGGCGGCGGGCTGGGCGACGGCGCGGGGCTGCGCCGGCGTGCTCGGGGACGGCACGGCGGGGGCGGTCCTGGTGACCCTGGCCGGCACGCTCGCCCTCGCGCTCGTCTTCCTTCTGCTGGCGCGCGTGCTGAAGGTCGGCGAACTGCGGCGGCTGCCGGGATTCCGCTGACCTCGTCCCTCTCAACAGGCGCTGCAGGCAGGTGTTCTGTGCGCTCCGGCCCCTCCACGTGGCTCTCCCAGGACCCGCCCGTGATCACGTTCTCGGCGTACGACGACACGTTCACCGCCCCGGCCGCCGAAGACTGCGCCGCCTCACCGGCCCCCTCAACCACCGGCTCGGCCTGCCTGGCGGCCGCGGGAACCTGATGACCTACGACGCCGTGTACACCGTCAAGACCTACGACCAGCTCCCGGCGAAGGAGGGCCGACGTCTGCGCTGACACCGCTTCGGCTGACACCGCCTCGGCCGATGCGGGCTCAGTCGATGCCGGCTCGGCCCCGTCGGCGCAGGGAGTTCAGCAGGGCCGCTCCGCGCTCCGCGTCGTCCACGCTGACCGCGAAGTCGCTACGGCGGCCCCGGGGGCGTACGACGAGACAGTCGCCGGCGCGCAGCATGACCGTCGTGCCCAGGCCGCTGAGGCGGTAGCCCCAGCCGCCGACCTCGGACGGGCGGCGCTGCTCGGCGCGGGCGGACTCGATGGCGGCGGGGGACCAGCGGCGGACGGGCCAGCCGAGGGGGCCGAACGCCACCTCCAGGCCCGCTTCCGACACCTTCGCGCGGACCGAGGAGAAGACGCCGCAGGCCAGGGCGATGACGCCGCAGACCGCGAACACGAACCACAGCGTGGCGGGACGCGCCAGACCGATGCCGAGGGCCACCAGTGTGCCGGCGGCGACCAGACATGTGACGGCGGACAGCGACTGGAGCCAGGGGTTGGCCGTGTGGGAGAACCACGCCAGCCGCTCGTCCTCGGGCAGGTCCAGCTCGGGTGGTGCGGTGGCGGGTGTGGTGGAGGCGACGTTGACGGCGATCCGCCAGGCGACGGCCAGGGCGGCCCCCGTCAGGGCCAGGATCAGCACGACGGCCCAGGCCGGCTGGCGGGCCTCGTGCCAGTCCGTGCGGCCGAGGTTGGCCCGGACGACGGCCGCCTGCGCGCCGACGAGGGCGGTTCCCGTGGGCGCCAGCACAATCCCCCGCCACGGGCGGGCGCCCGCCCGTGCACGAAGCCGGCTGAGGGACACTGCGAGGCCGGTCAGCAGCCAGACCCCGGCCGGGAACACCGCGGCTGCCCACAGCGGCATCGATCCGTCGGGGGCGCCGGGGCCGCTCCAGTGGGTGGCCAGGCGGCCGGGGAGCCGACCGCGGACGGCCCAGGGCAGGCCCGCGAGCAGTGCGGCGACGGCCGCGACGCACGCCGCGGTTCCCCAGCGCGCGACCCGTCCACCGCGTGCACCGTGCCCATCGTGTCCATCACGTCCAGCGCGTCCGTCATCGTGCGCGGCCGGACCGCTTCCGCCCTTCCTGTCTTCCCCGTCCGTCATGAGATCCCCCGGATCATGTCGATGAGGTCGGTGCGGTTGTAGCCGAGCCGGGAGGCTTCCGCGACCAGTTCCCGCACCCTGAGCTGTAGTCCGGACCGCCGGGCGGCCCCCTCGGCCACGGTGATCCCGCGGCCCCGGCGGAACTCCAGCAGGCCCTCGTCCCGCAGTTCGCGCAGGCCCCGCAGGACCGTGTTGACGTTGATGTCCAGGGCCTCGGAGAGATCGCGGGCGGAGGGCAGCCGGTCGCCGGCGCGGCACTCGCCCTCGGCGACGGCCCGCCGGATCGCCGCCGCGACCTGCTCGTGCAGGGGGCGGGTGTCGGTCTTGTCCAGACGCAGCAGCATGGTGCCAATGACACTAGCACCATTCATTCCATCTCGCGGGCCCGGAATCCCCCGGGTGGCGCCCGGGAACGGCAACGGGCCCGCCGCTGTTCGCGACGGGCCCGTGGATGTCTGTCCGGTCAGGCGTCAGCCGAGCCTGGCGAAGCCGTAGGAGAGGAGCTTCTTGGCGTCCGACTCGCGCTGCGGGATGGACGTGGAGGCGAGGACGGTGCCGATGACCGTCCTGCCGTTCCGGGTCGCGGCGAAGACCAGGCAGTACTTGGCCTCCGGGCCGGAGCCGGTCTTCACGCCGATGGTGCCGCTGTAGCTGCTGAGGAGCCCGTTGGTGTTGGTCCACGTGGCCATCGTGCGGGTGCTGCCCGTCTTGGTGACGGTCTTCGCGGTGTAGGCCTTCGTCTTCACGATCGCGCGGAACGTGGCGTTCTTCATCGCGCTGCTGGCGATCTTCGTCAGGTCGCGCGGCGTCGAGAAGTTGTTGCCGTTGCCGATGCCGTCGAACGAGTCGAAGCTCGTGTTCTTCAGGCCCAGGCTCTTGGCGGCGGTGTTCATCTTGCCGATGAAGTTCCTCACGCGCGCGTCGCGCGTGGAGCCGGAGCCGTAGGTGTCGGCGAGCGCGTAGGCGGCGTCGCAGCCGGACGGCAGCATCAGGCCGTACAGCAGCTGGCGGACGGTGACCTTGTCGCCGACGATCAGGTGGGCCTGGGAGGCGTTGTTCTTGACGACGTAGTCGCTGTACGCCTTCTGGATCGTCACCTTCTTGTCGAGGTTGAGGTTCGACTGGGCGAGCACGACCTTGGCGGTCATGATCTTGGTGGTGGATCCGGTCGACCGCTTGGTGTCCGCGGCCTTGGTGTAGAGCGACGCACCGTTGGCGCTGTTCATCACGTAGCCGCCGGCGGCCACGATCGAGGGCGCCGTGACGGCCTGCGCGGGCACCGCGGTGAGGGCACCGGTCGCGAGCAGCGCGCCGGAGGTGACGGCGACGGCGGCGCCTCTGCGGATACGGGTCCTGCGGGTGCCGTGAATGCCGGTAATCAAAGTGAAGTACCCCGATTGTCTTGAATGCCCCTGGAGTGCGGCCGAGTTGAGGTGGCGAGAGCAGAGGGCCGCACACGTGTGACACGTAAGTAGCACACAAGGTTGCGCGGTTGCTGCCCGGGGATTTCGGTCACGTCCGGATCGTGGACGTCGGCGCCGCATGCGTACGTGTTGTATCTATCCTGTGGGCATGAAAACGGCCGTCCAGCAGCCAGCGTCCCCGATCAAGCAGCCACCCGCCGCCGACCGCGTCTACACCCACGTCAAACAAGGTGTCCTCGACCGCCGTTACGAGGGCGGGACGCTGCTCACCGAGGGCGAGCTGGCCGACGCCGTCGGGGTCTCGCGCACCCCTGTGCGCGAGGCGCTGCTGCGGCTGGAGGTCGAGGGCCTGATCCGGCTCTACCCGAAGAAGGGCGCCCTCGTGCTGCCCGTCTCCGCGCAGGAGATCGCCGATGTGGTGGAGACCCGGCAACTGGTCGAGGAGCACGCCGCGCGCAAGGCCGTACCCGCGCCGCCCGCGCTGCTGGAGCGGCTGGCCGAGCTGCTGGAGCAGCAGAAGGCGCAGGCCGCCGCCGGCGATCTGGCCGGTGCCGCGCTGACCGACCGCACCTTCCACGCCGAGATCGTGCGCAGCGGCGGCAACGAGATCCTCTCCCGGCTCTACGACCAACTGCGCGACCGCCAGCTGCGGATGGGCGTCGCCGTCATGCACTCGCACCCGGACCGGATCGCCAAGACCCTGGCCGAGCACGAGGAGATCCTGGAAGCGCTGCGCGCCGGGGACGCGCAGGCGGCCGTCGGGGTCGTGCACCGGCACGTGTCCTGGTTCGAGCACCTCGCGCGGGGTGAGGTGCGATGAGCGCCACGACGAGCAAGGTCACCCTCCCGGGTGACCCGCCGGGCGGCCGCCGTGCCGCCGCCGTATGGTCCATAGGCGTCGCCGTCTACTTCGTCGCCGTCATCTTCCGTACGTCCCTGGGTGTCGCGGGTCTGGACGCCGCAGACCGTTTCCATGTGAACGCCTCCGCGCTGTCCACGTTCTCCATACTTCAACTGCTGGTCTACGCCGGCATGCAGATACCCGTCGGCCTGCTCGTCGACCGGCTCGGCACGAAGAAGGTGCTGAGCATCGGCGCGGTGCTGTTCACGGCCGGGCAGCTCGGCTTCGCCTTCTCGCCGTCGTACGGCACCGCGCTCGCCTCCCGGGCCCTGCTGGGCTGCGGCGACGCGATGACCTTCATCAGCGTGCTGCGCCTCGGCACCCGGTGGTTCCCGGCCCGGCGCGGTCCGCTGATCGCACAGCTCGCCGGGCTCGTCGGCATGGCGGGCAACCTGGTCTCCACCCTGGTCCTCGCCCGGCTGTTGCACAGCATCGGCTGGACCCCGGCGTTCGCGGGCAGCGCGCTCGCCGGTGCCGTGGTGCTGGTGCTGACGCTGCTGTTCCTGAAGGACCACCCCGAGGGGTACGAGCCGGAGCCGTCCCCGCACCGGGGCGCGGCCTACGTGCGGCAGCAGATCCTGGCGTCCTGGCGGGAGCCGGGGACCCGGCTGGGGCTGTGGGTGCACTTCACCACCCAGTTCCCGGCGATGGTGTTCCTGCTGCTGTGGGGCCTGCCGTTCCTGGTCGAGGCGCAGGGGCTGAGCCGGGCCACGGCCGGCGAACTGCTCACGCTGGTCGTGCTGTCCAACATGGTGATCGGGCTCGTCTACGGCCAGATCGTCGCCCGGCACCACGCGGCACGGCTGCCGCTGGCCCTCGGGACGGTCGGAGCCACGGCGCTGATGTGGGCGGCGGCGATCCTGTACCCGGGGGAGCGGGCGCCGATGTGGCTGCTGGTGGTGCTGTGCACGGTGCTCGGGGCGTGCGGGCCGGCGTCGATGCTCGGCTTCGACTTCGCGCGGCCGGCCAATCCGCCCGAGCGGCAGGGGACGGCGTCCGGGATCACCAACATGGGCGGGTTCATCGCCTCGATGACGACGCTGTTCGCGATCGGGGTGCTGCTGGACGCCACGGGTGACGACTACGACGTCGCGTTCTCGTCGGTGTTCGTGCTGCAGGCACTGGGCGTCAGCCAGATCCTGCGGCTTCGGGGGCGGGCGGCCCGGCGTGAGCGCGAGCGGCTGGTCGCCAGCCGGGTGGAGACGGTGCACGTGCCCGCGGCGTAGCCGGGGCTCTCCCGCCCGCGCATCACGCCTCCCCCGTGGACCGAGAGGCCGGACAGCCTGTTGTGACGGCCCGCTGTGACAACAGGCTGCGGCAACCCGCTGCGGCGCTCACCCTCGACGGCTGCCCGCCACGACACGCCTACGGCGTCACCGTGAAGTTGCGCAGGATCGCCGCCGTCAGGTCCGGGTCGCCCTCGGTCTTCACCCGGTCCGTCACCGCCTCCGGGGTGACGCGGCCGCAGGCCAGGCGGACGAAGGTCTCCCAGTCGAGCGTGAGCGCGGCGGCGGGGCCGAGGGCCGGGGCTGTCTCCAGGGTGCCCCGGCCCTGGATGTCGACGCGGATCGTGCGCAGGAACTCCACCGGGCCGTGCACGTCGAAGACGATCGCCGAGCTGCGCGGCGCGTTCGCGTCCTTCGCGACGACCCTGGGGAGTGCTTCCAGAAGGACGTCGCGGACCACGTGCGCACCCGGCGAGTCGAGGTTGCCCGGCAGGCCGAGGGCCGTGCGCAGGTCCTGCTCGTGCACCCACACGTCGAACGCCCGGGTGCGATAGGCCTGCTCCAGGGTGACGTCCTTGCCGAGCGGGCCGCGCACCGTGGTGCCGGGGTCGCGGGACTCGTTGCGGTGCTGGCGGTTGCGCCGGATGATCGTGTACTCCAGCTCGGCCGTCATCTCCGGCGCCGTGTGATGACGGCGGCTGTCGACCTGCATCTCCATGTAGCGCTGGTGCTCGGTCCTGACGTGGAAGAGGTCGCTCGGCAGGGAGTGGATGGGGCGCGGATCGCCGAGCATCTCGCAGTCCAGGCCGATGACGTGCGACACGACGTCCCGGACCGACCAGCCGGGGCAGGGAGTCCGCCGGTTCCACTCGCCCTCGACGAGCGGCTGCAGCATCCCCGATATCGCTTCGACGGAGTGTGTCCAGGCGTCGGCGTAGGGCTGGAGGGTGGGATGCAAACTCACGGAACGGGACCCCTCGGCGGTCGGTACACGGGCAGGTGGTGGCGGCGTTGCCAGCGGGCGGCGGCGGCACGGCGGTGGGTGTCTGGACCTCCCCCAATTCTCGGCTGCGCTCGAATCGGGGGGACCCCCAAGTTACGCTGCAATCAGTCACCTCGGCAGTGCTTTCGTGTGACGATCGTAGGCCTGTGTGGACGTCTCGAATCCCAGGACGGTGGTAGTGTGCGCGCCTCGCTGATCCAGATCGGCGTGAACGAGGACGAATCGGTCGACTCCCGGCGGCAGCGGGTGGCCGGGCTGGTCCGGGAGCAGGCTGGTGCCGATCTCGTGGTCCTTCCGGAGCTGTGGACCACCGGCGCCTTCGCCTACGAGGCGTTCAACCGTGAGGCCGAGCCGCTCGAAGGGCCGACGTACGAAGCGATGGCCAAGGCCGCGAGCGACGCGGGCGTGTGGCTGCACGCCGGGTCGATCCCGGAGCGCGCCGCGCCCGGCAGCGGTTCCGCCGCGGGTGACGGGCCCCTCTACAACACCTCTCTCGTCTTCTCCCCCTCCGGTGAACTGGCCGCCGCCTACCGCAAGATCCACCGCTTCGGCTTCGACAAGGGCGAGGCCGTGCTGATGGGTGCGGGGCAGGAGCTGGTGACGGTCCGGATGCCCGGGACCACGCTGGGCGTGGCCACCTGCTACGACCTCCGTTTCCCCGAACTCTTCCGCGGACTGGTCGACGCCGGCGCCGAGATCCTCGTCCTCCCGGCCGGGTGGCCCGAGCGGCGGCGCGCGCACTGGACGCTGCTGGCTCAGGCGCGGGCGGTGGAGAACCAGGCGTTCGTGCTCGCCTGTGGAACGGCCGGGACCCATGCGGGAGTTCCCCAGGCCGGTCACTCGATCGTGGTGGACCCGTGGGGCGAGGTCCTCGCCGAGGCGGGACCGGACGAGGAGATCCTCACCGTCGACCTCGACCCGGCGAAGGTGGCCGGCACCCGCGAGCAGTTCCCCGCCCTGAAGGACCGGGTCCTCGGCCTGCGCCCGCCTCACGACGCCTCCTCGTCCTCCTCGTCCCCCTAGCCCTCCTCGCGCTCCTTCTCCGCGAGGTGGATCACGCACACCGTCACGGCGATCAGCAGGGCCGGGTCCGCGTCGTCGCGGACGACGTCGACGCCGTAGGTCTCCCGCAGGTGCAGCCAGCGGCGGGAGACCACCGCGAGCAGCTCACCGTCGTACTCGACGGCGAACTCGCGGTCCAGGATCTTTCCGCTGACGTCCAGTTCGGTGCCGTCGGCCAGGGCGACCCGGTAGTGGTTGCGCAGCAGGGACAGGCGTTTGCGGCGGATCCTGGCCAGGCCCTCGCCGTCCCGCTCGATCACCATCGTGTCGCGCAGGGCGAACATCTTCTGGTGGATGTCGATCAGGACGTGTCCGTGGACGTCCTTCAGCTCGAAGGTGTCCCGCAGCCGCATCGCCTTG
Organism: Streptomyces monashensis; assembly: GCF_001866665.1. Lineage (GTDB taxonomy): Bacteria > Actinomycetota > Actinomycetes > Streptomycetales > Streptomycetaceae > Streptomyces > Streptomyces monashensis. Next base: position 15,405 of record NZ_MLYO01000018.1, on the reverse strand, counting down.
CCGTCGACGAGGAACACCTTCCGGCCGTGTTCGTCCTCGATCCAATAGTCTTCACCGATGCCGAGGAGCCGGTCGCGTACGAGGAATCTCATGCCCGTACCGTTCCCCGCCCCGCCGTGATCATCACCGGGCCGCCGGTCCGAAGCGCCTGCGGTACGCCGATGGGCTGAGCCCCGTCTCCCGGCGCAGCCGGGCCCGCAGATTGGCCGCCGTGCCGAGGCCGCTGCGGGCCGCGACGGCGTCCAGGCGTTCCTCGCCCCGCTCGATCAGCCGGCAGGCCAGGGCGACGCGCTCGCCGGTGAGCCAGGCCAGCGGCGTCGTGCCGAGCTGCGCGCGGAAGCGGCGGTGCAGCGTGGCGGGGCTGACGGCAGCGCGGGTGGCGAGGTCCGCCACGGTCAGCGGCTCGGCCAGCCGTTCCTGCGCCCAGGCCAGCAGCGGGCCGAGCGACTCGTCCGGCACGTCGGGCACCGGGCGCTCCACGAACTGCCGCTGACCGCCGTCCCGGTGGGCGGCGAAGACGAGGCGCCGGGAGACGGCGTTCGCGAGTTCGGCGCCGTGGTCGCGGCGCCAGACGTGCAGCCCGAGGTCGAGCGCGGCGGCGCTGCCGGCGGCCGTGAGCAGGTCGCCGTCGTCCACGAACAGCACGTCCGGCTCCAGCAGCACCTCGGGATGCAGCTCCCGGAAGGCGTCCGCCCACATCCAGTGCGTGGTGGCGCGCCGGCCGTCGAGCAGTCCCGCCTCGGCCAGGGCGAAGCTGCCGGTGCAGAAGCTGATGACCCGTGCTCCACGCGCGTGCGTGCGGCGGATGGCGTCGAGGACGTCGGCACCGCGCGGTACGACGTTGTCGGGGCGGCCCGGTACGACGAGGGTGTCGGCCTCGTCCACCGCCTCCAGGCCGGACACGCCGGTCAGGGTGAAGAAGCCGTGGTTCATCCGGACCCCGGAGCCGGGCGCGCACAGCGTCACCTCGTACAGCGCCCCCTGGCCGCCCAGTTCCGGCCTGGGCAGCCCGAACAGCTCGGTGGCGACGCCGACTTCGAAGGGGTTGGTGCCCTCGTCGACGATCACGGCGACCCGGTGAGTCCGGTGAGTCCGGTGAGTCCGGTCAGTCCGACGAGTCCGGCGCGGGTGCGGCGGAGAAGGCTGAGAGGATCCTTGCGGCATGTGCGATTCCTAGCACTCGTACGCACCCCCAGGCCACCCGCACGATGAACCCATGCAACCCATGGAACCCATCTCCCTGGACAAGGCCTTCGCCTCCTTCGACGAGTGCTGGAGTCCCCGTATCGTCGCCGCCGTCAACGACTACGACGTCCGCATCGCAAAGTTCGAGGCCGAGCACGTCTGGCACGTGCACGAGGACACCGACGAGTTCTTCCTGGTCGTGGAGGGCGAGGTGCACCTGGGGCTGCGCGAGCCGGCCGGTGCGCGCACGGTCATCCTGACCAGGGGATCGGTGTTCACCGTCCCGCGTGGCACCGAGCACAGGCCGTCCGCGCCCCGGCGCGCCGAGGTCCTCCTCTTCGAGCCGACCGGCACGCTCACGGTCGGCGACCGGCACGAGGAGGTGCCGGACCACGTGGACGTCACCACGGGCCACACCCTGACCTGACCGGTGCTCGCCGTGCCGGCGGCGGGCGCGGAGCCCCACGTCCCGGCGTCCCGGCCCTCCAGGTCGCCGACTAGCCCTCCAGGAACGCCGTCAGCGCGTTCGCCAGGAGGAACGGGTCGTCGGCGCCGCAGAGTTCGCGGGCGCTGTGCATCGACAGGATCGCCGCGCCGATGTCGACCGTGCGGATGCCATGGCGGGCCGCGGTGATCGGGCCGATCGTGGTGCCGCAGGGCATGGAGTTGTTGGAGACGAAGGTCTGGAAGGGGACGTTCGCCTTCTCGCAGGCCGCGGCGAAGACCGCGCGGCCCGAACCGTCCGTGGCGTAGCGGTTGTTGACGTTGACCTTGAGGATGGGGCCGCCGTTGACCCGGGGGTGGTGGGTGGGGTCGTGGCGCTCGGCGTAGTTGGGGTGGACGGCGTGGCCCGTGTCGGAGGACAGACAGACCGTGCCGGCGAAGGCGCGGGCGCGGTCCTCGTACGAACCGCCGCGGGCGAAGACCGAGCGCTCGAGGACCGAGCCGAGCAGCGGGCCGTCCGCGCCGGTGTCCGACTGGGAGCCGTTCTCCTCGTGGTCGAAGGCGGCGAGCACCGGGATGCGGGTGAGGGCGGCGCCGGAGGTGGCGACGGCGGTCAGGGCTGCCGTGGCCGCGTGCACGGAGAACAGGTTGTCCATGCGCGGTCCGGCGACCAGCTCCCGGTCCCGGCCGAGGTAGGCCGGCGGCTCCACCGGGTGGACCATCAGGTCCCAGCCGGCCACCGAGCCGGCCGTGATCCCGGCCTCCTGCTCCAGGAAGGAGATGAGGTCGCCCTCGCGCACGTCGTTGCCGAGGCCCCACACCGGCTGCAGGTGGCGCTGCTTGTCGAGCTTGAGGCCCTCCGTGGACACCGCGCGGTCCAGGTGGATCGCCAGCTGGGGCACGCGCAGCAGCGGGCGGTCCACGTTCACCAGGACCGAGGAGCCGTCGCGCAGGGTCAGCCGGCCGGCCAGGCCCAGGTCGCGGTCCAGCCAGGAGTTCATCAGCGGGCCGCCGTAGATCTCGACGGCGACCTGGCGCCAGCCGTGCGCACCGCTGTCCGGCTGCGGCTTGACGCGCAGGTTCGGGGAGTCGGTGTGCGCGCCGACGATGTGGAACGGGGTGTGCGGCTCGGCGCCCCCGGGGACGTACCAGGCGACGATCGCGCCGCCGCGCAGCACGTACCTGCCACCGCTGGTGCCGTCCCACGCGTCCGTCTCCGCGACCTGCCGGAAGCCGGCCTTCTCCAGCCGCGCCGCGGTGGTCGCGACCGCGTGGTACGGCGACGGTCCGGCCGCCAGGAAGGACATCAGGTCGTCGGTGTGGCCGCGGTCGAAGCGGGCAGCGGGTGCGCTCATGGGTTCACCTTAACGACGGGCGCGGGCCCGCTCCCCCCGGAAGGGAAGCGGGCCCGCGCGACGGACCCACGGGATCAGAACGCGGCCTCGTCCAGCTCCATCAGGTCCAGCTCGACGCCCGCGGCGACCTTGCGGGCGAGGGTGACGCCGGGCAGGACGTTCGCGGCGAAGAACTTCGCCGCGGCGATCTTGCCGGTGTAGAAGGCCTGGTCCTTCGCCGAGGCGGTGGCCAGCTTCTCGGCGGCGATCGCGGCGCCCTTGAGGAGCAGGTAGCCGATGACGACGTCGCCGGAGGCCAGCAGCAGGCGGGTGGTGTTCAGGCCCACCTTGTAGATGTTCTTGGTGTCCTGCTCGGTGGCCGCGAGGTCGGTCAGCATCAGGCCGACGATGGCCTCCAGCTCGACGGCCGCCTTGGCGAGCTGCTCACGGGCGCCGGACAGCTCCTCGCCGCCGGTGCCGAGCGCCAGGAACTTCTTGATGTCCTCGGCGAGGGCGTTCAGCGCGGCGCCCTGGTTGCGGACGATCTTCCGGAAGAAGAAGTCCTGGCCCTGGATCGCCGTGGTGCCCTCGTAGAGGGTGTCGATCTTGGAGTCCCGGATGTACTGCTCGATCGGGTACTCCTGGAGGAAGCCGGAGCCGCCGAAGGTCTGCAGCGACTGGGCGAGCTGCTCGTAGGCCTTCTCGGAGCCGTAGCCCTTGACGATCGGCAGGAGCAGGTCGTTCAGCGCGTGCTCGGCGGCGGCGTCCTCGCCGTTCGCCTCCTTGACCTGGATCGTGTCCTGGACGGAGGCGGTGTAGAGCACGAGGGCGCGCATGCCCTCGGCGTACGCCTTCTGCGTCATCAGCGAGCGGCGCACGTCGGGGTGGTGGGTGATGGTGACCTTGGGCGCGGCCTTGTCCATGAACTGCGCCAGGTCCGGACCCTGGACGCGCTCCTTGGCGTACTCCAGCGCGTTCAGGTAGCCCGTGGAGAGCGTGGAGATCGCCTTCGTGCCGACCATCATGCGGGCGAACTCGATGATGCGGAACATCTGGCGGATGCCCTCGTGCTTGTCACCGATCAGCCAGCCCTTGGCGGGGTGCCGGTCGCCGAAGGTCATCTCGCAGGTGTTGGAGGCCTTCAGGCCCATCTTGTGCTCGACGTTGGTGGCGTAGACGCCGTTGCGCTCGCCCAGCTCGCCGGTCTCGAAGTCGAACTCGTACTTCGGCACGAGGAAGAGGGACAGGCCCTTGGTGCCGGGGCCGGCGCCCTCGGGGCGGGCGAGGACGTAGTGGAGGATGTTCTCCGACATGTCGTGCTCACCGGAGGTGATGAAGCGCTTCACGCCCTCGATGTGCCAGGAGCCGTCCTCCTGCTGGACGGCCTTGGTGCGGCCGGCGCCCACGTCGGAGCCCGCGTCGGGCTCGGTGAGCACCATCGTGGAGCCCCACTGCTTCTCCACGGCGATCGAGGCGATGTGCTTCTGGACCTCGTTGCCCTCCTCGAAGAGGATGCCGGCGAACGCCGGGCCCGAGGAGTACATCCACACGGCCGGGTTGGCGCCCAGGACCAGCTCGGCGTAGGCCCAGATCAGGGAGCGCGGCGAGGTGGTGCCGCCGATCTCCTCGGGCAGGCCGAGGCGCCAGTACTCGGAGTCCATGAAGGCCTGGTAGCTCTTCTTGAAGGACGCGGGGACCGGCGCGGTGTTGGTCTCCGGGTCGAAGACCGGCGGGTTGCGGTCGGCGTCGGCGAAGGACTCGGCCAGCTCGTTCTCGGAGAGGCGGGTCAGCTCCTCCAGGACGCTCTTGGCGGTCTCGACGTCCATCTCCTCGAACGGGCCGGTGCCGTACACCTTGTCGCGCCCCAGTACTTCGAAGAGGTTGAACTCGATGTCGCGGAGATTCGGCTTGTAGTGCCCCATGGTGACGGCTCCGTAGAGGGATCGGCGAGGCACTGGCTCCTCGCACCTAGTTCACGAACCAACAAGTAGCTACGATGATGCTACCCGTCGGTAATAAGACGCAACCCCTATCGGCCCCAGTGTGAGAAGGGTCTAGTCCGCGGGGGTTCCGCCGCTCTGCCCCTGCGCCGCCCCGGGCCTCGGTACGCTTGCGCCCATGTACGGATACGGCCAGCCTATGGACGGTGGTGCTGCTCAGCAGCAGTACGGCTCGGCGCAGCAGCAGATGCAGGGCGGTGTCGGCGGGTACGGCCAGCAGCCGCCGCTGTACCCGGAGCCGTCCCCGCCCTCCCTCGCGGACGCGGTGCGCGCCTTCACCACCGGGCAGATGGCCGCCGAGGACTTCCAGCAGATCTTCGCCACGTCGAAGGTGTACTGCCCGCGCGGTGACACCCCCGGCTTCCTCGCCCTGCACAACACCCAGCAGCCGGTGATCCCGATGTTCACCTCGCTGAAGGAGCTGCGCCGGTACGCGGGCAAGGAGTCCAAGTACTTCGTGATCACCGGCGCCGAGGTGATCGACCTGCTGCCGACCGGCTACGGCTTCGTCCTGGACATGGAGGGCGAGCACCGCATGGTGTTCGACGCGAAGGCCGTCGAGCAGATGGTGGACTTCGCGATGCGCCGCATGTACGGCGGCTGAGCCGCGCACCGTCTCGACCCAGGGAGCCCGGAGGGAATGTCCTCCGGGCTCTTCGCGTTGGGGGTGGCAGAAAGTTCAACGCTCAACTAAAGTGGGCGCACAAGGAGGTACCGACCATGCCTGCAGTGACCGTCGAGAACCCGTTGACGCTGCCCCGTGTGACCGCACCCGCCGACGCCGTCGCGCGTCCGGTGCTGGCCGTCACCACCGCTCCGAGCGGTTTCGAGGGTGAGGGCTTCCCGGTGCGCCGGGCGTTCGCCGGGATCAACTACCGCCACCTCGACCCGTTCATCATGATGGACCAGATGGGCGAGGTGGAGTACGCGCCGGGCGAGCCCAAGGGCACCCCCTGGCACCCGCACCGCGGCTTCGAGACCGTCACCTACATCATCGACGGCACCTTCGACCACCAGGACAGCCACGGCGGTGGCGGCACCATCACCAACGGTGACACCCAGTGGATGACCGCCGGTTCGGGCCTGCTCCACATCGAGGCCCCGCCGGAGTCCCTCGTGGTGTCCGGCGGCCTCTTCCACGGCCTCCAGCTGTGGGTGAACCTGCCCGCCAAGGACAAGATGATGGCGCCGCGGTACCAGGACATCCGCGGCGGCCAGGTCCAGCTGCTCACCTCCCCCGACGGCGGCGCGCTGCTGCGGGTCATCGCGGGCGAGCTGGACGGCCACCAGGGCCCCGGGATCACGCACACGCCGATCACGATGATCCACGCGACGCTGGCGCCGGGTGCGGAGGTCACCCTGCCCTGGCGCGAGGACTTCAACGGCCTGGCGTACGTCCTGGCGGGGCGCGGCGCGGTCGGTGCCGAGCGGCGTCCGGTCCACCTGGGCCAGACCGCGGTGTTCGGCGCCGGGTCCTCGCTGACCGTCCGCGCGGACGAGAAGCAGGACGGCCACACCCCGGACCTGGAGGTCGTCCTCCTCGGCGGACAGCCGATCCGTGAGCCCATGGCCCACTACGGCCCGTTCGTCATGAACACCCGCGACGAGCTCCAGCAGGCCTTCGAGGACTTCCAGAAGGGCCGGCTGGGGACGATCCCGGCGGTGCACGGCATGACCGCCGAGGGTCCGCAGGACTGACCCGGTTGGTGCAGGGAAACAGGGCACGCGTCCGGCGGAGATGATCCGCTGGACGCGTGCATCTGCTCCCCGACCCCGTCCGGCGCCTCGCCGCGTGGTGCGCCGTGCTGCTGCTCGTCGCGGGGGTGGTCTGGGTCGGGGTGCGGCTGTGCGGGGAGTTCCGTACGGCCGTGACGCCGGTGCTGCTCGCGCTGCTCGGGACCGCGCTGCTCGGGCCGCTGTACCGCCGGCTCGTCGCGGCGCGGGTGCAGCCGTCCGTGGCGGCCGCCCTGACCTGCGTCGCCGTCGTGGCCGTCGTCGGCGGGGCCGTCTACGTCGTCGTCGCCGCGCTCATCGACACCGGGGACCAGATCATCTCCTCGCTGCGGAACGCGGCCAAGAGCGTGTCCCAGCACTTCGGGGCCGCCGGGACCGGGCTGGACGACCTGGCCGCCAACTCCCGCAAGCTGCTGAGCAAGTTCGGCGGGACGGCCGCCTCCAACGTGATCAGCGGGGTCAGCGTCGCCGCCGAGAGCGTCGCCATGGCGGTCCTCGCCCTGCTGCTCGTCTTCTTCTTCCTGCGCGACTCCCACCGGGCCGTCGCGGGCCTGCGCGCCATCGCGCCCCGGGGCACCGCCGACATCCTGGAGGCCATCGCCCGGCGGGCCTTCGAGGCGGTGGAGGGGTTCATGCGCGGTACGACGCTCATCGCGCTCATCGACGCCCTCTGCATCACCGTCGGCCTGCTGATCCTGCGGGTGCCCGGCGCGATCGGGCTCGGCGCGCTCGTCTTCGTCGGCGCCTACATCCCCTATCTCGGCGCCTTCCTCTCCGGCGCGGTGGCCGTCCTGGTCGCCCTCGCCGACCGCGGCTTCGTCATCGCGCTGTGGGCGCTCGGTGTCGTCCTCGCCGTGCAGGTGCTGGAGGGGCATGTGCTGCAGCCGGTCATCCAGAGCCGGACCGTGCAGATGCATCCGGCGGTGGTGATGCTCGCGATCACCGCCGGGGCGTCCGTCGCCGGCATCCTCGGCATGCTGCTCGCCGTACCGCTGACAGCGGCCGTCTTCGGGGTGACGCAGGAGCTGCGCGGGCGTTACGCGGCACCCTCCGCGGCCGCCTCCCCGGCCCCGTCGGACCGGCCGCCGGACTCGTAGAGCGCGAACCAGATGCTCTTGCCCTCGCCCCGGGGGTCCACGCCCCAGGCGTCGGCGAGGAGTTCGACCAGCATCAGGCCGCGCCCGGAGGAGGCCAGCTCGCCGGGGCGGCGCCGGTGGGGCAGGTCGTCGCCCGTGTCGGTGACCTGCGCCCGGAGCCGGCGGGCCCCCGGTTCGCCGGTCACCTCGGCCAGCAGCAGCGCGTCGGTGTCGGTGTGCACGAGGACGTTGGTGACCATCTCCGAGACGAGCAGCACCGCCGAGTCGACCTGGTCCGGCGAGGCCCAGTCGTGCAGCAGCTCGCGCAGGTGCTGGCGGGCCTCGGTGATCCGGTCCGGCTCGTCCTGCGCCACCGACAGCAGGGTGCGCCGGACCGCGGGCCGGGCGGTGCGCTCCGGCGTCCGGCACAGCAGCACCAGCGCGATGTCGTCCTCGCGGCGGTCGGCCAGCGGGCCGGTGGTGTGGTGCGAGGACGGCCCGTGCACGCCCTGCACCAGCGCGTCCGCCAGCGACTCCAGATCCGCCGCCCCCTGCCGGCCGTCCGCCGGGTGGTCCTCCAGGATCGCGCGCAGCCGCAGCCAGCCGCTGTCGATGTCGTGCCCGCCCGTTTCGAGCAGGCCGTCGGTGCACAGCATCATCGTCTCGCCGGGTTCGAGGGCGAAGCGGGTCGTCGGGTAGTCGGCGTCCGGGTCGATGCCGAGCGGCAGCCCACCCGCCGTCGGCCGCATCATCACCGTGCCGTCGGCCATCCGGATCGCCGGGTGCGGATGCCCGGCGCGGGCGATCTCCAGCATCCCGGTCGCCGGGTCCACCTCGATGTAGACGCAGGTCGCGAAGCGCAGGTCGGCCGACTGGTCGGCCTGCTCGGCACGGGCACGGCGGGCGTCGCGGGTGTCGTGGCCGTCGTGGGCGATGCCGTGCAGGAAGCGGGAGACACGGGAGAGCACGGCGTCCGGGCGGTGGCCCTCGGAGGCGTAGGCGCGCAGGGCGATGCGTAGCTGGCCCATCAGGCCCGCCGCCCGTACGTCATGGCCCTGGACGTCTCCGACGACCAGCGCGAAGCGGCCCGAGGGCAGCGGGATCATGTCGTACCAGTCGCCGCCGACCTGGAGTCCGCCGCCGGTCGGGATGTACCGGGCGGCCACCCGCATGCCCGGGATCTCCGGGCCGAGCGAGGGCAGCATGGAGCGCTGCAGACCCTCCGTCAGCTCGCGCTCGGACTCGACGGCACTGGCCCGGGACAGCGCCTGGGCGAGCATCCGGGCGACCGTGGTGAGCACCGCGCGCTCGTCGGGTGTGAACGCCACCGGGTAGGTGAAGGCGGCCAGCCAGGCGCCCATCGTGTGCCCGGCGACCGTCAGCGGCAGAAAGGCCCAGGACCGGCGGCCGAAGGGCTGGGCGAGCGGCCAGGTGACGGGATAGCGCTCCTTGTACTCCTGCGGCGAGGAGAGATAGACCGCCCGGCCGGTGCGGGCGACCTCGGCCGCCGGGTAGTCGGTGGCCAGCGGCATGTCCGAGAACGGGTTCATGTCGCCGGGCTCGTGCCCGTGCTGGCCGGTGATCGTCAGCCGGTCGCCCTGGACCCCGAAGACCACCAGCCCGTCCGGGGAGAAGCCCGGCATCGACAGACCGCCGGCCACCCGCAGCACCTCCTCGGTCGACCGCGCCTCCGCCAGCGCCCGGCCCGCGTCCAGCAGGAACGCCTCGCGCGAGCGGCGCCAGTCCCCGGTGACCGCGCTGCGCCCGGCCGGTGTGCCCGGGGTCGGCTCGGTGACCTCCTGGAGGGTGCCGATCAGCTCGAAGGCCTGCCGATCGCGGTCGTAGGACGGCTTCGACCGGCTGCGGACGACCCGCAGGACGTTCCCCTGCTCGTCCATGATCCGGATGCGCACCTCGGCGAGCGTGCCCTCGGCGACCGCCAGCGGCACCACCCCGGTGATCTCGTTCCAGTCGGCCGGGTGCAGCCGGGCCCGGGTCTGGGCCTCCGTGAGGGTGGCCGGCTCCGCGGGCAGCCCGAGCAGCCGCGCCGCCTCCGCGTCGACGGTGACCAGTCCTGCGGCCGTGTCCCAGTGCCACAGCCCGGTCGCGAGGGCGGCGAGGACGTCCCCGACGGACGGAAGCGGCTCGCCTGTACGCATTGCCCCACTTTAGGAAGATCCGAGCGAAGGGTGCCACCGTAGGAACGGGAGAACCTGTCCGCCCTCGTATACGGAGGATCCTCCAGTGGAGGACGCGAAAAGGGTGGAGAGCCGATCTTGGGGTGCCCGGTACCCTTGGTTCAGTTCGGGGCGGCACCCCCGGCGATCATCAACTCAATCCGCGAAGGACGATGAACGACGATGCATCGGTACAGGTCCCACACCTGCGGCCAGCTCCGCGCCTCTGACGTCGACACCGACGTCCGGCTGAGTGGCTGGCTGCACAATCGGCGCGACCTGGGCGGCATCCTCTTCATCGATCTGCGCGACCACTACGGCATCACGCAGCTGGTCGCCCGCCCCGGCACGCCCGCGTACGACGCTCTGGACACCATCTCCAAGGAGTCCACGGTCCGCGTCGACGGCCGCGTTGTTTCACGTGGAACCGAGAACATCAACCCCGAGCTGCCCACCGGCGAGATCGAGGTCGAGGTCGCCGAGGTCGAGCTGCTCGGCGCGGCCGCCCCGCTGCCCTTCACGATCAACGCCGAGGACGGGGTCAACGAGGAGCGGCGCCTGGAGTACCGCTTCCTGGACCTGCGCCGCGAGCGCATGCACCGCAACATCATGCTGCGTACGGCGGTCATCTCCGCGATCCGCCACAAGATGACCGCGCTCGGCTTCAACGAGATGGCGACGCCGATCCTGTCCGCGACCTCCCCCGAGGGCGCCCGCGACTTCGTCGTCCCCTCCCGCCTGAACCCCGGCAAGTTCTACGCCCTGCCGCAGGCCCCGCAGCAGTTCAAGCAGCTGCTGATGATCTCGGGCTTCGACCGCTACTTCCAGATCGCGCCCTGCTTCCGCGACGAGGACGCCCGCGCCGACCGCTCGCCGGGCGAGTTCTACCAGCTCGACGTCGAGATGAGCTTCGTCGAGCAGGAGGACGTCTTCCAGCCGATCGAGCAGCTGATGACCGAGCTGTTCGAGGAGTTCGGCAACGGCCGCCACGTCACCTCCCCCTTCCCGCGGATCCCGTTCCGCGAGGCGATGCTGAAGTACGGCTCCGACAAGCCGGACCTGCGCGCCAAGCTGGAGCTGGTGGACATCACCGATGTCTTCGAGGGCTCGGAGTTCAAGGCGTTCGCCGGCAAGCACGTGCGCGCCCTGCCGGTGCCGGACGTCTCCGCCCAGCCGCGCAAGTTCTTCGACCAGCTCGGCGACTTCGCCGTCTCCCTCGGCGCCAAGGGCCTGGCCTGGGTCCGCGTCGGCGAGGACGGCGCGCTGTCCGGCCCGATCGCGAAGTTCCTCACCGAGGAGAACGTCGCCGAACTGACCAAGCGCCTCTCGCTCGCCCCCGGCCACGCGATCTTCTTCGGCGCGGGCGAGTTCGACGAGGTCTCCAAGATCATGGGCGCCGTCCGCGTCGAGGCCGCCAAGCGCGCCGGCCACTTCGAGGAGAACGTCTTCCGGTTCTGCTGGATCGTCGACTTCCCGATGTACGAGAAGGACGAGGACACCGGCGCGATCGACTTCTCGCACAACCCCTTCTCGATGCCGCAGGGCGGCCTGGAGGCCCTGGAGACCCAGGACCCGCTGGACATCCTGGGCTGGCAGTACGACATCGTCTGCAACGGCGTCGAGCTGTCCTCCGGCGCGATCCGGAACCACGAGCCGGAGATCATGCTGAAGGCCTTCGAGATCGCGGGCTACGACCGCGAGACCGTCGAGGAGAAGTTCGCCGGCATGCTCCGCGCGTTCCGCTTCGGCGCCCCGCCGCACGGCGGCATCGCCCCCGGCGTGGACCGCATCGTCATGCTCCTCGCGGACGAGCCCAACATCCGCGAGACGATCTCCTTCCCGCTCAACGGCAACGCCCAGGACCTGATGATGGGCGCGCCGACCGAGCTGGAGGAGGCCCGGCTGCGCGAGCTGCACCTGAACATCAGGAAGCCGCAGCCGAAGTAGCCGTACCGCGGCCGTGGACCGTGCGTGTGGCTGAGGCCCGGAACCCCGAGGGGGCTCCGGGCCTCAGCCGTCCTCGGTGTCCTCTCCGGTGTCCTCGTCGGGAGAGGCGCCGTCCTCCAGCAGCCGTTCGGCGATGTCGTCGGACCAGTGCTGGGCCCAGGCGCGCAGGGCGACGACCTCGTCCTCGGTGAGGCCGTAGCGCAGGAAGTCCCGGTCGGCGTAGAAGTCCGTGCCGGTCAGCCGGGACTGGAGGGTGGGCAGGTCGAAGGGGTCGTGGGCGTGCCGGCGGCCCAGCTCCTCCAGGCCGGGCAGCGGGAACCGGGCGGCGGCGGCCCGCGCGTCGACCAGGTCGACGGCCGCGCCCCGGTCGTACAGCGCGCGGATCTTCGTACCGACCGCGTCCGCCAGGGACAGCGCGGGGCCGTACTCGGTGAGCTCGGGCGGCTGCCAGAGCACCTCCTTGTGCAGCGCGAGCGCGCACTGCCCGCCGCTCTCGGGGTCGGTGACCGTCAGCTGGGCGGTGAGCACGCCGACGCTCCCGGTCCGTACCCGGCGCCCCCGTGCCTCCAGCGCGGCGGCCACGGCACCGGTGACCGTCCGCAGGTCCTCGGCGCTCTCCGTGGCGAAGTCGAGGTTCGCGTGCGGCCGGTGCAGCAGGCCGTGCGCCTGCAGGGCGTAGCCGCCGGCGAGGACGAGGCCGTACGGGCCGCCCGCGCTGACGACGTCGGCGAGCACCCGGCGGTGGGGCTCGGGGAGGTGGGCGTGGTGGTTCACGACATCGGACTCTGCCAGAGAAGTTCCCGTGAAGGACGGCAACTCCTCGCGGCGCGGCGGCCGCTGAGGGGGCGTAAGGAAAGTCCAGCGACGTCGGAGGACTCCCCCGTGGCGGCTCCCTCCCACCGCCGGTCCCTCCGCAAGCGGCGCATGCTCGCGAGAGGGCGCCGAGTGCGGGGACTCGGCGCCCTCTTCGTCGCGGGCTACGGCCCGGTCAGCCCTCGGCGCCGCCGAAGCGCTCCTTGTAGGCCGCCAGGTCCTCGTCGGTCAGCTTGGCGAACAGGACCGGCGGGACGGTGAAGGCGGTGCCGGAGGGGACGGAGGACAGGGACTTGGCCTCCTCGGCCGTGACCCAGGCGGCGGTGTCGTCGGTCAGGGCGAACGCCTCGCGCATCGCCGTGGCCGTGGCCGGGATCAGCGGCTCGGAGACCACCGCGTACAGGTGGATCAGGTTCATCGCCGTACGCAGCGTCAGGGCGGCCGCGTCCTTGTCGGTCTTGATCTCCAGCCAGGGGGCCTTCTCCTCCAGGTAGGAGTTGCCGGCCGACCACAGGGCGCGCAGGGCGGCGGCCGCCTTGCGGAACTGGAGGGTCTCCATGTGGCCCTCGTACTCGGCGAGGAGCTCGGCGATCTGCTCGCCGAGCCTGGTCTCGGCCTCGCCGGGCGTGCCGCCCTCCGGGACCGCGTCGCCGAAGCGCTTCCTGGAGAAGGACAGGACGCGGTTGACGAAGTTGCCGAGGGTGTCGGCGAGGTCCTTGTTGACCGTGGCGGTGAAGTGCTCCCAGGTGAAGGAGGAGTCGTCGGACTCGGGCGCGTTGGCGATCAGGAAGTAGCGCCAGTAGTCGGCGGGCAGGATCTCCAGGGCCTGGTCGGTGAAGACACCGCGCTTCTGGCTCGTGGAGAACTTGCCGCCGTAGTACGTCAGCCAGTTGAAGGCCTTGACGTAGTCGACCATCTTCCAGGGCTCGCGGATGCCGAGTTCGGTGGCCGGGAACATCACCGTGTGGAAGGGGACGTTGTCCTTGGCCATGAACTCCGTGTACCGGACGTCCTCCGCCTGGTACCACCAGGACTTCCAGTCGCGGTTCTCCGGGTCCTGGTCCGCCCACTCCTTGGTGGCGCCGATGTACTCGATCGGGGCGTCGAACCAGACGTAGAAGACCTTGCCCTCGGCGGCCAGTTCCGGCCAGGTGTCGGCCGGGACCGGGACGCCCCAGTCCAGGTCACGGGTGATCGCGCGGTCGTGCAGGCCCTCGGTCAGCCACTTGTGGGCGATCGAGGAGGCCAGCTGCGGCCAGTCCTTGTCGTGCTGGGCGACCCACTCGCGGACCTCGTTCTCCAGCTTGGACTGGAGGAGGAAGAGGTGCTTGGTCTCGCGGACCTCCAGGTCCGTCGAGCCCGAGATCGCCGAGCGCGGGTTGATCAGGTCGGTCGGGTCCAGCACGCGGGTGCAGTTCTCGCACTGGTCGCCGCGGGCCTTGTCGTAACCGCAGTGGGGGCAGGTGCCCTCGACGTAGCGGTCGGGCAGGAAGCGGCCGTCGGCGGGGCTGTACACCTGCCGGATCGCACGCTCCTCGATGAAGCCGTTCTCGTTCAGCCGGCGGGCGAAGTGCTGGGTGATCTCGCGGTTCTCCGGGGACGAGCTGCGGCCGAAGTAGTCGAACGCGAGCGCGAAGCCGTCGTAGACCGCCTTCTGGGCGTCGTGCGCCTGGGCGCAGAAGACGTCCACCGGCAGACCCTGCTCCTTGGCGGCCAGCTCGGCGGGGGTGCCGTGCTCGTCCGTCGCGCAGATGTAGAGGACGTCGTGGCCGCGCTGGCGGAGGTACCGGGAGTACACGTCCGCCGGGAGCATGGACCCCACCATGTTGCCCAGGTGCTTGATCCCGTTGATGTACGGAAGGGCGCTGGTGATGAGGTGTCGAGCCATCGTGGCTGCTCCCAGGTCGCTGCGGTTGCTGCTTTTTCTGCGGTTTCGAACCTTGAAATCGTAGCCGACAGGGGTGGGCCGCCCGCTTCCCGTTTTGCAGGCTGGGACCTGGAGGGAAGGGGCGGCCCGGTGGCGGCGGGGTGACTACTGTCGGTTACGGCTTCCAGTCGATCAGTACGCCGTCGTACAGCTCGGTGTCCGTCAGCTCGCGGGGGGTCGGGCCCGCGTGGAAGAAGGACGTGTTGGGGGTCTTCAGCTTGCGGAGGTAGTCGAAGGCCTTGTTGTCGTGGTCGCCGAAGGCGACGAAGGAGAAGAAGACGGCGGGGTGGGAGGCGGCGGCCGCGGTGAGGGCCTGGGTGGCGGGGGTCTTGGCGTCGGGGGCGCCGTCGGTCTGGAAGACGACGAGGGCGGGCGTGCCGTGGTCGTCGTTGCCGTCGTTGTGCTGGTCGTAGTGGGCGAGTACGGCTTCCACGGCGGCGTGGTAGCTGGTCCGGCCCATACGGCCGAGGCCGGCGTGGACGTCGTCGATCTTCGTCTCGTGGTCCGGGGCGAGGGTGAGGTCGGTGGTGCCGTCGACCTCCGTGGAGAAGAAGACGACGTGGACCGAGGTCTCCTCGGGCTCCAGGTGGGCGGCGAGGGCGAGGGCCTGGTCGGCGAGGGCCTGGGCGGAGCCGTCCTTGTAGTACGCGCGCATGCTCGCGGAGCGGTCGAGCACGAGGTAGAGCCTGGCTCGGGTGCCGGTGAGGCCGGCGGTGCCGAGGGCGACCGCGGCGGCCTTGTGGGCGGTGGCGAGGGAGGGGGGAAGGG
>NZ_MLYO01000179.1 GCF_001866665.1 Streptomyces monashensis | reverse complement strand
TGACGAAAGACATAGAGGCACCCCCCCACCGCACCGTGCCCAGAACAGATCGTCGTCCGGAGACGGCGAGCCGGGGCGCGCTCGGCGGATGCGCCCGTCGGCGGAGACGATCTCGATTTCACGCAAGTGGTCGCACGCCAGCCCCCACGTGCGCCCGGAGGGGCCGTGTTCCGTCGACGCTGCGCTCCGGCGGGCACAGCACGGCCTACCCCGAGACCCGCGACCTACCTGCCCCTGGCCAGTGCCCACCCGGCCACCACGGGCGTGACCAGCTACACCGGCACCGCCGGCTCCGGCGCCACCCCCACCCGCACCCTCTGGCACGCCGAGTCGGGCCGCCAGTTCTCCGTCACCGTGGCCCTGTTCGCGGAGCACCCGGCGAAAGGCAATGCACGAAGATCGGTGTCGAGACCATGGGCGAGTCGGTCCCGACACCGACCCGGCCTTATGCGATACCGAACACGCGCTCAGCCGTGCGATGGCCGATCGCCGTCCGCTGATCGTCGGTCAGCGGGACGTCCCGCAGGAAGGCTGTGGCAGCCGCCGGGTCCTCGTACGGACTGTCGATCGCGAACATGATTCTGTCCTCGCCGACCGTGCGCAGGGCCAGGTCCAGCACGTCCGGATCGTCGATGCCGCTCGTGGTGATCACGAAATTGCGCCGGAAGTACTCGCTCGGCATGAGCGACAGGCGCGGCATCGGCGTGGCCGCCCCGATCGTCCGCATCGCGAACGCGTGCCGGTTGTCGATCCGCCGCAGCCAGTACGGGATGCCTTCGCCGAGGTGCCCGAGCACGACGGTCAGCCCCGGGTGACGGTCCAGCGTGCCGCTGAGGATGAGCCGCATGGCGTGCAGCCCGGCCTCGGCCTGGTAGCCCCAGATCGCCCCGGGCATCCCGTAGTCGCGGTAAGCGCCGAGCATGCTCGGCACCCGCGGGTGCAGGTACACCGGCGCCCGGTGTGCCTCGGCCGCCTCCAGCAGCGGCGCGAACTCCGGCTCGTCCAGGTACCGCCCGCCGGTATGCGAGTTGATCATGATGCCGTTGAGCCCGAGCGGACCCATGGCCCGCTCGATCTCGGCGGCACCCGCGACCGGATCCTGCGGCGCCACCGTGGCCAGCCCACCGAACCGGCCCGGGTGCTGCCGCACGATCGCGGCCAGCGCGTTGTTGAACTCCCGGGCCAGCGGCACCGCGTCGGCCGCGGAATAGGGCTGGACGCCGGGCGGATTCAGGCTGAGCACCGCCATGTCCTGTGCGAGCACGTCCATCTCCCGCAGCCGGGCGTCGAGATCGATGAGCCGAGCGCGAAAATCAGGAGGGTTTTCCACCATGCGCATCAAGGCCATCTCGGTCTCGTCGCCCGGCACGACGTCCAGGCCGTGCGCGACGCGCAGGAACGCCTCGGTGGCCATGTGCTCCTCGACCGCGATGACCCTCATGCGCGTCGCCCGCCGTCGACCGACATCGCGATCCCGGTGACGTAGGACGCGGCATCCGAGCAGAGCCAGACCGCGGACGCCGCTGCCTCCTCCGGCGTGGCCAGCCGACCGAGCGGCGTGACCGCCTCCTGCCGCGCGATCATGTCGGTGCCGGCTGCCACCTGTGCGAACCCGGGAGTACGGGTCGGGCCGGGACACACGGCGTTGACCCGAATGTGGTCCGGTGCGTAGTCGACCGCGGCGACCTTGGTGAGCCCGACGATGCCGTGCTTGGCGGCCACGTAGGCGGGGGCGGTCGGAATCGCGTACAGGCCGCCGTTGGAGGCGATGTTGACGATCGCGCCGCCACCACGACGCCGCAGCGCGGGTAGTTCGTACTTCATGCACAGGAAGGTTCCGGTCAGGTTGACGCGGGTGACGCGCTCGAACTCGGCCGGGTCCATCTGGTCGAGCCTGCGGTGGTGCGATGCCATCCCGGCGTTGTTCACCGCGAAGTCAAGGCCGCCGTACGTCGCGACCGTGTGCTCGACAGCCGCCTGAACGGCGCGTTCGTCGGCGATGTCCACGGTGACGGCCAGAGCTTCCCCGCCGTCCTTCCTGATCATCTCGGTGGTCTCGGCGGCCCTGCTCGCGTCGATGTCGAGCACGGCCACCGCTGCGCCGCTGCGGGCGAACTCCAGCGCCGCCGCGCGGCCGATACCGCTGCCGGCGCCGGTGACCAGGCCCACCTTTCGGGAGACGCCGCTCATGAGAGCGGCTCGTGGTTCGCCCAGCCGACCTTGTACGGGTGCCGCGACTGCCAGCGGTCGATGACCTCGTGGATGCCGGGTGCGGTGAACGCCTTCGCCAGTGCCTCGGTGTCGGCCACGGTGAACTGCACAAGGGCAGTCGCGATCAGAGCCGGAATGGCCTCTTCGCCGGGGATGGGAATGTGACGCCGGGCCACGACCGACTGTACGAATCCACTGTCGAGCATGACTCGTTCGATGTCTGCGAGGTATTGATCGAGCTCGGCGGCGGGCAGGGGTCGGTCGAAGGAAACAATCATCGTGTGGTTGATCATGTCTCGATTCTCACTGCCCTACACCACCGGCGTCCAAGACCGGTTCGGCAATCAGCGATAACCTTCAGGCATGATCGACCTGGAGACCCGTGAGCTCGAGTACTTCATCGCACTCGCCGACGAGCTGCACTTCGGCCGGGCCGCCGTCCGGCTCTCGATCGCCCAGCCGGCACTCTCCAAGGCCATCCGGCGGATCGAGAACCGGCTCGGTGTCCCGCTCTTCATCCGCTCCAGCCGGCACGTCGAGCTCACCCCGGCCGGGAAGGCGTTGCAGGAACACGGCCGGCACGCGCTCAACGCGCTCGGCGCCGCCGTCAGGCACGCCCGGCGTGCCGCCGGCACCCCGGCCCACCTCCGGCTCGTGCTCAAGCCAGGCGGCGACGCCGGCCTGCTGTCCAGGATCCTGGCCGAATACGCGCACCAGCCCGACGCCTGCCAGGTGGACATCCTGTTCAGCGGCCCCGCCGACCGCGCGGACTTCCTGCACGACGGGCGGGCCGACGTCGGCCTGCTCTATGCGCCGTTCGACGACCTCGACGGCCTGGCCCACGAGACGCTGCACACCGAGGACCGCGTGGTCATCGTCCCTTCCGGGCACCGGCTCGCCGGGCACGCTTCGGTGCGCATGTCCGATCTGGAAGGTGAGACGCTGCCGCGCTGGAAAGGAGTACCAGGGGGCGACGGCACCGGTCCCGAGGTCGCCGACGTGGTCCAGATGCTCCAGATGATCACGGTGAGCCGAATGATCGGGGTGCTGCCCCGCTCGCTGGTCGATCCGGTCCCGGCCGACCTGGTCTGCGTCCCGGTGACGGACGCGCCGCCCAGTCGTCTGGTGCTCGCCTGGAACGAGCAGGACCGCCGGCCGCTGGTCGCCTCGTTCGTGGCCGCCGCCAGTCGGGCCGCGCCCGCACACAACCCGGTCAGCCCTTGACGAAGCCAACGCGCCGCCCCGTTCCGGATGGTGGCAGCCGAGGCCTCCACCAAACCAGGGGCAGCTCAGTGGCCTTCGGGGACCCAGTCCGGGTTGCGCGCTCCGCGTGCCCACGGTCTCCTGACCCAACCGTGATCAACTGGCAACAGAGCGGCGACCGGCCAAACAGCCCAACCGACCCGTCTGACTGTCCCGTCCGGCCTGATCACCAGGGGTGGTGGGTGTCCTGCCAGCGCGACGCGACAGCGGCCGGTGGCGCCGTCGTAGACGGCGCAGGCGCATGTCGCCGCGTGCTCGCCGCAACCGCCGACGGGCAACTGGTCCAAGCGGGTCAGGAGTTGGCCGGGGGGCAGGCCGGCTGAGAGGAGGGCTTGCGCGCAGGAGCGGTAGCGGCCCATCGCGGCGGCGGCCTGTACGCCGTGTCCGATCACGTCGCCCATACTCAGGCCGATTCTGCCTTCGGGGAGCAAGACCGCGTCGTACCAGTCGCCTCCTGCCAAGGTGTCGTCCTCGGCGGGTTGGTAGCGGGAGGCCAGGTCGAACCAGTGAGCCGACGGTAGCCGAGTGGGCAGCAGATGGCGCTGGAGGACGAGCGCGGCCAGTCGTTCACGCCGGTAGAGCAGGGCATTGTCGATCGCGGTGGCGGCACGAGCCGCGATCTCCTGGGCCAGCAGCACCTCATCGCTGGGGAGGGGGGGCATCCTGCCGGAGGAAGGTGACCGCTCCGAGTACGGCGCCGCCGGTGATCAACGGCACCGCGACGCCATACGGCGAGGCCGTCTCGCTGTTGTCGTCCTCCGTCGCCTCGAACACCACAGGTTGCATCGAGGTGACGCACCCGACAACCGCCGGCCGTGCCGGTCGTGGGCACGGCAACTCCTCTTCCGGACGAGGGCTGTGGGCGCTCGAGGGGAGCGTCAGGGGACGGAAGACCAGATCCGGTGAGCCGTCGCACCGCGTGTCCGACGGCACCGCTGCGTGCGTCTCGGCGAGGGCGGTGACGGGTCTGACGGCCTTGTCCAGCAGGTCGACGCCGACCGAGTCGCTGAATTGCGGAACGCACACCGCGGCCAGCTGGCCGGCCACCGCACGAAGTTCCAATTGCCGGCCGAGCCGGGCACCCACCCGCCCCAACAGGTCCAGTCGACGACGGCTGCGGGCCACATCCAGCAACTCCCCTGCGGAGTCCTTCAATTCGTGGACGAAACCCCCCTGTCCCTGTGATCGTCCCGTCAGCGTCCCGGAGTGGGAACAGGGTCCCGACGACGGCGATCGGCTCACCGTCCGGACGCAGCGCCGAAGCACGAAGGTCGTCGATGGTCTCACCGTGGTCCAGGACACGGCGCAGCACGCTTTCATACGCCTGCGCGTCAGGCAGGTCGAGGACGTCGGCGACGCGGCGGCCCAAGTGCTCGCCGACGGGCTTGCCGTTCAGCTGAGCGCCTGCGCGGTTGATGAACCGGTAGCGCAGTTCGGTATCGAGCACACTCAGGCCGATGGGCGTGGCGTGCACGAGACGCTCCACGGCCGCCGGATCGCACCCGCCTGTCGGCTGCTCCGCACGCCTCGCCACGACAAGCACACCGGTGCCGTCCGCCAGCGGCACCGCGACAGGATGCCAGCTGACGCTGCGGCACGTACCGTCGCGTCGGCGAAGTCAGTCGGTGCGCGCACCGCCGGCGGTGCGCAGCAATGCGCGGACGAGCGCACGTCCGCGCACCGTCACCTGATCACCGAGCAGGGCCGAGTCCTGACCGACGATCTCCCACCCCGGGTAGCCCGTCAGAGCCTGTACCCCCTCACTCCACAGCTGCACACGTCCGTCCGGGGCGATGAGCATGGTCGCAAGGGTGCCGTGACCAGGGCGCGCAACGGAGGCGGTGCACGGTGAGTCGGCCGGCACGCTGCGCCACTCACCGGCCGCGGACGAGGGATCAGCCATGCGCACCATCCTGCCCGTGAGCAGATCCGTACGAGCGCACGGACACGGCGCACGGTAGCGACGCTCCGCGCCGGGAGCTGTCGGTGAGCTCGCACTGCACGCCACCATCGACGTCGCTTTCTGCCGTTAGCGGGGACGCTGTTCCCGGGAACTCGCGACAGTTGGACAGGCGACCGCACCAGGAGAGGCCGGTGACTACGTTGGCTGCCGGCGGCGGCTCACGGACCGGGGCGGGCACGACCGCCGGTGCCCCGGCGCTCGTCTTCGTCCCTGAGCAGGATCGACAGCAAGGCGGCGACTGTCAGGCCGGCCTCGGCCGGATGACGGAGGACTCTACCCGAGTCGATGCTGTACTGATTGGTGCGGCCGTTGCGGATGTGGGAGAGGTACCCGTCGCGTTCGAGGTCCGCGATGATCTTCTGGACGGCGCGTTCGGTGAGTCGGCAGCGAACGGCGATGTCGCGGACGCGCGTGTTGTGGTTGTCGGCGATGCTGGCCAGCACGCGCGCGTGGTTGGTCAGGAACGTCCACCCGTTGTGTGGCTCAGGTACTCCATGGACTTCCGCCATGTCCACGATGCTACGACCGTTTGTTCGCGCCATCAAAAACACGAACATCGATTCGTGCAGGTATTGACGGGTTATGGGGGGCGGGTGAGTCTGGAGGAAGGACATCCGCAGCACCGGAGGAGGCGAGCATGACGCTATCGGCCCAGGACAACGCGTCCGCGAGCGACGACGCCGGCTGCACGCCGCCGTCTGTCAGGACTCTGCTGGTACAGGCGGGGCCCAGCGGTACCCGCGTGATCGTCACCGTGACCGGGGAGTTCTGCCTCGACAACAGCCAGACCCTCAAGCGCGCCCTGGACGACGCCCTCGCACGGGCCGAGGAAGGCGTAGACCTGGACCTCGGCGATCTGCACGTCGTGGACTGCTCCGCGCTCAACGTGCTCCTGACCGCCCGCCGCGACGCGCTCACGGCGGGGAAGTCAGTCAGCGTGACCGCGGCCAGCCCCGCCGCGGAACGCCTGCTGGCCTACACCGGCACCCACACTCTCTTCTCTCCCGTCGACGGCCACACCGTGCCATCCTGCCAGGGCCCTGGGACACCCTGCGCAGATGCCGACGACGGACTCTTGCGGACCGAGGTCGTCCAGCTGCGGCGCGCATTGCGCACCCGGCCGGACATCGACCTGGCCCGCGGCATCCTCATGGCCTCCTTCGGCCTGGACGCCGACGAAGCCTGGGACGTTCTGGTCACGGCATCCCAGAACACCAACACCAAACTGCACCGCCTTGCCGAGGACGTGGTCACCACCGTCCAGGGCGCGCCCCTGCCCGACCCGGTCCAAAAGCAGCTGACCCGGGCGGTCACCCGGGCCCGCAGCACCGATCGCCCTGCGCAGCACCGCGCCCGTACGGCGCGGGCACGCCGCACCGTGTTTCAGGGGCACGAAACGTCGTAACCGCTGCGAAGTCACGCACCGCGTCCGGAAGCACTCACGGAGAGCGGACCCTTCCCGGGCCGCGATGGGCTGTGCCCGTAGGCCCTCCTCGCCCTCCTCGCCCTCCTAGGCCGTGTTTTAGGAAGCGCGGG
>NZ_MLYO01000178.1 GCF_001866665.1 Streptomyces monashensis | reverse complement strand
AAGCGCTCGACGCGGCCCAGGTCGAGTTCGACGGCGAGGGACACGACGAGGACGGCGTGGTCGACGTTGGCGGCGAGGACCTGCCCGTCGGACCGTTTGGAGGAGGTGGAGCGGACGAAGGCGGTACGGCGCGGCAGATACAGCCGGACGTACCGCGGATCACCGCCGGGATCGACGGCGACCCAGTCCCCCGTGCACACGACCTTCGTCGGGTCACGGGGAACGACGAACTCGGTGTCGGCACGGACGGTCCCGCCGGCGGTCACGACGTCGCACTGGCCGCGGTCGACCCGTACGACACGACCGGGCAGGAGACCCTGCCGGGCATAGGGAGCGAACTCGGCTTCCCATCCCTCGTCCCAGCCGTAGGGG
>NZ_MLYO01000177.1 GCF_001866665.1 Streptomyces monashensis | reverse complement strand
CACCCGCGCCAGGCGCTCCGGAGTCAGCATCCCGATGACGCCGTCGTCGGTCACGCCGGCCGTGTGCACCACACCGCACAGGGGGTGCTCATCCGGCACCGAAGCCAGCAGCGCCTCGACCTGGTCGCGGTCGGACACGTCACAGGCCACGACCGAGACCTGCGCGCCCTGCTCGGTCAGCTCGGCGACCAACTCCCGCACGCCCTCGGCGTCCGGCCCCCGGCGGCTGGCCAGCAGAAGGTGCCGTGCGCCGTGCCGCACGACCAGGTGCCGGGCAACCAGGCCGCCCAAGGACCCGGCGCCCGAGACCAGGACGGTGCCCTCCATACCGAACACGGGTTCCGAGACCGGGCCTTGAGCGCCGACCCGGGCCAGCCGGGGTACGGAGAGAGCATTGCCGCGCACCGCGACCTGCGGCTCGCCGCAGGCCAGCGCCGCGCCCAGGACAAGTGGCGCCGCGCCACCGGTGACCGGATGCGCCGGATCGGTGTCGACCAGGATGATGCGGTCCGGGTTCTCGGCCTGTGCGGCACGCACCAGACCCCACACCGCCGCTCCCGCCGGATCGGTCACCGTGGCCTCGCCACCGGCGGGCACCGCACCCCGGGTCACGACGGCGAGCCGTGCCTCCTCCAGGCCCGGCCCGTCCAGCCAGCACTGGACGGTCTCCAGGACCCGGGTGGCCAGCGCAAGCACGGCGTCGTCGCCCTCGCCGCCGACAGCCTCCAGGACCGCCAGGGCCGGGCATACGGCGCCCGACTCCACGTCGTCGGCCAGGGTCGCCACCTCTTCCGCGGTGGCCACCGGCACCCAGGACGGGGCGGACTCCGCCCCCTGAACCGACAGCAGCTCGGTCCACTCCACCCGGAACAGCGAGTCGGCACGCGGCGTGTCCGCCGCCGCCTCCAACTGATCGGCGGAGACGACCCGGGACACCAGCGAGTCCATCGTCACGACCAGGGCGCCGGCCTCGTCCGCCGCGGCCAGCGACAGCGCGTCCCGCTCGGGCCGACCGAGGCGCACCCTCAGCACCGAAGCACCCGCGGCGTGCAGCACCAGCCCGTTCCACGCGAACGGCAGCCTCAGCTCCGTACCACCCGGCCCTGCGCCGGGGCCGTCCTCGGCCGCGGCCGCCCCGGCGATCTGCAGCAGCGGCGAGTGCAGGGCGGCGTCGAGCAGCGCGGGGTGGATACCGAACCCGCCGGCCTGCTGCCTGTGTTCCTCGGACAGGGCGACTTCGGCGAAGATCTCGTCGCCGCGCCGCCACAGTGCGCGTACGGCCTGGAAGGCGGGGCCGTAGCCGTATCCCACCTTCGTCAGCAGGCTGTAGCCACCGCTGACGTCCACCGGTTCCGCGCCGGGTGGCGGCCAGGCGGCGAAGTCGAACTCCGCTGCTTCGCCGCCCGGTTGCGCCGTCACCGCCAGCATGCCACTGGCGTGCCGCGTCCAGGCGTCCGCTCCGCTCGGACCGTCGGCGTCCTCGCGCCGCGAGTAGACCTCCACGGTGCGCGAGCCGTTCCCGCTCGGCCCGCTCACGGCCACCTGGACGCGCACCCCGCCGCGCTCGGGCACCACGAGGGGCGCCTCGATCACGAGCTCCTCCAGGACAGTGCACCCGGCCTCGTCACCGGCCCGCACGGCCAGCTCCACCAGCCCCGTACCGGGGACGAGCACCACACCTCCGACCCGGTGATCGGCCAGCCAGGGGTGCGACTTGAGCGACAGGCGCGAGGTGAACACCAGCCCGTCGGACTGCGGCAGCTCCACCACCGCGCCGAGCAGCGGATGATCGGTCCCGGCCAGGCCGAGAGAGGTCGCGTCGGTGGCGGTCGGTGCCGTGTGGAGCCAGTAGTGCTGGTGGTCGAAGGCGTACGTCGGCAGGTCGACATGTGCCGATGCACTCCCGGCAGGCAGGACGCCGGTCCAGTCCACCGGCACACCACGCACGAACAACTCCGCCATCGACACCAGCAGACGACGCAGACCCCCCTCCTCGCGCCGCAGCGAACCCGTCACCACCCCGCCCTCACCCGCGTCACTCCCGTCAAGGATCCCGGTGACCGGCTGGACCAGCACCGGATGCGCACTCACCTCC
>NZ_MLYO01000176.1 GCF_001866665.1 Streptomyces monashensis | reverse complement strand
ACGGTGGAGTAGAAGGGCAGCGTCGGCGCCTGCGCGTCGATACCGGCCAGCATCTCGCCGAGAGTGTCGCGGATGTCCTCCACGTGACGGGTGTGCGAGGCGTAGTCCACCGCCACCCGACGCACCCGAACACCCTCGCCGGACAGCACCCGAAGCGCCTCGTCCAGCGCCTGCGCGTCACCGGCGATCACCACGGACGACGGGCTGTTGACAGCCGCGACCTCGACCCGGTCCGACCAACGCTCCAGGCGGGCGACCGCCTCAGCCTCACCCAACGCGACCGAAGCCATGCCACCACGACCGGCCAGCCGCTCACCGATCGCCCGGCTGCGCAGCGCCACCACCTTCGCCGCGTCCTCCAGCGACAACGCCCCCGACACACACGCCGCCGCGATCTCACCCTGCGAGTGACCCACCACCGCATCCGGCGACACACCCACCGACGACCACACCGCCGCCAGACCCACCATCACCGCGAAACTCGCCGGC
>NZ_MLYO01000175.1 GCF_001866665.1 Streptomyces monashensis | reverse complement strand
TTCGATTTCAGGCGCATCACACTAGTGACCTGAGTCGGAGATTCTCTGGCAGTAGGCGGCGACTTTGTCGAGGATCTCGTCGGCGGTCTTCGTCCAGACGAAAGGTCTGGGGTGGTCGTTCCAGTCGGCGAGCCAGGTTCGGATGTCGCGTTCGAGGGCTTGGACGGAGCGGTGGACGCCGCGGCGAAGCTTTTTGCTGGTCAGTTCGCCGAACCATCGCTCCACCAGGTTCAGCCACGATGAGCCGGTGGGTGTGAAGTGCAGGTGGAAGCGGGGATGTGCCAGCAGCCACTTCTTGATGGCGGGCGTCTTGTGGGTGGCGTAGTTGTCCAGGATCAGATGCACATCGAGGTCTGCGGGAACTTCCTTGTCGAGCTTGGTCAGGAACTTCCTGAACTCGGCAGCCCGGTGCCGACGGTGCAGTGAACCGATCACCTTGCCCGTGGCCACTTCCAGTGCCGCGAACAAAGTGGTGGTGCCGGCGCGGACGTAGTCGTGGCTGCGTCGTTCGGGCACCCCGGGCATTATCGGCAGCACCGGCTGCGAACGGTCCAGGGCCTGGATCTGGGACTTCTCGTCCACGCACAGCACCAGTGCCTTCTCCGGCGGGTCGAGGTAGAGGCCGACCACATCGCGGACCTTGTCGATGAACAGCGGGTCTGTGGACAGCTTGAACGTCTCGGAGCGGTGCGGGGCCAGGGCGAACGCACGCCAGATCCTTGAGACCGCCGACTGGGACATCCCGGTCGCCGCCGCCATCGACCGGGTCGACCAGTGCGTGGCGTTCGCCGGCTTCTCCTCCAGCGTCTTGACGATGACCCGCTCCACATCGGCGTCCGTGATCTTCCTGGGGACACCTGGCCTGGGCTCGTCGGACAGGCCGTCCAGACCGCGGTCGAGGAAGCGCCTTCGCCAGGTGCGGACCGTGTCCGGAGCGACCTTCAGTCGCCGTGACACCTCCATGATCGAGTGTCCCTGGGCGCACTCCAGCACGATCCGGGACCGCAAGGCCAGAGCCTGAGCCGTCGACCGGCGACGCACCCACCCCTCAAGCACAGCACGCTGGGCATCCGTTACCGACAACGGCGGGATCTTCGGGCCACGACGATTCACACCAAACCAACGACGAACCTCTGACTCAGGTCACTAGTGTGATGCGCCTGAAATCGAA
>NZ_MLYO01000174.1 GCF_001866665.1 Streptomyces monashensis | reverse complement strand
CCGCGCTTCCTAAAACACGGCCTAGTACTCGTGGCTGTCGAGGCCGCCGGAGTCGGAGCGTGGGACAGGCTGCTGAACACTGGCGGCTGGGATGTCGGCCTGCATCCCCCGCCGCACTGGGCGTCGAGGGCGTCGGCCGGATACGCGCCGTCGGCCCCGGTGTCCAGGGGATCTCCATCGGTGACCGTGTGGTGGCGCATGAGGCGCCGCTTCCGGGCGGCAGCGGCTTCTGGGCCGAGCAGGTCCTTGTCACCGCCGCCCACACGGCTCCCGTACCCAGTGGGCTAGAACCCGTCGCGACGGCCGCGCTCCCCGTCAATGGCCTCACCGCACTGTAGGCCCTGGAGGCACTGGGGCTCATCACGGGGCGACGCCTCCTGATCACCAACGGGGGCGGCAACACCGGCTCCCTGGCCATCCAGCTGGCGGCGGCCGCCGGCGTGGAGGTGACGGCAACAGCCTCGCCGTCCGGCGCCGGTGTACTGCACGGTGATGCTGGCTTCGGTGCCGAGGTCGGTGGTGGTGATGGTGAGGTCCCCGGTGATGACGCCGACTTCGATGGTCATGGCGCCGCCCGGCCCGGCGTTCATGATCAAGCTCACCCACTCGGACAGCCTTCCGAAGAACGTGATGGGCCACAACCTGGTCATCGCCAAGACCGCCGACATGCAGGCCATCGCCACCGACGGCATGAGCCAGGGCCTCGACAAGGACTACCTGAAGACCGATGACGTGCGGATCATCGCCTACACCAGGATGATCGGAGCTTCCGAGAAAGAGATCGAGGTCAAGTTCGATCCCTCGGCCCTGGAAGCCGGCGGGGACTACTCCTTCTTCTGCACCTTCCTCGGTCACATCTCGATGATGAAAGGCAAGGTCATCGTCAAGTGACCACCAGGACCAGTGACGAAGCCAGAAGAGGACGGTCCCGAATATCGCGCGCTGGGAATGACGCTCCCCGCCAGTCAGCGCCTCCGCCTGGACGGCCAAGGAACGCGAGGCCTACGCCAACGACCTCGACGCCCCCCGCGCGCTCATCGCGGTCTCCGCGGCCTCCAACCGATCCAAGGCCGATGGCGTTTGAGGGAACAGCCGCTTCGGGGGAGTTGTAGGAACCCTCCAAACTGATCCACTGGCCCTTGCGTCTCACACATGACTCTCACCAAACCGGCGGCGGGATGCGGACTTTGGGCCTCTGACCTGGTCCTCCGCGCTCTCTGTGGACCCTGCGTACTGGGGTGGTGATGTTACATACCCCACACGGTGAACCGTCTCCGTTGTGCAAACTCTCCTTGGCCCCGAGCGGTCCCGTAGGACAGGATCGGACCTCATGGACCTGCTGAACACGCTGGTGGACAAGGGGCTTCGGCGCGAGCTGCCGACCCGCGAGGAAGCGCTCGCCGTGCTGGCCACCTCCGACGACGACCTGCTCGATGTGGTGGCCGCGGCCGGGAAGGTGCGCCGGCACTGGTTCGGGCGCCGGGTGAAACTCAACTATCTGGTGAACCTCAAGTCGGGCCTGTGCCCGGAGGACTGCTCCTACTGCTCCCAGCGGCTCGGCTCGGACACCGGCATCCTGAAGTACACCTGGCTGAAGCCCGACGAGGCCTCCCAGGCCGCGGCGGCCGGGCTGGCCGGCGGTGCCAAGCGGGTCTGTCTGGTCGCGTCGGGCCGTGGTCCGACCGACCGTGACGTGGACCGGGTCGCGGGCACGATCAAGGCGATCAAGGAGCAGAACGAGGGCGTCGAGGTGTGCGCCTGCCTCGGGCTGCTCTCCGACGGCCAGGCCGAGCGGCTGCGCGAGGCGGGCGCGGACGCCTACAACCACAACCTCAACACGTCCGAGGGCACGTACGCGGACATCACCACCACCCACACCTACGCCGACCGGGTGGACACGGTGAACAAGGCGCACGCGGCCGGCCTGTCCGCCTGTTCCGGGCTCATCGCGGGCATGGGCGAGAGCGACGAGGACCTCGTCGACGTGGTCTTCTCGCTGCGCGCGCTGGACCCGGACTCGGTCCCGGTCAACTTCCTGATCCCGGTCGAGGGCACCCCGCTGGCCAAGGAGTGGAACCTCACCCCGCAGCGCTGCCTCCGGATCCTCGCGATGGTGCGCTTCGTGTGCCCGGACGTCGAGGTGCGCATCGCGGGCGGCCGTGAGGTCCACCTGCGCACGATGCAGCCCCTCGCGCTGAACCTGGCCAACTCCATCTTCCTCGGCGACTACCTCACCACCGAGGGCCAGGCCGGCAAGGCCGACCTGGAGATGATCGCGGACGCCGGGTTCGAGGTGGAGGGCACCGGCGAGGTGACCCTGCCCGAGCACCGGGCGACGGCGGCCGCGGGCGGCTGCGGCTCGCACGAGAGCGCCGGCTGCGGTTCGCACGAGGACGCCGGGTGCGGGTCGGTCTGCGGCTCGCACGAGAGCTCGGCGGCGAACGAGCCGCGCACCGACCTCGTCGCCGTACGCCGCCGAGGTGCCGGAACGGACCTCGCGCCCAATGCCTGAGCTGGGCGTGCCCGAGCTGCTGGAGCTGGACCGGCGGCACGTGTGGCATCCGTACGGACCGATGCCGGGGCGTGTCGAGCCGCTCGTCGTGGAGTCGGCGAGCGGGGTCCGGCTGCGGCTGGCGGACGGCTCGGGCGAGTTGGTGGACGGCATGTCGTCCTGGTGGTCGGCGATCCACGGCTACGCCCACCCGGTGCTCGACGAGGCGGCGCGGCAACAGCTCGGCCGGATGAGCCATGTGATGTTCGGCGGGCTCACGCACGAGCCCGCCGTACGTCTCGCGAAGCTCCTCGTCGACATGTCGCCCGACGGTCTGGAGCACGTCTTCCTCGCCGACTCCGGCTCGGTGTCGGTCGAGGTCGCCGTGAAGATGTGCCTCCAGTACTGGCGTTCCCTCGGCCGCCCCGGCAAGCAGCGCCTGCTGACGTGGCGCGGCGGCTATCACGGTGACACCTGGAACCCGATGTCGGTGTGCGACCCCGAGGGCGGGATGCACCAGCTGTGGTCCGGGGTGCTGCCGCGCCAGGTGTTCGCGGACGCGCCGCCGGCGCGGTACGAGGAGTCGTACGCGGAGCGGTTGCGCGAGCTGGTCGCGCGCCACGCGGACGAGCTGGCCGCGGTGATCGTGGAGCCGGTGGTGCAGGGCGCGGGCGGGATGCGCTTCCACTCCCCCGCCTATCTGCGGGTGCTGCGCGAGGCGTGCGACGCGCACGACGTGCTACTGGTGTTCGACGAGATCGCCACCGGATTCGGCCGGACCGGCGCGCTGTTCGCGGCGGACCACGCGGCCGTCACCCCGGATGTGATGTGCGTGGGCAAGGCGCTGACCGGCGGCTATCTGACGATGGCGGCGACGCTGTGCACCGCGCGGGTCGCCGACGGCATCTCGCGGGGCGAGGTGCCGGTGCTCGCGCACGGCCCGACGTTCATGGGCAACCCGCTCGCGGCGGCCGTGGCCTGCGCCTCCGTCGAACTGCTGCTGGGCCAGGACTGGCGGTCCGAGGTCAAGCGGATCGAGACGGGCCTGCGGGACGGGCTGGCGCCGGCCGCGGAACTGCCGGGTGTGCAGGACGTCCGGGTGCTCGGTGCCATCGGGGTGGTCCAGCTCGATCACGAGGTGGACATGCGGGCCGCCACGGACGCCGCGGTGCGCGAGGGCGTGTGGCTGCGCCCGTTCCGCGACCTGGTCTACACGATGCCGCCGTACGTCACCTCGGACGAGGACGTGGCGCGGATCGCGCGCGCGGTGTGCGCCGCGGCGCGGGAGGGTTGAGATGCCGGTACTGGTGATCACGGGGACGGGCACGGAGGTCGGCAAGACCGTCACGACCGCCGCCGTCGCCGCCGCGGCGCTCGCGGCGGGGCGTTCGGTGGCCGTGCTGAAGGCCGCGCAGACGGGCGTACGGCCAAACGAGCGCGGGGACGCCGACGAGGTCGCGCGGCTCGCGGGGCCGCTGACGGCGGCCGAAACGGCCCGTTTCCCCGAACCGTTGGCGCCGGGTACGGCGGCCCGGCGGGCCGGGATGGCGCCGGTGCACCCGCGGGAGGTGGCCGACCGGGCGGCCAAGCTGGCCACCGAGCACGATCTGGTGCTGGTCGAGGGCGCGGGCGGGCTGCTCGTCCGGTTCGACGCGGCCGGCGGCACGCTGGCGGACGTGGCCGGGCTGCTGGACGCGCCGGTGCTGGTCGTCGCCTCTCCCGGGCTCGGCACCCTGAACACCACGGAGCTTACGGCCCGCGAACTGCGGCGCCGGAAGCTGGAGTTGGCGGGCGTGGTGATCGGCAGCTGGCCGGACTCCCCCGGCCTCGCCGCCCGCTGCAACGTGAGCGACCTGTCGGAGGTCGCGGGGGCCCCGCTGCTCGGCGCGATTCCCTGCGGGGCCGGGGCGTTGGCGCCGGGTGACTTCCGGGTCGCGGCGCCGGGGTGGCTGGCGCCACGGCTGGACGGGACGTGGGACGCGGAGGCGTTCCGGGTGCGGGTGGCGCCGTAGGGGTACGGCGGGGGTGCCTTCGTGGTTCCCGGGGGACAATCCCCCTGAGAACGTGCTCCGGGAGGTGCCATGCGACTGATGTCGGCCGGTTCTGCCAAGGTCGCGCCGAGCCCTGTCCACCATCCGCTGTTCGCCCGGTTCTACGCCCGCTGCAGCGTCGACGCGGAGAGGCGGCTCGGTCTCGCCGCCGTGCGGGAGCGGCTGCTCGCCGGGCTGTCCGGGCGGGTGATCGAGATCGGCGCGGGCAACGGGCTGAACTTCGCCCGCTATCCGGCCGCCGTGGCCGAGGTCGTCGCCGTCGAACCCGAGCCGCTGCTGCGCCGGTTGGCGCTGGACGCCGCGCAGCGCGCCCAGGTGCCGGTCGACGTGGTGCCGGGCGCGGCGGAGGCGCTGCCGGTCAAGAGCGAGGCGTACGACGCGGCGGTGCTGTCGCTGGTGCTGTGCAGCGTGCGGGACGTGGCGCGGGCGCTCGCCGAGGTACGGCGGGTGCTGCGGCCCGGCGGTGAGGTGCGCTTCCTCGAGCACGGGCGGGGCGGCGGCCGGATGATGACGATGACCCAGCGGACCTTGGACCGCACCGTGTGGCCCGTGCTGTTCGGCGGCTGTCACGTCGCCCGCGAGCCGGTCGCGGAGCTGCGCGGGGCCGGATTCGAACTCGGCCCGTACCGGCGGCTGTTGCTGCCGGAGCAGGGCCCGAAGCTGCCGACCTCGTACGGCGTGCTGGGCGTCGCCTGGCGCCCGAGGGAGCCGGAGCCCCGCTGAGCAGCCCCGGCCCCCGCCGCACGGCGTGCGTCAGATGCTCCAGCGCCGCAGCTCCCGCGCGATGGCGTCCACGTCGGCCGCGCCGTCCTTCACCAGCCGGGCCAGGTCGCGCACCTGCTCGGCGGAGGTGACGACCTTGACGCCGCTGGCGACCAGGTAGGCGTAGGCGACCGCGGAGGCGAACAGCGCGTTGGAGCGCTCCAGCGCCGGTACGTGGATCAGCAGCTGGAGGAGGGCGGCGGCGCGGGCATGCGGGTCGTCGTAGACGGGCACGCCGAATATCTCGGCGCGGTGCCGGGCGACGGCGGCGATCAGCGCTCCCCAGTCGGTGACCTGCGGGTCCCCGGGTGTGCGCTGTTCGGCGAGCATGAGCAGCCAGGCGAGGTCGATGCTGAGCTCGTTCAAGGGATCAGCGGCCGTCCCCGGCGGCACCACCGGTGCCTCGGGTCTCGGTGAACTCCTCGGCGAACACGGTCTCATACTGCTTCATGAAGTCGGCGGCGGCGTCCACGAACGTGCGGCCGGCTTCTCCGGTGTCCTGTCTGACCAGCTCTTCTATGTAGCGGTTGACACTGATGCCCCGGGCCAGGGCGCGTTCGCGGGCCGCGCGGGCGGTGCCTTCGTCCACGCGCACGTTCAGCTGGGTCTTCGCCATGCTTCGACGCTAGCGCTGAGGTGCTAGCAACCGCAAGGGCACACGGAATCGCCGTAACGCGCCTGCCTGTCCCCCGCGCGCGCCGTCCCTTACGCTCGCCCGGGACGGGCGTACCGGCGACCGGGAGGCGGTCTTGTCCACACCTGATGCAGTTGCCGCGCAGCACGGGCCGGGGCGCGCGCCGGACGGCGGGCTCGCGGCCCGGGCCCGCGCTCTGACCAAGGCCTACGGCTCCGGCGAGACGGCCGTGATCGCCCTGGACGCGGTGGACGTGGACATCGCGCGCGGCCGGTTCACCGCCGTGATGGGGCCCTCGGGCTCCGGCAAGTCCACGCTCATGCACTGTCTGGCGGGGCTCGACACCGTGACGGCGGGCGAGGTGTGGCTCGGCGACACCGAGATCACCGGGCTGAGGGACCGCGAGCTGACCCGGCTGCGGCGGGACCGGATCGGGTTCATGTTCCAGTCGTTCAACCTCGTTCCGACGCTCACGGCCGCCGAGAACATCACGCTGCCGATGGCCATCGCGGGCCGCAGACCCGACGGAGGATGGCTGGACCAGGTGATCGACACGCTCGGCCTGCGGGACCGGCTGGCCCACCGGCCCGCGCAGCTGTCCGGCGGTCAGCAGCAGCGCGTCGCGTGCGCGCGGGCGCTGCTGTCCCGGCCCGAGCTGGTCTTCGCCGACGAGCCGACCGGCAACCTGGACTCGCGGGCCGGCCTCGAGGTGCTGGGGTTCCTGCGCGGGGCGGTGGACGATCTCGGGCAGACGGTCGTCATGGTCACCCACGACCCCGGCGCCGCCGCCCGTGCCGATCTGGTGCTGTTCCTCGCCGACGGGCGCATCGTGGACGAGATGGCACGGCCGACGGCGGACGCCGTGCTGGAACGCATGCGTGTCTTCTCCGGAGGGAACCCCCGGTGCTGAAGGCGACCCTGAGGAGCTTCCTCGCGCACAAGGGGCGGCTCGCGCTGTCCGCGCTGGCCGTGATCCTGTCCGTGGCGTTCGTCGCGGGCAGCCTGATCTTCTCCGACACCGTCACCCGCACCTTCGACCGGCTCTTCGCCTCCACCGCCGCCGATGTGAGCGTGCAGCCGAAGCAGGACCTGAAGGCCCCGGTGCCGGGCGCCGCGGTGCAGACCCTGCCCGCGGCGCTGCGGGAGCGGGTCGCCCGGGTCCCCGGGGTCGCGGCCGTCCGCGCGGACGTCAAGGTGCAGAACATCGTGGTGATCGACCGCCACGACAGGTCCCTCGGGCCGACCACCGGCGCCCCCACCATCGCCACCGCCTGGTACGCCGGTCACCGCAGCCCGGTGGAGCTGACCTCCGGCCGCGCGCCGCGCGGTGCGGGCGAGGCGCTGCTGGACGCGGACACC
This sequence comes from Streptomyces monashensis, assembly GCF_001866665.1. GTDB lineage: Bacteria > Actinomycetota > Actinomycetes > Streptomycetales > Streptomycetaceae > Streptomyces > Streptomyces monashensis. The sequence continues at coordinate 5,268 of NZ_MLYO01000174.1, read as the reverse complement.
GCGGACAAGAAGCACGTACGGATCGGCGACCCGCTGACCGTGCAGGCGCAGCCGGGCACGTTCCGCGTCCGGGTCGTCGGGATCGCCACGTTCACCACGACCAACCCGGGCGCGGCCCTGGTCTTCCTGGACCCGGCGGTGGCGGGCCGGGAACTGCTCGGCTCCCAGGCGCTCGCGACCAGCGTCTCGGCGGACGCGGCGAAGGGCGTCTCGGACGCCGCCCTCAAGCTGCGTGTCGGCCGGGCGGTCGGCACCGGCGGCTACGACGTGCGGACGGCCGGCGAGCAGGCCGAGTCGGCGTCGGCCGCGCTCGGCCCCTTCCTTGACGTGATCAAGTACGTGATGCTCGGCTTCGCGGGTGTCGCGTTGCTCGTCGGCGTCTTCCTGATCGTCAACACCTTCTCCATGCTGGTCGCCCAACGCACCCGTGAACTGGGCCTGTTGCGGGCGCTCGGCGCGGACCGGCGGCAGGTGCGGCGCTCGGTGCTCACCGAGGCGCTGCTGCTCGGACTGGCCGGCTCGACGCTCGGCCTCGGTGCCGGGATCGGGCTGGCGCTGGGGCTGATCCGGCTGATGAGCCTGTTCGGGATGAACCTGAAGGCCACGGAGATGGTCGTCGGCCGGGAGACACCCGTCGCGGCGTACGTCGTCGGGCTCGGCGTCACCTTCGTGGCGGCCTACCTGCCCGCCCGGCGCGCGGCGGCGGTCTCGCCGATGGCCGCGCTGGCGGACGCCGAGGTCGCCGGCGTGGGCAGGCCGCTGACGGCGCGGGCCGTCGCCGGGGCGGTGCTCGGGGCGGCCGGGGCGGCGGCGCTGGCCGGGTGCGCGGCGGCCACGAGGACCGCGCAGGCGGCCGTACTGCTGGGCGTCGGAGTCGTCCTGACCCTGATCGCGACCGTGGTCGCCGGACCACTGCTGGTACGGCCGGTGATCCGGGTGCTGGGCGCCGCCTTCCCGGCGCTGTTCGGCCCGGTCGGCCGGATGAGCCAGCGCAACGCCCTGCGCAATCCCCGCCGTACCGGCGCCACGGCCGCGGCGCTCATGGTGGGCCTGGCGCTGGTCGGCGGGATGTCGGTGGCCAGCGCGTCGATGTCGGCGTCGTTCGACCGGCAGATCGACAAGAACCTCGGCGCCGACTTCATGGTCCAGAACGCCAACTTCACCCCGTTCACCCGGCAGGTACGGGACACCGTCGCCGCCACGCACGGCGTCGGGCTCGTCGTGGCGCAGCGGCTCACCCAGGTCGCCGTACGGCTGCCGGACGGCCGCCGGGTCCAGACCTCCGCCGTCGGGTACGGCCCGGGGCTCGACGACGTCGTGCACCTCACGTACGCGCAGGGTGGCACGGCGGCCGCGCTTGCGGACGGGCACCTCGCCATGGACGCCGGCTTCGCCAGGGACCACGGGCTGCGGATCGGCAGCCCGCTCCCGGTCGAGTTCCCCGGCGGGCGGCACACCACGCTGACCGTCGGCGCGCTCACCCACCAGGACACGGCACAGGGCTTCGGCGCCCAGGGCGGCCTGTACTTCGGCCTCGCCACCTTCGCGCGGTACGTGCCGAGCGGCCAGGACTCGGTGCTGTACGTCAACGCGGCTCCCGGAACGAATCCGCAGGACCTGCGCCCCGGACTGGAACGGGCGCTGAAGCCGTTCCCTCAGGTCCAGGTGCGCGACCAGGACGACTACAAGCACCTGGTCCACGACCAGATCGCCGTGCTGCTCTACCTGGTGTACGCACTGCTCGCCCTGGCGATCGTCATCGCCGTGCTCGGTGTGGTCAACACGCTCGCCCTGTCGGTGGTGGAGCGGACGAGGGAGATCGGGCTGCTGCGCGCGATCGGGCTGGGGCGCCGGCAGCTGCGCCGGATGATCCGGCTGGAGTCGGTGGTGATCGCGGTGTTCGGGGCGGTGCTCGGGCTGGCGCTGGGGCTGGTGTGGGGCGTGTGCATGCAGCGGGTGCTGGCCCTGCGCGGGCTGCGGGAGCTGGCGATCCCCTGGACCACGATCGTCGCGGTCGTCGTCGGCGCGGCGGTGGTGGGCGTGGTGGCGGCGCTGCTGCCGGCCCTGCGGGCGTCACGGATGAACGTACTGGCGGCGATCGCCCACGAGTGAGGATCCCGCGGGCGGGCGGGCCGTCGGCGTGCGGGGATCACCGCCGGGGGCGCCCGTGCCGCTCCGGCGCCGGCCTGCGTCCGCATGGTGGAAATGGGCATGCGGGGCGGAGCGTGCGTGATCGGATGCGTCCATGACCGAGCTGCGCATACGCCCTGCCCTCGCCGACGACCTCGACGCCGTGCTCGCCTTCTGGAAGACGGCCGCCGAGGGCACCAGCATCAGCGACGACCGCTCCGGGGTGGAGCGGCTGGTCGCCCGTGACCCCGAGGCGCTGCTGCTGGCCATGGGGTCCCCCCGCGCCCGCGCGAGCGAAGCCGAGCGTGGTGGGAGGGGCGACGAGCTCGTGGGCACGGTGATCGCGGGCTTCGACGGCTGGCGCTGTCATCTGTACCGGCTCGCGGTCCATCCGGAGTGGCGCAGGCAGGGCATCGGCTCGGCGTTGCTCGCCGCCGCCGAGGAGCGTTTCGTACGGCTCGGCGGCCGACGCGCGGACGCCATGGTCCTGGTCCGCAACGAGACCGCGCACCACGCCTGGGGCGCGGCCGGCTACGGCCCCCAGGAGCAGTGGCGGCGCTGGGTGAAGCCGCTCTCCGGTCTCGCGGACTGACCCCGAGGACCAGCTTTGCCCATCCTTTACCATTGAGGGAGCACTCGGCCCTCGATGAAAGGTTGTGAGCGTCCGCCCATGGGCGAGCCTCCCCGTGCGCGACACCGCGCGTTCCGTCCTACGCTGTCCGATCCTGGGACGGGGGTGACCCGATGACCGAAGTGCTGCTCCTTCTGGTGGCGATCCTGCTGTCGTTGGCCTGCGGCGCCTTCGTGGCGGCGGAGTTCTCGCTGACCACGGTGGAGCGCGGCGAGCTGGAGCGCGCGGCGGAGCGCGGCGAACGCGGAGCGCCGGGCGCCCTCAAGGCCGTACGGAACCTCACCTTCCAGCTCTCCGGAGCCCAGCTCGGCATCACCGTGACCAACCTGGTGGTCGGCATGCTCGCCGAGCCGTCGATCGCCAGGCTGCTGGCCGGGCCGTTCCGGGCGACGGGCCTGTCGGACGACGTGGCGGGCTCGGTCGCCCTGGTGGTCGGTACGGCGCTGTCGACGGTGTTCCTGATGGTCGTCGGCGAGCTGGTGCCGAAGAACTGGGCTATCTCCTCGCCGCTGGCCGTGGCCAAGCGGGTGGGCAGTCCGCAGAGCTGGTTCAGCGCGGCCTTCCGGCCCTTCATCACGCACCTGAACGACACGGCCAACCGTGTGGTGCGCCGACTGGGCGTCGAGCCTGCCGAGGAGCTGGCCTCCGCGCGCGGCCCCCAGGAGCTCGCGGCGCTCGCCCGGCACTCCGCGAAGCAGGGCGCGCTGGAGGCGGACACCGCCGAGCTGTTCGTGCGCACCCTGAACCTGGCCGACCTCACGGCGGAGAACGTGATGACCCCGCGCGTGCAGGTCGTCGCCCTGGACACCCAGGCGACCTGCGAGGACGTGGCGAACGCGACCCGGGCCACCGGACTGTCCCGGTTCCCGGTCCACCGGGGCGGCCTGGACTCGGTCGTCGGCATCGCGCACGTGAAGGACGTCCTGGCCGTGCCCGCCGCCGAGCGGCCGCGCCGCCCGGTCTCCCAGGTGATGCGCGAGCCGCTGCTCGTCCCCGGGTCCCTGACCGTCGACCGGCTGCTCGACCGCCTCGGCGGCCGGCGCACGATGGCCGTCGTCATCGACGAGTACGGCGGCACGGCGGGCGTGGCGACGCTGGAGGACATCGTGGAGGAGGTCGTCGGCGAGGTGCGCGACGAGCACGACCCGCACGAGACGCCCGACCTCGCCCCCGCCGGCGCGGACGAGCAGGGCCGCGCCCTGTACTCGGCCGACGGGGCCGCCCGCACCGACCAGCTCGCGCGCGTGGGACTGCGCGCGCCCGAGGGGCCGTACGAGACCCTGGCCGGTCTGGTCGCGGCGCGGCTGGGCCGGATACCGCGCACCGGTGACACGGTCGAGGTCGCCGGCTGGCGGCTGGACGTGGTGGACGCCTCCGGCCACCGGGCGGCCCGGGTGCTGCTGCACGCGCCGCTGGACGACGAACAGGCCCACGGAAGCCCGGAGGGGGCGCGATGACCGCCGTACAGCTGCTGATCGGGCTGGCCACGCTCGTCGTCAACGCCTTCTTCGTGGCCGGCGAGTTCGCGCTGATCTCCGTGCGCCGCTCGCAGATCGAGCCGCTGGCCCAGGAGGGCGACCGGCGCGCGAAGAGCGTGCTGTGGGGTCTGGAGCACGTCTCGGCGCTGCTGGCCGCCGCCCAGCTCGGCATCACGCTGTGCACGCTGGTCCTCGGCGTGGTCGCCGAGCCGGCGATCGCGCATCTGCTGGAGCCGGTGTTCCACACGCTCGGGGTGCCCGTCGGCGCGGGCCACGCCGTGTCCTTCGTGATCGCGCTGACCCTGGCGACGTATCTGCACATGCTGCTCGGCGAGATGGTCCCGAAGAACGTCTCCCTCGCCGAACCGGTGCGCAGCGCGCTGCTGCTCGGCCCGCCCCTGGTCGCGCTGTCCCGGGCGCTGCGGCCGGTGATCTTCACCGTCAACGCGTTCGCGAACGGGCTGCTGAAGCTGTTGCGGGTGGACGCGAAGGACGAGGTCGCGGCGAGCTTCACCGACGCCCAGCTGGCCGAGATCGTCAAGGACGCCGGTGAAGCGGGCCTCATCGATGACCGCGCGCGCGAGCGGCTGCACGACGCCCTGGAACTGGGCAGCCGGCCGGTGCGGGACGTCGTGGTACCGCTGGAGAGGGTCGTCTACGCGCGCGTGGGCGTCACTCCGGAGGAGCTGGAGCGGCTGACGGCCGAGTCGGGCTTCTCCCGGTTCCCGGTGGTCGACGTGGGCCGGCGGATCGTGGGCTATCTGCACGTCAAGGATGCCCTGGACGCCTCGCCCCGGGACATGCCCTTCCGGCTCCGGGACATGCGCTCCATCGCGCGCGTACGGGAGAACACCCCGCTGGACGACGTCCTGACCGCGATGCGCGGCAGCCGTACGCACCTGGCCGCCGTACTCGGCGACGACGGCCGCCTGTCCGGCCTGGTGACCATGGAAGACGTCCTGCGCGAACTCCTCGGCCAACCGACCCCGGGGTGACGCCGGGCGAGTGCGGGGGGGGGCGGTGCGGGGG
>NZ_MLYO01000173.1 GCF_001866665.1 Streptomyces monashensis | reverse complement strand
CCGATGTAGATCACATTGACCGGGACACCTTGTTCCGTAGAGGGTTGGCCCTGTGGAGGGGGTGCTGAGCGGTTTCGCGGTGATCGCGATCGTCATCGCGGTGGGCTACGGCCTCGGCCGCCGCGGCACCCTCGGTGACCAGGGCATCGAGGTCCTCACCCGGCTGGCCTTCACGGTGGCGGGCCCCGCGCTCCTCTTCACGACGCTCGCGAAGGCCGACCTGTCGGTCCTCTTCTCCTCGCGCCTGCTGGTGACGGCGCTGAGCACGGCCGCGGTGGCCGCCTTCTTCGCGGCGATCGGCGTGCTACGCGGCTGGGACGCGGGCCGTACGACGATCGGCGCCCTGTGCTCCGGCTACGTCAACTCGGGCAACCTCGGCATCCCGATCGCAGCGTACGTCCTGGGTGACGCGAGCCTGGTGGCGCCTGTGTTGTTGTTCCAGGTGGTCCTGGTGACTCCGCTGGCGCTGACGATCCTGGACCTGTCGGGCATGGGCGAGAAGGGCGGGCTGTGGCAGCGCCTGCTGACCCCGCTCCGCAACCCGATAGCGATCGGCTCGCTGTCGGGGGTGGTGGTGTCGGCGGCAGGCTGGCACGTACCGGGCCCGGTGATGAATCCGCTGACCCTGATCGGCAACATGTCCGTCCCGGCGGCGTTGCTCACCTTCGGCATGTCGTTGCACGGCAGCACGGCCCCTGGCCGGGGGCGGGACCGTCAACTGGTCCTGCTGTCGGTGGCGTTGAAGTCCCTGGGCCAACCGGCCGTGGC
>NZ_MLYO01000172.1 GCF_001866665.1 Streptomyces monashensis | reverse complement strand
GTGTGCAGGGCGGCGTCGAGGAGGGCGGGATGGACACCGTAGCCGTCGGGCTTCAGACCCTCGGGCAGGCGCACGATCCCGTACGCGCTGCTGCCGTCCCGCCACAGCTCCGCCAACCCCTGGAACGCCGGGCCGTACACCAGCCCACGCCCCGCGAACTCCTCGTAGAACCCGTCGAGATCGACCCGCTCGGCACCCGGAACCGGCCACTGCGCCAACTCCGCGAACACCTCCGGAACCACCTCGGCCACCGGACCGAGCTCACCAGCCGCATGCCGACGCCACGGCACATCCTCGGCCGCATCCTCACGACGGCTGAACACCGCCACCGGACGCCGCCCCCCGACCGTCTCCGCCCCGACCGTCACCTGCAGCCGCACCGCCGCATCCTCTGCCAGCACCAACGGCTCCAGCAGCGTCAGCTCACTCACCTCACCGGCGCCCACGTGATGGGCGGCGGTCAGGGCAAGCTCCAGCAGGCCGGTGCCGGGCACCAGGACGGTACCGAACGCGGCATGCTCCGCCAGCCACGGCTGCTCCGCCAAAGAC
>NZ_MLYO01000171.1 GCF_001866665.1 Streptomyces monashensis | reverse complement strand
GCTGGTGTACGGCCCGGCGTTCCAGGGGCTGGCGGAGCTGTGGCGGGACGGCAGCAGCGCGTACGGGATCGTGCGCCTGCCCGAGGGTCTGAAGCCCGACGGCTACGGTGTCCATCCCGCCCTCCTCGACGCCGCCCTGCACAGCCTGGTCGGCGTCCAGAAGGAGACCGGCGCCGACGGCACCGCACTGCTGCCCTTCGAGTGGACGGGCGTCGAGCTGTACGCCGCCGGCGCCACCGAACTCCGTGTCCGAGTCGACCTAGAGGAGGCCGCGCGCACGCTCCGCGTGACCGTCGCCGATCAGCACGGCCGTCCCGTCGCCCACGCACGGGGGCTGCGGCTGCAGGAGGCGTCCGCCGAGCGGATCCGAGCGGGGCGGTCGGCCGACCACCTGTACCGCGTGGACTTCCAGCCGCTGCCGTCCCTGCGCGCCGAGCAGGAGGCGCCGGACGGTGAGTCCTGGGTGGCCGGCGGCTCCGGCCGACTGGCTCGCGCCCTGGGCGCGCAGGCCTTCGACGGCGTGGACGCCCTCCTCGTACGCCTGGACGAAGAGGGCGCGCAGGCGCCCTCGCGCATCGTCATCGACGCCACCGCCGTGGGCCTCGACGACGCGGACGGCGACGCGTTGGCCGCGACGACCGGTGCCCTTGTCGCACTTCAGCGGCTCCTCGCCCAACCCCTTCTGGAGCAGACGGAGTTGGTGTGGGTCACCTCCGGCGCGGTGGCCGTGGACGCGGATGGTGGTGACGTTCGCGACCTCGTGCACGCTCCGCTGTGGGGTCTGCTGCGCGCCGCGCGAAGCGAGCGCGCCGAGCGCGTCATCCGGTTGGTCGACGTCGACGCCGTGGCCGATGCGGCTCTCGGCGTGTGGGCGGCGGGCGAGCCGGAACTCGCCGTCCGGGACGGGGAGCTGCTCGCGGCCCGGCTGGTGCGGACGGTGGCTGACGAAGGCGCGCGGCCGCCCGCCCTGGACTCCGAGGGAGCCGTCCTGATCACTGGTGGTTTGGGTGAGTTGGGGCGTGCGGTTGCTGCGCATCTTGTGGGTGTTCATGGTGTGCGTCATGTGGTGTTGACGTCGCGGCGTGGGGCTGATGCGCCGGGTGCTGGTGATGTGGTGGCGGCGTTGAGGGCTGTGGGTGCGGAGTCGGTGCGGGTGGTGGCGTGTGATGTGGGTGATCGGGCTCAGGTCGCT
>NZ_MLYO01000170.1 GCF_001866665.1 Streptomyces monashensis | reverse complement strand
CTGGTGTACGGCCCGGCGTTCCAGGGTTTGGCGGAGCTGTGGCGGGACGGCAGCAGCGCGTACGGGATCGTGCGCCTGCCCGAGGGTCTGAAGCCCGACGGCTACGGTGTCCATCCCGCCCTCCTCGACGCCGCCCTGCACACCTTGATGGGCGTGCGGGACGAGACGGACGGGCGCAAGCCGGTGTTCCTGCCCTTCGAGTGGACGGGCGTCGAGCTGTACGCCGCCGGCGCCACCGAACTGCGCGTACGACTCGACCTCGA
>NZ_MLYO01000017.1 GCF_001866665.1 Streptomyces monashensis | reverse complement strand
GATCCGCCGCATCGACAGGCCGGGCAGACTTGAGGAAGCCCGCCAAAGTTTCGGCCGCGCTGTCGTGGCTGATTGGGGCGCGGTCGGCTGGATCGCCGGGAACCCATGTCGCAATGGTCCATGGCCGCGGGAAGCGTGCGGACGGTTCACCGATCCGCAGGGGAGTCGGGACCGGTAGTGGAAGGCACGGGGCCAGGGCGGGCAGCCACCGGTGCTCTTTGCGCAGGAGGGAGGGTGCTCGGTCCGTGCGCGGCATGCGCACGGCGAACTCGTCCCCGAGGCGCCACAGTTGGTTGTCCCAACCGCCGGCGACCTCACGCACGTCCAAGCCTGCAAGGTCAGGATGCTGCTCTCGCACCAGAGAGCGCACCAAGTTCTCATCGATCTCGAGGCTGTCCATGATCTCACTCAACCATCAGTCGTGGCTGACGACCCAGGCGTGGTGCCCGTTCGAAACAGGGCCGGACCTGATCAGCTGAGACGGCATCCGGGATTCATCCAGCCAGGACCACATCGCCCGAGAGTCCCGGCTTCCCCACGTCTCAAGTGAACTGGTCGCCGCGCGTCAGCGGCCCGACGCCGAACCAGATCATCGAGGACGGGACAGCTGGTCGCCCGCCTGCTCCAAGGCGGCCTCGTAGACGTGCAAGGCGGTGATGACTGTGGCGCGTTCCGCGGGGTCGAGACCGCGCATGACGCGTTCCCAGGCAGAGGCGCTTCCGGAAAGCCATTCGCCGATCGGTGCGGCGTAGGCGGGGGCGATGGCGATGATGCGGCGGCGGCGGTCGGCGGGATCGGCGGTGCGCTGCAGAACACCCGGCCGTGACAGCTCGCTGACCATGAGGCTGACGGTCGTCGGGGCCACCTCCAGCCGAGCGGCTAGCTCGTTGATGCTGGTGGGGCCGTCGTACTCCAGGTGGGCCAGCAGTGCGAGATGTCGCGGTGCCAGGTCCATCCCCTGGAGCGCCGCAGGTATGGGCAAGCGCTTGGCCCGGCCCACGAGCCGTGGCATGAGCAACAGCAGGGTGCGGACGGCCTCGTTGACGGCTGGGCCGTCCGATTCCATGGACATCTGCGACCTCTCCCAGATATCTTTGCAAACAAAGTCTTTGGATTCAAAGGGAACGAGGTCCACTATGCCGCATCTGACCGTCCACCTTCCAGAGAACAGGCTGACCGGGAACGAAACCATGCTCGTCGCCGCACTGACCGACTCTGTCGTCGACGTCTATGGCGAATGGGCCCGCGACCTCGTAAGCGTCCGCCTGACCGGAGTTCCCGCAGGGCGCTTCGCGCAGGGTGGCAAGGTCGTGGACACACATGCCGCGGTGATCTTGGGCGTCCGCGCCGGCGTCTTCGACCGCCCCGACGCCGCCCAGATCACCGCGCGCCTCGGCACCGCGCTCACCGACGCGATCACGCGCGTCGTCGGTGATGACCTCCGCGCCGTCACCACGGTCGAACTCGTGGCGTCACCGCCGGAACGTACCTTCGTCGGCGGCGCCCTCACCGCGTGACGCTCCGCTCTGGGCCGCCTCACGACCCGGCTGTACTCAGGCTCAGCAGCGGTAGTAGGGATGGAACGGGCTCCACCGTGTTTCCGCGTCGGCTTCATCGGGCTGGCGCGGTGGCGGGATGGCTTCGCGAAGGAAGAACGCGTCGTAGATCCTGGGGCTTCGGTGGAAGGCGATGAACTTGTGGTGGAGAAATGCTGCTCAAGCCATCGGATCAGGGAGTCCTTGCGGTCCTTGGGGACGTAACCGAGAAGGATGTTGCGGACGGTGATCTGCTCGACGAGCCAGGTGCCGTGGCCGGCGGCGACAGCGCGGCGTTCCCACGCCCGGCCGGCGAGAAGTCCGGCGAGTGTCACGACTTGAGGGTGGAAGACCATCGTGAGCGTCAGGTCCGGAGCGGGGGGTTTCCGGGGGCCGTCGGTGAGGATGCGGCGTGCAGTATCGAGCAGATCGCACGGGTCAGCGCTCTGATGCAGCCAGGCGAAGTACATTTTTCGCGCTTCCGGATAGGCGTTGCGAACCCAGCGGCGTCCGTGACGCGCCACCAGGTTTCGGTGGTGTCTCTGGGCTCGTAGCGTGTCGGGGAGTCTGCTGATGTCAACTTGCTCGTCGGCGTTGGCGATGCCGTTGCCGATCCGGCCTGGAAAGTGAAGCTCACCGCGCGACCAGCGGAACGTCCGTACCGGATCGACATCCTCGAACCGGCTCGTCACACAGTCCCGCAGCGGACGCCGACAACGACCGCGTACCGCGTCGACGTACGACAACTCGACGCACGGCCCTACCTGATCCACTCATCTGGTACAGCCATCCGGCACCCCCAGCGCCCTCAGTCGCGCGACTAGGTTCGCTGAGACAGAAGCCCGAACGGCTTCGTTCGTTGAGAAAACGACTCGCTTGAGTGAGACAGGACACGCGGCCCGGGAAGTAGAGCTACGAGCATCGACCGGGCGACGACCTATTACGCCGTAATAGAGCGAAGCCAGTGGACACGGTGCAAGAGGTCGTCGATGGCGACACCGGGGGAGAGGGGACAACCCTGAAGGCGAAGTCCTGCTCCCCTTCCCGAGAGGGCGGGCTGCTCGGCGTCAGACTGGGCGAGGGCACGAAGTGCGTATGCGAAGCCCGCGGGGCGGGAGTCCGCGGCAATGGGCGTGCGTAGGGCGTTTTCGAGTGTCAGCCGTCGGTCCCGCCGGAGCGGGTTGGTGCGGCTGCCGACCGCCGCGGGCAGCACCAGGCGACAGGGGCCACCTGTCAGCGGGGCCGAGCAGTCGGGCGGCCAAGGAGACCCGCTCCCGCTGTAGTTCTCGCGCAGTGATGGTCCGTGAGACCAGAGGGAAGCCGTGCATCACACCGGCGACGACACTGAGCTGAGACCGGGACGCACGGACACCCCTGCCGGCGGCCAACGGGCGGTCGCTTCACAGTCGTCGGGTCCCCCGGGAAACGGGGAATCTGGCGCTCCGACAGTCGCACTGGTGACGTGTCGCCACCCAGCCGTTCGCGGCGAGCGTCGTCAGGACCCCTGTTCTCGAGGATCTTTCGACCTGCGGATGAAAGACGGGGCAGAACCTCTGGACCGGGGCCGTCCCGAACCCGCAGCGACATCAGGGACTGATTGTCAGGGACTGAAGAGCGAACCGACGAGCAGGGACCGAAGGATGCTCGCTCACCGCCCCCCAGAGAGGCCACTGGTGACGATTCGTCGGCCGGTCTCCGACCGAAGGCCAGGGACCAACAGGGTCCGCAGGGCCCAACAGGGGCTGTACCGGGGGACTGAAGGGACTGCGGCTCTTTCGGTCCCTGGCCTTCGGTCCCTGGTATTTGCGCAGGTCAGAGGCGTACTGCAACGCGAGAGAGGGACTGTAGGGACTGAAAAGCGCAATTATGACGTAGAGAAGAGATGTGTTCAGATGCGCGCGCGCATACAAACACACATATACAAGTACAGCTCATAATTGCCGAGTTCAGTCCCTACAGTCCCTTATCCAGTGGGGGATAGGGCCCTGACCTGCGGTTATGCCCGCCCAGCCGCCAGGGTCCGACCAGTTCCACAGACCCTGCGCTTTGGTCCCTGGCCCCTTCGGTCCCTCGCGCCGGCCGGTGGGCGCCGGTGCCCCGGCCCTCCACCGGCCCTCGCTCGTCCCGCTCGTCCCGGCTCCGTCCTCAACAGGCCAAAACGGACTGTGCTCTTCAGTCCCTTCAGCCCCTAGGGTGAGAGCTGCAGTACTGAGAAGGGACCCAAGGGACCCACACACGCGAGAGAAGGGGCGCGGGGCCCGACACACTCTCTTTTTCAGTAGGGTGGGCCGTACACTTTTTTCGCATCAGAGTCCCTTCGGTCCCTGGCGGGGCGAAAACCCCACGCCAGATGTGTGAAGTGATCGGGCAGACAGAGTGACGAGGACGATTCCCGTGCCGGGCGAAGGTGAGAGCCGCGACAGTGCGGCACCAGTCGTGCCCGGGTCCGCGCACGCTGTCGCGCGGTGGTGCGTCGCCCAGGGCTGGCCGGTCCATCCGCTGGCCCCGGGTCGCAAGACTCCTGTCCGGAACTGCCCTGACTGCACAGGGAACAGGCACGAGCCGGCGTCGTGCCCCTGCCTGCCCGCAGGACGCCCTTGTCACGGCTTCCATGCCGCCACCGCCGATCCCGGCCTCGTCGAGCGTTGGTGGGCCGCTACGCCCTCGGCAGGGGTGGGTGTCGCCTGCGGCCCCGCAGGGCTCGTCGTCATCGACGTTGACGCGCACCAGGCGCCGGTGCCCGACCGGGGGCACCTGCTCCCGGGCATTCCCATCCCCGATCAGGTACGACTGGACGGACTGGCCTCCGGTTTCGACACGTTGGCCCTCCTGGCGGCGTACCGGGGGGAGAACTCGCCCGCCGAGGACGCGAACACGTTGAGGGTGCGTACCCCTTCGGGTGGGCTGCATGTCTGGTACCGCAACCCCGACAACTCCGTCCGCTACAGGTGTTCGACCGGCTCCGCCCGGCACACCGCGCTCGCCTGGCAGGTGGACGTACGAGCCGAGGGTGGCTACATCGTCGCTCCGGGGACCAGGACGCCGCAGGGTGTCTACCGTGCGGAGGGAACGGCCCGGCGTCCGGCCGTGCTGCCCGAGTGGCTCCAGCGGGAACTGCGTCGTACGGGACATGTGATCGGGGACCGGACCCCCGCCCCTGCGGGCGTATCCGACTCGCTCCCGGTCCCGCCTCCACCCAGGGGGAGGACACGTGCGGCCGGGGCCGATCAGCTCATCGATCCGCTGATCGCCCTGGTCGCGGAGTGCGCCGCCGCCCCGCAGGGGACCGGGTTCTCGGAGAAGCTGAACCGCGCGGCCTACACGGCCGGCGGGCTCGTCGGGGCGGGGCATCTGGAGCACGCGGCCATTCGTGACCGGCTCCTCCGTGTCGCCCAGTACGCCCGCCCTTGGCAGCAGTCCCGCAATGAAAAGATCGTCGACGACGCCCTTGCCGTAGGGTCCGTCCGCCCTCTCCACCTCAAAGGACGTCCATGAGCAGCAGCGCCGAAGGCTCGCCGCGTTTCGACCCGCAGGCCGCCGCTCAGCAGATTCTCGACCTGCAGGCGGCGGATCCGATCGCGGGTCAGGCCCGGCTCCCCGCGCAGGGATACATGAACGTCTCCGTGCCGTCCCGGGGGCACGGGGGAGCCGACCCGGTGCCGTTGATGCCTCCGTCCCTCTCCGACCGCGGGAACGCCCGCCTCTTCGTGCAGCAGCACCGCGACCAGTTCCGCCATGTGGAGGGCCTGGGCTGGTTCGCCTGGGACGGTTACCGGTGGAAGCGCGCGGGAGGGGAGAAAGCCGCGCTGTGGGCCGCCGGGGAGATGGCCGAGGACATGCCCGGCACCGACCCGCGCGGGGTCTTCAGCGACCGGGAACTCGCGCAGCACAAGCGCCGTACGCTGTCCACCACCGGTCTGAAGGCCCTGCTGACCCAGGCGAAGGCCTCACCGGACATCTCCGTGGACCCCGACCAACTGGACGGGGATCCCTACGCCCTGTGCACGCCCGTCGGAGTGGTCGACCTGCACAGCGGACGCCTGCGCAAGGCCGACCCCACACGTGACTTCCACTCCCGTGCCACCAGCGTGGCCCCCCAGGGGATGGAGACCCCTCGCTGGCACCGGTTCCTCGCCGACACCTTCGGTGACGACGACGAGGGCCAGGAGATGATCGACTTCCTGCACCTGCTGCTCGGGTACTCCATCACCGGTGACGTGGGAGCCCAGGTTCTGCCCTTCCTTCACGGTGAGGGCAAGAACGGCAAGTCCGTACTGCTCGACATCATGATCCAGATCCTCGGTGACTACGCGGACGCGGCTCCGCCGGGCTTCCTGATGGACCGTGGTGCCTTCTCCGAGCACTCCACCGAGCTGACCGAACTGCACGGCCGCCGCCTGGTCGTGTGCAGCGAGCTGAAGCCGAACGACAAGTTCGACGAAGCACGTGTCCGGCTCCTGACGGGCGGTGACAAGATCAAGGCCCGACGGATGCGGCAGGACTACTTCTCGTTCACCCCGACCCACCACCTGTGGCTGCTGGGCAACCATCGCCCCGAAGTGTCCACGGGCGGCTTCGCGTTCTGGCGGCGCATCCGTCTGCTGCCGTTCACCCGGACCGTGCCGGCGCACCGCAGGATCGACAACCTCGCCTTCGAACTCGTCCGTGACGAGGGCCCGGGGATCCTGCAGTGGCTCATCCAGGGCGCGCAGCGCTATCTGCTCACCAGGGACCCGCTGGAAGGCCCTGACCGGGTCCGTTTCGCCACGACGGCGTACGCCACCACGGAGGACCACATCGGCCGTTTCCTGGCCGAGTGCTGCACGCGCGACTGCGACTCCGGCAAGGACCTGCGGGTGGAACAGGGGCTGCTCTACTCGGAGTACAGCTCGTGGTGCAACGCCGGTGAGGGCATCCGGCCCGCGACGCCCCGCGCCTTCGCCAACCGTGTCCGCCAGGAGGTGGGCGTGGCCTCACCGACCGACATGATCAAGTCGAACGGCCGGAAGTACTATCCGGGCATCGCCCTGCTGGAGCACCCATGACGGCCGACTCCCGTCGGCTCTCACCACCACACGCCCTACACCGTGGTCGTCGTGCGCTTTACGATGGTGGGCGGGTCCCGTGTACGGCGGCCTCCCGGCAGAGCGGGTCGCCCCTCGGCGGCGGGCAGGCCGGGGCGAGACGGAAAGACGCCCGGCCATGTCCGATGGCCGGGGGAGCACGCCCATGAAGGAGAGGCTGCAGCCATGAGTTCGCTGTTGACCGAGAGCGACCTCATCCACGAGGCCGAGGTGGTGTGGCTGGAGAACCTCGAACGGCTCGACTACGTCCGTCAGGCGCTGGACAAGACCAGGCGGCGCAACACCAAGCCGCCGTACGCACGCGACGGGCGCATGGTGGGCTACGCGCTGCTGGACGAGGGCGCCTCCCCGGACCCGGACAGCGGCCTGTACAAGCGCCGGGTGTTCTTCCTGCTGCCCCACGACCGTGACAGCCTGCCCGACGGCCTGTACCGCGAGGGGGCCCCGGGGGAGGCGGTCGACCCGCGCACCATCGCCCCGAAGAAGCCGGGGGCGAAGACACCGCGATCCCAGAGCGGTTCCGGGTCCGTGGTCATAGCGACGTCGGCACCCTGACGCCGCGCCCGCCGAGACGGCGCGGCGCTCGCCGGGAGCCGAGGACTTGTGCCTGCGGCCCGACCTGAGCCGACAGCTCTCCACTACGACGACGCACCGGGTCCTCGGCCGGTTGACAGCGATGATGTTCTCGACGTAACGGGCAGGGCGACGGTGACGGGGGGGGCTTCGCGCAACCGGGGGTCGTCGATGGCGTGCTCGATGGCCGTGAGACGGGACTCGTCATCGCGGCCGGCAGGTCCCCGCGGGAGGCGAAGCGCCGGTAGACCGTGGACCGTACGCGGGTCCGCCCCCGCTTCTGCGGCGATGCTCGCGATACTCGCGCCCGGGCCGGTGGCGAGCATCCGCGCAGCGGCTTCGACGGCGGCGGTGCAGTCGATGCCGGGGACGGAGAAGCCGTAGAGGCGGCGGACTTCGTCGCTGAACCAGCCGAGGCCGGCGAGT
The DNA here is from genome assembly GCF_001866665.1 of Streptomyces monashensis. Taxonomy (GTDB): domain Bacteria; phylum Actinomycetota; class Actinomycetes; order Streptomycetales; family Streptomycetaceae; genus Streptomyces; species Streptomyces monashensis. The sequence goes on along the minus strand of NZ_MLYO01000017.1, from coordinate 83,850 downwards.
TCGGTGGTGGTGTCGCTGGTGAGGTGCTCCGGCGTTCGGCGACCGCGTTCCGGGAGCACCGAGCCCGATGCGCTCTTCCGGACCAAGACAACGGTCAAGGATGGGTGAGTCTGGCGGCCACGGCGTCGAGGACCCAGTCCAGGCCGGTCGCGAAGGACAGCTCGGCGTCCACGTCCGTGGCGTCGTGCACGGCCTTGGCCAGCGCCGGGAAGCGGCCCGTGGCCAACATCCTCGTCACATGCGGACCGGAGGCGCGCTGCCAGTCGCGCTTGGACAGGCCCGTGGCGCGCTCGGCCCGCAGGTTCGCGATCTCGCGCCTGATCGCGCCGGTGAAGTAGGCGCTGACCGTCTCCACGGCGCGCATGACGGTGTCGATGTCGGCGAGGCCGTCGAGGGCGGCCAGCGTGGCCTCGGTCACGGCGAGGCCGTTCGGGCCCAGGGTCGGGCGCCCGCCGAGCAGGTCGGCCAGCCATTCGTGACGGAGAGCGGCCTGCCTGGTGCGGTGGGCGAGGGTGCGCAGCGCCTCCCGCCAGTCAGCGGGCCGCTCCTCGGGGAGGATCTCGGCCTGGACCTCGTCCACCATGAGGTCGAACAGCTCCTGCTTGGTGGAGATGTATCCGTACAGTCGCATCGGGCCGGCGTTCAGCCGGGCGGCGACCTTGCGCAACGACACCGCCTCCAGCCCGCCCTCGTCGGCCAGCGTGATGGCGGCGGCGACGATCCGCTCCCGGTCGAGCGGCACAGGGCGAGCCGGCGGCTCCGGCCGGTCCCACACAGTCATGGTCACATCGTACTGTTGCGATGCATCGTATGGGAGCAATACAGTGTATCGACATGAGACATCGCATCGCTGTGGTCGGGGGCGGCCCCGCCGGACTCACCTTCGCCCGTGTCCTGCACCGCCATGGTCACCCCGCCACCGTCCTCGAACGCGATCCCACCCCCGACGCCCGCCCCCCGGGCGGCACGCTGGACCTGCACGAAGGGCTGGGCCAGCTCGCGCTGGAGAAGGCGGGTCTGCTGGCGGGGTTCCAGGAGCTGTCCCGCCCCGAGGGGCAGGCCATGCGCATCCTGGACGTGGACGGGACCGTCCTGCGCGACTGGCGACCCCGCCCGGATGACCGGGCCAATCCCGAGATCGACCGCGGGCAACTCCGTGACCTGCTGCTCGGCCCGCTCGACATCCAGTGGGGCCGGGGCGTGACGCAGGTGGCGCCGGGGAGCCGGGATGGCGTGCTGGTCCATTTCGCGGACGGGCGGCAGGAGACGTTCGACCTCGTGGTCGGCGCGGACGGCGCCTGGTCCCGGATCCGCCCGGCAGTCTCGCCGGTGACGCCGCGCTACACCGGCGTCACCTCGGTCGAGACCTCCCTCGACGACATCGACACCCGCCACCCCGATCTCGCCCGGTTGATCGGCGACGGTTCCGTGGCCGTGTACGGCGTGAACCGCTCCCTCGTCGCCCAGCGCAACAGCGGCGGCCACGTCAAGGTGTACGCCAAGTTCCGCGCGCCGCTGGACTGGCACACGAACCTGGACCTGGCCGACGTCGAGGCCGTGCGATCGCGCCTGCTGGCTCTGTTCGACGGCTGGGCCGCGCCCGTCCTCGACCTCCTCCACCACGGCACCGCGTTCGTCCACCGCCCCTTCTACACCCTGCCCGTGTCCCACACCTGGACCCACGTCCCCGGGGTGACGCTCCTGGGCGACGCCGCCCATCTGATGCCGCCGCTGGGGGCGGGCGCGAACCTCGCGATGCTGGAAGGCGCCGAACTCGCCGAGTCCCTCGCCACCGGTCCTGGAGATCCGGACGATACCGTCCGCGCCTTCGAGGAACAGATGTGGGCACGGGCCGGCCGGTGGGCGAAGATCACGACGGCCGGTCTGGAACGTCTCGTGAGCCCTGACCCCGCCGAGGCCCTCGCCTTCTTCGACCAGATCCAGCCGTCCTGACCGCCGAGCACGAGAGCACCGGCACCAGCGCACGCCTGAACCGTGCGGCAGGGTCGCAGGGCGATGGTCTGGTACTCGGAGCAGGTGCCGAGGCCGACCGCGCCGTACTCGCGGCCGATGCCGCGCGCCGTGAAGCCGCCGGAGCGGATGCCCGCGGCCCCTCTCAGGTCAACCCCATCGCTTTCACCGGGCCGCGGCCGCCGCAGGCCCGGCGCCTCAGGCGATCTGGGCCTCGACGTGGGCGAGTTGGGCGGCGAGGATCTCTTCGAACGCGGCGCGGCGGTCTGCGCCGAGGGGGCGGACGTCGCGGGCGAAGTGGGCCAGGGCGGGGAAGCGTTCGGGGTCGGCGCCGAGGACGGCCACGCGGAACTGCTCCATGCCCTGTTCGTACTCCTTGGGGGTGAGGGTGCTGATACCGGCCTCGGAGGCGATCAGCGCGGCGAGGAGGATCACGATGCGGTGGTAGCGCACCGGGATCTCCTGGTCGGGCAGGCCGGACGTGCGCAAGGCCTGCAGCACCTCCTCCATGACCGACCGGGATCCGCTGCCACCGGACCCGTACCGTCCCCAGATCGCGGCGAGTTGGGGTTGCTCGCCGAAGGCCTCGCGCAGGTGCAGGGCCAGGCTGGTGACGCGCTGCTTCCAGTCGCCCTCGGGGCGGTAGCCGTCCATGGCGGCCAGCAGGATCCGGTCGGCGACCGCGCGCATCAGTTCGGTCTTGTTGCGGAAGTGCCGGTAGAGGCTGGAGGAGTCGGTCCCGAGCGCCGCGGCGAGCTTGCGCACGCTGAACGACTCGGCGTCGCTCGTGCGCAGCAGTTCCGCCGCCGTGTCCAGGATCTCCTCGGTCGACCATCGCCTTCGGCCAGTCATCTCGCCCCTCTCGTCCGGACTCAGTCTAACCTATGCACTTGCTGATGCACGCAGTGCGTGCATAATGAGGGCAACGCAGGTGCAGCAGGTAGTGCACCGTCCGACCGCAGCGGCGCGCCCGGCATCCGGCCGGGGGAGGGGAGAAGGACACATGAGCGAGGGCGCTAACGGGACCACCGGCGAGGCCACGACCGCGACACGGCCGCCGGAGCCGGACTTCTCGGCGATCACGACCGAGGAACTGCTCGCCTACCGCGCCGCGGAGAACCACTGGCGGGCCTCCGGCGCGGCGCGGACGATCCTCGGAGAGCCGGACCCCGGCGCCGCGATCGTCTGGCAGGAGATCGCCCTGCCCGGCCGCGACCTCCCGGTCCGGGTGTACCGGCCGGCCCCGACGGGAGAAGGCGAGACCACAGCCGGGACCGACCTGCCACTCGTGGTCCATGTCCACGGAGGCAGCTTCGTGGGCACGGCGGTGCAGTGCGACTGGGCCAACAGCCACCTCGCCGCCCGCCTGCCCGCCCTCGTGGTCTCGGTCGAGCACCGCCTCGTCGCCCCGGACAGTCCGCTCGCGAACGCCGCCGACGACGGCTGGGACGTGCTCGAGCACGTGGTGCGGCACGCCGAGCAGTGGGGCGCCGACCCGGCACGTACGGCCGTCTTCGGTGAGAGCTGTGGCGCGCTGATCAGCGCCCTGTCGGCCGTCCGGGCCCGGGAGGCCGGCCTGGAGCTCAGGGCGCAGGTGCTGGTCAACCCCGCGGTCGACGTGACCGAGTCGATGTACGACTACCCCTCGATCGCCGAGTTCGCATACAGCCCGACCCGCGCCCTGCCCCAACTGCGGCTCTTCCAGCGGCTCTCCGTCCCGCCGGGAGCCGACGCCCGCGCCGTCTCACCGCTGTACGCCGACGATGTGAGCGAGCTCGCCCCGGCGCTCGTGGTGGTGCCCACCCAGGACGCCGTCGCCGATCACGGCCGCCGCTACGCCGAGCGGCTGCGCGTGGCCGGGACGCCCGTGCGGCTTTCCGAATACCCGGGTGCGAAGCACGCGTTCCTCGCCCTACCCGGCGTGGAACCACAGGCCGAGGCCGCCCGGGCGGAGATCCTCGAGTTCCTCCGCGCGGCCCTGGCAAAGTGAGGAGGAGCGGTGCACCCCACCGCCCTTGGACTTGCTGACACCTGCGGCAGCGACGTCATCCCCGTCCACGCGAGGACGGGGACGTCGTCGCGGTCGCACTGCTGTGGAGAAGACCGCGGCTGACGTGACGTCGGCCCCGCACGACCCCCACACACCCATGGAGGAAACACAGTGCAGCGCATCGGCGTCATCGGAGTGGGAGAGATCGGCCGGGCCATCGTCGAGGGCCTGTGTGACGAGGGTGGTACGTCGCCGGGCATCTTCCTCTCTCCCCGGGGGGCCCGAACCGCCGCCGAACTGTCCGAGCGCTACGAGGGCGTCCGGGTGTGCGCCGACAACCAGGAGGTGGTGGACCGCTCCGAGCTGGTGATCATCGCCGTGCGCCGCCAGGACCACCACGAGGCCCTCGCCGGGCTGGAGTTGGACGACCACAAGACCGTGGTCAGCCTGCTGGCCGGTGTCGCCATCGACGACCTGCGCCGGACCCTCGCCACCGGCGCCCCGATCGTCCGCGCCATCCCGCTGCCGGCGGTGCGCGAGCGCCGCTCCGCCACCGTGACCTGCCCCTCGCACCCGGTGGTGGACTCCCTCTTCCAGCAACTGGGCGGGGCGCTCCCCGTCGAGGACGAGGATGCCTTCAACGTCTTCTCCGCGCTGACCGGGACGCTCACCGCCCACTACAGCTACCTCGCCACGCTCACCTCATGGGCTGCCGGGCACGGCATCGCCTCCGACACCGCCGACCGGTATGTGCGCGGCCTCTTCCGGAACGTCGGCCGTTCCCTGGACGACGGGACCCGCCCGCTGCACCGACTCGCCGCCGACCACGAGACACCCGGAGGGAACAACGAGCGCATCCGCACCACCTGGTTCGATCCGGCGAACGCGACAGCCCTCAAGGAGGCGCTCGACGGCCTTCTCGCCGATCTGAGGCAAGAGCGTCCGGCCGGACCCGCGTTCAGCCCGGACCGCCCCGCCGGTCGCGACGGCTCGGCGGATCCGGCGTAAGCGGAAGGCGACAGTCTCGCGGTGCCGTTGTGGCGTTGTGGGGCCGTCGTCCTTGCCGTCGGGTCAAGCGGAACGTTCCTGGGAACGCGCCTCATGTACGTGACGTCAATGAGGCGCGCTCTCCGGGACGTCAGGTCGCGGCGCGGCGCAGCGGGACGACGACTCTCTCGCCCATGCGCTTGGGGTCGAGGCGGTAGTACTTGATGTGACCGATGCGCTCGGTCTCCTCCAGCCAGCCGGCCTCGATGACCTGCTTGCGGGTGCGGGAGAAGACGGGCGGGGCCATGCCGACGAGCTTGGCCAGGTTGGCGGCGGTCTCCAGGACGGCGCCGGACCGGTCGGTCGGGTGGAGGGCGTACAGCATGACGACGAGACGCTGATTGGCGCTCATGCCGGCCGTCTTCTCAAGCAGTTCGAGGTTCTTCTGCTTGTCGTCGCTGCTGATCACTGGGCCTCCCACCGTGCAGGAATGTTGTCGTTGAATCCGGGGATGTCCGGCGGGTTGCACGTCTTTACGGCTTCACGCTGCTCGATCCCTGTGCCGTGGAAGGCGATGTACGGGCTGATTCGGTACAGATTGTAGTTGCCGATACGGCCTCGCACGACCAGGATGCGGTGTTTGGCCAATTTCCTGTTGATCTTTCCGACGGCGTCTGTGGACATCCCTACACGTTTGGCGATGTCCGCACCAGTGGCGCGCAGCGGCTCCATGCCCTCGGGTGACACACCGATCCACCAGAGGATGAGGAACTTCTGACTGGGTGTGAACGCCTTGGACTCGGTGATCGCCTCGACGCGGGCCTTGTCGACTTGGGTGTGTCTGCCGGAGAAGGCGTACGGCGCATAGGGGACCGGCTCGCCCGTGTCGGCGTCGACGAGTCTGCGAAGTGCTCCCAACGGGCCCTCCGAGTAAGGGGGGTGTTTGGCGGTCAATGAGGGACGACCCCTGAGGCCGACCAGATGAACCTAACGTACATGAGCAGGAAGTCAATTAAGTCCGCCTGTCGGCCGTGTCGGATGTCGTCACGTTCACCGTCCGTACCCCTCCGGTGCGGACGCTCCCCGGCCTGGCTCATGTACGTCACGTCAATCTGCCACGTCTGTAGGAACCGGGTACTCAGTTCCTGTGGACGTGGTGGCAGTTTCTACGATCGTGGTGGCAGTCGGCAGGATCGTGGTACCCGGTTTTCAGGGACCGGGTGCACGTCCGTGGGATCTGGGTACTCGGTTCCGTCGATCGCCCTCCGCTGTTGCAGGAACTGCCTGGCAGTTCCTGGGATCTGGGCCGTCTCGTGTGTTTCTGCAGGTCAAGTGGCGTTTGTCGAGCGCGCTCTCTTACCCTTGTCAACGGTCGGACAAGCCCGTCCCCGGATCATCCGCTTTGATGCCGAACTACGTGGCCCACCGACCTCGGCCCCGCAGCCGGTGCGCCACGTCCGTCCCGCGCTCCACCCCGGGTCGAGCCATCGTCCAGCGCGCGCGGCCGACGGCGGCGCCACGCACCCACGACCCCGCTGCTTCCCGGCGCGTACGGCCTTCGGCACGACGAAACGGATGCGCGCCGGGAAGTGGCGGGGCAGCGGGGTCCAGGGGCCGGCGAAGGCCCCTGGTACCACGCAGCCGCGCCATGTTCGCCGACAACGAGGGCCGGGACGCCGACGGATGGGGTGCGCGGACGAGGTGCTGCGCGAAGTCCGTGACCCGCGCCCGGAAGCGGACCGCGGCAGGAGAGGTCTGGGCCCGGAGGACGTGGACGAAAAGGTCTCCAACTAACGTGTCGATGCTTGTAAGAATCGCGGACGTTAGTAAGGTGTCGTCCATGAGTTCGCCAGCCACGTCCAGCGACCGCGAGAAGGTCGTCTCCAAGCTGCCGGGATGGCTCCGGCAGAACCTCAAAGTCCGGGCCGCCCAGCACGGTGTCGAGATCCAGGCGGCCGTCGAGCAGGGCATCCGGGACTGGTGCACCCTTGCCTTCACTCCCGCTGCCGTCGACACCTCCCGCTCCGACTCGTTCTCCACCTTCCTGCCGCCCGGCCAGTGGGACGAGTTCCGCCACATCGCCGGCGAGCGCGGGGTCTCGCTCATCCAGGGCCTGGCGCAGTCGGTCCAGCTGTGGCTCGACTCCAACCCGGCGCCGGACGTCGAACGGCCCGAGAACACCCGTCGCATCATCGTGTGCAACCAGAAGGGCGGCGTGGGCAAGACCGCGATCACCGCGGGTGTCGGTGAGGCGCTCGCCGAGGACGCCAACAGCCTGCACTCGGTGCGGGTGGCCAAGGCGCTCGCCGAGGCCCTGCGGGCGAGTGAGGCCCACGCCGACGACGTGCCGGTCGGCGAGGACCCCCTGAACATCGAGAACCTGCCCGGGCTCGGGCTGCGGGTCCTGCTCGTCGACTTCGACCCGCAGTGCCACCTCACCAACCAACTCGGGGCGGCGCCCGTCCCGATGAACGGCGACAGCCTCACCAACCACATGGCGGGCGACCCGAAGGGCGACCTGCGCGATCTCATCGTCTCCATCGACGACGAGACCTTCGACGGCCGGCTCCACCTGCTGCCCGCCTGCAACGACGCCTTCCTGCTCGACGTCCGCCTCTCGGCCGTACGTGCGAGGGAAGCGGCGCTGGAGCGCGCGCTCGCCCCGCTCGAGACCGACTACGACGTGATCCTCGTGGACTGCCCGCCGAGCCTCGGCCTGAGCATGGACGCCGCGGCGTACTACGGCCGCCGGCGCGACGGCGAGAAGCTCGGCCAGTCCGGTGCGCTGATCGTGGTGCAGGCCGAGGACAGTTCCGCGGACGCCTACGAGCTGCTCACCACACAGATCGACGACCTGCGCGGGGACCTCCAGGTCGACATCGACTACCTCGGCATCGTGGTCAACCTCTACGACTCGCGCCGCGGGTTCATCGCCACCTCCTCGTTGCAGGGGTGGGTCGACATAAAGGATCCCCGGGTCGTCGGGCTCATCGGCGATCTCAAGGAACAGAAGGAAGCGGTCCGGATGAAGCGGCCCCTGCTGTCCTACGCCCCCAAGTCGCAGCAGGCGATCGGGATGCGCGCGCTCGCCAGGGAGATCGTATGAGCAAGGCCGATCAGCTGGGTGCCGGACGCTTCGGCGGGGGAGTGCGCCCGGTCAGCGCACGCCGCCAGGCCGTGGCCGCCGCCACCGGCGTGCCCACGGAGGGCGTTGCCCCGCCCACCGAACTCCCGCCGCACCGCGTGAGCCTCAACCCGGACAACCCCCGCTCCAGCCTCGGTGATCTGACCGACCTGACGGGCAGCCTGGCGACACACGGGCAGAAGCAGGCGATCACGGTCATGAACCGCGACGCCTACATCAAGGCCAACCCCGAGCGCGAGGCCGACCTCGAACCGGACACCACCCATGTCGTGATCGACGGCAGCAGCCGTCTCGCCGCCGCCCGTGAGGCGCGGCTGGCCGTCGTCAAGGTGATGGTGAGTGACGACCAGGGCGCCAACTCCGAGGAACTGCTGGAGTCGGCCCTCGTCGCGAACATCCACCGGCACGACCTCGGAGAACTCGACGAGGCCCGGGCCCTGCGGCGGCTGTTGGCGATCCATGGCAGCCAGACCGCGCTGTCCAAGCGGCTCCACCGCTCGCAGGGCTGGGTGTCGCAGCGCCTCGCCCTGCTCAACCTGACCCCCGAACTGCAGGGCCGCATCGGTGAGGAGCCCATCGACCTGCTGCGGGCCGTGGCCAACAAGCCGGTGGAGAACCAGGAAACGGCGCTGCGGGAGCTCAAGGAGGAGCGGGCCCGGCGCGAGGAGGAGAAGCGGAGCCGGAAGCAGCCACCGGAGAGCTCCGAAAGTCCGGACAGTTCGGACAGGCCGGACAGGCCGGTGAGTTCGGAGAAGCCGGCGAGGCGGGAGCCGGAGGGCGAAGTGCCCGCGCCGGACGTACCGCCGGTGGCCGCCGGGGAGCAGCCGGACGAGCCCGAGGGTCGGCATGAAAGCGGAGGCGACACCGAGCCGGACGTACCTGCACCGCACGTCGCGCAGGCACCGGCGCAGGCTCCGGCACCGGCCGCCGACGAGGCGGATGCGCAGCAGCCGGTACCGGAGCCGCGGGCGGAAGCGCCCGTCTCCCGGCCGCGGGCGGACAGTCAGTCCGGCGCCCGGGTTCGCACGGTGCCGTACAACGAACCCGGCACCCTCGCCATGCTCCTGGACCGGAACATCGAAGACGACGACACCTTCTTCGACCTGCTCCGGTTCCTGAGCAAGAAGGGACGCGAGCGGGATCCCGCCCGGCTCGCGGAGCTGGCGCGGTCCTTCGCCGAAGACGCCGAACGAGCGGCCGTACCGGGAGAGTGATCCGGTGCGGGAGCCGGGTGCCGGGGTGACGACGCCGTGATCACCCCGGCACCGTGCCGACCGCGAGTACGTTGCCCTCGCTGATGTAGCCGTCGGGGTCGTCCAGCGGATGGCCGGGCAGGTCCGGGTCGACGAACCGCCGCCATTCCTCGTGCAGTCCGAGTGCCAGGGCCTGACCGGCGAGCTGTGCGCAGGCCGTCGCGTAGAAGCCGCGCGCCGCGGGGGACAGGGGAGCGTAGTGCTCGATCACCGTGGTCTGCTGGCGTACGCGTGTCAGTCCGGCCTGCCTGAAGTGGCGGTACAGCTCGCGGGTGCGCAGCAACTGGCGGGCGTAGCCCGGTCCGCTGCCCGCGGCCCGGAAGAAGTCGGTGAACAGGTAGGGGTCGGCCGGCCGTGCCGTGATCAGATGCGCGTCCAGGTCCTTGACGGCGACGATGCCGCCCGGACGTACCACTCGGCTGAATTCGGCGAGAGCCACGGCCAGTTCACCGTCATCGAGGTACTGCACGGTGTTGGAGCACCACACGGCGTCAAAGGCATGGTCCGGGAAGGGGAGCTCCAGCAGGCTGGCCCGGTACACCTGGACGGGGCAGGGCAGTTGTCCTTCGCGGGCTCGGTCCGCGGCGAGCGCCGCGTTCTCCGCGGCGAGGTCGACGGCGGTGATCCGGCCGCTTTCGCCGACGAGACGGCCGAGGTGGGGGAGGAAGTCGCCGGAGCCGCAGCCCGCGTCCAGCACGCGCTGCCCCGGGCGGATGCCCGCCTGGCCGAGGAGGGCGAGGTAGGGGCGTTCGCAGGCGCGGAAATGGGCGTCGACGACGGTGTGGTGGGTGAATCCCAGGCCGTTCGAGGAGGCGTGGCCCCAGTGCTTGTGGTCCTCGGTCAGCATGACGGCGCCCCGGTCTCCGTGCGGCGTGCGGCACGTACGGGGCGCGGGGCCGCGATGTCGCCCAGAAGGTCGAGCAGTGCACCGGTGACCGCTTCGGGTGCTTCGAGCGGCGCGAGATGTCCGGCGCCCGGCACGGTGACGAGGGTGCTCTGCGGAAGGGCGTCGGCGACAGCCTGTGCTTCCTGCGCCGTCACCAGTTCGTCCTCGGCCCCGGCGATCACCACGGCGGGCACGCGGGTGGCGCGGAGCAGCACGGTGGAGTCCGTGCGGGCCGCGATCGCCCGTTGGGCCCAGGCGAGGGCCGCCGGGTCGGCGGCGCGGGCGTCGGCGAGGACACGGGACAGCACGTGCGGGCGGTGCTGCCGGGTGGTGGCGCCGACCAGCAGTGGCGTGGCGCGCTCCAGCACTGCTTGCCTGCTCCGTTCGTCCTGGACGAGCTCCGCGAACCGCATGCGCTCGGCGGCTGTTCCAGGGGAGTCGGCGGTGGCTCGCGCGGACAGCAGGGCGAGCCCCGCGACGCGGTCGGGGAAGCGGCGCAGGAATGCCATCGCCGCGTAGCCGCCCATGGACGATCCCACGAGGACGGCCCGGTGGCTGCCGAGCCGGTCGAGCGCGCGGGCGACGTCGTCGGCCACGACGTCGAGGCAGGGGGGCGCGGTGCCGAGCGGGGCGGTGCCGAAGCCACGCTGGTCCAGGGCGATGACGGGGTGACCCGCCGCACGCAGGGCCCGTTCCTGCGCCTGCCACATCGTGGCGTGCAGGGACAGCGCATGCAGCAGGACCACGGTGGGCTCGGACGCGGCGGTCAACGGGATGCCTCCGCCTCGGCGGTGGTGATGAAGTCCCTTACATGGAAGGGGAGTTCCGTGCCTCGCCGCCATGCCACCGTGACCGGGGCGGACGGCAGGTCGTGGATCGGCACGACGCGGACGGCGGGTGGTGCGACGTCGGCGAGCGAGACCAGGGAGATGTGCACCGCTTCGCCTTCGGCGACCAGAGCCATCATCTCGGGGATGGAGCCGACCCGCCGGTTGCGGCGGATCGGACGACCGGCCGGGGTGCGCGGCGGAACGACGTCGTCCCACACGTAGTCGGGGAAGGCACCGGGCCGGGCGAAGGTGTCGTAGTCGGCGAGTTCCTCGACGGACACCGACGCTCGAGCGGCCAGAGGGTGCGCGGCGCCGACGAGGACGGCGCGGGCGTCCTCGGTGAGCACCCGGCTGGTGACCAGGTCGGGTTCCCGCAGGCCGAACTTGACGATCATCAGGTCCAGTTCGCCGGCGCGCAGGTCGCGGAACGGGTCCGTGACGTCGTACGCGCTCAGCCGCACCGCTGACCGGTCCCGGCCGGCGAGCCGGGTGATGTGGTGCGCCACCTCCGGGGAGCCGTGGTAGCCGAACCGGATGACGCGGACGTCCGTGGCGGTCGGGGTGTGATCAAGCAAGAGGAATCTCCTCTGTCAGCCCGGCGGCGGCGCGCAGCCGGTTCGGGTCGTGGTCGTCGGCGATGACCCGCACGCCGGCCAGGCGCGCGGGTGTGCCGATGACGCGTGGCACCTGGCGCAGGCTCAGCTGGTCGCCGGGGGCGATGAGCCCGTCCAGCACGGCTTCGACCAGCACGTGATTGAGGTGCACCAGGGCCTCGGCGATGGTGCATCCGGCGGTGGCGATGTACAGGGCCCTGCGGACACGGGGACGGTCGGCGAGGCGGGGAACCCCGGGGACGTCGACGACGACGTCCGGCCGGGCCGGGAGCGCGGCAGGGGCGTTGAAGAGCTTCAGGAGCCTTCGCAGTGCGGCGCTCCGCGCGGCGGAGCCGGGCGCGGTCCACGCCGCTGAGAGGTCCGGCGCGACGTGTGCGAAGGAGAACCGCTCGCACAGGTGCGCCGGATCCCCCGCGAGGAAGACCGTGCGGGTGAAGCCGGCCCGCCAGGACGCCGCCTGCCGCGGGTCGATGCCGAGGGCGAACGCACAGGTGTCGCGGGTCCATCGGGCGAGGTCGAAGCTCCTGAGCACGACGACGGCCAGGGTTCCCTCGGTGGGGTCCTCGGCGGTGATGTCGCGCTGGGCCGCGAGCAGTCCTTCGTGGGAGGTCAGGTCGTGCCTGGCGGCCAGGCGCGGCCGGGCGGCGAGGATGCGCAGCGCGGCGTGCTCGCGCAGGGCCTGTTGTGTCAGCGTCATAGGAAGACCGTCGCCAGGAGGTCGAGGGCGGGTGCGGCACGACGTCTGCCGAGCAGGCCGGAGGTCAGCCGGTAGGGATCCACGTACAGCTGGTCCTTGCGGTGCCGCGCGAGGTGCTCCGCCAGTGGGCTCACCTCGTGCTGCGGCGCGGCCTCGAGGAGGCGCGCGGCCCGCCTCAGGGTCTGGCGCAGGAGATCGGCACGGAAGGACTGCTGTTGTCCGGGGCCGAGCACGGCGATGAAGTACAGCCGCATGCCCAGGCATACGGCGGCGGCGTCGTGTTCGGCGAGGGCGTTCTCCAGGAGCGGTCCGGCGTGCAGGTCTCGCCAGCCGCCGTGGCGTGCGGAACGGATCTGCCCGTCGACGGGCACCCTGCCGAGGCTCACCCGCCGCACGCGGGGCCCCTGCGCCGCGAGGACCCGTGCCAGTTGCTGGTAGTCGGGGTCGAGCTCGCCGTCGTAGAGGAGTACGACTTCGTCGAAGTCCGGTGCCAGCGGGAGGAGTTCACGCAGTGCACAGCACAGGTAGTTGGGGCGGCCGTCAGGGGTGACGAGTTGCCGCAGCGGCAGTCCGTGGCGCGTGAGATCCAGGTAGACGGGGCCGCCGACGTCCCGCTGGTCCAGGCACATGCCGAGAGCGGTGAGCCGGGAGAGCATCGCCTCGAGGGTGAGGCCGGGCGGCTGGTGGCGGAGCAGTCCGGGGTCGTGCAGCCCGAGTGCGGCGTACTGGCCGGACCACAGCTGCAGCACCCGGGCACTGGCGGGGTGCACCCAGCCGCGCTCGGCCGCGTCGTCGTAGGGACGCAGCGCTTCGGCCGGTGCACGGTCGGCGGCACGGAAGGCCACGTACAGTTCGCCGATCTGCTCCACGGTGAGGCCGCTGTAGTCGACGTCGCCGTGCGTGCGGTCGAGGAACTCCCAGAATCCCAGGGTCTGTTCCGTGGCGTGGTAGGTGGTGTGGCTGTAGCGGTAGGTGACCTCGGCGAGGGGTCGGGTGGCCCGGTACATCACGTCCGTCCACAGCAGCCCCTTGAGGTGGCTGGGGGTGAGCGGCTTCGACGGGGTGACGGTGATCGGCGCCAGCAGCACGCGGTGGCGCTCGGCCGGTCGTACGCGGGAGGCCGGCGCCTCCGGGGACAGGGTTGTCATACGAGTGCCCCTTCGGCCGCCGCGACCCGGCGTACGAGGTCCTGTCTGCCGACTCCGTCGGGCCGCGGCGCGGCGCCGGGGGCCGCCCGCCGGACCCGTTCGGCGAACTCCTCGTCGCCGAAGACCTCGTGCGGGGTGTTCAGTGTCATCAGGACGCGGGTGAGTCCTCGCCACACGGTGGCGTCACCGCGGGCCGCGGCCGCCACTTCCTCGAAGGCGGGCAGCGGGTCGCCCTCCGCGCGGACCGGGGTGGGCACGGGGGTGCCGGCCACGGCGGCTTTCCAGCGGGCGATGCGGAGCCGGTCGGATGCCGCGGACTGTTCGTACCACGGCACGAACAGGTCGTGGGTCAGCCGTGCGACGGCCCTGCGCTGGGCGATGTCGACGTCCGGCCGGTGCGCGAGGAGGTCGGCGATCCGGAAGGCGTGCTCCAGCGCGAGTGACATGCCGCGGCCGAACAGCGGGTTGGTGACGCAGGCGGCGTCACCGACCGGGAACAGACCGGCGACCGGCTGCTGGAGGGGGCCTGCCGAGCCCCGAAGGGTGTTGGGCGGGCACGCGATGACGCGGACGCCGCCGAGGGGTGTGCTGATGCCGTCGTCGAGCCAGGGAGACAGGCCCGGGGTGGCGTGTGCCGCCGCGGTGAATCCCTGGGGGGTCCGCAGGCCGTGCAGGGCCCGGTCGCCCGGCAGGGCGGCCAGGGCCACGGAGAAGGTGCCGCCGTCGCCGGGGTGCAGGACTCCCGCGTAGTGGCCGAAGATGTCGCCGGCCGCGTTGCCCCGGTTGAGCGGCCCCGGCCGGGTCGTGACGTCGAGAGTGTAGGAACGGGAGTACCCGGTGAGCCCGGAGGGGCTGGTGCGATCGGGTGCGAGCGGGATGCCCGCGGCGCGCAGCCAGGTGCGGGACAGGGCACGACGCCCGGTGGCGTCCACCACGATGTCGGCGGGCAGCCGTTCACCCCCGTCGGTCACGACGGCTCGTACGCGCCGTGCGGTGCGGTCGAGTTCGACGGCGGTGACGTGGACGCCGTGGCGCACGCCGACCCCGGCCGTGTCGCTGACCGTACGGTGCAGCAGCAGTTCCAGGGTCGAGCGGCGACAGCCCAGGGCGACGAGGTCGCTGTCGCCCGGCTCCGGGGCCCGGTCGGGGACGGTTGCGGGCAGTGCGCTGGTGAGGTCGAGCAGGTGGGCCCCGGCGGCGCGGGCCGCGGCAAGGACCTGGGGGGCTCGTTCGCGCAGGACACGCACCCCCAGCGAGGTGAGGGTGTGCGAGTGCCCTGCCTGCGGCACGGTGGGGCGGTCCTGCCACCGGGGCGCCGCCTGGGTGACGGATCCCCGGGGCGGTCGGGGTGCCCGCTCGAGGACCAGCACGCGGTAGCCGATGCCGGACAGGGCCAGCGCGCCGGCGAGTCCGGCGATGCCACCGCCGACGATCACGGCGGTCGGCATGTCAGCGCCGCCGTCCGTGGACGAAGAAGACACGACGGACGTCGCGTGCGCTGCGCGGCGGCACCGGGTCGGGCCAGCGCCCGTAGTCGGCGCCTTCCTCTCCCGGCTGGGCGGCCCGCACGGTGAAACCGTGTCTGTCGAAGAGCGCTTCCGGTTCGTCCGTGCCGAACAGCCAGGGGCAGCCCCATCCTTCGAACACGTCGAGCAGCCCACGCATGTGGGGCAGGGTCAGCGCGGCGGCGTTGACGATGTCCGCGGCGATCCGGCTGCCCGGTGCCGAGATCGCGGCGATCCGCTCGAGAATGCGATGCGTGTCGGGTTCGGGAATGTAGTAGAGCAGCCCTTCCAGCAGCCAGGTGGAGGGGACGGCGCGGTCGTACCCGGCGGCCTCGAGATCGGCCTCCCAGTCGGGGGACGTGAGGTCGACCGCGACCTTGCGGTGGTCCGTGCGGGGCGTTGCCGTTCCGAGCCGCTCCTGCTTGTACGCGAGGACGGCCGGGCGATCGACTTCGAACCAGCGCACCCGGCGCGGCCAGTCGAGCCGGTAGGCACGCGAGTCCATTCCGGCGGGGGCCAGCACGATCTGTGTCGTCTGCGGGTCCGCGGCGGCGTCCTGCAGGAAGTCGTCGAAGAACCGGGTGCGGATCGCGTTGTAGTCGGGGGTGCTCGGCAGGGACCGTGGCCGCCCCGGCGGGAAGGTGGCCGCTCGTACCTCCGCGAGGAGTTCGGGACCGATGTCCCCGGCGAGGGCGGCCGCGTACGGGTCGTCGTACAGGCGGTCCGGATTGCGGGACTCGGCGGCGCGCAGGGCGGCGGTGAGGAGGGCGGTGCGTTCGACGGCGTCGAGGGGTGCGGTCATGTCCGTCCTTGTGTCGTCCCGGTCTTGTCGGGGAGGCGCCCGGTGCGCGCGGTCGCGGCCGGGTTGTGCGGGGCCGGGGTGTTCAGCCGCGGGCCCGGGCGGTCAGGGCGGCCCACTGTCCCGGGTCCTGCCGGAACAGCCGGTCCTTGACCTGGGTGGGGCGCACGCCGGCCGCGACGCGGTCCTGCCAGTCGTGCAGGAAGGCATCCGGGGGCAGGAGCGTGAGAGAGGGGGCCGAGAGGGCGTTTCGAGCGCGGGCCGCGCGGTATCCGGCCGACTCCCGGTGCAGGGCCCGGTCGAGCAGGGTGGTGAAGCGTTCGGACTCCGCTTCGCTCCACGGTGCGCGGGGGGCCAGCGCGAACTCGTAGGCCGCGGACTGCCGTTGCGCGCCGGTGACGCGACAGGCGGCGTTGTGCAGTTCGAGTCCGGTGGCGTCCAGCGCCCCCTGCAGGGCCCGGATCACCTGGGCCTCGCGCAGCCGTTCCCCCGTATGGTCGGAGCGGTTGCCCCGCCCCGCGTACTCGAGCCGGGGAACGCCGTCCTGGTGATCGAGAACCCGCACGACGTCGCCGACGGCGTAGCGGTAGAGCCCGCCGACGTGGCTGAAGACGACGTGGTAGTCACGGCCCGCCTCGAGTTCGTCGGGCCGCAGGGTGGTGGTGTCCGGCGTCAGGTCCTCGTCGGCGTCGGCGAACTCGTACACCGAAGCGGTCACGACGAGGCTGCCCGCCGAGCGGTGCCGGTCGAGGGCCACGCCGACGGGGCCCTCGGAAGCGGCCACCGGGGCCGGCAGAGCGGTGACGCCGACGCCGAACTGCTCGCGCAGCCTTGGGAGGTAGAGCGAGGCGAGTCCGGTGGTCCAGCAGAACAGGGCACGCATACGGGGCCAGACGTGGGCGGGCCGCAGGGTGCCGTATGTGTGGGCGAGCCGCTCGAGTTCGGCCGCGCGGGCGGGGTTCGGACTCCCGTGGGCGAGCCCGCCGAGAGTGCCGTCGCGGACGTCCTTCACGATGCGCGGCCACCACTGGTCCAGTTGGTGGGGCACCGCGGCCACCATCGCGGGGTTGATCCCGATCACGAGACGCACGTCGTGTTCCACCGCGAGGCGCAGCCGCAGATACATCTTCTCCAGGTGCTGGTCGGCGGCGACGGGTACGGGCAGCGTCGCCCAGGGCGCCCCGGTCCCGGGTTCCGCGGACAGCGGCTCACCGAAGGCCGAACCGAAGTCGACCTGGCTGGCGCCCACATGGGGTCGCCCGGACGCGGTGGTCGGCGGGGCGACGAGCGGGTCGTGCTTGAGGTTGAGCACCGCGCCCGGATGCGCGAGCACGTCGGGGAAGTGTTCGAGCAGGGGCGCCCACGCGGCGTAGTAGAAGGGAAAGAACGTGGTGCGCATGAAGCGGGGTGTCACCGGGATCTTCTTGTGCGCGCCGGTGCTGCCGCTGCTCGTGAAGAACACGGTGGGCCGGTCGGCGGTCAGGACCTCGGGCTCGCCGCCGGCGGCCCGCTCGATCCACGGCTCGAGGTCCGTGTACGTCTGGACGGGTACCGCCTTGCGGAAGTCGTCCAGGGTGCGGATGCGGTCGAAGCCGTGCTGCCGCCCGTAGTGCGTGGGGGAGTTGAAGTCGAGCAGGTCACGCAGGACGCGCTGCTGATGGCCGCCCGCGTCGGCGAACGCGTCGCTCAGTGTCCGGCGTTCCGCGAAGACCCGGGCGCGGTAGCGGCGCAGCCGGTCGGGATCCGTCCAGGCTTCAGCCGAGTTCACGGGTGAGCACCTCCCGTACCGCTGTCGCGGTGTGCTCGGCGCGGCCCCCGTCCTCGATCACGGTCACGGGCAGGTCCTGGATCTCGTCCCGGATGAGCTTGGCCAGGTCCCTCTGGTAGCGGCGGAAGCCGTCCCATTCGGGTCGCGGCCCGTAGTGCTCGAGCGGATTGAGGCCGGCGCCCTCGCCACTGCGGCGCCACGTCGTCTCGGGCGGCACGTCGAGGTAGATCACCCTCTGCGGCCGGGGGAAGGTGCGCCACCAGGCGAACAGGGGGCTGTCTGGCGCTCCGGCGAGACGGCACTTGGCCAGGAACTTGT
Organism: Streptomyces monashensis; assembly: GCF_001866665.1. GTDB lineage: Bacteria > Actinomycetota > Actinomycetes > Streptomycetales > Streptomycetaceae > Streptomyces > Streptomyces monashensis. Next base: position 65,939 of record NZ_MLYO01000017.1, on the reverse strand, counting down.
AGTAGTAGGAGTCGATGACGGCCGGCCGGCCGGACCCGGCGCCGCGCAGCAACTCGTCACGCAGGTGGACGACGGCGGTCTGCACCAGCGTGGTGAAGAACTCCGGGGACCAGGCGTCCGGGTGGGCGGCGACTTCCGTGACGGCGGCCCTGCGCAGCCGGCTGATCAGGGCGTGTTCGGGGGAGAGGCGGTCGTCGTCGACGGACAGGAACCGCCACGCAGGTGACGTGCGTTCGAGGCGGGCGAGGACCGTCGACTTGCCCGCGTGGTCGGGTCCGACCAGGACGCAGAAGGGCGGAGGTCCGCTGTTCGGCGGGCGGGGCGGGGCGGCGTGGTCCGGGTCGGCCGACGTGGCGCCATCGGTGTCGGTCATGGTGGTGCTGCACCCCCAGGTCCGAGTGTGTTCGGGACGTCGCCGGGCCGGGCGTGGCTCGGCGGCCCACTCAGGATGCAGCTGTGGATTCGCGGCCGGGTCGCGTGGCGGTGGGGATCTCCTGGGGAACGCGCGGAGGCCTGCGGACGGGGTCGCCTCTTCGAGCCCGACGGGGCTCGGTCCCTCCCGCCGGGCCCCCGTTCGTCAGGTCCCTCGCCGAGCGGGGGGTCTGACGGCCGGGGGCCACCTGTACGGCGGGGAGGCGGGTACGCCGCTGCTCAGCCGCGCCGGCCGGGGAGGATCCGCGGACGGGGTGCGGGCACGAAGCGGGGCGGCGGGGTGGGCCGGTTGCGGGGGTTGTGCCGGGGAGGGGCGGAGCGGCGCGCGGCGGTCGGGGTGCGGAAGCTTCCAGTCTGAGTACGCAAGGTAGGGCCTCTCGGTTAGCGGTACAGGTGGTACACTTCAATTGCAGTGGTTAGAACATAGCACTTCATCTGGAGTGGCGTCAACGCCTTTCCGACACACCCACGGGAGATCCCATGCGGCAGAATCCGCAGCGACGCACCGCACTGCTCGACGCGGCCATCGAGGTCCTCGCCCGCGAAGGGTCACGGGGACTCACGTTGCGTGCCGTCGACAAGGAGGCGGCGGTGCCCACCGGCACGGCCTCCAACTACTTCCGCAACCGCGACGAGCTGCTGAGCCAGGTCATGACGCGCACGAACGAGCGGCTGACCCCGGACCCCGACGAGCTCGCCGCGACGATGGCGGCGCCGCCCTCCCAGGCTCTGGTGGTCACCCTCATGCGCCGCCTCGTCGAGCGCATGCGCACCGACCGCAGCAGCCATCTGGCGATGCTCGAGCTACGCCTCGAAGGCACCCGGCGCCCCGAACTCAAGGCCGAGCTGACGCGGGTCTTCACGGAGCTGCTCGAGGCCAACATCAAGTGGCACCTGGACGCCGGCCTTCCCGGCGACCGTACGTCGGTCCTGCTCCTGTACCTGGCCGGCTCCGGCTTCATGGTGGAGGACCTGACGCTCCCGGACTTCCTGGCGCCGTACGACCTCGACGGCCTGCTGCAAGCGCTGGTGGAGCGGACGCTGCCGGCGTCAGCGGAACCGGCCGCGGCTCGGTAGCCGGCGTACCGACTGGAAAAGGCCGGGCCGGACGCGCTCTGAACTCCGAGAGGCAGAACAGCGGATGGGGCGAATCCAGGTCCAGGACCCGGACTCGCCCCATCCGCTGTTCTGGTGAGGCCTACACCGAGGCGCGCGTGTTCGCGGGCAGGAGGCCGTAGTCGTCGTCCCTGAGCATCGGCAGGGCGTCCAGGAACTCACTGGGCAGGTCGAAGGCATCGACGAGGGTCGTCATGTGAGGCGCCAGTTCGGCCATGACGATCTCGACGGCCTCGGGCAGCGCGCGCACGTGGTCGGCGGTCAGGCAGCCCGCGGCGAGCAGATCCCCGGTGCGTTCGTCGAGCTGCCGCAGCAGGAAGAGCCGGCACAGCTGCTCGAGCAGGAGCCGGGCCGTCGGGTCGATCGTCTCCCGGATCGCGGCGAGGAAGGCGTCCGTCGCCTGGAGCGCAGCGTGTGCGCCGACCATGGCCAGGGCGGACGGTGACGCGGAGTTCCATCGGCCGAGGGGGTCGCCGGCCGGGCCGCGCCGCAGCGCCGCACTGGCTCGCTCCCGGCACAGTCGCTCGGCCGCCGCGAGCAGTCCACGCAGGAACCGCAGATCCGACAGATCCCGCTCCCGCAGCGGCGGTTCCTCCTCGTCCCGCTGGTCGGTGCGGGACTGGAAGAGGAGTTCACTCGCGGCCTTCATCCAGATGACGAGGTTGTCGCCCTCCGCGGTGATCGTGCCCTCTGTGTACTGCGGGAAGTCGGCGAGTCCGTTCGCCGAGAACAGCCCCTGGGCTCCGCACCGTTCGCGGCACTCGACCGTGATGGCGCGCGCCTGCCACGTGATCCAGCCCTTCAGCACGGCCACTTGGCGCTCGACGTCCTCCTGGTCCTCGGGCGTGTGCTCCATCCAGCGCGTCGTCACCGCACGGTGCGCGAACGTCATGGCGTAGGCGGTGGCCAGCGAGGTGAGCAGCCTGCCGTGATGGCTGCGGTGTGCGCTCAGCGGCACCCGCTCGCCGGCCCGGGACCCGCTGACGTGGCGTCGGTCGGAGTAGCGCACGGCAATGGCGAGGGCTGCCCGCGACGCCCCGACCGCCGCCCCGCTCATGCAGAGCTTGCCCGTGGTGACCCGGCTGATCGAGCGCAGGAACCGCTTGCGCCGGTTGCCCAGGGAACTGTTCAGGACCCCGTCCCCGTCCAACCGGCCGTGCTCCGACTCCAGCAGGGCCTCACGGGGAAGCAGGACGTGATCGAACGAGGTCATGCAGTGGTCCACCGGCGCGCCGGTCCGAAAGGGGAGGAGGCGGACGTCGACCCCGGGCCGCATCCCGTTCTCGTCGCTGAGCGGGGTCAGGAAGAGGAAGACGCCTTCGTCCCGCCCGTCGATCAGCAGGCGTGCCGCCACGAGCGCGCTCTTCGGGCCGCCGATGGGGCTCGTGTTGGGCATGAACTTCCGGGCGCCCGGTGTCGGGGTGTTCAGGACGAACCCACCGGTGGCGCGGTCGTACTCAGCGGTCGTCTCCAGCGCGCTGGCGTCGTTCCCGTGCTCGAGCTCGGTGCACAGAAACGTTCCTGTACGTCGCATCGACGTGAATTCCGAGAGGTCGCGCTGGTTGCTGTCCTGGTCGACCAGGCTGCCGAGGAACAGGTTGAAGTGGATGCTGGCCAGGGTGCACAGCGCTCCGCCGCCGTCCACGATCGCCGCCCACTCGTGCAGGCTGGCCAGCATCTGCGGGTCGCGGGCGAGGGTCTCGGCCTCGCCGACCAGGGAGTTGACGTCACGCAGCCGCTCGTAGGCGAGCCTGGCCCGGTCGACGGGACTGAGACCGTCGCGGTAGCGGAACGAATCGGCGGAGATGTGGTTGCGCCACGTCCGGTGCACCCGATCACGGTCGCCGTGGTCGAAGAGCTGGTACCCCAGCTCCTGGATCGTGGCGGAGGGCGTCTGGATCGCCGGCAGCGGCGATCCGGGCGCGTGGTACTCAAGGCTGCTGGGGAAGAGCCCCGTGTCGTAGGACAGGTGCTCCGGGAGCCTTGGAGAAGCTGTGGATTCGTGCCCGGCCAGCACAGTCATGTTTTCCCCCTGGGTGTCGCCGGTCATGCCGGAGTGGTGCGCAGGCCATAAACTACGTACCAACCGGTTTTGTTTTCAAGGCGGATCCGCTTCAAGAATCAGGCTGACACAAGCGGAATGTCTGGTTCAGTACGGAAGTGTCGCGCTCAACAGGGGGGATCGCCTCCGCTTGAGCGCGGCTATTGAAAAACCGGCTGACAGGTTTTATTCTTCAGGGGTCGGCGAGTCCGGAGGCCGACACCCGTTCTGCTTATGCAGGGATGCAGGTAGCGCAGGCAGTCGACTTCATGGAGTTCACCATGCATCACGGAACGTTACCGAGGTACGCTGTATACGTACCGCCCGGTCTGTAATACTGGCCGAGGCGGTCCGCGGACAACGGCAAGGCACGGAGGTATCGGTGGCAAGGCAGGAACGAGCGATCCGGACACGTGACGCGATCCTCGTCGCAGCGGCTGAAGTGTTCGACGAGGTCGGTTACGAAGCCGCGGCCATCTCCGACGTCCTCAGAAGGGCCGGAGTGACCAAGGGTGCCCTCTACTTCCACTTCGCGTCCAAGAAGGAACTGGCACAGGCGGTCCTCGCCAACCAGGTGCTGGCGATCCCCGAGGTCCCCGAGCGCGAACTGGCGCTCCAGCAGGGATTGGACGAGTCCTTCATCGTCGCCTACATGCTCTCCAAGGGTGACCCCCTGGTGCGAGGCAGCGTACGGCTGACGGTGGACCAGGGCTCGCCGAAGGACGGCCTGGACCGGCGCGTGCCCATGAGCGGATGGACCGAGCGCAACATCGACTTCCTCACCAGGGCGAGGGACAACGGGGAACTTCTCCCGCACGTGGACGTGGTGGCGACGGCCCAGCTGTTCGTCGGCGCGTTCACGGGGGTTCAGATGCTCTCCAAGATCATGACGAACCATGCGGACCTGACGGACCGTGTGACCGACCTGCAGCGTCAGCTCATGGCGAGCATCGCGGTACCCGCCGTGCTCGTGCGCCTCGACATGTCGCCGGAACGGCCGGCGCGTGTGTACGAGGAGGCTGTCGAGGCACGCCGGAAGAAGGAAGCGGAAGCAGTCACGGCCGGCGCGAGCAGCTGACTCCGGACCCCCGGTGGTGTTTCACGGGCCGGAGTGCGGTGCTTGAACGCACCTGGGCAGACGCACGGCACAGCCTGGTAGACATCGACAGCAGGGGGAGAAATGACGGAAGTTTCTGCGTGCCCGTATGCGCTGGACGTCACGGGGCGCGACCTCGGCCATGAGGCCGCCATGCTGCGGGAGCAGGGTCCCGCGGTGAAGGTCACGCTGCCGGGCGGGGTGACGGCCTGGGCCGTTGTCCAACAGCGCTATGTGGAGCGGCTGTTGATCGATGCCCGTGTGTCCAAGGACGCGCGGCAGCACTGGCCGGACCTGATCGAGGGCCGGATCACCCCGGACTGGCCGCTGTATCCCTGGGTGGCGAACGAGAACATGCTGTTCGCCTACGGGGAACAGCATTCACGGCTGCGGCGCCTGGTGGCCGGTGCGTTCACGGCCCGGCGCTCCGAGGCACTCAGGCCCCGCGTCAAGGAGATCGCCGCCGAACTGATCGACCAGCTGGCCGCCCGTCCCGCCGGGGAGCCGGTCGACCTGCGCACCTCGTTCGCCGAGCTGCTTCCCATGCGCGTCATCTGCGAGCTGTTCGGTATTCCGCAGGGCGACGCCACCGACGCCCTGTGTGCCGCACTGCACACGGTGTTCAGCACCTCGGTGTCGGCTCAGGACATGGAGGCGGCGCGCATACGGTCCTTCGAACTGCTTGCCGCGCATGTGGCCGCCAAGCGTGCCGCTCCGGGTGCCGACCTGACGTCATCGCTGATCTCGGCGCGGGACCAGGGGGACCGGCTCACCGAGTCGGAGTTGCTCGGCACCCTGTACCTGATGATCGCGGGCGGACAGGACACCACCGCGATGCTGATCACCAACGCCCTGGGCGCGCTGCTCACACACCCGGAGCAACTGGGGCACGTCCGGGCAGGCGCCGCCACCTGGGAGGACGTGGCCGCCGAGACCATGCGGATGCACACTCCCGGCGCCTACTCGCCCATGCGTTTCGCCGTCGAGGACATCGATCTGGACGGCGTCGGGATCAAGAAGGGCGACCCCATCGTCGTGTCGTTCGCGGCCGCCGGTCTCGACCCGGCGCGGTACGGCGAAAGAGCAGCGGAGTTCGACGTGTTGCGCACGGACCGTGACACCTTCGGGTTCGGTCATGGAGCGCACCGCTGCATGGGCGTCGCGCTCGCGGGTGTGGAGAGCAGCGTCGCCTTCGGCGCCCTCTTCGAGCGCTTCCCCGACATGAGGCTGGCCTGCGCTCCGCATGAACTCCGGCCCATGCCGACGTTCCTGATGAACGGATACAAGTCCCTGCCCGTGCTGCTCGGCGCACCCGCGTCCTGAGCGACCGCCACCAGAGCCAGGGCCTGAGCCCCGTGCCCCGCTACGGGGCGCGGGGCTCGCTTCGCTGGTGGGGCCCGCCTGCCGGGTCGAGTACGCCTCGACCGGGAAGCCACTGGAACTCGACCGCTCCGGCCGACCGTGGCGGAGAGGCTTGGAGGATGCCGTGAGCAGTATCGAAGGTGCTGAGTCCGTGGCCCGGGTGGAGCGCGGTGGGGCCAGCGCCGAGGAGCTCGCCGCGATCGTGGCGCTCCTGTCGGCGCTGGCACGCAGGGAGCGGCAGTCGGTTCACGCGGAACGTACCGCCGCGCGGTGGCGACGGGGCCGACGGGCGGTCTTCCAGGCCCCGCACAGCTGGCGGGCGTAGGGCTCCGGCAGGTATCTGCTGCTTACTCTAAAAACCGCATGAGCGGTTTGTTAGTATGTGATCAGTGGAGGTCACCGCAGCAGCGTCCATGAGAGGAGCGTGACTGCCGTGGCAAGGGGTCCTTCTTCGGAGGGTGAAGAGCCGGCCGGCATACATGCGCGGAGAGCCGAGCTGTGGGAGATGCGTGCGCGGGCGGTCGCGGGACCCAGTGAGAAGGCGACCGCGCAGCAGCACGCCAAGGGCAAGCTGACGGCGCGTGAGCGGATCGGGCTGCTGCTGGACCCGGGTTCGTTCCACGAGGTGGAGCAGCTGCGCCGGCACCGGGCGCAGGGGTTCGGCCTGGAGGCGAAGAAGCCGTACACGGACGGTGTGATCACCGGCTGGGGCACGGTCGAGGGCCGTACGGTCTTCGTCTACGCGCACGACTTCCGGATCTTCGGCGGGGCCCTCGGCGAGGCGCACGCCACCAAGATCCACAAGATCATGGACATGGCCATCGCGGCCGGTGCCCCGCTGGTCTCCCTGAACGACGGTGCGGGCGCCCGGATACAGGAGGGTGTCTCGGCGCTGGCCGGGTACGGCGGGATCTTCCAGCGCAACGCCAGGGCCTCGGGTGTGATCCCGCAGATCAGCGTGATGCTCGGCCCGTGCGCGGGCGGCGCGGCGTACTCGCCCGCCCTCACGGACTTCGTCTTCATGGTCCGCGAGACCTCGCAGATGTTCATCACCGGCCCCGATGTGGTGCGCGCGGTGACCGGCGAGGAGATCAGCCAGAACGGCCTGGGCGGCGCCGACGTGCACGCCGAGACGTCGGGGGTCGCGCACTTCGCGTACGACGACGAGGAGGCCTGCCTCGCCGAGGTGCGGTACCTGCTCTCCATGCTCCCGCAGAACAACCACGAGAGCCCTCCGGCCGTGCGTGGCAGCGATGCGGCGGACCGGAGCACCGAGGCGCTGCTCGATCTGGTGCCGGTCAACGGGAGCCGTCCCTACGACATGGTCAAGGTCATCGAGGAGATCGTCGACGGCGGCGACTGTCTGGAGGTCCACGAGCGCTGGGCGCGCAACATCATCTGCGCCCTGGCGCGCATGGACGGCCAGGTCGTCGGCATCGTCGCGAGCCAACCGCAGGTCCTGGCCGGGGTGTTGGACATCGAGGCGTCGGAGAAGGCCGCTCGCTTCGTCCAGATGTGCGACGCCTTCAATATCCCGATCGTCACTCTGCTGGACGTACCGGGCTTCCTGCCCGGCGTCGACCAGGAGCACGGCGGAATCATCCGGCACGGCGCGAAGCTGCTGTACGCCTACTGCAACGCCACGGTGCCCAGGATCTCGCTCGTCCTGCGCAAGGCCTACGGCGGCGCCTACATCGTGATGGACAGCCAGTCCATCGGGGCGGACCTCACGTACGCCTGGCCGACCAACGAGATCGCGGTGATGGGCGCCGAGGGCGCCGCCAATGTCATCTTCCGGCGTCAGATCGCCGCCGCCGAGGACCCCGAGGCGATGCGCACGCGCATGGTCAAGGAGTACAAGGCCGAGCTGATGCACCCCTACTACGCGGCCGAGCGAGGACTCGTCGACGACGTCATCGACCCCGCCGACACCCGTCGGGTCCTGATCCGGTCGCTGGCGATGCTCCGGACCAAGCACGCCGACCTGCCGTCCCGCAAGCACGGCAACCCGCCCCAGTAAGACACGAACGCGCGGGGCGCGGACGGACAACGGGCTCGGGTCCCGTCGCTGTCGGCGGCCGCAGGAGACATCGAATGGTCAAGCAGGAGCGTGCGGTGCGCACGCGGAAGTCGTTGATCCGCGCGGCGGCCGAGGTGTTCGCGGAGGAAGGGTACGCGCCGGCGTCGCTCACCACGATCAGCAAGCGGGCAGGTGTCAGCAACGGCGCGCTGCACTTTCACTTCCAGACCAAGAACGAGCTCGCCCAGGCCGTCGAGGACGAGGCCGTCGACGTCGTCGCCCGGCTCGTCAAGGGGACACTCGGGCCCGAGGGCGGCCCGCTGCAGGCCCTCGTCGACGCGACGTACGGGCTGATGGGCTGCCTCTCGGACGACATCGTGGTCAGGGCCGGGTTCGAGCTCTGCGGCGATCGTGCTCGGCGATCCGGCTCGCAGCTCGTGCGCCACTGGCACCAGTGGGTCGAGGAAGTGCTGTCCCGTGCCGAGGAGGAGGGTCATCTGGCCTCGGGGGTGTCGCCGGAGGACGCCGCGGCCGCGATCGTGGCCGTGACCGTGGGTCTCGAGGTGCTGGGCGGGGAGGATCCGCGGTGGTTCGCCGAGCGACGGATCATCGGCTTCTGGTCGTTGCTGCTGCCGAGCCTGGCGCGAGAGCACGTGCTGCTCTCGCCCCGGCGGAACGCTCGGTGACCGAGGACAGGGGGCGGCAGAGCCTCTTCCCCCGTCCGCAAAAAAAGACCCTCTGGACTGGTTTCTTGCGGCCGTGAGGCCGCTCTGCGGGTCAAACCCGCCTCAAACCCGCCTGAGGATAAGTGCAATTTGCACGCATATTCGCGCACCTTCCTCGCCTCACCCCTCCTCCCCCTCGCTGTATGCGCGCTCAAGTCCGGGCTGCGAGACTATAAAAACAGCACGGACGGTTTGGTATTGACAAACCGTCTGGACTGTTTTTAACTCAAGGGTACCGAGACACGCTCTGTAGAGAGCCTCGGCGACGGATGACTCGTGCGGGCAAAGGGGGAACGGCGTGGATATCGAAGTACTGGGCGCACTGGATGTCAGGGAGAACGGCGTCTCGGTGACACCGACGGCGCCGAAACCGCGACAGGTTCTGGCTCTGCTGGCTCTGCACGCCGACCATGTGGTGCCCGTGGCCACACTCATCGAGGAGCTCTGGGGCGGACAGCCGCCGCGCAGCGCGCGCACCACCCTGCAGACGTACGTGCTGCAGCTGCGCGAAATGATCGCGGCGGCGCTCGCACGTGATCCCGAGGGCGCCGAGCCGCGCAGCGCCAAGGACGTGCTGAGCACCGCGCCCGGCGGCTATGTGCTCAACACCTTCGGGGGCACCACCGACGTCCGCGAGTTCGAGCGGCTCGCCGGGCTCGGATACCGGGCGATGGACGCCGGCGACTTCCCGCGCGCGGCCCGCGAGCTGTGTGACGCGCTCGCGCTGTGGAACGGCACCGCGCTCGCCGACGTGCACACCGGCCCGCAGCTGGAGATGCACAGGCGACGCCTGGAGGAGACCCGGCTGTGCGCGCTCGACCAGCGCATCGAGGCGGACCTGCGGCTCGGCAGGCACCGCGAACTGCTCGGTGAGCTCACCGTCCTGGTCAGCCGCTACCGCACGCACGAGAACCTGCACGGGCAGTTCATGCTCGCCCTGCACCGCTCCGGGCGCCGTAGCGAGGCGCTCGACGCCTACCAGCGACTGCGCACAACTCTCGTACGGGAGCTGGGGCTTGAGCCGTCCGGAGCGCTGCGCCGACTGCAACGGTCGATCCTGATGGCCGGTCCCGAGCCCGCGCCCGCCGCCGACGGTGAGCGCCTGAGCCGGGTCGGCTGACGCCATGCCCGACCTCTGCCACCGTGCCGGGAGTGACGGCGCCGGGCAACCGGGGGCGCGCGGAGAGCGGCGGATGCAAGCCAGGTCGGAGTGGACGCGCCGCAGGCTGATCCGCGCGGGTGCGGACATGTTCAACCGGTACGGGTACGCCGGGGCCACGCTCGGGCAGATCGCCGCGGCCGCGGGACTGACCAAGGGGGCGTTGTACTTCCACTTCGCTTCCAAGGACGGGTTGGCGGACGCGGTGCAGGAGGAGTGCCGCCGGATGCTGCGCGCCGTGCTGCAGGAGTGCGCGGACTCGGGGATCCCGCCCGTGCAGACGCTCATCGACATGACGTACTGGCTCGCCGGAGTGGCGAACACGGACCCGGTGGTCCGGGCCGGCGTCCGTATCACGACCGAATGCGCGGGCAGGCAGCCGCCTGCCATCGACTTCCACCAGGAGTGGTCCGCCGAGGTGCGGCGGCTGATCGGCCAGGCCCGCGAGGCGGGAGACCTCAGCCCGCGCGTCCGGGACGCCGCCGGCGCCGTGGCGCTGCTGTCGGCGACGATGTGCGGCCTGTGGACCCTGGCCACGACGCCCGCGCCGGACGCCGGACTCGGCCGGTCCGTCGCCGAGTTGTGGGACCTGCTCCTGACCGTGCTCGTACCGCCGGGAAAGGCCGGGCTCTACCACCTCCGTGCCCCCGGCGCGTCCGGCGCCCTGACCGGGGCGGCCTGACCCGTGCACCCGGCGGCCCTGCCTCATCTCCACCCCGACACGTCCGCCGGCCGCCTGCCGGGACGCACCCATTGGAGCCACACCATGCCCAGTGAACGCCAGACCGCCCTCATGGCAGCACCCACCGAGCCGTTCGCGGACGTGCTGACCGCACTCGTGCGCATGCTCGCCGACGTCCTGCGGCTCAAGCCCGAGAAGGTCGACCCGGAACAGACCTTCCAGACCTTCGGCTTCGACTCGCTGCTCGCCGTGGAGTACGCGGCCACCGTGAACGCGCACTACGGAACCTCGGTCAAGGCCGCCGTGCTCGTCGACCACCCGACGCCGCTGGCCTTCGCCCGGTACATGATGCGCGAGCTGGGCCCGGCGGGGACCACACAGCCGGCCGCGGACACACCGCCGGCTCCGGCCCCCTTCGCGGCCGCGATGCGCCCCGCCCCGGTCGCCCCCGCGCCCGTCGCCCCGCAGACCTCCCCGGCGTCACCGGTCCTCGACGTACTGCGCGAGGAGGTCGCCCGCATCCTGTGCTGCGACCCCTGGGACATCGACAGCACGGCCTCCTTCCCGGTGCTCGGCCTGGACTCCATGCTGAGCGCCGAGTTCGTGGCGGTCGTCAACCGCATGTACGGCCTGCGGGAACGCGCGGTCACGCTGTACGACCACCCGAACCTGCACTCCCTGGCCTCGTACATCAACGGGCTCCTGCCCGCCGCTGCGGTCCCGTCCTCGGCCGCCCCCGCGACGGGCCCCGGCCCGATGCCGCTGGAGGACCTGCTCGACGCGGTGCGCGACGGCCGCGTCACCGTGGACCAGGCCCTCGCGGTGCTGCCCCGGCGCGTCTGAGACGGGCGAGAGACGCGGAGGCACAGGGACAGAGAGCCGAAGGGACAATGGAAGAGCGAGACATACTCATCCAATTCAAGGACGGCGTCCTCGACCGCGGACAGGCCGTCCGGCTGCTCACGGGGGGCGCGGGGCCGGTGCCCGACGTCCTGTCGGCGCCGACGCCCGACCGGCCCGAGGCGTCCGGACGGGCGACGGCGCGGGACAGCGTGCCCGATGCACCGTCCACGCCGGCCGCCGCCGCGCACCCGGCCGGGCCCGGACGCGCCCCGGTCGACGATCGGTACGCCGTCGTCGGCATCGCCGGACGCTATCCGCTCGCGCCCGACCTCGGGACCTTCTGGGACAACGTGCGCGAGGGACGCGAGACGGCCACCGAGGGCCCGTACCGCCGCCCCTGGGGCACGGTGCTCGGGACGGGGGAGCGGGGCCACTTCGTGGACCGGGCGGCCGACTTCGACCCGGAGTTCTTCGGACTGACGCCCGACGAGGGCAGGCTGATGGACCCTCAGGAACGGCTGTTCCTGGAGACCGCGTGGGAAGCCCTGGAGGACGCGGGCTGCACCGGGGCCCGCCTCGACGCCCTGACGGGGCCCAGTCGGCAGCCGCGCAGCGTCGGCGTGTTCGTCGGCGTCGCCACGGCCGACTACGCCCTGCTCGCCGCGCAGTCCTGGCCCCGGTGGGGGCGTACGCCGCCGCACAGCGGGCACTGGTCGCTCGCCGGACGGCTGTCGCGGCTGCTCGGTCTGAACGGGCCGGGGCAGGCCCTCGACGCCGCCGAGGCCTCCGGGCTGGTGGCCCTGCACCACGCCGTCGGCGCACTGCGGCGCGGTGAGTGCTCCGCCGCCGTGGCCGGCGGGGTCGAACTGCTGCTGCACCCCTCCCGCGGCCGCGACGGCGTGGGGGAAGGCGTGGGCGCCGTGGTGCTCAAACCGCTCGCGCGGGCGCTCGCCGACGGCGATCGCGTCCACGCCGTCGTGCGGGAGACCGCCGTGGTCCCCGTCCCGGCTCCCGCCGAAGGGCTGCACGAAACCCGCGAGGCGACCCTGCGACGCATCGGCGACGCCGGGGCGGCCACCGGAATCGCCGCCCTGACCTCCGCGGTGCTGCAACTGCGGCACGCCATCCTCGCACCCACCCGTGACGGGACCGAGGCCGCGCCGTGGCCGCGTCCGGCCGACGCCGACGGCCGCGCCCTGCCGAGGGTGGCGACCGTGGAGGTCCGCGTCCCCGGCGGGCCCGCCGCGCGGGCGGTCCTGGAGGACTACCCGGGCGACGGGTTCCCGTACGACGACCCGGCGGACGCGGACGCCGGGCACGACGAACTGGTCCTGCTCTCGGCGCCCACCCCCGCTCATCTGACGGCCACCGCCGCGAGCCTCGCCGACTGGCTCGACGCCGCGGTGGACCGCGGTCGGCTGCGGCCCCGCACCGGGCTCGCCGAGCTGGCCCGGGCCCTGCGCGCGGGCCGGGCCGACCTGCCGTGCCGGCTTGCTCTCACCGCTCACGGCCTGCGCCAACTCGCCGACAAACTAAGGCAGTTCGCCTCGCAGGGCGGTCAGGAACTGCCGACGGGCGCGGATCGCGCGTGCTCGGACGGCAGCCGGGCACACGCTGCGGATGTGCGGGCGGGCGCCGCTGACCCGTACGGGCTCGGTGAGGTGCCCGAGACCCGTGACTACCTCGCGGCGTTGTGGCGCGGCGGTCGTACCGAGCAGCTGACCCGGTTGTGGCTCGGGGGGCTCGACATCGACTGGGCGGCTCTGGAACGGCGGCCGGGCGGGGCGGCGCCCGTGGCGCTGCCGCCCCCGACGTTCCTGAGGCGGCCGCTGTGGCTCGGCGACGCCGGAGAAGCCGGGCGGACGGATGCGACGGAGCGTGCCGGATGACGCCGTCCCCCGTGCCGGTGGACCGGGATGCGCCGCCCACCGCGCGGCACCAGGTGCGGGCGCCGCAGCGGACCGCACCCGTCAAGCTGTGGTTCTGCCCCAACGACGAACTGGCGCCCGCGATCGCCGCCACCCTGGCGACGTACTGGCTGGACGAGCACGAGCAGGAGATCGCCGGACGGTTCCTGTTCGAGCGTGACCGGCGTCAGTATCTGGTCGCGCACGCGCTGGTGCGGCGCGTCCTCGCGCTGGAGAGCGGCATCCCCGAGGCGGAGGCCGTGATCTGGCGCTCCTCGCGGGGCCGGCCGTTCCTGCAGAAGCCCGTGGAAGGGCTGCCGCGCGGCGGCCGTGAACTCGACTTCAACCTGTCGCACGCCCAGGGCCACAATCTGCTCGGCATGGTGCGCCGGCACCGTATCGGCGTGGACGTGGAACGGCTCGACCGCGGCGAGCGGGGCCTGGACACCATCGTCGAGACCTTCGCCGACGAGGAGCGCGCCTGGGTCCGCGCGGCCGCGCCGGGCCGGGCGCGCGATCGCCGGGTGCTGCGGCTGTGGACGCTGAAGGAGGCGTACTCCAAGGCGCGCGGTCTCGGCCTCGGGCTGCCCTTCGACTCCTTCGCGTTCACGCTCGCCGAGGACCGCGGTGTCGTCGCCTTCCGGCCCCCCGACGACGACCCGTCGGCGCGTTGGCGCTTCGTGGAGCTGGAACCCGTCCCCGACGTGCTCGCCGCGGTCGCCGTGATGACCGGGGACGAGGAGGAACCGGTGCTCCACCTGCACCACGGCTTCCCCTGGGGCCGGGCGGCACCGAGGCAGCTGGTCCTGCCGGAGGCCGTCGGCGCCCCGTCGTAGGGGGGCAGGTGTGGGGCGGGTGTGGGGTTACGCAGCGGGTGGCGCCACCCGGACGATGGTGAACGCCCGTGCCGCCGACCGAGTCGAGGAGTTCCTGTGACCGCCACGAGCACACCGGCCCGGCCCCTGTCGCTGGGGGCACAGCAGTTCCGGGACGCGATGGCACAGCTTGCCGCGCCCGTCACCGTCGTCACCACCGCCGACGGCGAAGGACGCCGCTGGGGGTTCACCGCGAGCGCGGTCACGTCCGTCTCGCTCGACCCGCCACGGATACTCGTCGGCATCACGCACGGCTCCAGCTGCCACCAACCACTCCTGGAGGCCGGGCAGTTCGTCGTCAACGTGCTCGCCGGGCGGCACGACACCCTCGCGATGCGCTTCGCGGCGCGGGGCACCGACCGGTTCGCCGGAGGCGAGTTCGAGGACTGGCCCGGCACCCGGCTGCCGTATCTGCCGGACGCCGCTGTCCTGTTGCGCTGCGCCGTGCGGGACATCGTGCCCGTGGGCGACCACGACCTGCTGCTCGCCGAACCCCTGGAGGCCCACACCGGGGGCTCGAGCGGGGCTCTGGTCTGGTACCAGCGATCCTTCCACGTCCCCGTGCAGACTGCACATCTGGGCGAAGCGGCCGCCGGCGCGGCTTGAACGGACGGGGGGCGCTCATGGATCTGGTACGGCGGGAGAAGGAAGCCGCCCTGCTGGAGGAGCTGCTGGGCGCCGCTCTGCGGGGTGAGCCCCGGGCCGTGCGGGTCACGGGCGGCCCCGGCACCGGCAAGAGCACCCTGCTGGCAGACCTGGCCCGACGGGCCCGACGCGACGGCGCCCTGGTGCTGAGCGCCTGTGCCTCGCCGGCCGAGGACCGGCTGTCGCTCGGGGTGGCCGGGCAGCTGCTCAGTCCGGTCACCGGCGCCGCCCTCGCCCGTGCTCTGCCGGACGAGGCCGCTGCCCCCGCGGCGCTGCACGCCACCGTCCGGGAGCTCGCCGACGACCGCCCCGTCGTCGTACTCGTCGACGACGTACAGCACACCGACGAGGCCTCCGCGCGCTGCCTGTTGTACCTGTGCGGACGCCTCGACGCGTGCGGTGTCCTGCTCGTCCTGTCCGGCGCCGCCCGCACCCCGCTCCCGCTGCCCCTCGCCGAGCTCCTGCGCCACCCCCGCTGCGCCGCCGTCGGCCTGAGCGCGCTGGACGTGGACGCGGTCGAGGCGTTGCTGTGCGCGGCCGGGGTGATGGAGGCGCAGGAGGCGCGCCGGTTCGCAGCCCGGTGGCACCGTTTCACCGGCGGCAACCCCCGGCTGCTGGGGGGCCTGGTCGACGATCACCGTGCCTGTGCGCCGGTGCGGGCCCTGCGCCCCGTCGCCGGCACGGCCTTCCGCGGGGCCGTCACCGACTGTCTGCGCGGCACGGGACAGCGCGCCACCGACGCGGCGCGCGCCCTCGCGGTCCTCGGCGACGCGGCGACACTCACCCTTCTCGCCCGGCTGCTCGACATCCCCGAGCGCGCGGTGACCCCCCTGCTCGACGCCCTCGACGAGGCAGGTCTGCTCGACGGCGGCAGGCTGCGCCACGAGGGGGTGCGTGCCGCGGTCCTGGCGGAGCTGCCCGTGGCCGACGCGGCCGCCCTGCACATCCGGGTGGCCGGACTGCTCTACGAAACGGGCGCCGAAGCCCCGCTGGTGGCCCGGCACCTGGCGGCAGCCGGCGTCTCGGGCAGCGGCCGCGCCGGACCCCGGTGGGCCGCGCCGCTCCTCGCCCACGCGGCTCGGCAGGCGCTGGAAGCGGGCTGCCCGCCGCAGGCCGCGACGTTCCTGCGGACGGCGGCAGGCTGCACGGGTGGGGACGCACGGCGCGGGGCTGCCCTGCGGGAGATGCTCGCCCGCGCCGAGTGGGAGACCGACCCGGCGATCGCGACCCGCCACCTGGACGCGCTCGAACGGGACGTGGCGGAGGGGCGCCACGACGCCGAGAGCGCGTCCGGGGTGGGCCTGCTGCTGTGGCACGGCAGGCCAGCGTCGGCCGAGCGCGCCCTCACGAACGGCGAACACACCGGTCTCGCAGCCGAGTTGGCGGCGTCCCTCCATTACAGCTACCCGGGTGCGGTCGGCGGCCGCACGCCCCGGCACGGCGGTGCGACGACACCGCGCGACCTGCCGGGAAAGAGCGCCGAACGCAGCCTCGAGGCGATCGTGTACGAACACGCGCCCGCCCCCGGCCTCGCCGCGGTGCTGTGCATGCTGCTGCACGCCGGGCAGACGCGGCGGGCCGAGCACTGGGCGGCGCTGACGCAGGACGTGCGGGGGCTGCGCGCCACCCCGGCCCGGCGCGCGGTGGCCACCGCTGTCGCCGCGGTGGCGCGGGCGCGCATCGGCGCGTACGACGACGCGGCACGGTATGTCGCGCACGCGTTCGAACTGCTCAGCCCCCAGGCGTGGGGCGTGGCCGTCGGTATGCCCCTGGCCGCGGCCGTGACGGCGGCAACGGGGCGTGGCGCGCTCGAGGAGGCGAAACGGTACCTGGCGGTGCCGGTGCCCGAAGCGATGTTCGCCACCCGGGCGGGGCTGCACTATCTGCTGGCCCGCGGCCGCTACCGGCTGGCCGCGGGGCGGCCGCACACCGCGCTCGGCGACTTCCATGCCTGCCGGGACCTGCTGGTCGCCTGGGAGCTGGCCCCCTCGGGGGAGCTCGACTGGCGCCCGTGGGCCGCCAAGGCCCGGTGGGCGGCGGGCCCGCAGGACGACGACCCGATCGCCCGGCTCAGCACCTCCGAGCGGCGCGTCGCGGTCCTCGCGGCGCGCGGCTGCACCAACCGGGCCATCGCGGCCCACCTGTGCGTCACCCCCAGCACCGTCGAACAGCACCTGACGCGCATCTACCGCAAGCTGCGCGTGCGGTCCCGCACCGGCCTGGCGGACCTGGTCGGGGCGGGGCCCACCGAAACCTCCCGGCGGCCGGACAGCCCGGCGGAAAGCCACCTCGCAACACGTTAGGAGAACTCATGACCGGCACCGAGCGTGAAAGTCCCTGGTTCAGGAACTTCCAGCCCGCTCCCGACGCGGCCGTGCGCCTGGTGTGCCTGCCGCACGCCGGGGGATCGGCCAGCTTCTACTTCCCGGTGGCCAAGGCGCTGTCGCCGGGCGTCGAGGTGCTCGCGGTGCAGTACCCGGGCCGTCAGGACCGGCGCCTCGAGCCTCCGGAGACGGACCTGAGGATCCTCGCCGACCGGATCGTCACGGCACTGGAACCGTTCACCGACCGGCCGTACGCCCTGTTCGGGCACAGCATGGGGGCCATGGTCGGCTTCGAGGCCGCGCGTCGGCTGGAGGCGGCGGGCCGTGGCCCGGTGGAGCTGTTCGTGTCCGGCCGCCGGGCCCCCGCCCTCGACCGCGACGGCGACCGCCAGCCGGGTACCGACGAGGAAGTCATCGCGGAGATACGGGCGTTGAACGGGACCGGGAGCATGCTGCTGGACGATCCGGAGACGCGCGACATGATCCTTCCCGCGCTGCGCGCCGACTACGGGGCGGTGCGCAGCTACCGCTATGTACCGAGCCCGCCGCTGCACTGCCCCGTCACCGCCCTCACCGGGGACAGCGACCCCAAGGCGAAGGTCACGGAGGTCGCCGCCTGGGAGCAGCACACGCTCGGCACCTTCGAGCTGAACGTCCTGCCCGGCGGTCACTTCTACCTCCTCGACCGGGCCCGTGAGGTGCTGGACACCATCGAGGAGCACCTGGCGGGGGCATCCGCGGCAGCGGCGTGAGGGTGCGCCGCGACGCGGGCCCTCAGAGGTCCGGCAGCCGGGCCACGACCGAGTCGAACCTGCGCACCAGCTCCCGCTGCTCCCATACGAGTTCGTCGATGCGATGCTGCAGCCGCGCGACCTCGTCGCCCAGGTTCCGGGCGGCGGCGGGCCGCGGGTGCGCCGACGCGGCCGCGGGCTCGTCCGCGGGTGCGCCCAGACCGGGGGAGTGGTGGAGGATCGCCTCCATGCGGCCGCTCAGGGCGGGGCCCGGTTGGATGCCGAGGGCGTCGGCCAGGCGGCGGCGTGCCCTCTCGTAGACGCCGAGTGCCTCGGCCTGACGGCCGCTGCGGTACAGGGACACCATCAACAGGTCGTAGAACCGCTCCCGCAGTGGGTGGGCGGCGGTCAGCTTCTCCAGCTCGCCGATGATCTCGCCGTGCTGGGCACAGCGCAGGCTCGCCTCGTAGAGCGCCTCCAGGGTGCACAGCCGCATCTCCTCGAGCCGGTCGGCCTCGATCGCGCCGATGGGCCCGGTGCGGCTGTCCTGGAGGGCCGGGCCGCGCCACAACGACAGGGCGTGGCGCAGCAGCCCGGCCGCGCGGCCGGGGTCCGAGGCGAGGGCCGCCCGCCCCTCGGCGGACAGGCGGCCGAAGTGCTGGACGTCGGTCGTGGCGTGGCCGAGGCGCAGCAGATATCCGGTGGGCAGGGTGCTGATCCACTCGTGGTCGCCGGCCCCCGGGCCCTGCGGGGCGGGCAGCAGCCGCCGCAGCCTGCCCACATGGGCCTGCAGGGCGTTCGGCGCGTTCGTGGGCGGGGCGCTGCCCCACAGCTCCTCGGTGAGCCGGTCCGCCGAGAGCAGCGTGCCGGCGTGCGTCACGAACGCGGCGAGCAGGGCGCGCTGCTTGGAGCCGGGCGGCACGATGTCCGCGCCGGTGGCGCCGTCCCGGATGCCGACCGGGCCGAGGAGCCGGAACTCCGTGCTCCCGGCGACGTGGGGTCTGCTGCGCAGCGGTTCGCCGAGGACGCTCACCGCGTCACCGTGTGCCCCGGGAGGCCGGCGGCCAGGTCCAGGGCGCGCCGGGCGTCGACGGTGACCTGCCGCAGCAGCGGGCCGGGGTCGGGCCGGAAGTAGAAGTGCCCGCCGTCGAACAGGTGCAGGCCGAGGAAGCGCGCCGCCCGGCCGGCCCAGCCGTCGATGCGCGCGGGCGGCGTCGCCGTGTCGTGCCTGCCGCCGAAGACCGACAGCGGTACGGACAGCAGTCCGGCGTCCGGGGCGGGGCGCCACGTCTCGACCAGTTGCATGTCGCGGCGGATCACCGGGGCGTACAGGCGCCACAGGGCGGGGTCCTCGAGGACGGCGGACGGCGTCCCGCCCAGCGCCGCGACCTCGCGCCGCAGCTCCTCGTCACCGAGCAGGTGGCGGTGGGTGCGCGCACCGTCGGGCAGGGGTGTGCCGCGCGAGGACAGGCCGAGCCAGAGGGGCGGGGTGCGACCCTCGGCGAGCAGGCGCCGGGTGAGCTCGTAGGCGATCAGGCCGCCCATGCTGTGCCCGAACAGGGCGAAGCGCCCGGTGAGCCGGTCGTCCAGGTCGCGCAGGAAGTGGTCCACGAGGGCGGGCGCGTCCCCGATCGCGGGCTGGTCCGCGAGCATGCCGTGACCGGGCGCGTCGATCAGGTGCACGTCCCAGTCGGCGGGGAGGGCGTCGGGCCAGTCGCGGTAGAGCAGGTGGGAACCACCGGCGTGGTGGAACACGAACAGGCGCAGCTCCATGGCGTCTCCGTCGATGGTCCGGTCGGTGGGTGGACGATAACCGGCCATGCGCGGCGGTGCCGGAGTGCGCGAGCCCGCTTCGAGGATTCGTACGACTGTTCTTGAGTGTGGGTGCTGACTGCGGAACTCTCCGGCGCACAAGAGAGGTTGGAGGGCTGCTCGACTGCCGGTCGAGACTTCGGGGGGCATGGCCGAAACCAGGCTAGCGTGCGTCGCGTCGATGGCTTTCGGCCATGGATGGAACTCGACCGGGTATGGGGAGAGCACTGTGCAGATTCAGGTTCTGGGCCCGTTGAGCGCCGACGTCAACGGGGTCTCGATCGTTCCGACCGCGGGCAAGCCGAGGCAGATTCTCGCGCTCCTCGCGTTTCATCCGGGCCGGGTCGTCCCCGTGCCCACGCTCATGGAGGAGATCTGGGGCACCAGCATGCCCCGGAGCGCCATGACCACGCTCCAGACGTACATACTCCAGCTGCGCCGGCGCCTGGGTACCGCGATGGGGCCGGACGCGCCCGGCACGGCCAAGGAGGTGCTGGCCACCCGGCACGGCGGCTATCTGCTGCAGGTACAGCCCGAATCCGTCGACGTGCACCGCTACGAGCAACTGGTGGCGGCGGGGCAGGCGGCCTTCGAGGAGGGCGCGGACGAGCAGGCCGCGCACCTGTTCCGCAGCGCTCTCGCGATGTGGCAGGGGACGTCCCTCGTGGACGTCCGGGTCGGCCCGATCCTGGAGATCGAGGTCATGCGCCTCGAGGAGAGCCGTCTGGTGACCGTCGAGCGCCGTATCGACGCCGATCTGCGCCTCGGCCGGCACACCGAGGTCATCGCCGAGCTCGCCGACCTGATCGCCCGTCATCCCCACCACGAGGGGCTGCACTCGCAGGCGATGGTGGCCCTGTACCGCTCGGGACGGCAGGCCTCGGCCCTCGACGTCTACCGCAGGATGCGCATCCGGCTGGTCGAGGAGCTGGGCGTGGAGCCCTCGCCGCAGCTCCAGCGCCTGCACCAGGCGATGCTCGCCGTCGACCCGGCGCTCGACGTCGTCTGCGGGCCCCGGCGCAGCTCCACCTTCGACCTGTACGCGGCCTGAGCACGAGTGTTCCTCTAGGCGCCCTTGGCAGGCTGCGCACGGCGAACCCGTGGGGTTCCCAGAAAGGACGGCGGCGCATGCCCGAGGAACAGCCCATACGCATCCACTGCTTCGCGCACGCCGGGGCGGGCGTCTCCTCCTTCCGCCCCTGGACCGCCCACCTCGGCCCCGGTGCCGAGACCGTGGGACACCTGCTGCCGGGCCGCGAACACCGGCGCCGCGAACCGCGCATCACCAGCCGCGAGGGTCTGCTCGCGGAGCTGATGCCCCGCTTCGCCGCGGACGGTGACGTCCCGTACGTGTTCTACGGGCACAGCCTGGGCGCGCTCGTCGCCTACACCGTCACCCGCGCCCTGCACGAGGCGGGACTGCCCGGCCCCGCTCTGCTCGCGCTCGGAGCCTCCCCGCCGCCCGATGCCCCCGCGGGTCTCTCCGACGCCGGCCGGGCCTCCGACGAGGATCTGCTCCGCCTTCTGGACCGGATGGGGGCCGTGCCCGAGGGAGCACGGCCCGGCGGCGTGTGGCACCGTTCCGTGCTGCCCGTGCTGCGTGACGATCTCCTGCTCGCCCATGACCTGCGCGCCGCCGCCCGCAGGCCGTCCCCGGCCGGTCCGCTCGGCGTGCCCGTACTGGCCGTCGCCGGGCAGGCGGACCCGGTGGCCGGGCCCGAGGCCCTGGCGGGCTGGCGGGAATGGACCACCGGCCCGTTCACGCTGCGCACGGTGCGGGGCGACCACTTCTTCCTACGCGGTCATGACCTGCCCGGACTGCTGGGCCGGGCGAGCCGCGTCGTCGCGCGGCTGGCACCCCGCCGCGTCCCGGCCGGCGTCTGAGCCCGGCCCGTCACAGCAGGACACCGCAGGCAAGGCAACCATGAGGGACAGTCGATGAGACGAGTCGTCATCACCGGGATCGGGGTGGTCGCCCCGGGCGGCGTGGGCACCAGGGCCTTCTGGTCGCTGCTGACCGAGGGCCGCACCGCCACCCGCCGCATCACGCACTTCGACGCCGGGGCGTTCCGTTCGCAGATCGCGGCCGAGGCCGACTTCGCGCCGGCGGACCACGGCTTCACCCCTGACGAGGCGCGCCGCCTGGACCGGGTGACCCAGTTCGCGCTGGTCGCCGCCCGGGAGGCGGTCGCCGACAGTGGGCTCGTGCTCGATGCCGAGGGGGAGCGCACCGGGGTGGCCCTGGGCAGCGCGGTCGGCTGCAGCAGTGGGCTCGACGAGGTGTACGCCCACGTCAGTGAGCTGGGCCGGCAGTGGCTCCTGGACTCCCAGCGGGCCGAGGCCCGGCTCGGCGACTACCTCGTGCCCAGTTCGATCGCGGCCGAAGTGGCGCGCGACGCGGGCGCGTTGGGACCCGTCGCCGTCGTCTCCACCGGCTGCACGTCCGGGCTCGACTCCCTCGGACACGCCGTGGAACTCATACGCGAGGGCAGCGCGGACCTGATGGTGGCCGGTGCCTCCGAGGCGCCCATCACCCCGATCACGCTGGCCTCCTTCGACGCGATCCGCGCCACCTCGGCGCGCAACGACGAACCGGAGTCCGCCTCACGGCCCTTCGACCGCACCCGCAACGGATTCGTGCTCGGCGAGGGCAGCGCGGTGCTCGTCCTGGAGGAGTACGAGCACGCGCTGCGCCGTGACGCGCACATCTACGCCGAGATCGCGGGCTTCGCCTCCCGCTCCAACGCGTACCACATGACCGGACTGCGGCTGGACGGCGGTGAGATGGCGGAGGCCATCCGCATCGCCCTGGACGAGGCGCGCCTGGATGCCACCGCCGTCGACTACGTCAACGCGCACGGCTCGGGCACCAAACAGAACGACAAACACGAGACGGCCGCGTTCAAGGCGAGTCTCGGGGAGCACGCGCACCGGGTGCCGGTCAGCTCCATCAAGTCGATGATCGGGCACTCGCTCGGTGCGATCGGCTCCCTGGAGATCGCCGCCTGCGCCCTGGCCATCGAGCACGACACGGTGCCGCCCACCGCCAACCTGCGTGACCCCGATCCCGCCTGCGACCTCGACTACACGCCCCTCGTGGCACGTGAGCAGCGCACCGACACGGTGCTCAGCGTCGGCAGCGGCTTCGGTGGCTTCCAGAGCGCGATGGTGCTGACCAACCGGCGCCTGGGGGTGGCCGCATGACCGCCGTGGTCGCCGAGCACGCCGGCCTGATCGGGGAGCGCGGCGTGAGTGCCGCGGTCACCGGGCTCGGTGTCGTCGCCCCCGGCGGCGTCGGCACCGAAGCCTGGTGGGCCGCGGTGCTCCGGGGCGACAACGCGATCGGCCCGGTCACCCGGTTCGACGCCGCCGGCTACCCCGCCACGCTCGCCGGGGAGGTGGTCGGTTTCGTCGACGAGGACCACGTACCGGGCAAGCTGCTGCCCCAGACGGACCGGGTGACCCGGCTCGCGCTCGCCGCGGCCGCCGAGGCGCTGCGCGACGCCGACCTGGACCCCGCCGGCCTGCCCGACTACTCCGTGGGCGTCGTCACCGCCAACGGCGCGGGCGGCTTCGAGTTCGGCCAGCGCGAACTGCAGGCGCTGTGGAGCAAGGGCCCTCGGCACGTCGGCGCCTACCAGTCCTTCGCCTGGTTCTACGCCGCCAACTCCGGCCAGATCTCCATCCGTCACCAGCTGCGCGGGCCCAGCGGCGTCGTCGTCACCGAACAGGCGGGCGGCATCGACGCGGTGGCCCAGGCCCGACGCCAGCTGCGCCGGGGCGTACGTGCCGTGCTCACCGGCGGATTCGACGCCACCGTGTGCCCCTGGGGCTGGACCGCGCACCTGGCCGCAGGCGGCATGACCACGCGCCAGGACCCCGTGCGGTCCTATCTGCCCTTCGACGCCGACGCGTCGGGGCACGTCGTCGGCGAGGGCGGTGCCCTTCTCGTCCTGGAGGACGGCGACGCCGCGCGCGCCCGGGGTGCCCGGGTGCTCGGCACCGTCGAGGGCTGCGCCGCCACGTTCGACCCGGCGCCCGGCCGCGGTGCGCCCCGGCTGCTCGACGCGGCCCGGCTCGCTCTCGACGACGCCGGCGTGGAACCCGCCGACGTGGACGTGGTGTTCGCCGACGCGGCGGGGGAGCGCACGGCCGACCGGGCCGAGGCGGAGGCGCTCGCCGCGCTGTTCGGGCCGTACGGTGTGCCGGTGACCGCGCCGAAGTCCCGCACCGGGCGCCTGGGTTCGGGCGGTTCGGCGCTCGACCTGGTGGCGGCGCTGCTCGCCCTGCGTGACCAGGTGATCCCGCCGACCGCCACGGGCGGGCGGGTCGCCGACGACTGCCCCGTGGACCTGGTGGCGGACGGCCCGCGCCCGGCCCGGCTGCGCCGCGCTCTGGTGCTGGCCCGCGGCCGCGGCGGGTTCAACGCCGCGTCCGTCGTACGCGGGGCGCACTGACCGGAAGAACCGTGCACAAACAGTGGAGAAAAGAGAACACACCATGGACCGGCTCGAGCTGACCGATCTTGCCGCCCTGCTGCGCGACGCCGCGGGCGATGGCGAAGGTGTACCCCTGGACGAGGACACCCTGGACACCCTGTTCATGGATCTCGGCTACGACTCGCTGGCCCTGCTGCAGGTCACCGGCGTCATCGAGCGTGACCACGAGGTGATCCTGGACGAGGTGGCGCTCGACGAGGCGGAAACCCCGCGCCAGTACCTGGACCTCGTCAACGCCGCGCTGTCCGCGCGGGCCGCGGCCTGACACATCACCTGAATACGGCAGGAGCTGACCGTGACGAGCACGCCGCCCGCCCCTTCTTCCGCACGGCGCGCGCCGGACGGTCGGCTCGCCGAGGTCGCCGACGGGGTCTTCGCGTATCTGCAGCCCGACGGCGGCTGGTGCCTGAACAACGCCGGACTGCTGGTGGACGGCGGCGAGTGCGCGCTCGTCGACACCGTGGCCACCGAGGAGCGGGCCCGCCACCTGCGCACCCAGGTGCTGCACACCGCGGGGCGACCGCCGCGGTTCCTGGTCAACACGCACTTCCACGGCGACCACACGTTCGGCAACTTCGTCTTCCCCGAGGCCGTCGTGGTCGGCCACGAACGGGCCCGCGCCGAGGCCGCCGCGGCCGGTCTGCACCTGACCGGGCTGTGGCCCGACGTGTGCTGGGGCGACCTGGAGGTCGTCGTGCCCGACCTCACCTACCACGCCCGGATGACGCTGCACGTGGGGTCCGTCGAGGCACGGCTGGTGCACCCGGGCCCCGCGCACACCACGGGGGACACGGTGGTGTGGCTGCCCCGCCAACGGGTGCTGTTCACCGGCGACCTCGTGATGGCGGGCGCCACGCCGTTCTGCCCGATGGGTTCCGTGTCCGGCTCGCTGCGGGCGCTGGCCGAACTGCGCGCACTCGGTGCCGTCACCGTCGTACCGGGGCACGGGCCGGTCGGCGGCCCCGAACTGTTCGACGTCAACGAGGCCTATCTGCGCCGTCTGCAACGGCTCGCGGCCGAGGGCATCGCCGCGGGGCTCAGCCCGTTGGAGACCGCCCGTGAGGCCGGTCCGGGCCCGTACGCGGACCTCCTGGACGCCGAGCGCCTCGTGCCCAACCTGCACCGTGCCTATGCGGAGGCGCGCGGCGCGGTCCCCGGCGTCCCGCTGGACATTCCCGCGCTCTTCGGCGAGATGGCCGAGCACCACGGGGGCCTGCCGCTCTGCCGCGCGTAGGGCCGCCGGAGCCGCCGGAGCCGCCGGAGCCGCCGGAGCCGCCGGTGGCCGACGGCGTCCGCGACGTCCGTCGGCGCGGCTGCGCTCGCCTGCGCGTACGACGTCAGGCCACGTCCCCCGTCAGGCCGTCGTGCAGGAGGTCGTCGCGGGTCACCAGACGTGAGCGGGTGCGCCACTTGCCGCGCGAACGGACCAGGACGTCCTCCAGGACGCACACCCGCGACACCTTGGACTCGCCGCCGTACGGCGTGGCGTACACCAGGGCGTAGGCGCGCGTGTGCAGCGTCCCGTCGGGCTGCGGGTCGACGTCGAGCATGCCGATCCAGTGCCGAAGCTGCTCACCGCTCCGCTTCTGCTGAACGCCGTTGCGGCGGACGCTCGCCGCGAGCGCGGCCCGGCCGTGCAGCGGCTTCTCGAGCGTGGGCACGGCGAAGACCGCGTCCTCGGTGAACGTGCCCGCCCAGCGCTCGGCGTCCTGCAGGTCGAACAGCTGCATCTGGTGGGCGTAGAACTGCTGGACCGCCGCGTACAGGGTGGCGAACTCCACCTCGTCGGACGGGAGTTCGGCGCGGCGGCGCAACGTGGTGGCCATGGGTGCCTCTTCCTTCCTGAAGCCGTTCGATCGGATGCCGACACTGTGTGCGGCGCAGATCGAGCACTCTTCAAAGATTCCTCGAGCGGTCCGACGGACGGTGAGGTCCTCAGGCGGCGCACCCGGCCGCCTGCCGAGAGCCGGAGGAGAACGAGAGTTGAGCACCCTCACCGACCTTGACCTCCCGCTGGACGGACTGCTGCGCCGCGCGGCCCGCCGGGACCCCGACGGCGTCGCGGTGCGCACCGGGGGGCGGGCGGTCGGCTTCGCGGAGCTGGACACACAGGCCGACCGGATCGCCGCGTACCTGCGCGAGACGACCAGGGGCAGGTCCGGCGTCCGCGTGGGCGTCGCCAACGTCCTCGACCCGGCCTTCGCCGCCGCCTACTACGGCACCGTGCGCAGCGGCGCCACGGTCGTGCTGGTCAACCCGCTGATCGGGGAAGACGGCCTGCACCACGTCTTCGCCCGGTCCGACACCGAGATCGCACTCGTGCCCTCGGCCACGGCCGAGCTCCTCGTCAAGCTGCGCCCCTCCCTGCCGCGGCTGCACACGATCCTGGTCACCGACGCCCCCGACGGCGTCGTGCCCGCCGACGCCGTGCCACTGGAAGCAGCCCTGCAGTGGACGCCGTCACAGCCCGTGGCGGGGCCCGCCGATCCGGGTGCGATCGCCTGCGTACAGTTCACGACCGGCACCACGGGCCGGCCCAAGGGGGTCCTGCTCACCCACCGCAACCTGGTCGCGAACGCCCAGCAGGTCGCCCTGGCCCACCGCCTGACGGGCACCTCGGTCGCCCTCAACCATCTGCCGCTGTTCCACGTCATGCATCTCAACTCGGCGATGTACGCCGGGGCCTGCCAGGTGCTGTGCACAGACCCCGACCCCATCGCCTCACTGGCCGAGGCCGCCGCGGCCCGCGCCACCCACTACTACGGGCTGCCCGCACGGCTGCACGCCCTCGCCGCGGACGAACGCCTGGCGAGCGCGGTGTCCCCCGGGCCGCAGCTGACCGCCGTGCTCTCCGGCGGCTCGGCGCTGCGACCGGACGCGGCGCGCACGCTGTGCGCACGGCTCGGCGTGCCCGTCATCCAGGGGTACGGCATGGCCGAGCTCTCCCCGCTCACGCACTGCCAGCAGCCCGACAGGTACCGGACGGGCACGGTCGGCCCCGTCGTTCCCGGCACCGAGTGCCGGCTGGTGGACCTGGCCACGGGCCGCCCCGCCGAGCCGGGGGCCACCGGTGAAGTCCAGGTCAGGGGGCCGCAGCTGATGGCCGGCTACCTCGGCGACGAACACACACCGCGCATCGACGCGGACGGTTGGTTCGCCACCGGAGACGTCGGCCGCCTCGACGAGGACGGTGCCCTGCGCCTGGTGGACCGGCTCGCGGACGTCTTCAAGTACGACAACGAGATCGTCTCGCCCAGCCGGATCGAGCGGGTCCTCGCCGAGGACCCGCGGGTCGCCGACTGCGTCGTGGCCGACTGGCCCGACGCCGAGCACGGCGCGCTCGTATGGGCGGGCATCGTCCTCGCCGACGACGCCGAAGCCTACGCCGGACCGCACGCCCTCTCCGGGCGACACCCGGGCACCGGAGTCCTGGACGTCCTCGACTCGATCACCACGCGGGCCAACGAGCGCCTCGCGCACTTCGAGCGGATCCGTCTCGCCGAGGCGGTCGAGACGGTCCCGCGCACCCCCACAGGCAAGCCCCAACGGCGACTGCTGCGCGCGCAGTTGAAGGTGCAGGCCGCTGCCTGACCGCCACCGCCGCCGATCCCGTCCGGCGATCGGCCGACCCCCTGGAACGGACCATGGTGACCATCGTCAGCACGCTGACCTCGCACGGCGACATCGACGCCGTCCCCTCCGCCAACGACCGCCGCACCGCTCACGCGAGCGCCCGATCCGGACGATACGCCGTGGAGGTGAACGCGTGAACCGGCCCCAGGTCCTCATCGCGGGCGCCGGGCCCGTCGGACTGACCGCCGCCCACGAACTGGCCCGCCGCGGGCTACGGGTGCGGCTGGTCGACGCCGCGTCCGGGCCCGCGCCGACCAGCCGCGCCGTGGCCGTGCACCCGCGCACCCTGGAGACGTTCGACCAGATGGGCGTCGTCGAAGAGCTGCTCGCCCGGGGGCGCAGGAACCGTGCGTTCACCATGTGCGCCGAAGGGGGCCGGCCCGTCCGCCTCCAGGCCGACTACGCGTCGATGCCCACCACCTACCCCTACACCCTCATCGTCGGGCAGACCGAGACGGAGGCCGTGCTGCGCGCGGCCCTCGCGCGGCTCGGCGTCGACGTGGAGTGGGGGGTGCGCCTCACCGCCTTCACCCAGGACGAGCACGGCGTGCGCGCCACGCTGACCACCGCCGACGGCGACGAGGAGGACGTCGAGGCCTCCTGGCTGGTCGGCTGCGACGGCGGACACAGCACCGTCCGCAAGGTGCTGGGCCTCGAACTGCGCGGCGAGAGCAGCGAGACATGGATGCTCGCCGACGTGCCCGTGGCCACCGACCTGCCCCCCGACACCATCTACTGGACTCACACCGGCGGCCAGGCACTGATGATGGTGCCCTACGCCCGCGAGGGCCGGTGGCGCCTCCTCGACACGGCGCCCCCGCGCGGCGGCGCGGATCCGCGCGACGTCGAGGAGCGGCTGAGCGAGAAGCTCACCAAGGGCCTCGGCCACCCGGTGCGGGTCGGCGCGAGCGCGTGGACGTCGGTGTTCACGTTCCAGCAGCGCATGGTCGAGCGCATGCACGACGGCCGCGTCTTCGTCGCCGGTGACGCCGCGCACGTGCACAGTCCCGCCTCCGGGCAGGGCATGAACACCGGCATCCAGGAGGCGTACAACCTGGCCTGGAAGCTGGCCATGGTCGAACAGGGCCACGCGGCCCGCGAGTTGCTCGACACCTACAGCGAGGAACGTGTCCCGGTCGGCGCCGCGCTGCTCGCCTCCACGCGCACCGCCACCTTCCTCGTCCAGCTGAAGAACCTGCTGGCCGGCCTGGTGCTGCCGGCCGTCTTCGCCGTCGTCCGCACCGCGACACCGCTGCGCCGCGCCATCCAGCGCAAGGTGCTCGGCGGCATGTCCGGCCTGCGCATCGACTACGCGGAGTCGTCGCTGACCACGGTGGACCGATACGTGTACGTGAGCAGGATATGGCCCACCGTGGTGTCCGGCGCCGAACCGACCCCGGCGCCCGGCGCCGGTCAGCGCGTCACGGCCGGCGCCGTCCACGACCCCGCCGACCCGGGCTGCCGGGCGTTGGCCGCCGAACTGCGCGACCCGCGCTGGTCGTTGCTGCTCGCGGCGGGCGGCACGGGCCCGGGCGACGTCCCCGTCGGGGTGGCCTTCACCGCGGCCGCCCAGTACAGCGAGTGGCTGTCGGTCCGGACCGTCGGCGGCAGCGGCCCCGACGGGCCCGCCCCGCTCGCGGACCCGGACGCGACGCTGCGCACCGGGCTCGGGCTCCGGCCCGGCCACTGGATCCTCGTCCGCCCCGACGGCTACGTCGCCGCCCGCGACACCGTCCTCGGACGCACCGCCCTGAACAGGGCGATCGCCCCGGTGGGCCCCGCCTGCGAACTCGCCGACGAGGCACGGAGCGAGCCCGGCTTCGGCCTGCGGACCACCCACGACCTCGAGGAGCACTGATCATGCCCGACAAGCAGCCTGTCGCCCTGGTGACCGGAGCCACCAGTGGCATCGGCCTGGAAGTGGCCCGCACCCTGGGCCGCGCGGGACACCGGGTCTTCCTGTGCGCCCGCACCGAGGCCGGCGTCGAGCGGACCGTCCAGGACCTGCGCGCCGAGGGCATGGAGGCCGGGGGCCGGGCGGCGGACGTGCGCTCGCGCGAGTCCGTGGCCGGTCTCGTACGCGCCACCGTGGACACGTACGGTCCCGTCGACGTCCTGGTGAACAATGCCGGGCGCAGCGGAGGCGGCGTCACCGCCGACCTCACCGACGAACTCTGGTACGACGTCATCGACACCAACCTCAACAGCGTGTTCCTGGTGACGCGTGAGGTGCTCAAGAACGGCGGCCTGGAGCAGGCCGCGGCGGGCCGGATCATCAACATCGCCTCCACCGCGGGCAAGCAGGGCGTGCTGCTCGGCGCCCCCTACAGCGCGTCCAAGCACGGAGTGGTCGGCTTCACCAAGGCGCTGGGCAGGGAGCTGGCGCCCCGCGGCATCACCGTCAACGCCGTCTGCCCCGGCTACGTCGAGACGCCGATGGCCCAGCGGGTGCGGCAGGGGTACGCGGCCGCCTGGAACACCACCGAGGACGACGTGCAGACGCAGTTCGAGGCGAAGATCCCGCTCGGCCGCTACTCCACGCCCGAGGAAGTCGCCGCCCTGGTCGGCTACCTGGCCTCCGAACCCGCCGCCTCGATCACCGCGCAGGCGCTCAACGTCTGCGGTGGCCTGGGCAACTTCTGAACCGTGTGGACGAACCGAGTGAACCCAATGAGAGGTGACGAGGTGTTTGTGGTCTCGGGTGAGCGTGTGCACCGTACGAGGCACTCCGTCGAGGTGGACGCCCAGGCCGGAGTGGTCTACGGGCTGATCTCGGACGCGGTGCAGTGGCCGCTGTTCTTCCCGCCGAACGTGCACGTGGAGCGGCTGGAGTTCGACGGGACGAACGAGCGGTTGCGGATGTGGGCGCTCGCCAACGGCGACGTGCGCTCGTGGATCTCGCAGCGGGTGCAGAACCCGCAGGAGCGGCGCATCGAGTTCCAGCAGACCCGCCCCCAGGCGCCTGTCGAGACGATGTTCGGCACCTGGATCGTCGAGGAACGCCCCGGCGGCGCCAGCCTGCTGACCCTGCTGCACGACTTCACCGTCGCCGGTGACCGCCCCGAGGACGTGGCCTGGGTGGAGCGGGCCTGCGACACCAACTCCCGTGCGGAACTGGGCAATCTCAAGCGCCTCGCCGAGCGCTGGACACGCCTGGACGAGATAGTGCTGTCCTTCGAGGACTCCGTGCGCGTCAAGGGACCGGCCGAGCTGGTCTACGACTTCCTGTACCGGGTGGGCGACTGGCCCGAGCTGATCCCGCACGTCTCCCGCCTCGACGTGACCGAGGACACCCCGGGCGTCCAGGTCATGTCGATGGACACGCTGACCGCCGACGGCAGCGCGCACACCACCGAGTCGGTGCGGATCTGCTTCCCGCACGCCGGCCGCATCGTCTACAAGCAGACCACGACACCCGCCCTCATGGAGGCGCACACCGGCGAATGGTCGGTCGTGCCCGACGAGACCGGCGTCACCGTCGTGTCGCAGCACAGCGTCGTGCTGCGCGAGGAGGCCGTCGAGAACGTGCTCGGCGCGGGGGCGGACATCGCCGTGGCCCGCCGCTATGTGCGCGAGGCGCTGGGCCGGAACTCGACGGCCACCCTGAACCTCGCCAAGCGGCACGCGGAGTCCGCGATCCGCGTCCTGTGACCTGATCGGACCCGACCCGATTTCCCCGGCCGGCCGATACGGCGTCGACCGCTGCTCCGGCCCCGCTCGAGGAGCCGCGACCAGGCTTGCCTGGTGACGAAGCCCTTGCAGGGACGCGGGGCAGCAGCGGGTACTCGACCCTTTTCGCCCTATCTGGCCGGCTGACACCCTCAAGGAGAGGCATGAGTCCCAACACGACCACAGCACAGGCACGCCCCGACGCCGACGCCGAGCCGCTCGGCGCGGTCCCGTGGCACCTCGCCCTCGTCAGCGGAGCGAGCGGCGACGCGCTCGAATCCGGACTGGCGGGACTCAAGGCGCAGTTCACCGGGATCGACGGGCGCGAGGACGTGCCCGTGCGCGTCCGTACCCTCGGCGAGGGCGGCCACCGCGCCGCCGTGCTCGCGGGAGCGGGCGCCGCCACCGAGATCGGCGCGCAGCAGCCCCGCCAGGACTCCGCACCGGTCGCCTTCATGTTCCCCGGCCTCGGCGACCACTACGTCGACATGGGCCGCGACCTGTACCGCGACTTCCCGGTCTTCCGTGCCGCCCTCGACGAGTGCGCCCGGCTGCTGCGGCCCGAACTCGGCCTGGACGTCCGCGAGATCGTCTTCTCGGGCGAGGACGGCGAGCAGACCGCGGCCCCGGTCCTCGACCTGCGTCGCATGCTCGGCCGGGACAGCACGCCGCTGAGCGAGCACGAGCAGCGCCTGAACGCGACGCGCCTGGCCCAGCCGGCGCTCTTCGCCGTCGAGTACTCCCTGGCCCGGCTGTGGGAGTCCTGGGGCGCTCGCCCCTCCGTGATGATCGGCTACAGCCTCGGCGAGTACGTCGCCGCCACCCTGGCCGGCGTGCTGTCCCTGAAGGACGCCCTCACCCTCGTCGCCCGCCGCGCCGCACTGATCGACGCGCTGCCCGAGGGCGCCATGCTCGCCGTGATGCTCCCCGAGAGCCAGGTGCGCGCCCTGCTGCCCGAGGGCCTGTCCCTGTCGGCCGTCAACGGGCCGGAGTTCTGCGTGGTCGCGGGTCCTGTCGCCGCCGTCGAGGAATTCGGGCGTTCCCTCGCCGCACAGGACGTCGTGGCCCGCCGCGTGCAGACCACGCACGCGTTCCACTCCTCGATGATGGAACCCGTCGTCGAGGAGGTCACCGAACTCGCGCGGACCTTCACGCTGAACGCGCCCCGCGTTCCGTACGTCTCGAACGTCACCGGCCGCCTCATCACCGCCGCCGAGGCCACCGACCCCGCCTACTGGGCCCGCCACCTGGTCAGCACGGTGCGCTTCGCCGATGGCCTGACGACACTCGCCGCCACCCCGCTGCTGCTGGAGACCGGCCCGGGCCAGACGCTCGCCAGCCTCGCCACCGTGGCGCGCGGCAGCGACGTCGGCACCGTCGTGGCGTCCATGCGCCACCCGCTCGACCGTCAGTCGGACTCCGCGGTCGCTCTCAAGGCCCTCGGACGGCTCTGGCTCGCCGGGGCCGACATCGACTGGACGGCCTTCCCCGCCGGCGAACTCGCCGCGAACGAGATCGAACTCGTCGCCGACGGCGCCACGACAGCGCGCCGCGACGAGGAGCACGTGTCCACGGACACCGAGCGTGAGCTGCGCGGAGTGTGGGCGAAGCTCCTCAAGAACGAGCAGTTCCCGAGCGACGTCAGCTTCTTCGAGCTCGGCGGCAACTCGCTGCTCGCCACCCGCCTCATCCTGCGCGTCAAGCGGACCTTCGGCCCCGAACTGCTGCTGCGCCAGGTGTACGAGTGGTCGACGCTCACGCGGATGGCGCAGGCGATCGACATCCTGCGCGTCGGCGGTGAACTGACCGCCCGCGACGAGGAGGGCACCTCGTTCACCGGCAACTCCCTGGCCAGCATCAAGCTGCCCAACGGGCTGACGGTGCACCACCAGAACGAGGCGGAGACCCTGCACTTCTACGAGGACATCTTCGAGCACCGGGCCTACGCCAGGAACGGGATCTCCCTGCCCGACGGCGCCACCGTCTTCGACGTCGGCGGCAACATCGGCCTGTTCACGCTCTTCGCGCACTACGAGGCCAAGGACGTACGGGTCTTCACCTTCGAGCCCGCTCCGCCGATGTTCGAACTGCTGAGCCAGAACGTCGCGGAACACGGCGTGAACGCGACGCTGTTCCAGATCGGCGTGTCCGACGCCGAGACGACGGCCGACTTCACCTTCTACCCGCGCAGCACGGGCATGTCCTCCTTCCACCCCGACGAGGAGGAGGAGAAGCACAATCTGCGCACCATCATCGCCAACCAGCAGAAGGCCGGACCCGATGCCCGGATCGAGGAGCTGGTCGCCTCCGACGAGCTGATGGACGTGCGGTTCGAGGCGGTCGAGTTCACCGCCACGCTGCGCCCGCTCAGCGCGGTCATCCGGGAACAGGGCGTCGAACGCATCGACCTGATCAAGATCGACGTGCAGAAGAGCGAGGGCCAGGTACTCGACGGCATCGCCGACGAGGACTGGCCGAAGATCCAGCAGATGGTGCTCGAGGTCCACGACGCGGACGGCCAGGTCGCCCGCCTCGTCCAGCTCCTCGAAGGCTATGGCTTCGCGGTCGGCGCCGAGCAGGACGAGCTCTACGTCGGCACCGACATCCACATCATCTACGCCGTGCGCGGCGCACACTGACGGAGTCGAACGAGACATGGAATTCACGACCGCGGGAGTCGTCGGCGCCGGTGTCATGGGCGTCGGCGTCGCACAGAACCTCGCCCAGACCGGGCATCGGGTGGTCCTCGTCGACGTCAACGACGAGGTGCTCGACCGCGCCCGCGCCGAGCTGCGTACCAGCCTGCGCGCCTTCGCCCTGTTCAACAGGGAAGCGGCCGTCGACCCCGCCGACGTCTTCGACAGGATCGAGTTCACCACCGACTACGAGCTGCTGGCGAAAGCCGACTTCGTCGTCGAGAACGTCACCGAGGACTGGAACATCAAGAAGGAGGTGTACGAGCGGATCGACCGCATCGTACGCCCCGAGGTGATCTTCGCCGTGAACACCTCGGCGATCTCCATCACACGCGTCGGCTCGGTCACCTCGCGCCCCGAGCGGGTCGTCGGCATGCACTTCATGAACCCGGTGCCGATGAAGCCGATGGTGGAGGTGATCCGCGGCTACCACACCACGGACGCGACCATCGACACCGCCCGCCGCTTCCTCGCCGAGCTCGGCAAGGACTGCGTCGTCGTCCAGGACGTGCCGGGCTTCGTCTCCAACCGCGTCCTGATGCTCACCATCAACGAGGCCGTCTTCCTGGTCCAGGACGGTGTGGCCCCCGCGGCGGACGTCGACCGCATCTTCAAGACCTGCTTCGACCACAAGATGGGTCCCCTCGAGACGGCCGACCTCATCGGCCTCGACACCATCCTCAAGTCCGTCGAGGTGCTCTACGAGAGCTTCAACGACGACAAGTACCGGCCCGCTCCGCTGCTGAAGAAGATGGTCGCCGCCGGCCTGCTCGGGCGAAAGAGCGGCGAGGGATTCCACAAGTACCGCTGAAACCCAACCGGTTGGCCGCGCCGCCGTACGACGAGGCGACAAGACGAGACGACGAGACGACAGGACGGAAACAGAGATGAGCACGGACACCAGGGCCAGGATCGCGCAGTACCTCTCCCGCTTCTTCCCGGTGCAGGACCTCAAGGACGACGACGACATCTTCGAGCTCGGCTTCGTCAGCTCGATGTTCGCGATGCAGCTCGTCTCCTTCGTCGAGCACGAATTCGCCATCACCATCGAGAACGAGGACCTGGAGCTCGAGCACTTCCGCTCCATCAAGGCCCTCGACGCCTTCGTCACGCGCAAGCTGTCCGTCCCGGCCGCCGGCTAGGGGACGGCGAAGGCGAGAGCGGACACCACGATGACCGGAGCACTCAGCGCGCAACAGGCCCAGTCCCTCAAGGAGTTCAGGGACTTCGCCGACCTCCGTATCGCGCCCCACGCCGACTCCTGGCACCGCGCCCAGCGCACCCCGCCCGAGGTCGTCCGGCTCCTCGCCGACGAAGGACTGCTCGGCCTGCCCGTGCCGAGCCGGTACGGCGGCGGTGGCTGCGACGCGGTGACCCTCGGACTGCTCGCCGGGGAACTGGGGCGCGCCTGCTCCTCCGTACGCAGCCTGCTCACCGTGCACACGATGGTGGCGCACGCCGTCGCGCGCTGGGGCGACCGCGCCCTGAAGGAGACCTGGCTGCCACGTCTGGCGAGCGGTGAGACGATCGGCGCGCTCGCCGTCTCCGAGCCCGGCGCTGGCAGTGACGCCTCCGCGGTCACCACGCGCCTGGTGCGAGACGGCGACGACTGGATCGTCGACGGCCACAAGAAGTGGATCACCTACGGGCAGAGCGCGGACCTGTTCCTCGTCGTCGGGCAGAGCGACCAGGGCCCCACCGCCCTGCTCGTGGAGCGCGACACCCCGGGCCTGCGCACCGAGCTGATCGAGGACCTCGTGGGCATCCGGGCCTCGATGACCGCGCACGTGTACCTGGAGCGCTGCCGGGTCCCCGGCGCACAGCTCCTCGCCCGGCCCGGGCTCGGCGTCTCGCACGTCGTCGGAGCGGCCCTCGACCTCGGCCGCTACACGGTCGGCTGGGGCTGCGTCGGCATCCTCGACGCCTGCCTGGAGGCGAGCGTCGACTACGCCTCGCAGCGCGAGCAGTTCGGCTCGCTCATCAAGGAGCACCAGCTGGTGCGCCGCATGATCACCGGCATGTACACCGACGCCCGCGCCGCGCGGCTGCTGGCCCTGGAAGCCGGGCGGCTGCGCGACGAGGGCGACCCCGGAGCCCTCGCCGCGACGTCCACGGCCAAGCACTTCGCCGCCACGGCCGCCGGCCGCGCGGCCCTGGACGCCGTGCAGATCCACGGCGCCAACGGCTGCGGTTCCGACTATCCCGTCCAGCGCTACCTCGGCGACTCCCGGGTCATGGAGGTCATCGAGGGCAGCACGCAGCTCCACCAAGTGGGCCTTGCCGAGTACGCGTTCCAGGAGCGCGCACTGCGAAGGAGTATCCGATGACCGCGACGACCGTCACCACCGTCAAGTGCGTGGTGTGGGATCTCGACAACACCGTGTGGGACGGCGTTCTGCTGGAGGACGGGGACGTCACGCTGCGCCCCGGCGTCGTGGACGTGATCCGGACCCTCGACGAGCGTGGCATCCTGCACTCGATCGCCAGCCGCAACGACCACGACGCGGCCATGGCCAAGCTCGAAGAGCTCGGCATCGCCGAGTACTTCCTGTACCCGCAGATCAACTGGGGGAACAAGTCCGACTCCGTGCGCGCCGTCGCCGAGGCGATCAACATCGGCATCGACACCCTCGCCTTCGTCGACGACCAGCCCTTCGAGCGTGACGAGGTCCGCTTCGCCCACGAGCAGGTCCTCACGGTGGACGCCCTCGACGTCGCGGGTCTGCCCGACCTCCCGCAGCTGCGGCCCCGCTTCGTCACGGACGACTCGCGCGAGCGCCGTCACCTCTACCGCGCGGACGCCCGGCGCAAGGAGGCCGAAGGGGCCCACCACGGTACCGACGAGGAGTTCCTCGCCTCGCTGAACATGCGCTTCACCATCGCGCCCGCGCAGGAACGCGACCTGCAGCGTGCCGAGGAGCTCACGGTCCGCACCAACCAGCTCAACGCCACCGGCTACACCTACTCCTACGAGGAGCTGGACGCCTTCCGTCGCTCTCCCGACCACGATCTCCTGGTCGCGGGCCTGGAGGACACGTACGGCACGTACGGCAAGATCGGCCTCGCCCTCGTCGAGCGCGGCACGGACGCCTGGACCGTGAAGCTGCTCCTGATGTCGTGCCGCGTCATGTCGCGCGGTGTCGGCTCCGTGCTCCTCAACCACCTCATCAACAGCGCCCACGCCGCGGGTGTGAAGCTGCGCGCGGAGTTCGTGCCCACGAGCCGCAACCGGACGATGTTCGTCACCTACAAGTTCGCCGGCTTCCGCGAGGTGGGCAAGCGGGACGAGGTGTCCGTGCTCGAACACGACGGCGTACATCTGCAGGGCTTTCCGCCGTACATGGATATCACGGTCGAGGACTGAGGAGACACGACGCAGATGGCTGAGAACAACGCGGCGGCGAGCGAGGAGCGGCTGCGGCGGGCCATGGCGGCCGTCCTCCAGCTCCAGCAGCGCAACGCCGAACTGGAGAAGCGGCAGACCGAGCCCGTCGCCATCGTCTCGATGGCGTGCCGGCTGCCGGGCGGCATCGACACCCCGGAGCGGTACTGGGACCTGCTGGCGAGCGGCGGCGACTCCATCGGCCCCTTCCCCGAGCGCTGGGACGACCTCGACCTGTACGACGCGGACCCGGGCGCCTTCGGCAAGAGTTACGCCCGCGAAGGCGGGTTCCTCGACGGCATCGACGAGTTCGACGCGGAGTTCTTCGGCATCACGCCCCGCGAGGCCCTCGCCATGGACCCGCAGCAGCGGCTCGTGCTCCTGACCGCGTGGGAGGCCCTGGAGCGCGCCTCGGTCGTGCCGGACACCCTCAACGGCAGCCGCACCGGCGTGTACGTGGGCGCCATGCGCTCCGACTACGGAACCGGCCAGGCCGAACTGGAGTCGCTGGACGGCTACCAGGGCACCGGCATCTCCGGCAGTGTCGTCTCCGGCCGGCTCTCCTACCAACTGGGCCTGCAGGGCCCCGCCGTCACGGTGGACACCGCCTGCTCGTCCTCGCTGGTGGCCCTGCACATGGCGTGCTCGGCCCTGCGCGCCGGGGAGTGTGACACCGCCCTCGCCGGCGGCGTCACCGTGATGAACTCGCCCGCGCTGTTCGTCGAGTCGAGCCGCCTCGGCGCCATGGCGCCCGACGGCCGTTGCAAGAGCTTCTCCGCGCAGGCCGACGGCGGCGGCTGGTCCGAGGGCTGCGGCATGCTCGTCCTCAAGCGGCTGTCGGACGCACAGCGCGACGGCGACCCGATCCTCGCCGTCATCCGCGGTTCGGCCGTCAACCAGGACGGCCGCAGCCAGGGCCTCACCGCGCCCAACGGCCCCGCGCAGCAGCGGGTCATCCGCGCGGCCCTCGACGCGGCCCGCCTCACCCCCGCGGACATCGACGCCGTCGACGCCCACGGCACCGGCACTCCCCTCGGCGACCCGATCGAAGCAGGCGCCCTCGCCCGGGTGTTCGGACCGGGACGGTCCGCGGACGCCCCGCTGCTCCTCGGGTCCTCGAAGTCGAACATCGGTCACACCCAGGCCGCGGCCGGTGTCGTCGGCGTCATGAAGATGGTCCTGGCGCTGCAGGGCGAACGACTGCCCAAGTCCCTTCACACCGAGGAACCGAGCCCGCACATCGCCTGGGAGGGCAGCGGCCTGCGGCTGCTCGACGAGGTGCGCCCGTGGAAGCGCGGCGCCCGGCCGCGCCGGGCGGGCATCTCCTCCTTCGGTATCAGCGGCACCAACGCCCACCTCGTCGTGGAGGAGGCCCCTCCACCGCAGTCCGCCGAGCAGGAGACGGCGGCCGGCCCCGCGCTGCCGCACCACCGGACCCAGCCGATCGTGCTCTCCGCGAGCGACCCGGAGGCCCTGAGCGCCCAGGCGCGTCGCTGGGCCGACTGGTTCGCCGCCCGCCCCGGACTGCCGCTGTCCGACGCCGCTCGCACGGCGGCCCTGGGCCGCACCCACTTTCCGTCCCGGGCCGCCGTTCTGGCGCACGACGGCGAGGAAGCCGAACGCATCCTGCGTGCCCTCGCCGACGGGCTGCCGCACGAGAACCTGATCGAGGCGCAGGCCGAGGAACGCGGCAAGGTGGTCTTCGTCTTCCCCGGCCACGGCAGCCAGTGGCGCGAGATGGGGCGTCAACTCCTCGCGGACTCCTCCGTGTTCGCGCAGACCGTCGACGCCTGCGACCAGGCCTTCCGGCCGTGGATCGACTGGTCGGTGCGCGACCTGCTCGCCGTGCCCGACGAGGACGTTCTCCCCTTCGAGCGCCTCGACGTCCTGCAGCCCGCGCTCTTCACCATGGCTCTCGGCCTGGCCGCGGTGTGGCGGTCGCTCGGCCTCGAACCGGCGGCCGTGGTCGGCAGCAGCCAGGGCGAGGTACCGGCGGCCGTCGTCGCGGGCGCCCTCTCCCTCGACGACGCCGCGAAGATCGTCGCCCTGCGCAGCCAGGCACTGCTGCGCGAGTGCAGCGGGCTGGGCGCCATGGCCCTGCTCGAACTGCCCGTGGCCGAGGTGTCGGAACTCATCGCCCCGTACGGCGACGCCCTGTCCGTGGCCGTCGTCAACACTCCCGGCTCCACCGTGGTCTCCGGCGATCCGGAAGCGGTGGACGCGCTGCTCGCCGGTATGGCGGGACGGGACGTGTTCTGCCGGCGGCTCAGCGCCGACGCGGCCGGGCACTGCGCACACGTCGACCCGATCCTGCCCGGCCTGGCCGAGCACTTCGCCGACGTGCGCCCCCAGGAGTGGACCGTCCCGTTCTACTCCACGGTGGCGGGCGCGGTCCTGCCCGGCACGGAGCTCGACGGCACGTACTGGTGCCGCAACCTGCGCGAGCCGGTCCGCCTGGACCGCGCCCTGGACAAGCTCGTCGGTGACGGCTTCGGCGTGTTCATCGAGATCAGCTCGCACCCCGTCCTCGGCATGCCGTTGACCAGCGCCACGGCCGACCACCGCGGCGTCGTGGTGGGCACCCTGCGCCGTGGCCAGGGCGGAACCGCCGAGTTCGTGCGCTCGCTCGCCGCCCTGCACGCGCAGGGCCACGAGGTGCGGTGGGAGCGAGTCCTGGGAGCGGGCGAGCGGAGCCTGCTGCCGCAACTGCCCACGTATGCGTTCCAGGGCCGCAGGTTCTGGTTCGACGCCCCCCGCCGCGGTCACGCCGACGGCCGGGCCGCGAGCGGCATGCCGGACGTCGAGGACACGTCCTCGTCCCGTCCGGCCGACCTGCGCGGGCAACTCGCCGCGCTGCCCGAGCCGCAGGCGCTGGACAAGCTCACCGAAGTCGTGCGCGAGCAGGCCGCCGTGGTGCTCGGCGTCGGCGAACCCGTTCCCGCCGACCAGCGCCTGCAGACGTTCGGTCTCGACTCCATCATCGGGCTGCAACTGCGCAACCGGCTCGGCAAGCTGACCTCCCTGAGCCTGCCCACCAACGTGGCCTTCGCCCATCCCACCGCGCACGCGCTCGCCGCCCACCTGCTCGACCTCATGCGCGACGACGCGGGCGCGGCGAGCGACGTACCGCCACTGGAGCGCGGCGAGCGGCGGGGAGTCCACCCCGCCACCGACGGGCAGCGCCGCCTGTGGTTCCTCGAGCAGATGGAGCCCGGGAGCCCCCAGTACAACGCGCCGGTGGCCCTGCGGGTCGCCCGGCCGCTCGACCCCGCCCTGCTCGCCGACGCCCTGACCCTTCTCCTGCGGCGGCACGAGGCGCTGCGCACGGGCCTGGAGATGCGCGACGGCGAACTCGTGCAGGTCGTGCACGACGACTTCGTCACCCCCTTCACCCACGAGGACCTCTCGGCGAGCGACCCCGAGGAGGAGCAGGTGCGCGCCCGGGTCGGCGCCGAGGAGCGTGCCCCCTTCGACCTGTCGGGGCCGTCCCTGGTGCGCCTGCTCCTGCTCGACGTGCCAGACGGCGGGCAACTGATGTGCCTGACGCTGCACCACGCCATCGGCGACGGCTGGTCGCTGACCCTGATGCTGGAACAACTGCACACGATCTACGATGAGTTGGCGCACTCGTCGGACATCGCCGAGGTGCCCGTCGCGTACCACCTGGGCGACTACGCGGCCTGGCAGGAGCGCGCCGTGCAGGGCGGCCACTTCGCCGCCGGCCTGGAGTACTTCGCGGCGGAGCTCGACGGCATGGGCCGGCTCGACCTGCCGGAACAGCACGGTGCGGCCGGCGGCGGCGGTACCGTCCCGTTCGCCGTACCCGCGGAGCTCCGTGGCCGCCTCGAGGGGCTCGCGGCACGCATCGAGGTCACCCCGTTCACGCTCTACGCCGGCGCCTTCGCGGTGCTGCTGGCCCGCAGCACCGACAGCCACGACTTCGGCCTCGGCACCGTCTGGGCCAACCGCGAGCTGGCCGGCACCGAGGACCTGGTCGGGTTCCTGGTGAACACCCTCCCGCTGCGCTGCGACGTGACCGGCGATCCGACGTTCGAGGAACTCCTCACGTCCATGGAGGCACGGGTCCGCCGCCTGTCCGAGCACCAGGACGTGCCCCTCACGGAGGTCGTCCGGGCGGCCGCGGGCGCCCGCACCGGCGACGAGAACCCGCTCTTCCGCGCCCTGTTCAACTTCCGCGGCACCTCGCTGGCCGCCCTCGGCGACGGCGCCGACGCATGGACGCCGTCGGACGACACGAGCATCACCGGCACCCCGCGCGGCGTGGCCAAGTCCGAACTCGGCCTGACTCTCGCTCCCGACGGGGCCGGCCTCCTCGGCGAGCTGGAATACCTGCCGCACGTCATCGACGCGGACACCGCCGGGCGCATGACGCAGAACTTCGTCGCTCTCCTCGCCGACCTGGTCCAGGACCCCACCCGCCCGATCAGCCACGCCGAACTGCTCGGCGACGAGGAACGGGCCTGGTTCGAGCAGTGGACGCGTCGCGCGACCCAGGACGCCGACGGGCACCCCGACAACGCCCTGCACCGCATCCTCGCCCAGAGCAGCCGGACCCCCGACGCGGTGGCGGTGGCCGACGACGAGGAGCAGCTCACGTACCGCGAGTTGGTCCTGCGCGCCGGGGCCCTCCGTGAGGACCTGCGCGGGCGCGGGGTCACCCACCGCTCCCTCGTCGGCATCCACCTGCCGCGCTCGGTGGACATGGTCGTCGCGGTGCTCGGCACCTGGCTCGCCGGTGCCGCCTACGTCCCGCTCGACCCCGCCTACCCCGCGGCCCGGCTCGAGCACGTGGTGCGCGACAGCGGCCTGAAGGTCGTCGTCTCCACGGCCGACGGCGCCGCCGAGGGCTTCGCCGACGACGTCGAGGTCCTGGTGCGCGACGGCCACCCCGCGGCGGCCGCGGACCTTCCGCTGCCGCCCGCCGGTCTCGCGCCGGACGACCTCGCCTACGTCATCTACACCTCCGGTTCCACCGGCAATCCCAAGGGCGTCATGGTCGAGCACGACCAGTTCGCCACCTTCTGCCGGGCCATGGACGAGCGGGTCGGCGGCGGACCCGGGCACACCTGGCTGGCCGTGACCAGCCTGTCCTTCGACATCTCCACCCTCGAGCTGCTGTGGACCCTGACCCGCGGCTACCGCGTCGTCATCGCCCGGGGCTCGGCGGCCGACTGGGCCGGCTACGCCCACTGGGCGCCCACCCACCTGCAGTGCACCCCGTCGCTGGCCCGCATGCTCCTGGCGGACGCCGACGGCAGGGACCTCGTGGGCAACCTGGAGCGGATGCTGGTCGGCGGTGAACCGCTGGACCGGGAGCTGGCCCGCAGGCTCGGCGAACTCCTCGACGGCGAGCTCACCAACATGTACGGCCCGACCGAGACCACCGTGTGGTCGTCCGCGTGGACCGTCCAGCCGGGCGAGGTCAGCCTGGGCGAGCCGCTGCACGGCAACCGGCTGTACGTCCTCGACCGCGCGGGCCGACGCGTACCCCGGGGCTTCAGGGGCGAACTCCACATCGGCGGCCGGGCCGTGACGCGCGGCTACCTCGGGCGGCCCGAGCTCACCGCCGAGAGGTTCGTCCCCGACCCGTTCGCCGGGGACCCGGACGCGCGCATGTACCGCACCGGGGACGTCGTACGGCACCGTGCCGACGGCACACTGGAGTTCTGCGGGCGCAGCGACTCGCAGGTCAAGCTGCACGGGCACCGCATCGAGCTCGGCGAGATCGAGTCGGTCGCCGCCGAGTGCGCCGCGGTCGCCGAGTGCGCCGCGGTGGTACGCCCCGACGCCGCCGACGAGCCGAGGATCTACCTGTACTGGGCCCCCGCGCCGGGCGGCGAGGACGGAGGCGACCTGCTGTCGGCCCTGCTCGCGCGGAGGCTGCCCGGCTACATGGTGCCCTCGCACCTCGTGGCCCTCGACGAACTGCCGCACACGCCCAACAAGAAGATCGACAAGGGCGCCGTCGTCCGGCTCCCCCTGCCGTCCGCCCGGACCGCACCGGCACCGCACGGCACGGCCGACGCGACCGAGGCGATCGTCGTCGACGCCTGGGCGACGGTGCTCGGGCGACCGGAGATCGACCCCGACAAGGGCATCTTCGACCTCGGGGCCGACTCGAT
The DNA here is from genome assembly GCF_001866665.1 of Streptomyces monashensis. Lineage (GTDB taxonomy): Bacteria > Actinomycetota > Actinomycetes > Streptomycetales > Streptomycetaceae > Streptomyces > Streptomyces monashensis. The sequence goes on along the minus strand of NZ_MLYO01000017.1, from coordinate 22,147 downwards.
GGCCGCGCTCAAGGCCCACAAGCTGATGTGCGCGGCCCTGGAGCGGGAGTTCCCCCTCACCACGCTGTTCCGGTATCCGACCGTCCGTCAGCTGGCCGGCTATCTGCGGGGCGCGGACGTGCCCCAGGACCTCGGCGCCGGACGCGCACGGCGGGCGCACGACGACCGTATCGCCGTCGTCGGCATGGCGTGCAAGCTGCCCGGTGCCCCCGACATGGACGCCTTCTGGGACAACCTGCGCGGCGGGGTGGAGTCCATCACCCACTTCACCGATGAGGAACTCATCGCCGCGGGAGTGCAGCCGCAGGACCTCACCCACCCCGACTACGTGCGGGCCCGCGCCGTCGTGGCGGGCGCCGACCAGTTCGACGCCGCGTTCTTCGACTACTCGCCCGCCGAGGCCGAGTCGATGGACCCGCAGCATCGGCTGCTGCTCGAAGTGGCCTGGCAGGCCTTCGAGAACGCCGGGATCGTCCCCCAGGAGGCCGAAGGCAAGGTGTCCGTCTTCGCGGGCGCCGGATACGGCGGCTACCCGCAGGGCGACACGTCCGACCTGTCGTCCTTCTACCGCACGATGATCGGGAACAAGAGCGACTACCTCGCCACCCGGATCGCCCACCGGCTCAACCTGCGCGGACCGGCCCTGACGGTGCAGACCGCCTGCTCCACCGGGCTCGTGGCCACGCACCTGGCCCGCGAGAGCCTGCTGAGCGGCGAGTGCGACATGGCGCTCGTCGGAGCCTCGTCCCTGACCATCCCACTGGTCCAGGGCTTCGTCCACCAGGAGGGGCTGGTCGTCTCGCCGGACGGCAAGTGCCGGGCCTTCGACGAGAAGGGCAGCGGCACCGTCTTCGGCAGCGGCGTCGCCGCGCTGGTGCTGCGCCGGCTCTCCGACGCCGAGGCCGCCGGTGACCGCGTCTACGCCGTGCTGCCCGGCAGCGCCGTCAACAACGACGGCGCCGACAAGGCGGGCTTCACCGCGCCGAGCGTCAACGGACAGGCCTACGCCGTCGCCGAGGCGCAGGCCGCGGCGGGAGTCGTCCCGGCGGACATCGGGTACATCGAGGCGCACGGCACGGCGACCGCGCTCGGCGACCCCATCGAAGTGCAGGCCCTGCAGAAGGTGTTCGGTGGGGCGGACCGCACCGAACCCTGCGCGCTGGGCTCGGTGAAGACCAACATCGGTCACGCGGACGCCACCGCGGGCCTCGCCGGACTGATCAAGGCCGTGCTCTGCGTCCACCACGGCGAACTCGTGCCCAGCCTCAACTACGAACACCCCAACCCCGAGATGGGGCTCGACCCCGGCCTCTTCCGCGTCAACACCGAGCTCAGGCCCTGGCAGAGCGACGCCCCGCGCCGGGCCGGAGTCTCCTCGTTCGGGATCGGCGGCACCAACGCCCACGTCGTCGTCGAGCAGCCCGCCCCCGCCGCCCCGCGGCAGCCGGCGGCGCCGGGCGGACCGCTGCCCCTCGTGCTCTCGGGCAAGGACGCGGCGGCCCTGCGTGACCAGGCGGCCCGCTGGGCCGACTGGCTCGGACACCGGCCGCAGGCCTCCCTCCCCGACGTCGCGCACACCGCCGCCCTCCGGCGCACCCACTTCTCCGAGCGCGCCGTGGTGCACGCGCACACCCCGCAACAGGCGGCCGAGGCGCTGCGCGCCCTCGCCGAGGACCGTCCGCATGCCGACGTGGCCCGGTCCACGGCCGTCACCAGGGGCCGGACCGTCTTCGTCCTGCCGGGGCAGGGCGCGCAGTGGCTCGGCATGGGCCGCGCCCTGCTGGCCGAGTCGCGGGCGTTCGCCGAGACCGTCCGCAGCTGTGACGACGCGTTCACGCCGCTCATCGGGCAGTCCGTGGCCGGGCTCATCGAGGGCGACGGCACCGACGCCTCGTCGCTGGACCGGCTGGACGTGCTCCAGCCGCTGATGTTCACCATGTACGTGTCCCTGGCCGCGGCCTGGGGCGAACTCGGCGTCCGCCCGGACGCCGTCGTGGGCCACAGCCAGGGAGAGGTCGCGGCCGCCGTGATCGCGGGGGCGCTGACGATCGAGGACGGCGCGCGCATCATCGCCGTCCGCAGCCGGGCCCTGCAGGACGTGGCCGGCGTGGGCGCGATGGCCACCGTCGAGCTGCCGCTCGAGGACGTGCTCCAGCGGATCGCCCCCTACGGCGACCGGCTCTCGGTCGCCGCCGTCAACACCCGGCGGTCGGTGGCGCTGTCCGGGGACGCGGAGGCCGTCGAGGACCTGCTGTACGCCCTCGACGACGACGACGTCGTGTGCGGCAAGCTGGAGGCGCCCGTGGCCTCCCACAGCCACCACATGGACGCCCTGCTGCCCGGCATCGAGGCGGAACTCGCGTCCCTCGCCCCCCGGCCGTCGGACGTGCCCTTCTACTCCACGGTGACGGGCGACGTACTGGACGGCACGGCGCTCGACGCCGCCTACTGGTGCCGCAATCTGCGCGAGCCCGTCCGGCTCGACCAGGCGCAGCAGCGGCTGCTCGACACCGGACACGACGTGTTCGTCGAGGTCAGCCCCCACCCGGTGCTCGCCATGCCGCTCGCCGACGGGGCCGAGCGGTCCCTGGTCGTCGGCACCCTCCAGCGGGACCACGGCGGACGCGGCCAACTGCTGCGCAACCTGGGACTGCTGCACACAGGCGGCCACCGCGTCGACTGGGCGAGCGCCCTGGGCGAGCGGGGCACCGCCGCCGTCGCCGACCTGCCCGGATACGCCTTCCAGCGCCGCAGCTACTGGATCGACGCGCCGTCCGCCGCGCCCGGTAACGGCGCTCCGGTCGTCGGCCAGGCCTTCTGGGACGCGGTGGCCGACGGGGAGGGCACGCGTCTCGCCGAGGTCCTGGACGCACCCGACCGCCTGCGCGACAGCATCGACGAGCTGCTGCCCCTGATAGCCGACTGGTGGCACCGGCAGGAGACGGACGCCAAGCTCACGGGCTGGCTGTACGAAGAGGCCTGGCGCCCGGCACCCGCCGCACCCGCGGCGGCCGCCGGAGTGTGGCTCCTGGCCGACGCCGGCACCGACAGCGCCCGGGACCTGGCCGACGCCGCGGCGCAGGCCCTGCGCACAGCCGGGGCCGACGTGCACCGGGTGCGCGCGAGCGCGGACCGGGACGCCGTCCGCGAGAGCCTGGCCGCGCTGCCGCAGGAGCCCGCGGGCCTGCTCACCTTCGGTCCCCTCGACGACGCCCTCGCAGACGGCGGAGTCACCGAAGGGCTGCGCACCACGCTCGCCCTGCTCCAGGGCGCCGCCGACGCCGGTCTGACGTCGCCCCTGTGGGCGGTCACCCGCGGTGCCGTCGACGTCGACGGCACCGAAGGAACTCCGAGTCCGACGCAGGCCCTGGTCACGGGGCTCGGCCGGGTCGCGGCCCTCGAGGACCCACTGCGCTGGGGCGGCACCGTCGACCTCCCGGCGCGGCCGCACGACGGCTGGGCGGACCAGCTGGTCGCGGCGCTGGTCGCGGGCGACCACGAGGACCAGGTCGCGCTGCGCCCGTCCGGACGCTTCGCCCGGCGCCTGCGGCGCACCCGGCCCGCCGCCTCCGGCGCCCCGTGGCAGGCGCGCGGCACGGCACTCGTCACCGGTGGCCAGGGTGCCCTGGGCCGGCACCTCGCCCGGCGTCTCGCCGACAGGGGCGCGCAGTGCGTCGTACTCGCCTCGCGCCGTGGCGAGATGACCGACCAGACCCGTGAGCTGCAGGCCGAACTCGCCGAACAGGGAGTGCGGTTGAGGGTCGAGGCGTGCGACATGAGCGACCGTGCCCGCGTCCGCGACCTCGTCGCGCGCGTCCGCGACGAGGACGGCCCCCTGACGTTCGTGGCCCACCTCGCGGGCGTCTCCCGCATGGCGCCTGTCGGGGCCCTCACGGAGCAGGCCGTGACGGAAGAAGCCGCCGCGAAGGTGCTCGGCGCCTGGCACCTGCACGAGGCGCTGGGCGATCACCCGCTGGACGACTTCGTGCTGTACGGCAGCGGCGCGAGCCTGTGGGGCGGAGCGGGACAGGCCGTCTACGGCGCCGCCAACACCGCCCTCGACGCCCTGGCCCGGCACCGCAGGGACGCCGGACTCGCGGCGACGGCCCTGCACTGGGGCGGCTGGGCCGACGGCGGCATGGTCGACGCCGACGCCGAGCGGATGGCGCGCTCCCGCGGCCTGCGCTCCATGGCACCCGCAGCCGCTCTCGACGCGCTCGAACTCGCGCTGCGCGCCCGGACGGTGTCCCTCGGTGTGGCCGACATCGAGTGGCCCCTGTTCGCCCCGGCCTACCGCGCGGCCCGGCCCCGTCCGCTGCTCGACGAGATCGAGGAGGCACGGCCCGCTCCGGACGCCGACGCCCCGGTCGCCGACCCGTCCGCGGGCAGGGAGCTGCGCGAGCGGCTCGCCGCGCAGAGCGCCGAACAGCGCCTGCGGACCCTGACCGACCTGGTGAAGACCGAAGCGGCGGCCGTGCTCGGCCTCGCGGTACCGGACCTCGTCGCGGAACAGCCGCTGCAGGAGCTCGGACTCGACTCCCTCATGGCCGTCACCGTCCGCAAGGAACTGGCGCGCCGTACGGGCCTGTCCGTCACCACCGAGGTCATCCTGCGTCACGCCAGCTGTGCCGGGATCGGCGCCCACCTGCTGGCCCAGCTGCTGCCGGACCCGGCCGCCACCGTGCCCGCCCGCCCGCAGGAGGCGGCCGGCAGTCCGTGGCTGCGCGTCCTGAAGCGATCCGAAGCACCCCGCGCGCGCGTCTTCTGCATGCCGGGCATGGGCGGCACCACGGGCGGACACATCCCGCTGATCCGCCACCTGCCGGACGACGTCGAGCTCGTCGGGATCCAGCTGCCCGGCCGCGAGGCGCGGGCGGGCGAGGATCCGGCGAGCGACATGATGGCCCTCGCCGACCACGTCATGGCAGCCCTGTCCGGCAGCCTGGAGGTGCCCTTCGTCCTGTTCGGACACAGCCAGGGCTCCTGGCTGTGCTGGGAGGTGGCCCACCGACTCGCGCACCGTCCCGGGGTGCCCCCGGCGGCCCTGGTGGTGGCGTGCGCGCTGCCTCCGCACGCCGAGCCGACGCCGGGACTGCGCCGGCTCGCCGAACTCACCGGGGACCTCGGCGAGATCGCGCTCGAGGAACTCGCGGAGGTCTTCCAGGGCCTGCTGCCCGAGGAGATCCTCACCGACGAGGAGCTGCTGGCCGACTACGCCGACCGGCTGCGCGCCGACACCGCTCTCGCCGAGAGCCACCGCGCCGCCCTGGACGGCGTGCACCGACCCGCTCTCACGCTGCCCGTCTTCGCCGTCGAGGGCAGTGACGACCCCGTCCTGCCCTCCGGCTCGATGCGGGTGTGGCGCGAGCTGACCACGGGAGCGTTCGTGCCGTCACGCATCGACGGAACGCACGCGGCACCGATCGTCAACGCCGAGGCCATGGCGAGCGAACTGATGACCGCGATCGCGCAGATCGCCACGACTGCTGAGGAGAACCATGCCTGAGATCGAGCGCCCCGACGGGGCACGCCTCCACTACGAGGTGCACGGCGAGGGGTTCCCGGTCCTGCTGCTGGCTCCCGGTGGGGCGGACAGCCGCGCGGACCTGTGGGATTCCAACTTCTACAACCCGGTGACGGAACTGGCCCGCCACTTCCGTGTGATCGCGATGGACCAGCGGTACGCGGGCCCCAGCACCGCACCGGCGGAGCCGTTCTCCTACGAGCGGGGCGCGGCCGACCAGCTGGCCGTCCTGGACGAACTCGGCGTCGAACAGGCGCACGTCGTCGCCGCCGGGAGCGGCACGGCGCAGGCCTGGCGGCTGGCGCACGACGCGCCCGGACGGGTGCGCTCGATCGTCGCGCAGGAGCCCGTCGGCGTCGACCCGGCGGTCAACAGCCTGAGCACGTATCTGCACCAGTTCGACGAGCCCATGCGTTTCGCCCGAGCCGAAGGCCTGGAAGCGGTCGTCGAGGCGGCCGTACGCGACGGCCGGTTCACCGCCAACCCCGCTGCCGGTCCCTTCGCGGGCAGGCTGAACAGCGACCCCGCCTTCCGCGCGGAGATCCTGGCCCGGCGCCGGGAGCGCTACATCGTGCAGGTCGTGCGCTTCCGCGACGGGATCTGGCCCGCCGGGTCGGCCTACTTCTCCGTACCCCAGGAGTGGATGGCGACCTGCCCCGCCCCGCTCCTCGTACTGCCCGGCACCGATGTCGCGCACCCCGAGGTGATCGCCAAGCGGATCGCCGGCGAGGCGCCCCGGGCGACGCTCCTCGACACGGACTTCGCCGCCGCGGACAAGCGTGCCGAGACGGTCGACGCCGTCGTCTCCTTCCTGACCACCCACACACCCCGCTGACGGAGACACTGATCATGCTTTCGCTCGACACGCTCGACATCACCGACGAACAGGCGTACGCCACCGGGGGATACCCGTACGCGGAGTGGGACCTGCTGCGCCGTGAGGCACCCGTGTTCTGGTACGTGCGCCCGGGGTTCGAGCCGTTCTGGGTCGTCACCAAGCACGAGGACATCGCGTGGGTCTCCCGCAACACCAAGGTCTTCTCCAGCGCTCAGCGGGTCACCGTCGACACGGCCGACGCCGTGGAGATGCTCGAGGCCGAACTGGAGCAGCGGGCCCAGATGTTCGGGCACGGCCCTGACGACCCGCCGGCCCTGTCGTACATGGACTCGCCCCGCCACCGGCATCTGCGCCAGCTCATGGCCCCCTGCTTCACCCCCAAGGCGGTCAAGGAGCTGGAGGAGCGCTTCGCCCGGCTCGCGGCCTCGTACGTCGAGGAGTTCGTCGCGCACCTCGACGCGCACGGCAGCGCCGACGTGGCGCGCCATCTCTCCGCGCGCCTGCCGGTCGCCGCCATCTGCGAGCTCGTCGGCGCCCCGGTGGAGGACTGGGACTCGATCTTCAACTGGACCGAGGGCACGACCGCCGCGGCCGATCCGGAGTACCGGCTGGAGGGCGAGGACGCCGAGACCGCGTTCAAGCGCAACATCGCGGCCCTGAACGGCTACGTGGCGAACCTCGTCCAGCAGCGCATGGCCCAGGCCGACGGTACGGGCACCGACGTGCTCAGCCGGCTCGCGGGCGGGCGGATCGACGGTGAGCCGCTGGCCTTCCACGAGATCCTCTACACCGTCTTCAACCTTCTGGTCGCGGGCATCGGCACCACGCGCAACGCCACCACCGGCGGCATCCAGGCACTGCTCCAGCACCCCGACCAGCTGCGCAAGCTCGTCGAGGACCCGTCGCTCGTGGACAACGCGGTCGAGGAGATCCTGCGCTGGACCACCATCGCCGTGCACTTCGTGCGCACCGCCAGGCAGGACACCGAGCTGCGCGGCCGTCGTATCCGCAAGGGCGAGACCGTCGCCCTGTGGTACCCCTCCGGCAACCGTGACGAGGACGTCTTCGACCACCCCTACCGCTTCGACATCACCCGCGAGAACAACGCGCAGATCGCCTTCGGCGGCCACGGCGAGCACGTGTGCCTCGGATCGCACCTCGCGCGGCTCGAACTGCGGTCCCTGCTCACGGCGGTGCTGCCGGTCCTCTCGGAGCTTGAACTGGTGCGCGAGCCGGACTCGAGCGTTCTTCATCTGCAAGTCGCTGAAATCAAGAGGCTGGTCGTACAGCGCAAGAAGTGATTCCGACAGCCGTCGCGAACTCCGGAGACACCGTGTCGAACATTCCCGCATCCCTGCACGAGTTCGCCGCAGGCGACGAGTCCGACCTCCAGGTCGTCGTCCCCTGGACGGGCCCGGCCATCGACCCCGAGACGGGCGGGCTGCGCGCGCCGCTTCCCGAGTCCTACCTGGTGGCCACGTCCGTGGGCTGGCCCAAGCCCGGGCACGAGGAGGTCGGCGGCCAGCTCAACGCCGCCATCCTCGAGGAGCTGTGGAAGCGGGACGGTCTCCTCGCGGCCACGCTCGCCATCTCGCCGAAGTCGTGGAACGCCGCCCGCAACCTGGTGCTGTGGCGCGACAAGGAGGCCCTCGACGGCTTCCTGTACTCGGAGGCCCATCTGGCCGCGGCCCGGCAGACCAAGGGACTGATGTACGACTGGGAAGGCACGAACTGGACGGGCACGTCCACCACCGAGCTGCCGACCTTCGCCGACGCCCGAGCCCGCCTCGACGCGGTGCGCCGCGACGGCGAGAGCGCCTACCACTCACCCCGCTGATTCCGCCGGGTTCGCCGAGCGGCCCCGTGGCCGCGCGCCAGTGATCCCGCAGCCTTTCCGAGAAGGGATCTGCACCACCGTGACACAGCCCACCCTCACCCCCGTCCCGCAGGCGGTCGGCGAGCACCTGGCCCAGGCGCTCGACGTCGGCTACGAGCTCGTCATCGCCCTCACCGAGGGCTTCGACGACGAGACGGCCCTCAAGGCACCGGACGGGCACAAGCCGCTCGTGTGGTTCCTCGGCCATCTCGCCTGTGCCAAGGACTACTTCTCCACCCTGCACCAGGGCACGCCGAAGGCCGTGACCGAGGAGTTCTCCGACAACTTCGCCGACGGCGCCGACACGGACTTCACGTACGTGCCTCCGCTGACCGAGATGATCGAGATCTACCGGTCCGCCCATCGGAGCATCCGCGACTACGTCGTCTCGCTCGCGCCCGAGGACTTCGCGCGCCGCTCCGCCCTGTTCCCGGACGAGAACATGGGCGAGTACGCGGAGCAGTTCGCGACCCTCGGCAAGGCCCTCGCCCTCACCCAGATGCACGACTCCTTCCACGCCGGCCAGATGGCGCACCTCAGGCTGGCGCTCGGCATGGAGTCCCCCGTCTGACCGACCCCACTCCCGAGCTGACGAAGGATGGTTGAAATGGACGCTCTGTCCGAGGCGGTGAGGCGGGGAGCCTCCGCCGAGGAACTGGCCTCCTTGCCGGTACCCGAGAAGTATCTGGCCGCGCACACCCGCGTCGAGGACATCGAGATGTTCGCCGGCGTCGAGGACAAGGACGTGCGCAAGTCGCTGCGGGTCGGCGAGGTTCCGATGCCCGAACTCGCGCCGGACGAGGTCCTGGTCGCGGTCATGGCCAGTTCCATCAACTACAACACCGTCTGGTCGGGGACGTTCGAGCCCCTGCCGACGTTCGACTTCCTGCGCGCGTACGGCAAACGCGGAGGGTGGGAGGCGCGGCACGACCAGCCGTACCACGTGCTCGGCTCCGACGCGGCCGGCGTGATCGTCCGCACCGGCGCCGGCGTGCGCCGCTGGCAGATCGGCGACCACGTGGGGGTCAGCCCCATCCAGGTCGACGACCAGGAGGCGGCCACCCACGACGACGGCATGCTCGGCGAGGGGCAGAAGGCCTGGGGCTACGAGACCAACTTCGGCGGCCTGGCGCACTACGCGGTCGTACGGGCCAGCCAGCTCGTGCCCAAGCCCGCTCACCTCACCTGGGAGGAGGCGGCGTCCACCACCGCCTGCGCGGGCACCGCGTACCGCATGCTGGTCAGCGAGCGGGGCGCCCGCATGAAGCAGGGCGACGTCGTTCTGATCTGGGGCGCGGCCGGCGGCCTCGGCGTCTACGCCGTGCAGCTGGTGAAGCACGGCGGCGGCATCCCCGTCGGCGTGGTGGGGTCGGAGGAGAAGGCCGAGCTGCTCCGCAGGATCGGCTGCGACGTCGTGATCAACCGCTCCGAGCTCGGCATCGGCGACGACGACGGCACCGACCCCGCGAAGGTCATCGAGGCCGGCAAGCGGCTGGGCAGGATCATTCGCCGGGAGACGGGCGAGGACCCGCACATCGTCTTCGACTACGTGGGCCAGGCCACCTTCGGCATCTCGATGTTCGTCCTGCGCCGCGGCGGAGCCATCGTCACCTGCGGATCGAGCACGGGGTACCACCACCAGTACGACAACCGGTACCTGTGGATGAAGCTCAAGCGCGTGATCGGCAGCCATGCCGCCAACCTCCAGGAGCAGTGGGAGAGCAACCGGCTCATCGACATGGGCCGCATCCACCCGATGGTCTCCCGCACCTACCCGCTCGCCGAGATCGGCGAGGCGGGCCGGCTCGTCCAGGAGAACGCCCACGTCGGCAAGGTCGGCGTGCTGTGCCTGGCGCCTTCGACCGGACTCGGCGTCACCGATCCCGACAAGCGCGCCCGGATCGGCGAGGACCGCCTCACCCTCCTGCAGGGGGCGTGATGTCCGGCAATGCCATCGGACTGCTCGGCACCGGCTCACACGTGCCCGAGGGGGAGGTGACCAACACCGAGATCGCCGAGCGGTTCGACGTCACCGAGGAGTGGATCGAGCGCAAGACACGCATCCTGTCCCGCCGGCACGTCGCCGGCGCCGAGACGCCGTCCACCCTCGCGACGCGGGCCGCGCGCGACGCCCTCGAACGGGCCGGCCTGCCCGCCGACCGCGTCGACTACCTCATCGTGGCCACCTCCACCGGCGACAGCCCGATGCCTCCGGTCTCGTGCCGGGTCCAGGCCGCCGTCGGAGCCCACCGGGCGGCGTGCTTCGACATCAACATAGGGTGCAGCGGATTCGTCTACGGTCTCGCCACGGCCCACGCCCTGCTCGCGGCGCGCCCGGGGGCCCACGCTCTGGTGCTGGGCGCCGAAGCGTGGTCGCGGTTCACCGATCCGCTGGACCGCAGCACGGCGGTGCTGCTCGCCGACGGCTCGGGCGCGGCCGTCCTCGGGCCGGTACCCGACGGGTACGGACTCCTGGAGTTCGACCTGGTCGGCCACGGCGACAAGGCGGATCTGCTCGTCGTCGAAGCGGGCGGCAGCGCCCGGCCGGCCTCTCACGAGACCGTTGCGGCCCGGCAGCACTTCCTGCGGATGAACGGCCGGGGCGTCACCGAGTTCGTGCTCGGCAAGGTCCCCCCGTCGGTCAAGGAACTGCTCGGCCGAGTGGGCGTACCGCCGCAGGAGATCGCGCACCTCGTGCCGCACCAGGCCAACGGAGCCCTGCTCGGCAGGCTCGCCGACGACATGGGCCTGGAGAACGCGCACATCCACACGACCCTGGAACACTTCGGGAACTCGGGCGCCGCTTCGCTGGCCGTCACGCTCGACCACGCGGTGCGGGCGGGCGCGTTCGGCGACGGGGACCTGGTGCTGCTCTCGGGGTTCGGCGGCGGCATGGCGGTGGGCAACGGCCTGCTGCGCTGGCACGAGGGGGCCGCGTCGTGACCGGCACCGCCACCCCCGAGCCCGTCACCCGTGTCGGCGTGGTGGGCTGCGGACTGATGGGCGCGGGCCTGGCCGAGGTGTGCGCCAAGCCCGGCAGGCACGTGCTCGTCGCGGTCTCCTCGGACCGCTCACGCAGAGCAGGGCACGAGCGGCTGACCCGCTCGCTCGACCGGGCCGTGGACAAGGCCAGGCTCACCGGACAACAGCGCGAGGAGATCCTCGAGCGCGTCGAATTCACCCAGGACCTCGGCGACTTCGCCGACCGCGAGCTCGTCATCGAGGCGGTGAGCGAGGACGAGCCGACGAAGCTGAAGATCTTCTCCCAGCTCGACGCGATCGTCCGGGACTCCGGGGCGGTGCTCGCCTCCAACACCTCCTCGCTGCCGGTCACCAAGCTCGCCATGGCCACGAGCCGGCCGCAGCAGGTGGTCGGCATGCACTTCTTCAACCCCGTGCCGGCACTCCCGCTCGTGGAGATCACCGGCTCCCTGCTCAGCGACGAGAAAGTCGTCGCACGCGCCGAACACTTCGTACGGGACGTCCTCGGCAAGGAAGTCATCCGGAGCAAGGACCGGGCCGGATTCGTGGTGAACGCGCTCCTCGTGCCTTACTTGCTTTCTGCTATAAGGATGGTCGAGTCCGGCCATGCGTCCGCGGCGGACATCGACAAGGGCATGATGCTCGGCTGCGCCCACCCCATGGGGCCGCTCGGTCTCGCCGACCTGGTAGGACTCGACACTTTGGCGGCGGTGGCGGCAGGCCTGTACGAGGAGACCAAGGAACCTCTCTACGCCGCACCCGCGTTGCTGTCCCGTATGGTCGACAGCGGATTCTTCGGGAAGAAGAGCGGGCGCGGGTTCTACAGCTACGGTTGAGGAGCCCAAGGGCCTCAATCGGGGCACGAACGGAGCCTAGTTCAAGGAGATTTCATGGCTCACATCGCATTCTTCAACTTTCCGGCGATCGGCCACGTCAATCCGACGCTCGGACTGGTGGAAGAGCTGGTGCGGCGCGGCCACCGGGTGACCAGCACCGCGACGGACCACTTCGTGCCCTTGGTGGAGGCCGCCGGCGCCGAACCGGTGCGCTACCGTTCCGTGTTCGGAGACTTCTACCGCAGCCCCTACACGGCGGAGGCCAACGAAGGCGAGGGGCTGAGGTGTCTCGAGGAGGCCAGGTCCATCGTCGATCAGGTCGAGGACTTCCACAAGGACGCCCGGCCCGATATCGTCCTGCACGACTTCATGGCATGGGGCGGCCGGTTCTACAGCGGCCGTCACGGCATCCCTTCGATGCGGCTCTTCCCGTCGTACGGGTACAACGAGACTTTCTCCGTCCAGAACAAGTTCCCGATGGCCGAATTCACCGACCCCAAGGTCGTTGAAATGCTGGGGAAGCTCACCGAAGTACTTCCATCGTTCAACCTCCCCGCCGACCCGATGGCCTTCTTCCAGGAAATCGCGGAACGCAGCATCATCTTCCTTCCCCGTGACTTCCACTACGACGGCGACACCTTCGACCAGCGGTTCGTGTTCGCCGGTCCCTGTCTGACCGACCGCAGTGCCTACCAGGGGAGCTGGCAGCCTGCGTCCCGGGAACGCCCCGTCCTGCTGATCTCGCTCGGCACTGCGGCGACCGGCTGGCCCGAGTTCTTCAAGACCGCGATCGAGGCGTTCGGCGACTCCGAGTGGGACGTCGTCATGGCCGTCGGAGACCACCTCGACGCGGCCGAACTGGGCACTCCGCCAGCCAACTTCACCGTCCGCCGGCATGTCCCGCAGCTCGACGTCCTGCAGCACGCGAAGCTGTTCGTCACGCACGGCGGCATGAACAGCACGATGGAGTCGCTGTACTACGGCGTCCCCATGGTGGTCATCCCGCAGATGAACGAGCAGCGGGCGAACGGGATGCGGGTGGCGGAACTCGGCCTCGGCCGGCACCTCGCCGTCGCCGACACCACCGTCGAAAGCCTGCGCCGCGCCGTGTCGGACGTCGTCGCCGACGACCAGGTCACCGCGAACGTGCAGCGGATGCGATCCGCCATGCGCGCCGTCGACGGCCCGCGCGTCGCCGCCGACGCCGTCGAGGCGCAGCTCAAGAGCCTCAGCTGAGCGGACACCCCGCAGCCGGCACGTGTACGCCGGCCCGGACGGCAAACCCGTCCGGGCCGTGCCTCCTGCCCTCGGCAACCCCGATCGGGCAGGACCGCCGTCGACCTGACGACCCCTCCTTACCACGGCACCGACCTGTCGCGTGACGGAACGAGCAGGGCCCGTGTTCCCGGCTGTGGACCCGCCGGGAACACGGGCCTTCGGAGTCTGCGGCTGTAGGAGGGCCCGAGCGTGCCTCCAGGCTTTCTCACGACAGTGGACCCACGGATGCCTCCCCCATGTCACGGCTCAGGAGAGATGGAGCAAGTCGTGCCCAACACGCTGTCCGAACCGATCAAACTCCCCACAGAGCGTCCCTCGACCTTCGATCCGCCCACCGAGCTCGAACGGTTGCGCGAGGGGGACCCGGTCACGCCCCTGGCGTTCCCGGACGGACACGTCGGCTGGCTCGTCACCAACTACTCGGCCGCGCGCACGGTGCTCGGTGACCCCCGCTTCAGCGCCCGGCAGGAACTGCACCACCACGCGCCCTTCGACCACCCCTTCGGCACCGAGAAGATCTCCCCCGCCGAGCCCGGCTTCTTCATCGGCATGGACCCGCCGGACCACACGCGCTACCGCAAGCTGCTCACCAAGCAGTTCACCGCGCACCGGGTCAAGCAGCTGATACCACGGATCGAGGAGATCGTGGAGGCGCGGCTCGACGCGCTGGAGGCCGCGGGCCGGGGCGCCGACCTCGTCGAGGAGTTCGCGGTCCCCATCCCGACGCTGATGATCTGCGAGCTGCTCGGCGTCCCGTACACCGAACGCGACATGTTCCGCCACGACGCGGCGACCTTCTTCCGCCTCGACTCCACGCAGGAACAGGCCGAGGGCGCCTACGCCAACATGCTCGCCTACCTCGGCGACCTCGTGCCGCGCAGGCGCGCGGAGCTCGGCGAGGACCTGCTCAGCGGCCTCATCGAGGGGAACGAGCTCTCCGACCAGGAGATCGCCGTCGTCGCCCTCGTGGTCCTCATCGCCGGCCACGAGACCACCGCCAACATGCTCGGCCTCGGCGCCTTCACCCTGCTGAGCAACCCCGACGAACTGGCGGCGCTGCGCGACGACCCGTCCCTGGCCGAGAGCGCGGTCGAGGAGATGCTGCGCTATCTGCCGCTGTTCCGCTCGGGCCTCATGCGCACCGCGCTCGAGGACGTCGAGCTGGAGGGCCGCCAGATCAAGGCCGGCGACTGCCTGGTGCTGCACCTGTCGGCCGCCAACCGGGACTCCCAGCGATTCGACGGCGACCTGGACACCGTCGACCTGCGCCGCAAGTCCACCGGGCACCTGGCGTTCGGCCACGGCGTACACCAGTGCCTGGGGCACCAACTGGCGCGCGTGGAACTCCAGATCGCGTACACGGCGCTGCTGCGCCGCTTCCCCGGGCTGCGGCTCGCCGTTCCCGCCGCGGAGGTACCGCTGCGCACCGACATGGCGATCTACGGCGTCCACCGTCTGCCGGTGACCTGGTGAGACCCGCCGTCCGGCAGGTCCGAGCCCTCGGCAAGGAGAGAACATGAGCTTCGGCATCAGCGCGCTCGGCTACGAGCTGGGCGAGGAGATACCCGTCCTGGACGTGGCCGCCGAGTACACGAACGACATGGAACGGGTCCACACCTACGCGAGCCGCTACATGCACCGGGCCGCACCCGGTGTGGGCCTGACCGACCTGTCGTACGACGCCGTCCGCAAGGCACTGGACGGCGCCGGGCTGGACGGGCGGCAGATCGACCTGCTCGTCCTGGCGGTCACCGACATCACCGAGTACCTGTACTGGGACGCGGCGGCGAGCCTGCTGCACCGGCTGGGCGCCGACGGGGCCGAGGCCGTGCTGCTGACCCAGGCGTGCTCCTCCGGGGTCGCCGGATTCGACCTGGTGGCAGGGAAGTTCGCCACGCACCCCGAGTACCGCACCGCGGTGGTCGTCGCGGCCAGCCGCGTCGCCGAGCCCTACTGGAACCGGCTCGAGACCGGCGCCGGGTGCTTCTCCGACGGCGCGGTGGCCGCGGTCGTCCAGCGCGGGCACGACGCGCTGCGCTGGCGCGCCGGCGAGATCACCACGGACGGCACCCACGTCGACTTCTTCCGGCTGGAGGCGGGAGGCGCCGCGGCGCCCTTCGGCACCCCCGAGGCCGCCGCGGCCCCCCGCAGGGTCGGCGGCATCGAGAACGTCAAGGAGTATTTCGCCAACGACCCCGAGAAGATCTCGGCCTTCGGCACGCACGCCCGGGAACAGTACCGGCTGGTCGTGGAGCGCGCCTGCAAGCGGACCGGGATCGGCTTCACCGACCTGGCCCGGCTTCTGCTGCCCTTCGACAACCAGCCTGCCATGAGCGGCCTGGTCGACGCCCTGGGCTTCCCGCCCGAGCGCACCAACCTGGCCCTCGCCGCGGACTTCGGCCATCTGGGTGCCGCCGACCCGCTGTTCGCCCTGGCCCGGGAGACCGAGGCGGGCACGCTCCGACGAGGCGATCATGTGGCTCTCGCCGCGGTGGGCCGCGGCATGAGCTGGGCCTGCGCGCTGTTCGAGGCCTGACCGGCCGCGCGGCCGGCCGCCGCCCGGTGCCACCCGAAGCGGATCCGGCCCCCGCGTACGACGCGGGGCCGGATCCGGTGGTCGTCCCGTCAGGTCACCGACAGCGCGCCGTCCACCGCCAGCACGGTGCCGTTCGCGTACGCGCCCTCCGGGCGGCACAGCTGCACGATCCACCACGCGATGTCCTCGGGGCTGCCCACCCTTCCGGACGGCACGTGCCCGGCCACCGATGCCAGGAACTCCTCGTACCCTTCCTCCGGAATGCCCGAGCGGACGGCGAAACCCGTGTCGATCACGCCCGGCGCGATCCCCACGCAGCGGATTCCGCGGGGCGCCAGCTCCACGGCCCAGGTGCGGGTGAGGAAGTCCAGCGCCGCCTTCGTCAGGCCGTAGACGGAGTTCTGCGGCCACGCGCGCCGGCCGAGCGATCCGGACGAGCTGACGTTGACCACGGTTCCGCCCGTGGCCTCCAGCGCGTCGAGCGCCCCCTGCGTCAGGAAGACCGGGGCCAGGAGGTTCGTGCCCAACTGCGCCGCCACCGCGGCACGGTCGAGCCCGTCCAGCGCGGCGAACCCCGCGTGCGCCGCGTTGTTCACCAGCACGTCGACCCGCCCGAACGCCTCCAGCGCGGCGGAGACCACGGCCTGCGGCGCGCCGTCCTCCTGAATGTCCACCGCCAGCGCTGCGATGCGGTCGTGGCCTTCGGCCGTCTCCCGCAGAGCGCTCTCGGTTCGGCCCACCACCAGTACGTGCGCTCCGTCCTCGGCGAACGCGCGAGCGGTGGCCCGCCCGATGCCGCTCCCTCCTCCGGTGATCACAACTGCCTTCTGCACAGGGCTCATCGCACGCTCCGTCGTCGATACGCCGCGGCCGTGCACTCCCGGCCGCCCTTGCGAGTGCGCCCACCGTGTCGCGCGGGGATCGAGCGTCCTTCGCGCGTTCCTCGAGCGACGGGCCGGCGGCCCCGCGCGGCGCGGCACACGTCCGGAGTACACGGCCGTTCGAGTCGACTTCGAGCGGATTCGGCCACGGTGGCCGTGCGGCGAGCCACTCGGCGTGTCCGCGCTCCCATCCCCAACTGACCTGGAAGGCACCGTGAAGCGACTGATCAGGATCGCAGCAGTCGCCCTGACACTCGGCCTGATGGCGCCCGCCGCCATGGCCGACGAGGCGACCGACTCCAGCCACGCCGCCCCTCCGGCGGAGAGTTTCCCGCAGATCGGTTCGCCCTCCGCGCCCGACGGCAAGGGCAGCTTCCGCTTCGGGGTGTCCAGTTCGGCGACCCAGATCGAAGACCAGGACACCAACACCGACTGGTACAAGTGGACCCAGCCCGTCGCCGACGGCGGCATGGGCAAGGGCCAGTTCGTCGGGGACGGCGTCGACGGCTACACCATGGCGGTCAAGGACGTGGACCTCCTCGCCAAACTGCACGTGGACTCCTACCGCTTCGGCATCGAGTGGGCGCGGGTCGAGCCCAGGCGCGGGCAGATAGACGAGGCGGCCCTCGACCACTACAGCAAGGTCATCGACGCCCTCGTCGCGCACCACATCCGCCCGGTCGTCGTCATCCACCACTTCGCCAACCCGGTGTGGGTGGACAACCCCTCCGACATCTCCTGCGCCCACGGGCCCTCCGACACCAACCTGTGCGGACTCGACAACCCCGAGGGCGGCCCCCTCGTCGTCAAGGCGATGGCCGACTACGCCAAGCTGCTCGTCCAGCGCTTCGGCGACCGGGTGCACGAGTGGGTGACCCTCAACGAGCCCATGGTGTACATGATGTTCTCGCACGCCTTCGGCGCGGGGCCGCCCGGAAAGGCGGACCTGGCCACGAACTTCTCCACCAAGTTCGTTCCGGCCGTGCGCAACTACATCAACGCGCACGTCGCCATGTACCGGGCGATCAAGAGCGTCGACCCCAAGGCGAGCGTCGGCCTGACCGCCAGCGTCAAGCAGTACGTCGCCGTGCGCGACGGCAAGATCAGCACCGAGCCCCGTGACATCGCGGCCCGTGACCGCTTCCGCTGGTTCTTCGAGCTGAACTTCCTCAACTCGCTGCGCACCGGGAACTTCGACTCCGACTTCGACGGCAAGCCCGACGAACAGCACCCGGAGTGGCGCAACAGCCTCGACTGGCTCGGCATCCAGCTCTACGACCGCACCGGCGTCACCGACCCGGGCCCCACGCCCGACAAGAACACGCTGCCCGACATCAACGTGGACGTCTGCGGAGCCCCGCCCTGCTACCCGGAGCTCGACCCCAGCTACTTCGTGCCGGACATGGGCTACGAGTCCGACCCGCAGGGCCTGTATCCGGTCCTGAAGGACTTCGGCAACCGCTTCCCCGGACTGCCCCTGATGGTCACCGAATCCGGAATCGCCACCGCCTCCGGCAAGCGCCGCGCCGAGTTCGTCGTCCGCGCCCTGGAGGCGATCGAGCGGGCCCGCGCCGACGGCGTCGACGTCCGCGGCTACTACCACTGGAGCCTCATGGACAACTTCGAGTGGCTCAACGGCTACAAACCGCGCTTCGGCCTGTACTCCGTGGACCGCTCCACCATGAAGCGCACGCCCACCGAGGCGGCCTACGTCTACGCGCAGATCGCCAAGACCCGCACGCTCGGCTCCCGGGTGCGCGCCGAGTACGGCGGCTACGGCCCCCTCAGCCCCGAACCCTCGCCCTCGGGCGGCGCCACCGTCCCCGCCACCGGCGCCGCCGTGACCGGGCGCCGCGACTGATCCCGTACACCGCTGCTCGAGCAGGTTTCGAGACAGCGGCGAGAGGGTGGAGCGCCAGTGGTACACACCGGCCCCTTCACCCCTCGCCGAGCGCAGGCTGAACGATCAGCGGACCTGCCTCACCAGAGGGGGCCGCCCGCGTCCGCGGGCGGCCCCCTGCCTTTGCCGGTTCGGTTCAACGAGCTTCAAGGATGCGCAGATGAGCTTTGCCCAGGTGAACAGCGAAACCGAAGCCCCCCGGCCCGCCGCCGAGGAGATCGCCGGCCGGCTGCGCGAAGCCGTCGCCGAACTGCTGTCCGTACGGCCGGAATCGGTGCCCGCCGACCGTCCGCTGCGCGAGCTCGGCCTCGACTCCACCCGACTCAGGGCGCTCGTGCAGCAGCTGTCCGAGTGGCTGGAGCGACCGGTACCCGTATGGGCCGTGTGGCAGTACCCGACGCTCCTCGGGCTCGCCGCGTACCTCGCCGGTGACGACCCGGCCACCGCAAAGACCCCCTCCGGGACGTCCCGCACGCCGGTCAACGCCCACGACCCGATCGCCGTCGTCGGCATCGGATGCCGGCTGCCCGGCGGCATCGAGACCCCCGACGCACTGTGGCAGGGCCTCCTCGACGGAATCGACGCCGTCCGCGAGGTACCGCGGGACCGCTGGAACGCCCAGGAGTGGCTCGACCCCGACCCGCGCGCGCCCGGCCGGATGACCACGCGCTGGGGCGGATTCCTCGACGACGTCGCGGGGTTCGACGCCGAACTGTTCCGCATCTCGCCCGCCGAAGCCCGCCAGATGGACCCCCAGCAGCGCATCGCCCTGGAGACCGCGTGGGCCGCGCTGGAGGACGCCCGCATCGACCACGACTCCCTCGCGGGCAGCCGCACCGGCGTGTTCATGGGCACCATGGCACAGGAGTACCACCTGGCCACCGGAGCCGACCCGTACAGCATCGGAACGCACTCCGCCACGGGCTTCGACAACTCGATCGTCGCCGCCCGCATCGCGTACACCCTCGGCCTCAACGGTCCGGCCCTCTCCGTCGCCACCGCCTGCTCCTCCTCGCTCACCGCCACCCACCTCGCGGTGCGCAGCCTGCGCGACGGCGAGACCGACCTTGCACTCGTCGGCGGCGTCAACGTCATGCTCAGCCCCAACACCACCGTGGCCATGACGAAGTTCGGCGGCATGAACCCCGACGGGCAGTGCCGTGCCTTCGACGCGGACGCGGGGGGCTACGTGCGAGGCGAAGGCTGCGGCGTCCTCGTCCTGCGCCGGCTGTCCGACGCCCTCGTCGCCGGTGACCGGATCTACGCGGTGATCCGCGGCACCGCCGTCAACAACGACGGAGCCTCCAACGGCCTGACGGCGCCCAACCCGAAGGCCCAGGCCGACGTCGTCCGCGCGGCCTGGCAGGACGCCGGCGTCCCGCCCGAGCAGGTCTCCTACGTGGAGGCCCACGGCACCGGCACCCCCCTGGGTGACCCCGTCGAGGCCGAAGCCCTCAGCACCGTCTTCGCACACGGCCGCACCGAACCGCTGCGGATCGGCTCGGCCAAGACCAACTTCGGCCACCTGGAGCCCGCCGCGGGCGTCCTCGGCCTGATGAAGACCGCCCTCGCCCTGCACCACGGCGAACTGCCCGCCAGCCTCCACTTCGACAACCCCAACCCGCACATCGACTTCGAGGCGAGCCGGCTCCGGGTCGTCACCGGCCGGGAGCGCTGGCCCGGCGAGAGCCGCCGCTACGCGGGGGTCAGCAGCTTCGGCTTCGGCGGCACCAACGCCCATGTCGCCCTCGAACAGGGCCCGTCCCCGTCCGCCCGCCGGCTGCTCGTACCGCTCGCCGCGGACAGCGACGACGCGCTGCGCGCGGCCGCCGAAGCGCTCACCGAACGGGTCCGCGCGGGCCAGAGCTGGTACGCGCCGGAACTCCTCGGCCACGCCACGGGCGCCCACCGCGTCGTCGCCGCCGTCGACCACCCCGACCAGCTCGGCGACGCACTGCGCGAAGCCATCGAGGACGACGCCGACGGCGACGCCGGGCACGACGGCGCACGGCGGCCCGCGCTCGCCTTCTTCTTCTCCGGCCACGGCTCGCAGTGGCTGGGCATGGGCCGTGACCTGCTCGACGAGCCCGCCTTCCGAGCCGCCCTCGACGCCTGCGACGAGGCACTGCGTCCCGTCACCGGCTGGTCGGTGGTCGACGAGCTGCTCGCCGCACCCGGCACCTCACGCCTCGAGCGCACCGACGTCGTCCAGCCGGTCCTGTTCGCCGTGCAGACCGCCCTCGCCCGCACCCTGAAGAGCTGGGGAGCCGCACCCGACGCCGTCTTCGGACAGAGCGTCGGCGAGGTGGCCGCCGCCGTCTTCGCGGACGCGCTCCCGCTCGCCGAGGGCGCCCGGCTGATCGGCACCTGGTCGCGCCTCGTCGCGGAACACGCCAGTGGCCACGGGGCCCTGACCGTGTGCGAACTCCCCCTGGACCAGGCCGAGTCACTGCCCGCCGTGCGCGCCGGCCAGGTGTCCCTCGCCGGACACCTGGCACCGGGGCAGGTGTGCCTGTCCGGGCCGACCGAGGCCGTGGACACCGTGGAACGGGACCTGGACGACCGCGGCGTGCGCACCCGGCGCGTCCACATCGACTACGCCTCGCACAGCACCCGGCTGGAGGAGTTCGCCCCCGAACTCGTACGCCGCCTCGGCACGGTGCACACCCGCGCGGCCGCCGTGCCGTTCTGGTCGACCGTCACCGACGGGTACGTCGACGGCGGCGACCTCGACGCCGCGTACTGGGCGCGCAACATGTGCGCGCCCATGCGGCTCGCCGAAGCCGTCGCCGGACTCGGAGCGGGGCGCACCCTGCGCATCGTCGAGATCGCGCCCCACCCGGTGGCACTGCACTCGCTGCGCCGCGGCCTCGCCGCGCTCGACGGCGACCAGCCCGCCGCGCTGGCCACCGCACACCGCGACCGGCCCGCCCGCCAGGACCTCGAGGACGTGGTGGCCCGGCTGTGGTGCGAAGGCCACGCCATCGACTGGGGCTCGGTCACCGGCCGCGGCGGCGGCACCGCCCGCACGGTCCCGGTCGCGCTCACCGTCTCGGGCCGCAGCGCCGAGGCGCGCGCCGCGAACGCGGCCCGGCTCGCCGACCACCTCGAAGGAGCCGGCGGCGGCGAGCTGCTGGACGCCGCCTACACGTCCTTCCGGCACCGCCCCCAGCTGGAGCACCGGGCGGACGTCGTCGCCTCCTCCCCGGCCGAGGCGGTCGCGTCCCTGCGCGCCCTCGCCTCCGGCCGCCCCCACCCCGCGCTCGTCGAAGGCGTCCGCGGCCACGGCGAGTTGGCGATGCTGTTCACGGGGCAGGGCAGTCAGCGTATCGGTATGGGCCGGCAGCTGTACGCGGCGTTCCCGGTGTTCCGGCAGGCCTTCGACGAGGTCTGCGCGGCCCTCGACCCGCACCTGAGGATGCCGTTGGTGGCGGTGCTGTTCGCGGACCCGGACGGTGCGGACGCGAGCCTGATCCATGAGACGGAGTTCACGCAG
>NZ_MLYO01000169.1 GCF_001866665.1 Streptomyces monashensis | reverse complement strand
AGAGAGACATCTCACGTGCCTAAGAAGTCAAGCAGCGACGGCGAGATCGGCTGAGGAGGAGGTGAAGGCATGCTGTTCGTCGAAGGGCTGTCGAGTCTGCAGGCAGTGGTAGAGCTGCCCGATCATGCGATTGAACAGGTGTCGCTGGGCCTGGGCATGCCAGTCTCCGTGCTCGCGCCGTCTCCGGTAGTGGGTGTCGGCTCCGGGCGAGGCTTTGAGTGCTGCGAAGGCCCATTGGTGGCCGGCGTTGGCCAGGCGGTTGTTCTTGATGAAGCGGCGGCCGACGAACCGCTTCTTGCCCGAGGCACGCGTGATGGGGGCCGAGCCGGCGTAGGCCTTCAGCGCGCGGGCGTCGGCGAAGCGTTCACGGTCATCGCCGGTCTCGGCGAGCACCCGGGCGCCGAGCTGGACGCCCATGCCGGGGAAGCTGAGCATGATCTCAGCGTCCGGGTGCTGGAGAAAAGACGCTTCCACCGCCTTGGCGAGGTCGTCCGCGGCCCGGCAGACGGCATCCAACTGAGCAAGCAGTGCCAGCAGTTGGGCGCCCATGGCATCCTCGACCAGGGGCGGCTGATGGGCCTGCTCGGCGCGCAGAGCGGTCTTGATCCGCTCGGCTTCGGCATCGATACCACGGACGCGTCCGGCGCGTTTGAGGGCGGCCCGGACCTGCGGCAAGGTCAGCCGGGCTGCCGCGCGGGGCGTCGGGGCAGCGGCCAGCACGGCGCGGGCCTCGGGACGGGCCAGTCCGCCCTGCTTGCCGAGGAAGGCGTCCAGGGCGACGGGGTAGTACTCGCGCAGCAGCGAGCGGACCTGGTTGCCGATCTGCTGGCGGGACCAGACCGCGTCCTGCTGGGCGCGGGCCAGGACGGCGACGGCCCTTGCGAGGTCGCTGTCGTCAGGCAGCGGCCGGTGGGCGTGCATGTCGGTGCGCAAGATGTTCGCCAGCACCAGAGCATCGCCGGGGTCGGACTTCTTGCGCGAGACGCCGTGCCGGTCCCGGTAGCGGGCCGCGGCGAGCGGGTTGATCGCGAAGATCTTCCGCTTTCCGGTCCGCAGGGCCGCCACCAGCAGGCCGCGGGAGGTCTCGATGGCCACCGGTATCGGCTCGTCAGGTCTGTCGCCGTACTCGGCCAGCAGGTCCAGAAGCAGCCGGTAGCCGGCCGCGTCGTCGCTGATGCGGCGCTTGGCCAGCAGGGTGCCGTCCTGGTCGACCAAGGCCACATCGTGATGCGCCTCGGCCCAGTCGATCCCGCAGAACACAGTCAAGCCGATCTCCCATCCTCGTGCGTTTGCTCAGGTGACAAGCCTGTGTGGGCCACGCGGCGACCTAATCCCAGGACTCAACGGTCCGCCATCTCACTAGCCGTTCGCGGCACCAGCGCACCGCACGGGCCCCGGTCTTCGCCAGAGCTCCAGGGCTCGCGGACAACAAGGGGGTCACCATGCGGCGGGCTCACACCACGACGATCAACGTCCAGCACAGGCCAGTGAGTTTCGCGGCGGCCCGAAGACACCGGGCGCCACCGTTCTCTCTCGAGGCCTCACGGGCCGGGAACCGACAGGAGTCAACCCGGTGCCCACGCAGCCACCACGAAACCCACCACATCGACAGTCCGGACAGTCCCCGCTGGGACGAACCGGAACCGCTTACTCAAGGATTAGGA
>NZ_MLYO01000168.1 GCF_001866665.1 Streptomyces monashensis | reverse complement strand
CACCCGCGCCAGGCGCTCCGGAGTCAGTGCCCCGATGACGCCGGCGTCCAGGACACCGGCCGTGTGCACCACACCGCGCAGGGGGTGCTCGTCCGGCACCGAAGCCAGCAGCGCCTCGACCTGGTCGCGGTCGGACACGTCACAGGCCACGACCGAGACCTGCGCGCCCTGCTCGGTCAGCTCGGCGACCAACTCCCGCACGCCCTCGGCGTCCGGACCGCGACGGCTGGCGAGGACCAGGTGGCGTACGCCGTACCGGGAGATCAGGTGCCGGGCCGCCAGCGCGCCCAGAGATCCGGTGCCACCCGTGATCAGAACCGACCCTTCGGGACCGAACACCGGTTCCGTGTCCGGGGCTTGAGCGGTGACACGGGCCAGCCGGGGTACGGAGAGGGCGTCGCCGCGCACCGCGACCTGCGGCTCGCCGCAGGCCAGCACCGCGCCCAGGACGGGCACCGCTCCATTGCCGGAGACCGGAAGCGCCGGGTCGGTGTCGAGCAGGACGATCCGGTCCGGGTTCTCGGCCTGTGCGGCACGCACCAGACCCCACACCGCCGCTCCCGCCGGGTCCGTCACCGTGGCCTCGCTACCGGCGGCGACTGCGCCGCGCGTGGCCACGACGAGGCGCGACTCCTCGACACCGGAGGCGCTCAGCCAGACCTGGACCACTTCCAGGACCCGGGAAGTCAGCGTCAATACGGCGTCCTCGCCGTCGCCACCGACGGCCTGCAGAACCGCCACCGCCGGAACCCCGCCTGCATCGGACAGCGCCGCTACGTCCTCGGCCGAAACCACCGGCGCCCACGACGGCGCGGGCACCGCGCCCTGGGCCGGTGGCAGCTCGGCCCAGTCCACCCGGAACAGGGAGTCGGTGGCCACCGGGTCACCGGGACTCGACAGTTGCCCGGCGGACAGTGCCCGCATCACCACCGTCCGCGCCGACACCACCGGGCCGCCGGCCTCGTCCGCCGCCTCCAGCGAGAGGGCATCGGACCCGCCGGGCAGGAGCCGCACCCGCAGCGCCGACGCACCGGCGGCGTGCAGTACCAGACCGTTCCAGTCGAGCGGCTGACGTACCGCGCCACCGTCCGTCGTCGCACCGCTGAGCGCGTGGGCGTGCAGGGCGGCGTCGAGCAGCGCGGGATGGATACCGAACTTCACGGCGTCCTTGCGCTGCTCCTCGGTCAGCGCGACTTCGGCGAAGAGCTCCTCGCCGCGCCGCCACACCGTACGCACGCCCTGGAAAGCGGGACCGTACTCGTAACCCTGCTCGACGAGGCCGGTGTAGAAGGAGCCGATCTCGACCGGCTCCGCGCCGGGCGGCGGCCAGGCGGCGAAGTCGAAGTCCGAGTCCCGGTTCGCAGCCCGGTCCGACAGTGTGCCGGTGGCGTGCCGCGTCCACGCCGGCCCGTCACCGGGGGCGTCCTCGCGCCGCGAGTAGATCTCCACGGTGCGCGAGCCGTTCCCGCTCGGCCCGCTCACGGCCACCTGGACGCGCACCCCGCCGCGCTCGGGCACCACGAGGGGCGCCTCGATCACGAGCTCCTCCAGGACAGTGCACCCGGCCTCGTCACCGGCCCGCACGGCCAGCTCGACCAGGCCCGTGCCGGGAAGGACGACCACTCCACCGAGGGCGTGATCGGTCAGCCAGGGGTGGGACTTCAGCGACAGGCGGGAGGTGAACAACAGGCCGTCGGAGTGGGGAAGTTCCACCATGGCGCCGAGCAGCGGGTGATCGACCGCCGACTGTCCGAGTGACGTCGCGTCGGTGGCGGTCGGTGCCGTGTGGAGCCAGTAGTGCTGGTGGTCGAAGGCGTACGTCGGCAGGTCGACATGTGCCGATGCACTCCCGGCAGGCAGGACGCCGGTCCAGTCCACCGGCACACCACGCACGAACAACTCCGCCATCGACACCAGCAGACGACGCAGACCACCCTCCTCACGCCGCAGCGAACCCGTCACCACCCCGCCCTCACCGGCGTCACTCCCGTCAAGGATCCCGGTGACCGGCTGGACCAGCACCGGATGCGCACTCACCTCCACGAACACCCTGTGACCCTGACCGAGCAGATCCGCCACGGCAGGACCGAACCCGACCTGACCCCGCAGATTCCGATACCAGTAACCGCCGTCCAGAACCCCGCCAGCCTCCACCCAGCCGCCGGTGACCGTCGAATAGAACGGCACCAGCGGCGCCTGGGCATCGATACCGGCCAGCATCTCGCCGAGAGCGTCACGGATGTCCTCCACGTGACGGGTGTGCGACGCGTAGTCCACCGCCACCCGACGCACCCGAACACCCTCAGCCGAAAGAGCTTCCAGCGCCTCGTCCAACGCCTGCGCATCACCGGCGATCACCACGGAGTTCGGGCCGTTGACAGCAGCCACCTCGACCCGACCCGACCAACGCTCCAGGCCGGCGACCGCCTCTTCCTCGCTCAGCGCGACCGAGGCCATGCCACCGTGACCGGCCAGCCGCTCACCGATCGCCCGGCTGCGCAGCGCCACCACCTTCGCCGCGTCCTCCAGCGACAACGCCCCCGACACACACGCCGCCGCGATCTCACCCTGCGAGTGACCCACCACCGCATCCGGCAGCACACCCACCGACGACCACACCGCCGCCAAGCCCACCATCACCGCGAAACTCGCCGGC
>NZ_MLYO01000167.1 GCF_001866665.1 Streptomyces monashensis | reverse complement strand
CGAACCCTGGCCCGGGAACACCCACACAACCTTGCCGGGGTCACCGGAGACACCGACCCTGCCGGTGGTCACACCGGCCGGGCTCTCGCCGCGCGCCACCGCGCGCAGACCCGCGAGCGCCTCCTCCTCCGACGAGGCCACGACCACCGCACGCTCACCCAGCAACGCCCGGCCGGAGACCAGCGCCCCGGCGACATCCGCCAAAGGCAACCGACCGGCGTCCTCGACGAACGACGCGAGCCGACCGGCCTGACCCGCCAACGCACCCTCACCACGCGCCGACACCACCAACGGCACCACACCACCCGACGGCCTCTCCTCCGGGCCAGGCTCCGCCGCCTCGTCGGGTGCCTCCTCCAGGATCAGGTGCGCGTTCGTCCCACTGATCCCGAACGACGACACACCCGCACGGCGCGGACGGGTCTCGCGCGGCCACTCCCGAGCCTCCGTCAGCAGCTCGACGGTACCGTCCGTCCAGTCGACCTTCGTGGTGCGCTGCCCCGCGTGCAGCGTGGGGGGCAGCACGCCGTGCCGCAGTGCCTGCACCATCTTGATCACACCGGCCACACCCGCGGCCGCTTGCGTGTGCCCGATGTTCGACTTCAACGACCCCAGCCACAACGGCCGTTCGGCATCACGACCCCTGCCGTACGTCGCCAGCAGCGCCTGCGCCTCGATCGGGTCACCGAGCACCGTACCCGTGCCATGCCCCTCGACCACATCCACGTCCGCCGGGGCAAGCCCCGCATTGGCCAGAGCACCACGGATCACCCGCTGCTGCGCAGGCCCGTTCGGTGCCGTCAGACCGTTCGACGCACCGTCCTGGTTCACCGCACTGCCCCGCAGCACCGCCAGGACCTTGTGCCCGCGCTCCCGCGCCTCCGACAGACGCTCCAGCACGACCAAGGCCACGCCCTCGGAAAGCACGGTGCCGTCGGCGTCGTCCGCGTAGGCCTTGCAGCGGCCGTCGGCCGCCAGGCCGCGCTGGCGGGACATGCCGAGAACACCGATCGGCGAACCCATCACGGCGACACCGCCGGCCAGGGCGAGTGAGCACTCGCCCTGCCGCAGCGCCTGCGCGGCCAGGTGCATCGCCACGAGCGACGACGAACACGCCGTGTCCACCGTGACCGCCGGGCCCTCGAAGCCGAACACGTACGAGATGCGGCCCGAGGCCACGCTTCCCGCGGTGGCGGTCGTGGCGAAGCCTTCGAGTTCCGCGGGCATGCTGGTCAGGGACTCCACATAGTCGTGGATGGAGACTCCGGAGAACACGCCGATGTTGTCGCCCCGGGCCTCGGTCGGGTCGACGCCGGCCCGCTCCAGGGCCTCCCAGGCGGCTTCGAGGAGGAGCCGCTGCTGGGGGTCCATCGCCAGTGCCTCACGCGGCGAGATCCCGAAGAAGCCCGCGTCGAACAGGCCCGCGCCTTGCAGGAATCCGCCCTTGGCCGAGTACGACGTGCCCGCGTGATCCGGGTCGTCGTCGAACAGGCTGTCCAGGTCCCAGCCGCGGTCGTCCGGGAAGGCGGACATGCCTTCGCGGCACTCCCGCACCAGGTCCCACAGGGACTCGGGGCTCGTCACCCCGCCGGGCAGCCGGCAGGACATCCCCACGATCGCGATCGGCTCGTCGGGATCCGTGCCCGCGGCGGGCGCGGCAGGTGTGTCGGCCGCCGCGGCGTCCCCGAGTTCCTCGCGCAGACAGCGGGCCAGGGCCTGCGGCGTC
Source organism: Streptomyces monashensis (assembly GCF_001866665.1). Lineage (GTDB taxonomy): Bacteria > Actinomycetota > Actinomycetes > Streptomycetales > Streptomycetaceae > Streptomyces > Streptomyces monashensis. The sequence goes on along the minus strand of NZ_MLYO01000167.1, from coordinate 7,866 downwards.
GGGTAGTCGAAGATCAGCGTGGCGGGGAGTTTCACTCCGGTCGCCCCACTCAGCCGGTTGCGCAGTTCCACGGCGGTCAGGGAGTCGAAGCCGATGTCGCTGAATCCCTTGGTGCCCTGTGCCAGTTCGGGACTGGTGAAGCCGAGTACGGCTCCCGCCTCGGCCTGGACGACGGACAGCAAGAGGCTTTCCTGCTGGTCCGGCGAGAGCCCGGCGAGCCGGCGGACGAGCCCGGTGGTGTCTCCGGCGGCGGCCCGCGCCGTGCGCCGGCCGGCCCGCACGAGGCCGCGCAGCAGGTGCGGGACTCCAGCGCCTGCGGCGGCCTGACTGCGCAGCGTCTTCAGGTCCAGTTTGATCGGCACGAGGAGTGCCTGGCCCATGTGCAGGCCGGTGTCGAGGATGCGCAGGCCTTCGGCCTGAGTCAGTGCGAGGACACCGCCGCGGCTCATGCGGGCCTGGTCGACTGCGCTGAGGTGCGCGGTCAGGCCGTCGCTCTGTTCCCACAGGCCCCAGGCCAGGGACAGGCCGGGCAGGCCCGCCGCGCGGCGCTCGGCCATCAGTCCGTCGAGGAAGGCGTTAGCGGCCGCGTAGTTGCCCTGGCCCGCCGAACCCATGAGGGCGGCGGCGGACGAGAACACGACGAACGCGTCGAGGTCGTGGCCCCGGGTCAGCTCGTCGAGGTGACGTACCGCGTCCACCTTGGGTCCGAACACTCCGGCGAGGCGCTCCGGGGTGAGCGTCGCGATCACTCCGTCGTCCAGCACACCTGCGAGGTGCAGCACGCCGGTCAGGGGGTGCTCGTCCGGTACGGATGCCAACAGTGCCTCGACGTCGCGGCGTTCGGAGACGTCACAGGCCACCACGGAGACCGCCGCGCCCTGTTCGGTGAGTTCGGCAACCAGGTCCCGCACGCCGTGGGCGTCCGTGCCCCGGCGGCTGGCCAGCACGAGGTGTCGTACACCGTGGCGGGTGACGAGGTGCCGGGCCACGAGACCGCCCAGGGAGCCGGTGCCGCCCGTGATCAGGACCGTCCCCTCGGGCTCGAACACGCCCGGCTCGTCCGGCACTTGGCCGGTGACGCGGGCGAGCCGGGGTGCCGACAGTGCCGTGCCGCGCACCGCGACCTGCGGCTCGTCGCCGGCGAGGACCGCCCCCAGCACGGGCCCCACGGCGTCGTCCGCGGCCGGGTCGGCGTCGATCAGAAGGATTCGGTCCGGGTTCTCGGCCTGCGCGGCGCGAGCAAGACCCCACACCGCCGCTCCGGCCGGGTCGGTCACCACACCGTCACCGGCGGGCACCGCGCCCCGGGTGTGCACGACGAGACGGGTCTGCTGCAGCTCGTCCGCGGCCAGCCATGCCTGCAGTACGCTCAACACCCGTGCGGTCAGGGCGAGTACGGCGTCCTCGCCGGCACCGCCGACGGCCTGCAGCACCGCCACCGCCGGAACCTCGCCGGCAGCGGCCATGACCGCCACGTCCTCGGCCGTGGCCACCGGCGCCCAGGCCGGCGCGGGCACGGTGTCCTGGGCCGGGGGCAGCTCGATCCATTCCACGCCGAACAGGGCGTCGCGACTCTCGTCGGCCGCCGCGGCGTCGAGCTGGTCTGCCGAGACCGGCAGGGACACCAGTGAGTCCATGGTCACGACCAGACCGCCGGTCTCGTCGGCGGCCTGGAACGACAGCGCGTCCGGGCCGCACGGCGCGACCCGCACGCGCAGCGCCGAGGCGCCGGCGGCGTGCAGTACCAGACCGTTCCACGCGAAGGGCAGCACCTTTCGGTCGTCGTCCGGGTTGGCGAAGGCGTTGGTGTGCAGGGCGGCGTCGAGCAGCGCCGGGTGGATGCCGAACTTGCCCGCTTCCTGCCGCTGTTCCTCGGGCAGGGCGACCTCGGCGAAGACCTCCTCGCCGCGCCGCCACACCGCCCGCATGCCCTGGAACGCGGGCCCGTAGGCGTATCCGCGATCGGCCAGGTCGCTGTAGAAGTTCTCGACGTCGACCGGCTGCGAGCCGGGCGGCGGCCACGCGGCGAAGTCGACGTCGGCCTGGGGGGCTTTCGGCGCGGCGGACAGGAGCCCGGTGGCATGCCGCGTCCACTCGCCCGTACCGCCCTCGCCCGCGTCGTCCTCGCGCAGGGAGTACACGTCCACGGTGCGGGTGCCGGTCGTGGCCGTTCCGCTGACGGCGACCTGTACGCGCACCCCGCCGCGCTCGGGCAGCACCAGCGGCGCCTCGATCACGAGTTCTTCCAGGACGCCGTAGCCGAACTCGTCGCCGGCGCGGATGGCGAGGTCGACGTAGGCCGTGCCGGGGACGATGACGACGCCGCCGATCGCGTGTCCGGCGAGCCAGGGGTGCGACTGCAGCGAGAGGCGCGAGGTGAAGACCAGGCCGTCGGACTGCGGCAGTTGCACCACGGCGCCGAGCAGCGGGTGGTCGGTCGCGGCCAGTCCCAGCGAGGCCGAGTCCGTGGCCGTACCGCCCATCTGGATCCAGTAGTGCTGCTGGTCGAAGGCGTACGTCGGCAGGTCCACACGGGCCGACGCCGCCGCGGCGGGCAGCACCTTGGCCCACTCCACGGGCACACCGCGCACGAACAGCTCGGCCATGGAGGAGAACAGGCGGCGCAGACCGCCTTCCTGACGCCGCAGGGAACCGGTCACCACCGCGTTCACGTCGCCGTCGGCGTCGTACACGATCTCCGTGATCGGCTGGACGAGCACCGGGTGGGCACTGACCTCCAGGAAGACATCGTGCCCCTGGCGGATGAGTTCGGCCACGGCCGGTCCGAAGGCGACCTGACCGCGCAGGTTGCGGTACCAGTAGCCGCCGTCCAGAACTCCGGCCTCCTCGACCCAGCCGCCACTGACGGTCGAGTAGAAGGGGATCGTCGGCGCCTGGGCGCCGATCCCGGCCAGCGCGTCGGCGAGGGCGTCGCGGATCTGCTCCACGTGCCGGGAGTGCGAGGCGTAGTCCACGGCGATCCGGCGCGCCCTCACGCCCTGGTCCTCCAGGGTGTCCAGCGCCTCGTCCAGTGCCCGTGCGTCGCCGGCGATCACCACGGAGTTCGGGCCGTTGACGGCCGCGACCTCGATCCGGTCCGACCAGCGCTCCAGGCGGGCGACCGCCTCTTCCTCGCTCAGTGCGACCGAGGCCATGCCACCGTGTCCGGCCAACTGCTCGCCAATGGCCTGGCTGCGCAGCGCCACCACCTTCGCCGCGTCCTCCAGCGACAACGCCCCCGACACACACGCCGCCGCGATCTCACCCTGAGAATGGCCCACCACCGCATCCGGCAGCACACCCACCGACGACCACACCGCCGCCAAGCCCACCATCACCGCGAAACTCGCCGGCTGCACCACATCCACCCGCTCCAGCAACTCCGGAGCAGCCTCCCCACGCAACACCTCGACCAGCGACCAGTCCACCCACCGCTCCAGCGCAACCGCACACTCCCCGATCCGCTCCGCGAACACCGCAGACGAATCCAGCAACTCCCGGCCCATACCCACCCACTGCGAACCCTGGCCCGGGAACACCCACACCACCTTGCCCGGCGACCCCGAGCCGGAGACGACATTCACCGCGCTCTCGCCACGCGCCAGCGCGCGCAGACCCGCGAGCGCCTCCTCCTCCGACGAGGCCACGACCACCGCACGCTCGCCCAGCACCGCACGGCCCGTCACCAGGGCGCCCGCAACGTCGGTGAGCGGCGTGCCTGTTCCGTTCCCGAGGAAGTCCGCGAGCCGCTCCGCCTGGGCCGCCAGGGAGGTGCCGGTGCCCGCCGAGACCACCAGCGGCACCGCGCCGGCGGGCGCGGCTTCCTCCGTGGCGGGCTCCGGCTCCTCCTGCGGCGCCTCCTCCAGGATCAGGTGCGCGTTCGTTCCGCTGGCGCCGAACGAGGAGACACCGGCGCGGCGCGGACGATCGCCGCGCGGCCACTCGCGTGCCTCGGTCAGCAGCTCCACCGCACCGGCGGACCAGTCCACCTGGGGGGTCGGCGCGTCCACGTGCAGGGTCGCCGGGAGCACGCCGTGCCGCAGCGCCTGCACCGTCTTGATGACACCGGCCACACCGGACGCCGCCTGCGTGTGCCCGATGACGGACTTCACCGAGCCGAGCCACAGCGGCTTCTCCGGGTCCCGGCCCCGCCCGTACGTCGCGAGCAGCGCCTGCGCCTCGATCGGGTCGCCGAGGACCGTGCCCGTGCCATGGCCCTCCACCGCGTCGACGTCGGCCGGGGAGAGCCCGGCGCCCGCGAGGGCCTTGCGGATCACGCCCTGCTGCGCGGGGCCGTTCGGTGCGGTCAGGCCGTTGGACGCGCCGTCCTGATTGACGGCGCTGCCACGTATCACCGCGAGGATCCGGTGTCCGCGTTCCTTGGCCACCGACAGTCGCTCCAGGAGCAGGACGCCCACGCCCTCGGCCCAGCTGGAGCCGTCGGCGCCGGCGGCGTACGACTTGATGCGTCCGTCGAAGGCGAGGGCCCGCTGCCGTGCGAAGCCGACGAACCCGCCCGGTGTCGCCATCACCGTGGAGCCGCCCACGAGCGCCATCGAGCACTCGCCGCGTCGCAGCGCCTGGGCGGCGAGATGCGCCGCCACCAGCGAGGAGGAGCACATGGTGTCGACGGTGACCGCGGGGCCCTCCAGTCCGAGGGTGTAGGCGACGCGTCCGGAGGCGACGCCGCCCGCGGTGCCGAGGGCGCGTTCCAGGCTGAGGAAGTCCTCGTGGCCGCTCAGGTCGGGGGCGTAGTCCTGGTGCACCATGCCCGCGAACACCCCGATGTCGCTGCCGCGCACCGAGTGCGGGTCGATGCCGGCGCGTTCGAGGGCCTCCCACGACACTTCGAGCAGTTGCCGCTGCTGGGGGTCCATCGCCAGGGCCTCGCGGGGCGAGATGCCGAAGAACGCGGCGTCGAACCGTCCCGCGTCGTGCAGGAAGGCACCCTCGCGCACATACGTCGTGCCGGGGTTGTCGGGGTCCGGGTGGTAGAGGCCGTCGAGGTCCCAGCCCCGGTCCTCGGGGAAGGGGGTGTAGACGTCGGCGCCCTCGGACACCGCCCGCCACAGGTCCTCGGGGTTGCGGATCCCGCCGGCGTAGCGGCAGGCCATGGAGACGATCGCGATGGGCTCCGTGGCCGCGGCCGCGAGATCGCTGTTCTCCTGCTGGAGCCGAGCGTTCTCCTTCAGCGAGGCGCGCAGTGCCTCAACGATCTGTTCGTCCGGCGCGGACATACCCATCCTCCACGATTCCTTCACCATCAGTGGTCAGCTCGTCTTGCCCAGGGCCCGTTGCACCAGGCCGGCCAAGTCCATCGCGTCGATCAGTTCCTCCGCGTCGGCGGTCGCCGACGCCCCGGCAGCCGACGCGTCCGCGTCCGGGTGCTCGTCGTTGTCGTCCTCGCCCTCGTCGGCGAGGCCCAGCAGGGTCTCCAGGACGCCGGCCTCCTTGAACCGGGCGAACGGAACGGCCGCCAGCACCCTCCTGAGGTCGTCCTCACGGGCTTCCGGACCGTCGTCGGCCTCCCGCAGCAGCTCGGCGCGCAGCAGTCCGACCAGCGCCTCCGGGGTGGGGTAGTCGAAGATCAGCGTCGCGGGCAGCCGCAGGCCGGTGGCCGCGTGCAGGCTGTTGCGCAGGTTCACGGCGGCCAGCGAGTCGAAGCCGACCTCCTGGAAGGCCTGGCGCGGGCCGATGCCCTCCGCGCCGCCGTGGCCGAGGACGGTCGAGGCGTGGCTGCGCACCAGGCGCAGCAGGATGCGGTTCTGCTCGGCCTCGGACACCGCCCGCAGGGAGTCCGCGAGGGACGAGGCCGCGTCGCTGTTCTCGCTCGCGCGCTGCGCCGCCTGGACCACGGCCTGCGCCTCGGACAGGTCGGCGAGCAGGGGGCTGGGACGGACCGAGGTGAACGCGGGGACGAACGCCCCCCAGTCCATGTCGGCCACCGCCACGAACTTCTCGTTGCCCCGCACCGCCTGCACCATCGCGGTCACCGCCAGCTGCGGTGCCATGGGGAGGACGCCGCGGCGACGAAGCTGGGCGAGGGCCGCCTCGTCCATGCCCACGCCTATCTGGTCGAGTGCGCCCCAGGCGAGCGACGTCGCCCTCAGCCCCCGGGCGCGGCGCCATTCGACGAGGGCGTCCAGCACGGCGTTGGCCGCTGCGGACGGGCCCTGGCCGCCGCCGCCCCACACTCCGGCGATCGAGGAGAACACCACGAACGCGTCGAGGGGCGTGTCCTCGAACCGCTCGTCGAGCCACAGCGCGGTGTCCACCTTGGCCGCGAACACCTCGGCGAGATCGGCGATTTCGGTGTCGTCGATGGAGCTGGTCCGGGTGATGTCGGCGGCGTGCACGACCGCGGTGAGCGGCTGATCCACCATGGACGTCAGGCGCGCGACGGCCTCCCGGTCCGCGTCCGCGCAGAATTCCAGCGTCGTGCCGACACCGAGCGCGGCCAGCTCGGCCCGTAGCTCCGGCACGGCCTGGTCGGGCGCGTGCGCGGTGGTGGTGATGACGAGCCGGTCGGCGCCGGCGAGAGCGAGCCACACCGAGACGTGTTTGCCGAGCCCCTCGGCGCCGCCGGTCACCAGGACGGTGCCCCGGGGCTGCCAGCGGGCGTCGGCGGCCGCCTCCGGCACGGGCTTGCGGACCAGTCGGCGGCTGTAGACGCCCGAGCGCCGTACCGCGAGCTGGTCGTCGCCCGCGGCGCCGTTCAGCACGCCGAGCAGGTACCGGGCCGCGCGCGCGTCCGTCGTGACGGGCAGGTCGATCAACCCGCCCCACCGGTCGGGCCGTTCGAGTGCGGCGGCCCGGCCGAGGCCCCACAGCGCCGCCTGGGCGGGTGAGGTGAGAGTGTCGTGAATGCCGATGTTCACCGCACCCTTGGTCAGGCACCACAGGGGCTGGGTGACGTTGCGGTCCGCCAGGGCCTGTACCAGCGCGAGCGACGACGCCGTGACCGCCAGCGGATCCTGCGGCCCGCCCGCCGCCTCCAGGGCGAGCAGCGACAGCACTCCGGTCAGCTCGTGTTCGGCCAGGACACCGGCGAGCCGCTCGGCGAGCCGCTGCCGAGTGCGGTCGTGCTCACCGACCTCCAGCCGGACCATGCCGAGCCCCTGACCGCTCAGCTCCTGCAGCAGAGCGTCGATCGCCGTGTCGTCCGCAGGCTCGGACGGTACGACGACCAGCCAGCGCCCGCTGGGCACACCGGCGGCTTCGCGTTCCAGCGGCTGCCAGGTGACGTGATAGCGCAGCTTCTCCGCACTCGACTGCTCGCGCCGCTTGCCGCGCCACTGGGCGAGGACGGGTACGACCGTACTCAGCGCGGTGCGCTCGTCGACCGACGCCACCTCCAACAGCTCGGTGAGCGAGTCCACGTCGGCCTGTTCGACCGCCTGCCAGAAGTCGGAGTCCGCGCCTTCGGAGACTTCGACGGCGTCGGCCACGTCCGCCTCCCGCAGCCAGTAGCGCTGGCGGTCGAAGGCGTACGTCGGCAGGTCCACGCCCGCCGACCCGACCGCGGCAGGCAGGACCCCGGCCCAGTCCAGGGGCACACCACGCACGAACAACTCCGCCATCGAGGCCAGCAAGCGGTGCAGCCCCCCGTCCTGACGCCGCAGCGAACCCGTCACCACCACGTCCGGATCGCCATCGGCGTCGAAGACGGTCTCGCTGATCGGCTGGACCAGCACCGGATGCGCACTGACCTCCACGAACACCCTGTGACCCTGACCGAGGAGATCGGCCACGGCAGGACCGAACCCGACCTGACCCCGCAGATTCCGATACCAGTAGCCGCCGTCCAGGACACCTTCCGCCGCCACCCACGCGCCGGTGACGGTGGAGTAGAAGGGCAGCGTCGGC
>NZ_MLYO01000166.1 GCF_001866665.1 Streptomyces monashensis | reverse complement strand
ACCAGCACCGGATGCGCACTCACCTCCACGAACACCCTGTGACCCTGACCGAGGAGATCCGCCACGGCAGGACCGAAACCGACCTGCCCCCGCAGATTCCGATACCAGTAACCACCGTCCAGAACCCCGGCAGCCTCCACCCAGCCCCCGGTGACCGTCGAATAGAACGGCACCAGCGGCACCTGGGCATCGATACCGGCCAGCACCTCGCCGAGAGCGTCACGGATGTCCTCCACATGACGGGTGTGCGACGCGTAGTCCACCGCCACCCGACGCACCCGAACACCCTCAGCCGAAAGAGCTTCCAGCGCCTCGTCCAACGCCTGCGCATCACCGGCGATCACCACGGAGTTCGGACCGTTGACCGCCGCGACCTCGACCCGGTCCGACCAGCGCTCCAGGCGGGCAACTACCTCTACCTCGCTCAGCGCGACCGAAGCCATGCCACC
>NZ_MLYO01000165.1 GCF_001866665.1 Streptomyces monashensis | reverse complement strand
ACCAACAAACCCCCCTCCGAGCGTTACTTGTGTCAGGTGGGCTGGTGGCGCGGAGCGACGGATTGCCCGGGCGCCGCCAGGCGAACGAGGTCGACCCTATGCTGACGGTCGTGCAGGTACTGGGCATGAGCAGTGAGGACGAGATGGTCTCCTGCTTCTTGAGCGGCGAGTTGTCCAGCCAGAGGTTCGGCCAGAACCTCCGGTCCCACCTGGCGGCAGCCGGGCAGGCCGAGCAGTTGCTGACGCATCCAGACCTCTCCGACGCTGGAGCGAACTTCGCACGTCGTGCTCTGCTCGCTGCGACGCGCGGGTACGGCGAGAACCGCGACCTGTTCGAGAACTTCCCCCCTGAGGTCACCTGGACCAGGGCACTCCTGTCCGCCGACGAGGCGGCCAGCGTGCGCTACCTCGAGTATTCCTACTGGGTCGAACTGTCGGGTGGCAGCCGCCGGCCGACCGACGCGGCCGCACGCATCAAGGCAGGGCTGCGGGCGTTCGACGTGTCCAACGAACCGTTTGTCGACGCAGCCCAGGCGCTCATCAGAGGCGAGCGGTTTCCTCCGCTCATCCTCGTCGGCGAGAAGCAGGACAATCTGGTCTGCCTTGAGGGCCACCTGCGCCTGACCGCCTACGCCATCGTTGGCTTCCCGACCGACATCGAGTGCCTGATCGGCACCGCGCCGACCATGGGACGCTGGGCGCAGTAGTCCAGTCACACCAAGCTCTCGGCGCACTAAATGAAACCTTAGGAGAGGTTCTGATCCGCTCTTGGCCGATTCGGCTGTTGACTCGGGTCATCAGGTGGGCTGATGGCGCGGATTGACGGAGTTGCTCGGGCGGCGCTGGGCGAACAAGCCGGGTTCGGGTTCGGGCAGGACACCGAGACCGACCAGGCGCTTGAGCTTGTGCCGGGTGCTCTCGATGTTCTTCGGCTTGAGCGGGAGGTCCAGGGCCTGGCACAGGTCGCGGGCACGCATCGGTCCAGTAGCGTCGGCGAAGACGTCGAGGATCTGCTGGTAGGCGGGGTGGGCTGGCAGGACGGGCGGTTCCTCGGCTGGCTCCGGGGTCGCCGGCGGGAGGGCGAGGAGCGTCTTGCGGGTCACCGCCAGGCTCTCGATCTCCTCGTCGAGTTCACGCAGGCGCACGGTGAGCTCGTCCATCTGCGCACGAATCTGCGCTGCATCGCCGACGACCTCGCGTTCGCGCGCGTCGATCCGCTCCAGAAGCGGCGTGACCTGGTCATCCATGCGGTCACCCGCGCCAGGTGGGCGTGGTCTGGCCGGTGAGACGGCGTGCTATCACGTCGATCATGGCCCAGCGCACCCTGGACTCCGAGGACTTCGGCCTGCTCTCGTAGTCCCGCACGAGCCGCCGAAACAGCATGAGGATCCCGAGCGTGGAGAGTCGGCCCGAGGCGCGGTGA
>NZ_MLYO01000164.1 GCF_001866665.1 Streptomyces monashensis | reverse complement strand
GGGCCGCCCGGTGCTGATCAGTCTGATGGTGCGGCGGTTGTTCTGTGACAGTGCGGACTGCGGTCGGCGGACGTTTGCCGAGCAGGTGGAGGGGCTGACGGTGCGCTATCAGCGTCGCAGTCCGCTGCTGCAGCATCTGGTCGAGATGGCCGGGGTGCTGCTCGCCGGCCGTGGCGGGGCCCGGCTCCTGCACATCTTGAACACGCCGTTGTCGCGGACGAGTGTGCTGTTCCAGTTGATGCGCATGGGACTTCCGTCGGCCGCGACACCGCGGGTGCTGGGCGTGGATGACTTCGCGTTGTACGCGGACATCTACGGCACGCTGCTCGTGGATGCCGACAGGCGGCTGCCGATCGAGTTGTGGGCCGGGCGCGATGCCGAGCAGCTGGCCTCCTGGCTGCGTGCGCATCCCGGCGTCGAGGTGGTGTGCCGGGACGGTTCGCTGGTCTACCGGCAGGGCATCACCGAGGGAGCCCCGGACGCGGTGCAGGTCAGCGACCGTTTTCACCTGTGGCAGGGGCTGTCGAAGCGGGTCTCGGACATCGCCGCGGCCCACCGCGGCTGCCTGGCCGCCGCAGTACCTGAACCCGAACCGGCCCCACCGCCGTCGGACGAACCGTGCGAGGCAGCCGAGACTGCCGCCCGCCGTCACGCGAAGCGACTGTTCGAGACCGTCCAGGGATACACCGGCACGGCCCGCAGTCTCAGCGCGATAGCCCGCGAACTCGGCTTGAACCGCCGCACCGTGGCCAAGTACGCACGCGCTGCCTGCTGGCAGGAGTGCGTACGGCGCACTCCGCCCCGCCGATCCACGAGTCTCGACCCGTATCTGGAGTATCTGAGGCAGCGGTGGGAGGAAGGCGAGCACACTGCGACCGTGCTGCACCAGGAGATTGCCGCCAAGGGCTACCGCGGCCACTACCAACGGGTCAAGATGGCCATCGCGCCGCTACGCCGCGGTCTGCCGATCGACACACCGCGCGAGCGGCCACCCTCGCCCCGCCAGGTCGCCCGGTGGATCACCACCACACCGCCCCGGCGCGGCCTGCACGGCACCGAGGCACTCCGTCGGCTGCTGCAACACTGCCCGGAGCTCGACCAAACCCACACTCTGGTAAGGCAGTTCGCGGCCATGCTTGATGCCCGCGACGCCGCCCCGCTGCCGGACTGGCTCGACCAACTCGCGGCCTCTGGCCTGTCTGCCTTGGCGAGCCTGGCCAACGCCATCCGCGAAGACCAGCTGGCAGTCGTGCAGGGGATCACCGCCCCGTTCAACTCCGGCGTCAACGAAGGCCGCATCACGGATCTGAAGCTCCAGAAACGGATCATGGCCGGCCGCGCCGGAGTTCCGCTCCTGCGCCACCGCGTCATCGTCATGGCCCACCTCCGACGCCGCTACCCGTGACGGAGCGTCACCGGCGCACGGTGGCACAGCCCCGTTTCACGAAAATCTTGCCAGGGCCA
>NZ_MLYO01000163.1 GCF_001866665.1 Streptomyces monashensis | reverse complement strand
CGCTGGATGCCGCGCTCGCCCAGCCCTACGCACACCTCGTCCCGGTACGACTCGACCTCACGGCACTGCAACGGCAGTTGGACGCGGGCGCGGACGTCCCCGTGCTGCTGCGCGGGCTGCTGCGGCCGCCGCGTCGGCGGGCCGCAGGCACGGACGCAGCGGCGCCGGCAGGTCTGCGGGAGCGTCTGCTGGGTATGTCGGATGCCGAACGGCCGGTACACCTCGTGCAGTTGGTGCAGCGAGAGGCCGCAACGGTCCTGGGCGTGCCCGAGGCCGGCGGGGTCGGCACCCAGCAGGTCTTCAAGGAGCTGGGTATGGACTCGCTGATGGCGGTCGAACTGCGCCGCCGTCTGTCCGCCGAGACCGGACTGACCCTCCCCTCGACCCTCGCCTTCGACTACCCGACACCCACCGCCATCGCCCAGCTCCTCCTCGACAAGCTCGATGTGGGCGAGGGCGGCCCGGCCCGGGGTGCACAACGAATGACGAAGACCCAGATCGACAGCCTCGTCGAGCTGCTGCGCGCTGCGACGCCCGCACAGCTGGAAGCCCAGGGCCTGGCCTCAGGGCTGCTCGCCCTGCGCGACGGCCTGGCGCAGTCGGTGGGTACGACCGACGAATCACCGGAGCCGGAAGCCGAGTTGGACACCGGCAGTACCGATGACCTCCTTCAGTTCCTGGATCGCAAGCTTGGAGTGAGCCGATGAGCGCGTCCGAAGTCGAGAAGCTCGAGAAGCTCGAGGCGTATTTGCGGCGCACGGCGAACGCGCTCGTCGAGACGGAGAAGGAACTCGCCGCAGAGCGTTCCGCCCGTACCGAGCCCATTGCCGTGGTGTCGATGGCGTGCCGTCTT
>NZ_MLYO01000162.1 GCF_001866665.1 Streptomyces monashensis | reverse complement strand
AGGGCTGGGCGAGCGCGGCATCCAGCGCGGCGAGCGCCTGACGCTCACTGAGCGCCGCCACCCCCTGCCGACGCATCCGGGCCAGCTCAGCCTGCCCCAGACCCGCGGTCAACCCCACACCCGCCTGCTCCCACAACCCCCACGACAGACTCGACGCAGGCAGACCAACCGCCCGACGACGCGCCGCCAACACATCCACAAACACATTCGCCGCCGCATAATTCGACTGCCCCGCACCCCCCAGCACACCCGCAGCCGAGGAGAACAACACGAACGCAGCCAGATCCAGCCCCAGCTCACGACTCAGCTCATCCAGATGACGCGCACCATCCGCCTTCGGCCCCCACACCCCCGCCAACCGCTCCGGCGACTGCGCCTCCACCACCCCGTCATCCAGAACCGCCGCCAGATGAAACACCCCCGTCCACGGCCGCTCCGCACCAGACAGCAACGCAGCGACCTGAGCCCGATCACCCACATC
>NZ_MLYO01000161.1 GCF_001866665.1 Streptomyces monashensis | reverse complement strand
AGGTACATCACGGCGACGCGTTGCGAGAAGTGCCGGACGATCGCGAGGTCGTGGGCGATGAAGACGAACGCGATGCCCAGTTCCCTCTGGACCTTCTGGAGCAGGTTGACGACCTGCGCCTGGATGGAGACGTCCAGGGCCGAGACCGGTTCGTCGGCGACGATCAGTTTCGGTTCCAGGGCCAGCGCGCGGGCCACGCCGATGCGCTGGCGCTGGCCGCCGGAGAACTCGTGCGGGAAGCGGTTGAAGTGCTCGGGGTTCAGGCCCACGATCTCCAGGAGTTCACGGAC
>NZ_MLYO01000160.1 GCF_001866665.1 Streptomyces monashensis | reverse complement strand
CTCGCAACGCGTCGCCGTGATGTACCTGGGCAAGATCGTCGAGATCGCCGACCGCGCGGACCTGTACGGCAACCCCCGTCACCCCTACACCCGGGCCCTGCTCTCCGCCGTGCCCGAGGCGACGGTGGACGCCGAGCCGCGCGAGCGCATCCGCCTGGTCGGCGACGTCCCCTCGCCCATCAACCCGCCGTCCGGCTGCCGCTTCCGCACCCGCTGCTGGAAGGCGACGGAGAAGTGCGCGACGGAGGCGCCGACGCTGCTCCAGGTGGACGGCAACAAGCCGGGCCACCTGACGGCGTGCCACTACCCGGAGACCCAGGAGACGGTTCCGGCTCCCCGTAAGGCCGGGGACGCCCTCTCCAAGGACTCCGAGGCGGCTGCCTGACCCAAACCTTCCCATGCCGACGGCCCGCGCCCCCCAGGCGCGGGCCGTCGGCATGAGACCAGCGGCCGGCTCACTCCTCGGCGAACAACTCCGCCGCGTCCGTGGCGTGTACGGCCCGCTGGGCCCAGACCTCCAGCTGGGCGAGGTCCGTGCAGGCGCTGACGCGGTCGCGGACGGCGCCGGAGACCGGGATGCCGCGCCACTCCAGGACGTGGAGGACCATCTCGGCCTTGGCCTCAAGCCGCCCCTGCTCCAGTCCCTGCTCTCGTCCTTCTTCGCGTACCTGCTCGGCGAGCGGGTGTCGCCAGAAGTACTCGATCGCGGTCATCAGGTCCCTCCACATCTGCTTCGCCTGGGGGTCGGTCAGGCATGAGTCGATGAACTGCACGAAGACGGCGGCGCTGTCGGGGTCGATGGTCCGCAGGGCGGCGGCCAGGGATTCCAGTATGGCCGGTGCCTGCGGGCCACGCCCGTGTGTCATGGCCGAGAGCACCGCGAGAGGTACGTCCTTCTCGGCCTGCCGCTCGTCCGCGATCACGGGCACGTTGTCGGGGCCCAGCACGAGGGGGCGTACCAGTCAGCAACTCCCAGCCGGGGAAGCCGAGCCGGATCGGACGCGAGGCCCACCGCGTCCGCCACCGCCTGCAGCGGCGCGTCGTCATAGAGAGTCCACAGCCGATTCCGTATGACGCGGTGGTTCACGAGGCAGCGCTGCGCATCCGCGTCGGTGGGCGCGCCGTCTCAAAGGCGCAACTCACACACATTCTGGACGTGTCGGAGGCGGATCACATCACCGTCCACGTCATCCCCTTCGACTTGGACGAGTTCGCGGACGTCACAGCCGCGATGGTGTATGCCGGTGGGACGGTACCGAGGCTGGACACCGTCGTACGCGATGGCCCACATGGATCGCTCTTCATCGAGTCGGAAGCACAGCTCGCCGTCTATCGAACGCTCTTCCGTAGAGTGGAGGAGGCGTCACTCGACCCCGAACGGTCGCGTGACCTCATCTACCGGCTGGCCAAGGAACTGTGAGGCGACCAGTGAACACCCCCGACGACTGGCGGAAGTCTTCCTACAGCGGTAGCGGCGACGGAAACGCGTGCGTGGAGATCGCCGCCACACGGATCCACATAGCCATCCGTGACTCAAAGGCACCAGCCAGGGCCATCCTGACCTTCACCCCCACCACCTTCACGCCGTTCCTCCAGCACCTGAAGTCGACTCGACCGCTGTCGAAGGAGCTGTAAGCATGCTGACCCCCGGCGTCTGGCGGAAGTCCTCCTTCTCAGGTGGTGGCCAGGGCGACGCCTGCGTCGAAGTCGCCCACCGGCACACCCGCATAGCCATCCGCGACTCAAAAGCCCCCACCCGAGCCACCCTCACCCTCCCACCCACCACCTTCGCCTCCTTCATCAACGCTCTGAAACACCAAAGTTGAGAGACCCTCAAGAACTCCACCGGAACCTGACACACCGTTCAGCATCGTGTGTCAAACTGCCGCGGTGGTAGATCATTCGTTCACCGATCTCACGCTCGCCGCGCTCTACGACAGCCTCAACCCCTGGGGACCGGGCGACGACTTCTACCTCGGTCTGGTGCGGGAGGCCCGCGCGGTGCTGGACGTCGGATGCGGGACGGGGCGGCTGCTGCGGCGGGCCCGGGCCGAGGGGCATCCGGGGCGGCTGATGGGACTCGATCCGGCCGCCGCCATGCTCGTCCAGGCGCGCAGGGCCCGGCCGGACGGCGTCGAGTGGGTGCTCGGGGACATGCGAACCCGACTGTGGCACGGGGAGTTCGACCTCGTCGTGATGACCGGGCACGCCTTCCAGGAGCTGACCGGGGACGAGGAGATCCGCCGCCTGCTGTACGCCGTCCGGGAGGCTCTCGGGCCCGGCGGGCGGTTCGTGTTCGAGACCCGTAATCCGGCCGCCCGGGCCTGGGAGCGGTGGACCCCGGAGCGGGTGCACGAGGTCACGGCGGCCGACGGCACCCCCGTACGGGTCCGGCACGAGGCCCAGGACGGCGGACTCCGGCGCGGGCGGGTGCGGTTCACCGCGACGTACGAGGGCGACGGCTGGCCCGCGCCCCGGGTCAGCCACGGCGTCCTGCGGTTCCTCGACGACCGCGCCCTGCGGGACGTCCTCGGCGAGGCCGGGCTGAGCGTCGTGGCGCAGTACGGGGACTGGGAGCGCGGGCCGCTCACCGCCGCCGGCCAGGAGATCATCACCGTGGCCGAAAGGGCGCGCTAGCCCGGCTGCCCCCAGGGGCCGCTCAGTCCCCGCTCTCCTCCTCCAACGCCACCAGCGCCGGGTCCAGGACGATGTCCTCGTCGCGGGCCTCGGTCGTCGGCTCCTCCGGGAAGTGGCACGCCGTCAGGTGGCCCTCGTGGTTCCCGGAGAGCCGGACCAGCGGCGGTTCCTCGGTCGCGCACTTGTCCTGCGCCTTCCAGCAGCGGGTGCGGAAGCGGCAGCCCGAGGGCGGGGCGATCGGGGAGGGGACGTCGCCGGCCAGGCGGATGCGCTCGCGTCCCGCGCTGTCGTCGTCCGTGAGGTTCACCTCGGGTACGGCGGACAGCAGGGCGTGGGTGTAGGGGTGGCGGGGACGGACGTAGATGGACTCGCGGTCGCCCACCTCGATGATCTTCCCGAGGTACATCACGGCGACGCGTTGCGAG